>CAZRBW010000016.1:23137-51418 GCA_964598395.1 uncultured Roseivirgaceae bacterium
ATGATATCGGGTGTAATTGTTCCTTTATCATAATCTTCGAAAATGATCACATCCGATTCAGGGATAAGTTTGCCAATCAATTGAGTGAGACTTCTCTCTTCTAATGCTTGAAGCGGGAGGTTAGATTCTGTATCTACTCGTAGCATATGCTGTGAGCCAGAGAGAATTCTTTCTTTAAGCGTCGTAATTCTTTTATCGCTTTGGATGATCCCACGAGTTTGCATGCCACGTGTTTTCATTATTTGGATAAAATCGTTGCCATCTTTGTCATCCCCAATTATTGAGCAGAGAATAGGCGTAGCACCTAATGCAAGCACATTTAGCGCTACGTTTGCAGCGCCACCAAGCCTCTTTTCTCTTTTTATGGCATGCACCACAGGCACCGGAGCCTCAGGAGAAATTCTATCCACTTTGCCCCAAATGTAGGAGTCCACCATTACGTCGCCAATTATTAATGCTTTGGCTCCTTTGAAGGATTCGAATAGATTTTCTACTGAGCTCATATCAGTTGGCTAATTATTTTAAGGTTGCTAGTAAATTCTTGATTCTTTTCAAGGCTTCGATTAAGTCGTCGTTGGAAGCTGCAAATGAAATACGAATACACTCTGGTGAACCAAATGCGCCTCCAGTTACCACAGAAACATGTGCTTCTTTCAGAATATATAGTGCTAGTTCGTCTGCGTTATTAATAGTAGTAGTTCCATCGTTTTTGCCGAAATAATGGCTCACATCTGGGAATGCATAAAATGCACCTTCAGGATCATTCATCTTGATATTTGGAATTTCACTTAGTAGATCCATCACCAGTTTTTTGCGCTCCTTATACACTTTGCCCATGGCAATAGTTGGGCTTAAGTCGCCTGATATTGCTGCAAGAGCAGCTCTTTGGGCAATGCTGCAAATACCAGAAGTGAACTGTCCTTGAATTTTTTCGCATGCTTTGGCAATGCTGACTGGAGCTGATACATAGCCAACTCTCCAGCCTGTCATGGCAAATCCTTTGGAGAAGCCATTAATGGTAATTACTTGATCTTTTACTTCAGGGAATGTACCAATACTAATATGCTTGCCGCTGAAATTGATATGCTCGTAAATTTCATCTGCGATTATAAACACATTTGGATGCTTACTCATCACTTGTGCAATGGCTTTCAATTCGTCTTTTGAAAATACAGCACCTGTTGGATTGCATGGTGATGAATAGATAATTGCTTTGGTTTTATCTGTAATTGCAGCCTCTAGCTGTGCTGCAGTAGCTTTGAAGCCTTGGTCTACTCCGCCATGAATATATACAGGAGTGCCTTCTGCTAATTTGATGATTTCTGCATAGCTCACCCAGAAAGGACTAAATACCACCACTTCATCGCCAGGGTTTAGTAAGCACATCATCACGTTTGCGATTGACTGCTTAGCACCAGCCGAAACTACGATATTCTCAGCCTGCGATTCGAGACCATTTTCCTCCCGCAATTTTTTTGCAATAGCTTGTTTCAAATCTGGATAACCTGCTACAGGAGGATAGGCAAACCATTTTCCCTCATCTATAGCATCTTTTGCGGCTTGGCGAATATGATCTGGTGTGGCAAAATCGGGTTCTCCAAGGCTCAGAGAAATCACGTTTACTCCTTGAGATTTCAGCTCTCTGGCTTTGGCGGCCATTGCCAAAGTTGCTGATTCCTCCATGTTTTTTATTCTATCGGATAGAAATTCCATTGCGTATATTTTCTGATAAAGTAAAGACTATTTCGTCCGCAAATAAAGGGATTTTATGTGTTGGGATGAAATTATTGTTCGTAAAGGATCCTGCTAAGAATACTTCGGCCAAGGGTTATTTCATCGGCATATTCAAGCTCGCCGCCGATTGGAATGCCACGAGCAATAGTACTGATTTTGATACCAGCGTCTTTTAGTTTTTTGGTAATATAGAAGGCTGTGGTATCGCCCTCCATAGTCGATGGAAGTGCAAAAATAATTTCTTTGATTTCGCTGCCTTCTGCAAATACTCTTTGGATAAGGCTTTCGATTTTTAAGTCACTTGGGCCAACTCCTGAAACGGGCGAAATGATACCACCTAGTACATGATATTTGCCTTGATATTGAGACGTATTTTCAATGGCCAATACATCTTGGATGTTTTCTACCAGACAAATAATGCTTGGATCTCTTTTGTAAGAGGAACAGATTTGGCAAACCTCAGCATCAGATATATTGTGACATTGCTTACAATAGTGAATGTCTTTTCTTAAATGTGTGATTGCAGCTGCAAGGTCGGTTGTCTCTTGTTCGTTTTCTTTAAGGAGGTGCAATACTAGTCGTAATGCAGTCTTTTTTCCAATGCCGGGAAGTTTCGAAATCTCATTTACGGCATTTTCTACCAGCTTGGAAGGAAAGTTCATTGAGTATATTTTGATTAAAGTACTGCTGCGTTGATGCCAGCATCAAGAATAGCTTCTTTCATTGGCACTAATTCTTCTTCAGTGCCTTTTTTCACAGAGCACTTTCCTTTATAATGGATAATTAGCGTGCATTGTTCTGCCTGATGCTTGCTATGTTTGCATACTTTAATGAGCGTGTCGATTACATGATCGAAGGTGTTTACTTCATCATTAAATACAACTAGCTCTTTGTCATCAACCAGTTCGAGGGTTTCGGTGACTACTTCTTCCTGATATTTGGTTAATTCGATTGTCATATGAACTATTTATTGGCAAAATTAAAGAAAAATGAACAATTTGGCTGCTTTCTAACTCGCAAATGAATCCATTCGTCACGCTATCAATACTTGCAACCTATTTCGGAGTATTACTCCTTATTTCTTATTTCACTGGTAAAGGTGCTACAAATTTAACCTTTTTTACTGCCAATCGCCAAAGCCCTTGGTATTTGGTGGCCTACGGGATGATTGGAGCATCACTTTCTGGAGTTACGTTCATTTCAGTGCCAGGTGAAGTGGGAGCTACAGCCTTTTCGTATTTTCAAGTAGTGTTGGGCTACATGGTTGGCTATTTTGTAATCGCCACTGTATTGATGCCGCTGTATTACAGAATGAACACACTCACAATTTATGGATATTTGGAGCAGCGATTTGGTTTCTGGGCTTATAAAACTGGCGCATTCTTTTTTATATTAAGCAGAGTGGTAGGTTCTTCATTCCGCCTGTTTTTGGTGGCGAGTGTGTTGCAATTGGCTGTTTTCAATGCCTGGGAAGTTCCGTTTTGGGTTTCGGTTTTGGTTACCGTAATCCTTATTTGGCTCTACACTTTTCGTGGAGGTATCAAAACCATCGTGTGGACGGATACATTGCAGACCACTTTTATGCTCTTGGCCGTGTTGGCAAGTATTCGTTTGATTTCCATTGAGCTTGATTTCAGTTTTTCGGAAATGATTTCCTCCGTTAGAGAAAGTGAATACTCTCAAATCTTTTTTTGGGATTGGAAAGATGGTAAGAGCTTTTTCAAACAATTCACTTCAGGGGCTTTTATAGCCATTGTGATGACAGGCCTCGATCAAGACATGATGCAGAAAAATCTAACCTGTCGCAATTTGAAAGACGCTCAAAAGAACATGTTTTGGTTTAGTCTCACACTTATAATAGTCAATCTATTTTTCCTTGTATTGGGTGTTTTGCTTTATCAATATGCCTTTGCTAAGGGCATTGATATTCCACTTCGAACAGACAATTTGTATCCGATGTTGGCCTTAGATTACTTCCCTACGGCTATTGGTATCCTCTTTTTGTTGGGCATTACCGCCGCTGCATATTCTAGTGCCGATTCAGCCATGACTGCGCTCACCACAAGTTTCTGCGTGGATATTTTGGGATTGGACGGCAAAGAGAATGAAAATGCAGGTCAGAAAACAAGGATGAAAGTACACGTAGGTTTTACCATTGTCATTTTCGCAGTGATTATCCTCTTTGAAGTGATGAATGACGCGAGTGTAATCAATTCGATATTTAAAGCTGCTGGCTATACCTATGGGCCATTGTTGGGGTTGTATTCATTTGGCTTGATGGTCAAGAGAAATGTTAAAGATAAATGGGTGCCATTGATTTGTGTAATCTCACCCATTGTAAGCTACATTATTAATCTAAATTCTGTAGAATGGCTAAATGGCTATCAATTTGGATTTGAGATTTTGATTCTCAATGGTTTGCTCACATTTATAGGCTTGCTATTTATATCCAAAAAAGCGGGAGGTTGATAGAACTAGAATAGGCTTAGGGTAATTATAAAAGCTCAATGGCAGGATCCCAAAAATGCTGTTCGAAGTCAATTACTTGGTCGTTTTTTACTTTTACCCCTTCAGCTTCTAGTAAGGCTTGCATTGAGGAAGGCGTTTCGAAAAAATGCTTGCCAGTAAGCAGGCCAATTTTATTTACAACCCTTTGTGCGGGCACATCGGGATGAGGGTTTTTATTCAATGCCCAACCAACCATACGCGATGAACTTTTGGTGCCGAGATAGGCTGCGATGGCTCCATAGGTGGTTACCCTCCCGCTTGGAATAAGTTTGGCTACCTCTAATACAGCTTGATAAAACTCTTTACCTTTCATTCTCGATCTGTTCGGTGGTTTTTATCACCGTTTGTACCACCTCTTTTATCTTCCTGAGTATCTTCCCCTTGGCTTGATCATTTTTACGAATAAGCTCCACTGAAAATTCGTATGCAATCCCCTCTTTTTTAATTTCCTTAATCAGTAAGTTGTCAGAATGTTGAACCAACAAGGCTTTGTGTTCAGCGATACCCTCAAGTATTGCCGTATTTAAAGACTCATCTGTAATTGCATGATTGCTAGGTAATTCAAATCCAAAAGTGACTTTACGCAAACTCAATTCTGAATAGCTTGTCAATTGTCCTGTGATGATAGCACTGTTGGGAATTAAAATCTTATCTCCATCTACATTTTCCAAAACAATATTGAGGAAATTGATGTCGATAATTTTACCATTGTGTTCGCCGATTTTAATGTAATCGTTTAAGGCGAGTTGATCGCCAAACATCATAATCAGGCCATTAATCATATTGTTGATGTAATCCTTAGAAAGAATTGCAATTGCTGCCGCCACAATAGTGATAGAAGTAAAAAATTTCTCCACATCCACGCCCGTACCAATTAGAATCGCGAGAATCAGAAAGAAATTGGTGAGGAATGAAGCAATTCTGTTGATTCCAAGCAGAAAAGTGTCCTTGAATTCTGAATTTCTATTTTTGCGTTTGAGATAGAAATACACTAGTACAATTCGCCCAATAGATATAAGCAACGCTCCAGATAAGTAAAACAGTAGCCCATCAATTATGCTTGGAGGAATATTCCATTCTATTAATTGATTAGAGTAACTATTTCTAAAATAAAGTAAGCTAAAGAGGATAATTAACTTAAATATAAAAAAGCCTCTTCTTCTTAGCTCTTTCTTGTTGAAAAGTTCGTTGGTGCTCTTCATAAGAGAATTAATTGATTTTGAATTCTGTTTGAAATTGGTTCTTTGTCATGGCTATGAACCCTTTACATTATTATTGCTGTTAATCGTTATCATTAAAAGTAAAATGGACTTACTTTTGCATTCGAATAAATTTCAGCGTTCGGTACGGTAAATATACTGAACAATAATAGAGCAAATGGCAAATACCCAATCCGCCCTCATAAGAAAAACCGAAAAATTACTAGTTGAAGTTGGCCTTATCACGCGCTTTATTGGTCGCTATTTTAAGGAACTTTTTACCGGCCCATTCGAAATACGTGAAACTGTAAGACAATGCTACGAGGTTGGCTACAAAGCTCTTCCTCTTATTAGTGTTACTGCATTTATAGTAGGCTTGGTTTTTACCAGACAGTCGAGACCATCTCTAGAAGAATTTGGCGCAGCTAGTTGGTTGCCTGCATTGATTTCAATTGCAATTGTAAGAGCATTGGGACCACTGATTACTGCAATTATTTGTGCTGGGAAGGTTGGCTCTCAAATTGGCGCAGAGCTTAGTTCAATGAAAGTAACCGAGCAAATAGATGCGATGGAAGTAAGTGGTTCGAAGCCATTTAGATATTTGGTGGTCACAAGAGTAACAGCTATGACATTGATGCTACCCATATTGGTAGCTTATGCAGATACAGTCGCATTATTTGGTGGCTTTTTGTCTGTAAGTGGTTCGGAACTTACTTCTATACAGCTCTACTTTAATCAAGTATTTGAAGCAGTTAGTTTTTTAGATGTTGTATCATCTTTTATTAAGTCTTTATTTTTTGGAATGTGCATTGGGTTGGTAGCATCGTACAAGGGCTACAATTCTACCAAAGGTACCGAGGGTGTAGGTAAGGCTGCCAACACATCAGTAGTAGTTTCCATGTTTTTAATATTTATTTTAGAGCTTTTTGCTCTTCAAATCACTAATCTTTTCCGTTGATAATGACCCCAGCAGCAAAAGATACCACAGAAATAGTAATGGAAATCAAAGGCTTGAAAAAGGCTTTTGGTGATCTAGTAATACTAAGAGATGTAAACCTGACCTTGATGCGAGGTGAGAATCTTGTAGTATTGGGCAGATCAGGACAGGGTAAATCTGTGTTGATTAAGTGTATTGTGGGTTTGCTATCAGCAGACGCAGGAAGCATAAATGTATTGGGCCAAGAAGTAACTACGCTTAATAGCAATGAGTTGGATAAATTGAGACTGAAAGTTGGTTTCAATTTTCAGAACAGTGCGCTTTACGATTCGATGACAGTAAGAGAGAACTTAGAGTTTCCTTTGGTGAGAAATGGCATGCGAAAATCGCGTAAAGAGATGAATATTTTGGTGCAGAAATCATTGGAAGACGTAGGCATGCTCCAAGCCATCGATCAAATGCCTTCGGAGCTTTCTGGTGGTATGAGAAAGCGGGTGGGTGTAGCACGAACACTAATTCTGCAACCAGAAATTATGCTTTATGATGAGCCAACGGCTGGCTTAGATCCTATTACGGCAAAGGAAATTAACGACCTTATATTGGAGGTGCAGGAGAGATTCCAAACCTCATCTATAATTATTACTCACGATATTACTTGTGCAAAAGACACAGGAAATAGAGTAAAAGTACTAATGGAAGGCCTGTTTCAAGCGGAAGGTTCTTTTGAAGAAGTTTCCAAAACCACAGACCCTAGAATAAAACCATTCTTCGATTACAACGCTTAATTTATATGGCAAACGAAAATAAAAATAGAGTAAAACTGGGCATATTCGTTACTGTAGCGATTATCTTCATCACCATTGGTGTGTTCAGCATCGGTAATAAAAGCAAGCTTTTCGTTTCTACCATCACCATACATGCTGAGTTCAACGACGCAGGTGGATTGATGGGTGGTAATAACGTTCAGTTTTCGGGAGTGAAAGTAGGTACCGTCAAAAAGGTAACCATCATCGCTGAAAACCAAGTAAGTGTGGAAATGGCTGTTGAAGAACGACTCAAAGATTTTATCAAAAAAGATGCAAATGCAAAAATTGGCTCTGATGGACTCATCGGTAATACCATAGTGGTAATTACAGGCGGATCTGCTTCAAGTCCAGGAGTAGATGAGGGCGATTTTCTAGTAGCTATCCAAAGTGTAGATACAGAAGATATGCTGGCCACTTTGCAAAAGAATAACGAGAACCTTGTGGGCATTACTGAGCAATTGGGCGTACTGTTGGAAGGCTTGAATAAGGGAGAAGGTACTTTGGGTAAATTATTTAAAGATACTTCGCTTTATACCAACCTCAATCAAACTGTAGATGGCCTAGATGATGTACGCAAAAGTAGTTTGGTAGTACTAAGCGAAATGCAAACGCTTACCAAGAAACTTAATTCTGAAGACGGTCTTGTGCATGCATTGTTCGAAGACGAATCAATGGTAGTGAGCTTAAAAACAACTTTGGCAAATTTGGAAAAAACCGCAAACCAAGCTGATGCTATTACAGCAGATGTGAAATTGCTTACCGAAAAGTTAAATCAAGGGAACAATGCTTTGGACTTACTGACCAATGACCCTGAATTTGCTGAATCTTTGAGATCTATGATGCAATATTTAGAATCAAGCTCTGTTAAGCTAGATGAGAACATGAAAGCATTGCAATCGAATTTCTTTTTCCGCGGTTATTTCAAAAAACAAGATAAAGAAGCCAAAAAAGCGGACAATTAAATCAATCGAGTGTTATTGACTTTCTATTTAATAAAATCGGATACCATGAGAGCAATTTTAGCACTAGCATTTATTTTTTTCTCTAGCACCTTACTGCATGCCCAAAATTCTGAAACTAGGCCGCTTGCAGATTTTTTTGAAATCAGAGTAAACGATGGAATTGAGGTAGAACTCATCAAATCTGATAACCCAAGAATAGAAATAGAAACAGAGGGAGTAAGCACTGATAAGGTAGTTACTGATTTGTCGAGTGGGAGATTACGCATTAGAATGCGAATTGGAATTTATCCAGGAGTTTACGTGAAATGTAAGGTTTATTATTCTGATCTAAGTCTCATACAAGCCATGTCTGCTGGTATAATCACTAGCAAGGAGAATTTTGTTGTGGATAGATTGAGCATTTCGGCAAATGCGGGAGGAAGCGTAAATCTTCATGTAGAAGCTCGTAGATTATCGCTAGAGTCTTTGGCAGCAGGTAGTATTTCACTTACGGGTTCTGCAGATTTGGCTATGATCAATGCTGGTACTGGTGGGCAAATTGAGGCTTTTAAACTTATGGCAAATGAAGCTGAAGTTAGAGCAAACAGTGGTGCATCGGTAAATGTAAATGTGAAAGACGGACTGAGCGGAAGATCAAGTACGGGAGCTCAAATAAATTACAAAGGTTCACCTTCTAATTTATCTGTAGAAACTCAATTGGGTGGTATAATTAACCGCGCTTATTAGTAAATTGATACCTTAAACTAGTAATCCATGAAAAACCTGAAGTCCATATTTCTAGCAACGCTTATACTATTGGTAGCCAATGTTTCCTTAGCGCAATCTTCTGAAACTGATCAAGTAAAAGCGCTTATCGAAAAGCTATTTGATGCTATGCGAGCTTCCGATGCTGCGGTGCTAAGCAGTTGTTTTCATGATTCAGCCAAAATGCTCACGGCGATGGTTGATGAGCAAGGAAATACTCGATTGGCGGAGTCAACAGTAAGTGGTTTTGCAGAAGCGATTTCTAAAGCAGAAGTTGGGACATTGGACGAACGAATTACCGGTTGGGATATCAAAGTTGATGGACCAATGGCAATGGCTTGGACCAATTATGAGTTTTATAGAGGAGATACTTTTAGCCACTGTGGAGTGAATAATTTCACCCTTTTTAAGGATAATGGTGAGTGGAAAATCATTCAAATAATTGACACCCGAAATAGGACAGGCTGTAAGTAGAAATCCTGGTTGATCAGAAAAACCAAAGCTTGATAGCCAAACCAAATACGGTAATCACTAGGAATCGCTTGATCCAAACATCGCCTTTGTCCACTGACCATCTTGAGGCCACCCAGCCACCACCCGCACTACCTCCCGCCAGTATCAAGCCCCAAATCCAGTTTACTTGATCCTCATAGATAAACACGATTAAAGATGAAAGAGTAAAAAATAAAGCTACGAACACTTTCGCACCATTCGTTTTTACAAGACTAAATCCATTGATTATTGTAAGCGCTGGAATCATCAAAAAACCTACACCCGCTTGAATAAAACCTCCATAAATACCAATAAAAAAGAAGGCAATAACGCCGTATGCTTGGTGTTTGAAATCTAGTTTTTCTACCTGCGTTTTTACTGATTTACTGCCCAAAACAGTATAGAGAATTACCGCTACCATGATTACAGCAAGGATTCGATTAAATAGGACGCCGTCTATATCAACAGCAAGTAAAGCACCTATTATCCCGCCAAAAAATGCCGATACGCCTATCCAAATACTGTAGGGATAAGCAGAAACTCCTTTGCTTTGAAAGCCAGCTACGCTAAAAATATTTTGAATAAATACTGCTACTCGATTGGTGGCGTTGGCAACAGTAGGTGGTAAGCCAAGAAAAATTAATAAGGGCAAACTCAGTAGTGACCCACCTCCCGCAATGGTGTTTAAAAAACCTGAGACAAAACCAACAACAAGCACTAAAAGAATTTCCCAAAGCTGCATGGCCTATTTGCTTTGAATTTCTTCTAGCCTTTCTATCAGCAGGGTGCAATATTTCTCGACATAATCTGCGAGTTCTTCTATTTGGGTGTCATTATACATTGGGCCTTCAAGCAAGGCTTTTCCATTTTCTAACTTACTTGCCAAGTCTGGCAAATCAAGCATATCGATATTGGCTTTATGTTTATGACGAATTTCTCGCAATCGAGTAAGATTATTCTCCCGCAAATACTGATTGTACAAAGTTTTAAGCTCTTGCAAAGAACTGATATAAAGCTTTGTAAGCTCTTCCATGAAAAAAGAATCTCCTTGGGTGAGGTGTGTAATCTTGCCCAATATTTTATCCTTTGGTAAATCAATGGTATTCTTTGGAAGCTTTTGAATGACAACATTTCGAGCCTCAGCATATTTAGAAATTATATCGAATAGTTCCGTAGGGCTAAAGGGCTTGGTAATAAATTCCTTCATGCCTGCACTAGAAACTTTATCCTTAATTTCTCCAAAGGAGGCCGCTGTGAGGGCTATTATGGGGATTTTTGAGTAATGGGAGTTCAACTGCCGGATAGATTTTGTGGCCTCATATCCATCCATTTCGGGCATTTGAAGATCCATCAAAATCAGATCATAAACTTTTTGTTTAGCTTTTTCTAAAGCAATCCTTCCATTATCAGCTAAGTCAGGAAGAATCCCCCACTTTTGCAAATACTTAGAAGCTACTAATTGGTTTACTTCATTGTCTTCAACCAAAAGTACACTTAAAGAAAAAGTTAAATTGTCACTCAAGTTGGAACTGATTTTCTAATTGTAAAGGATTTAATTTTGCTCTCAAATTTGCCTTGCAAGATATAGTTTTTCTGAATTTAATGACCTAATGTGTGATCCAATTTTATTTCCCTGAGCATGGATTAATATTTTTAAATCAATTATACCGAAATTATTGTTTATCCTTAGGTTTCTTTGCTTAACACTTTGTATATAGCAAATTGCATTTCTTTTTTGAGATTTGAAAACAATTTTAGTGTGGGTTTAAATATGACTTCGATTATGTCATCAAGTGCAAGAGGATTAAAAATCCCATTTATTTTTCTATTCTTATTTGCATCAGGCTTTGAATTGTTAGCTCAGCAAAATGCTGAAACAACGGTTTCATTTGGGGGTAACGTTTCTCTTTTCAAAATCCAGGATTCGGGTATGAGTCCAGCTCAATACAACGGCATCATTCCAGGTTTGCAGGTGAGGCTTGAAAGAGTAAAGTCAAAATCTATTTCAACAGCTAATTTCAGTGGCGAACAGGGAGTTTTAAATGCTATTGGTAGAAGGGACGGAAAAGTAAGTCGGGTTAATCAAGACGGAT
This sequence comes from uncultured Roseivirgaceae bacterium, assembly GCA_964598395.1. GTDB lineage: Bacteria > Bacteroidota > Bacteroidia > Cytophagales > Cyclobacteriaceae > CAXBDP01. The sequence continues at coordinate 34,613 of CAZRBW010000016.1, forward strand.
TTGAAATAAATTATTCATACTCCAGAAGGCTGTCCGATGATGAATCCTCTTGGAGGATATTTGCAGGACTACAAGTTGGGAGTATTTTTAGGCACCGCATACACAACAAATTAGCAAATAGTGCTCGTTTATATGAAAACATAAATTATGTTGGACCTACCGTGAGTGTTTACAAAAATGTTGAGTTGTTTGGACTTCCTTTGACCTTAGGAGGGCGTTTACATGTCCCTACATTTGCTGCTGTGGTGAGGCCATCGATTACCAACTTGTCTAACTACTTAGTAAGCGACGAAAATGAATTTAAAAGTCGATTCGAAGAGCATGGCTTTACTTCCTTCAAGCATCTGATAGTGGTTCAATCAGCCTTGTCTTTGAATTACCAATTACGAAATTTAGATGCAGTCAATATCAATTACAATTGGCAATTCATTGATTATAATAAGCCAAACTCTATGCAGAGCGCAAATCATTTAGTAGGCATTAGTTATGTCAAATTGTTGGGCGGTAAGGTAAAAAAGGGCGAGGGTAATTAAAATGAATTTTGAAATGATTGTGAAGTCGGTTAAAAGTAGAATAGCCTTGTTGTCCATTTTTGTGCTAAGTTTTTCAGCATGTGAAATGGTGCTCTTTGATGAAACCATTCCAAATGATCCAGTGTCAAATTTTGAGATACTTTGGAGCACAATGAATGAACGATATGCATTTTTCGAAATCAAAAACATAGATTGGGATAGCGTGTATCAAGTTTATCGGCCTATGGTAAACAACAATATGAGTAACACCCAATTGTTTGATGTTTGCTTCGAAATGCTATCTACCTTAAGCGACGGCCACATATATTTAAGAGGTGATAGTGATCGCAGGCAATACCCCTTTTTGGCAAGTTTAGATCAAAATGTTTTCAACAAGACAGCTCTATATGCTTCATACCTTAGCAATAGGAGCCAATCAGTCGACGGCATGGTCTATCGTGATTTTGAGGATGTTGGTTATATATTTTACGAAAGCTTCACAAGCAACCTTACTGATAAAGGTCTCGATGAAGTTTTTGATAAGTTTAAAGATAAGAAGGGCTTGATCATTGATTTACGAAATAATTCTGGGGGCAATCCAGACAATGCCTTTAAGCTTGCAGAAAGGCTAGTACCAGAAAGTAGGGAAGTAATCCATTCCAAAGTAAAGATAGGCCCAGGAAGGACTGATTTTTCTGCAACAGAAATATTCAATGTAGCGCCAAAACCTATCGGTTTTAATGGGCCGATTATCATCCTTACCAGTAGTGTTACATTTAGCGCGGCAAATTTATTTGTGGCGATAATGCGTAATTATGAAAATGTGACACTGTATGGGCGAACCTCTGGTGGTGGTGGAGGTATTCCGGCTGTTTACGAATTACCTAATGGTTGGACCTTCTCTTATAGCGCTTCTCTTATTACTATGCCCAATGGCTATGTAATTGAAAGAGGTTTTGCGCCTGATTTTCTAATTCAAATTAGTACAGGGTTAGTATTGATAGGAAGGGATACCATTTTGGAGTTCTCGGTCAATAATCTGCGAAATAGAACCAATTGAAATTAGCTATAACCATATTGTGCATTGTCTTCTTGATGGTAGCTTGCTCTACCAATGAAAGTAACAAAATGGCACAAAGAGATGTGGAATTTGATGGTTTCGGTACCTATTGGTATCAGGGAAAAGCCGAGCTAAATGCCTATCACCTTAAGCAATTTAGATATGGAGAATCGGTAGAAGGAGAGTCCGTTTTAATTTTTGTGACTGAAGATTTCTCTCGAAGTGAAAATGTAAAAGTAGATATAATTGATAGTGAGGATGCAGATCAGTTGAAGGTGATGAAGCTAAATTCCACCCGCGATTTTCTTACGGGAATTTACCCTTATCATATGATGTCCTCCACCTTCACACCTATTTATAGTGATGAACAAAGTCTTAAAGTCACTGCTTCGTCACAGGAATGGTGTGGGCAATCTTTCACTTTGATAGAGCGGGAGGAAAAAGGTTTCTCAGCCGCGCTTCACTCTTATTTCGAATCAGAAGCAAATTATACATCCAAGATTTCAGGTGTGTTGGAAGATGAGTTATGGAATCTTATTCGCCTCAATCCCACATTGCTGCCGCAAGGAGAATTTATGGCTGTGCCAGGGGTGTTATCCCAACGGATGTCTCACGCCGAATTGAAAGCCTATCAAGCAAATGGAGAGTTGGCAGACTCAGAAATTGACTTTATGGAGGTGGATCGTCCAATGAAGAAGTACAGCATCAAATATCCAGAAATCGGTAGAGAGCTAATGATCTATTTTGATGCAGAATTTCCTTATGAAATCATGGCTTGGGAAGAAAAATCATCCTCCCGAGATCGAGATTACACTCGGGCAATTCGCAAAGGCAATTTGATGCTGGATTATTGGAAACGCAACTCACCAGCAGATACCATTTGGAGAGATTCGTTGAATTTGTGGTGAATTACTTTTCTGCTTCCAACACAGTTTTAACCGAATCGTATCCTTCTAATAGACTCTGCTCTTTGATAACTACATCTGTCATGGAAATGCCTAAAAAGCGGGCTACTTTTCGAATGCTTTCAGGTGTGTCATTCAAGTCTATACTTATTAGTCCGGTAAGCAACATGTTTCCAAAATCGTTGTAATCATCTTGTAAAGTGTAGAGCTGATTAATTGCTTGTATTTGATCGATTTTCAAATCGTTGATTATACCAGTTTGAATTCCTGTATTGTATGCGCTATTGGTAAGTTTCAAGGTTCTTGTCCCTTGAAAAAATGTAGGATTCGTAGTGTTAATTTCAGGGTTGGAATAGTACCTACTGCTATCCCTTACCATTTTGTGGTATCCAATAACATTATTTAATTTACTTTCATTGGACTCAATTTCAGAATACAGATTCTCAATAAATACATCGAGCTGATTATTTCTCTTTCTGGAATCAGCCCAGTTGGAAACAACAAACCCAAGATACACACCAATCATTACAGGAATGATTTGTATGAAAATATCACCAATTTTCCGCTTCATAGTAGTTGTCTTTATAGTGTGTTTGGCCACCGTTAACTTCTTAGAAAATAGTAGTAACTGTTGATAAAGAGTGTTTTGAAATGCAAATAACTAACACAATTTAATAAACCCAATGCAATTCTATGCGCAAATAAAAAGAATGTTTGATTACAATAGCGTAGTTTCTTTTTTGGAGAAAAATCACTGCTTACATAGGAAGTTAAAATCCTTGAGCGAGCAGGAAATAAATAGGCATGCCTATGGTAATATTAATTGGGAATGTAACAGCCAAAGCCATAGGCAAATATAGACCTGGATTTGCTTTTGGTACTGATATTTTCATTGCGGCTGGCACAGCAATGTAGGAAGCACTTGCTGCAAGGATGGCAAACATAAATCTATTGCTTACATCCTGAGTGATGGCTGAACTCAATATGGCAACGATGCTTCCGTTTACCAAAGGCAATATGATAGCAAAGAGAAGAGGAAACCAGCCAAAAGAAAAGAAGGCTTTCAACTTTTTGCCACTAGTGATTCCCATATCTAGAAGAAAAATTGCCAAGAATCCTTTAAAAAGGTCATTGGTAAAAGGCTCTATCCCCTGAGCTTGCTTGGCATCTGCAAAATAGCCAATGATTAGACTGCCCATAATCAGCAAAACACTTCCATTGGTAAATGAATGTCTTAGCACCGATCGTTTGTTAATACTACTATTTTTTTCCTTATTGAAAATAGTAAGCAGTACTAAGCCAACAATGATTGCAGGAGACTCCATTAAGGCCATAATAGCCACCATGTGCCCATGCGCGACCATTTGTTGTGATTCCAGAAAAGACACGGCGGTAACAAAGGTAACCGCACTTACTGAGCCATAAGCAGCAGCAATTGCAGCCGAATCATACACATTAAGTTTTATTTTAAGGATAAAAAAAATGTATAGCGGAATAATAGCAGCGATTGCGATGCCGAACAACATCGACCAGCCAATTTCACTCGTGATGGTTTCATGCGACAACTCTTGACCACCTCTGAAGCCAATGGCAAAGAGAAGGTAGAGTGAAATGAACTTTGAAGAATTAGAAGGAATTTCTAAATCACTTTTCAAATAGACCGCAATAATTCCTAACACGAAAAACAGTAAAGCTGGATTGGTTAGATTCTCAATGAGCAGGTTGAAATTCATTTTATTTTGGTAGAGGATAACGCGGTCTATTTGAAAAGTAATTTGATGAATTAACCTTCAGATATAGATAGTATAATCTCAGAATTGATGGTTATTTGTTTTTTGCTTGTATTTGCTTCTGCTAATAATTTTGTCAATTTTTCAACCTCATGCTTTAGTTGTGGAATTCTTTTCTGAGCAGTCGCATCAACTTCCCCAAACCGTTCTATTGAGCTGAAGTTTTTAAGTTCATGGAAGTCGATTTTTGCAGAGAAGAGATTCATAAGAATTTCTTTTGCTTCTTCATTCGAAAAAGTACCCTCGATCAGTGTTAGCTTTTCTGTTTTATTCATGATTTTTATGGTTTTGTTTATTTAGGAATAGAGCTGCCATTGCAGCAAAAATTATTGAAAATGAGACAAGTAGCTGGCTGAAAGCAGAATTGTCAATGAAAAAGGCTGCGGCCATAGTCAAAAGCAAAAATCCTAGGTGTATCGCCGCTGCAAATGGGAATGGGCCTCGTTGTGATTGGTGGCTAATCGTATTAGAACTGATAAATTCCTCAATTTCTAGACGCTGCATTTCACTCAATTCTTGTTCATCGAATTCCAAATTCTCAAGTATCAAATCGGTGAACTCTGGATTCTCAGCATAATAGCTTTTGTTGCGTTTTTGATCCTTCCGAAGTTCACCGGTTCTGGTATTCGATCCATTAGACTGCTTCATGTTCTTTTCTTCTTCGCGTGATTGTTTTTCCATGTTTGCTGTTTTTATTGTCCTTGTCCCAAAGAGTAAGCAGCCTTGCCGTCAAACTCATATAAGTTTTCGGTTTTGATGGTGTCGATATCCTGTTTGATTGCATTGTTTAATAAATCGACAATGCTAGCCTTATCTGGTAGTGTGCCATTGCTAGGCTTAAATCTGCAACGCCAATGGTCTGTGCAAAAGGTTTCCTTAAAGCCTTCTGGCCAAACCTTGATTCCACGATTAGTTATCATGGTGAGGTTGATTCCATTGCTTTCAATCGCTTTCAGTTTGGAGGCAAGCTCATTTGGGTCTTCGCCCGCCCAATGCACAAATACATCTACACCTACTAATTGCTTCTTTGCAGGTGTTTTGCGCTGGTATTTTGGGAGCTTGAATACAGTGGAATTTGCATAACTTACTTCTTTGAAAATGACCGGCTTTTTACCAAGATTATTGATTACAGCTTGGGCAAATTCTTTTGTGCCTACCTTTTGTACGCTCCAGCCTTCTTTATAAATGTCTGTAGTATGGATGCCTTCCTCCAAAGTGAGCAACCAAGCATTTTGGATTTTTTCAGCTACAGATGTTTGGCCGATATGATTCAACATCATAATCGCTCCTTGCAATAAGCCAGAAGGATTTGCTATATTTTTGCCAGCGATGTCTGGCGCAGTACCGTGAATTGCCTCGAACATTGCGCACTCTTCACCGATGTTGGCTGAGCCACCAAGTCCAACCGAGCCAGTAATCTCTGCAGCAATATCTGAGATGATATCTCCGTACAAATTTGGCATTACAATCACATCGAATCTTTCGGGCGATTCAGCCACTTTTGCGGCACCGATGTCAACTATCCAATGTTCATTCTCGATCTGAGGATACTCCTTGGCAATCTCATCAAATACTTGATGAAACAGACCATCGGTTTGCTTCATGATATTATCCTTGGTGAAGCAGGTGACTTTCTTTCTGTTCTGCTGCTTGGCATATTCGAAAGCATATCTGATTATCTTTTCACAACCTGGCCTGCTTATTAGTTTTAGGCATTGTACTACTTCGTCTGTTTGCTGATGTTCGATGCCTGCATATAAATCCTCTTCATTTTCTCTGATAATTACTATGTCCATTTTGGGATGCTTGGTGCGAATAACCGGGTGGAGGCTAGCGCAGGGGCGTACATTTGCATACAAACCGAGTGATTTGCGGGTGGTTACATTTAGGCTTTTGTAGCCTCCGCCTTGTGGAGTTGTGATTGGGGCTTTTAAAAAAATCTTATTACCTCTTATACTCTCCCAAGCTTGCGGAGCAATGCCTGAAGTATTGCCAGAGAGATATACTTTTTCGCCTACTTCAATCTCATCAACTTCTATATCAGCTCCCGCTGCAAAAATTATTTCTAAAGTTGCGTCCATAATTTCTGGACCTATGCCATCGCCTTTTGCTATTGTAATTTTTGTCATTCTTATAGTTGCTATTTGATTTACTGACGCAAATTTGGGAAGTGAAACACATAAATTTTTATTTATATTTGTAATACAAAGCATAAGTTAATTTTATGAATTACACCTTAAATCAGCTTAGGATTTTCCTTAAAATTGTTCAGACACAAAGTGTTACGAAGGCTTCGGAGGAGTTGCATTTGACCCAACCTGCGGTGTCAATACAGTTGAAAAATTTTCAAGATCAATTTGATATTCCTCTTACTGAGGTGGTTGGAAGAAAAATTTATATCACGGAATTTGGGAAGGAAATTGCCGAAGCTGCTGAGAATATTATTGATCAAGTACATGAAATCAATTACAAAACCCTCGCTTATAAAGGGCAAATGATTGGTCGGCTCAAGTTTTCGGTGGTGTCAACAGGGAAGTATGTGATGCCTTATTTTCTTACAGATTTTATGAAAATGCACTCAGGAATTGAGTTGATAATGGATGTGACTAATAAAAATAAGGTAGTAGAGAGTTTAGAAAGTAATGAAGTTGACTTTGCGCTTGTTTCTATATTGCCAAGCAATCTGCAGGTGGAAAAACTAGATTTACTTCAAAACAAGCTGTTCTTGGTAGGTAATACTAAAACTAAGCTTAAGAAGCGACTTAATGCTAGCGAAGCTTTTCAAACCCTCCCGCTGATTTTTAGAGAAAAGGGCTCAGGTACAAGGCAAACCATGGAAAATTTTATCGTACAGAATGATTTCAAGGTTATGAAAAAGATGGAGCTAACCTCAAATGAAGCAGTGAAACAATCACTTTTAGCAGGCTTGGGATATTCCATAATGCCATTAATTGGGATCAAAAACGAACTGCACAACAATGAACTTCAAATCATACCAATCAAAGGCTTGCCAATAACCACTACTTGGAGTTTGATTTGGCTGAAAGGGAAAAAGCATTCACCTGTTTCTGCATCATTTTTATCTTTCTTGAAAAACGAGAAGGATCGAATCGTACACGAGACCTTTCATTGGTATGAGCAGTATTAGTTTGGCCAACTCGTGCTATTTATCCACGATTCTAATAATCACATTTCCTGTTTTCTGCCCTGTCTCCACATATTTATAGGCCTCTACAATTTCATCCAGACTATATTCTCTGTCGATCACAGGCTTGAATTTTCCTTGTTCTACGAGGGATTTCAGAAAATTAACATCGTCCTTACTTATGGTAGGAATGGGAAATAGTACGCGTTTTCCACCCAATATTGGCGTAGTCAAAGCATAGAAAATGTTCTCAGCATTCTTGCCTAATTCGGTGGAAACATAAACGCCTTTATCTGTAAGCAATGGCTTGCATTGGCCAAAAGAACTCTTGCCAACTGCATCAAAAATAAATGGAAACTTTGTGGAGGTATCGGTGAAATCTTGGGTTTGGTAGTCGATCACCACATCGGCGCCGAGGGAGCTTACCAATTCAATATTTTTGGTATTACACACTGCCGTGACTCTTGCTTGAAAATGCTTCAACAACTGCACCGCCGCAGATCCAATAGCGCCTGTAGCACCATATACCAAGATTTCCTGTTCCGGTTGGATATTAAAAGCCTTGATGTAGTTGAGGGCATAATGCGCGCCTTCGGTGATGGCAGCCGCTTCATAAAAATCTAAATTGTGAGGCAATGTGGTAATAGCGTCATTTTCTGCAATGGTCATATACTCAGCATGCCCTCCAAAATGTATATCGTTGTAGCCAAATACCTTATCGCCAATTTTGAAGCTTTGCACTTCCAATCCAATTGCGTCAATTACTCCTGAAAACTCACAGCCTAGGGTTTGCTGTTTAGGCCGAAATAGTCCACTCCAAAATCTTGAAACAAAATACTCAGCACTACGAAAACCTGCGTCCGTTCTGTTGACGGTACTTGCATATACCTTTACCAATACTTCATTTTCTTTGGGTATTGGTTTTTGTACATCCTTTACTTCAACAACTTCTGGAGGACCATATTGGGTATGAATTGCGGCTTTCATTAGGCGGTTTTTATGGTTCAATTGAGGACGTTTTCAGAGAATGTTATAAATCGCCATGGAAGTTAAAAATCTATTGGAATGCTAAATACCAATTATTTTAAATGGTAAATATCAAACTCTTAACGCTCCACGAAAGCCGCGAGCGCCGTAGTAAGAATCGGCTCCATTGTGATACACAAATACAGACCCGTAGCGCCAATCGCCGAAAATGGCTCCACCGAGTTTGCGCATGGCGGGAGGTGTCTTGAGCCAACTAGAAGTCTTGGTGTCGAAAGGGCCTAATTGCTGTAATTGATGATATTGCTCTGCAGATAGTAATTCTATGCCCATTTCAGCAGCCATACCTACTGCACTATGCTCAGGTTTAAATTTCTTTCGAGATTCCAAGGCCTCCGGATCGTAGCAAATACTCCTTCTTTCACTAGGGCTTTCAGCTGAGCAGTCGCAAAAGAGATATTCATCAGACTCTTCGTAGTAAGCCACTACATCGGGCTCGCCGCCTGTTTCTTCCATTTGCTGTAGAGCCCAGAGCTTTTCAGGCATTTTTTCAAGCTTGGCTTTTATCTCAATCCACTCCATATCAGGATGGCGCTTTAAATTCCTTTCAAATCGATCTTCTAATATCTTGAGTAGACTTTCCTTTTGGTTTTGGCTTAGGTTTTTGGTGGACATTTTTTTATTGGAAATTTAGCAATATTTTTTTGTTCACAGATTCTAGCTGTTCACGTTACGTGAACAAACTAAAAATGTGAACATAATCATTGTAATCAAAAGTCATTGTTAAAGGCTTTATTGAATTTGCTTTGATAGGTGCATTTCAAGATATCGGATTGCAAATCCTTTTTATCAGGCTTTGGGATTGTGAATTTTGAATAGTGGGTTTTATTCCATTTTCTCAGAATTCATTTTTTGTTCCCATACCAATTTGCCTTCATTATCGAAGAATTTAATTCCAGCGAATTTATCTTCATTCTGAAACCAATTTCCTTTTTCATTGGCCATTCCAATCATTAATCTTCCATCCTTACCGCCAATGATCAACGCTTTGGTTCCGTCTTCGAGGGCTACTAAATGAACAGCTTCACCTTCTGAACCATCCAACCCAATCACGCTTCTTGCAGTGCCATCCTCGGCTGTATTTACTCCAGCTCCACCCAATTCAAAACCTTCTTTGGTGTTCCAAGTGATGCCGGCAGCTTCAAACAGCCTTTTTCCCGTATTTGGGTCTGCAAGCTTATCGCCTAAAAGTACGCGATCAAAACCATCCTCGTTCATGATGACCATACCATTGGTTGCATTATAGTAGTCTTTGTAATAGCCCATATATCGATCAGGATCGTTTGGGAAAATCCTTGATGCCCAATGCTTTCGAACCATTGCGGTATCTGTTCTAACACGTTCTTTAGAATAGGGAATGGGTGCGCCAATTAAGATTCTATCCTTACCATTTTCGTCTTCAATGATAATCCCTTGCGTTCTGATAAGAGGGCTTCTGTCTGATTGTGTGGTAGCAAGATAAATGACTGCCAAAAGCAGGATAAGTATTGATCCAAAAGATATGCTTTTAAGGTTTTTATGCTGCTTTTCAACTTTCTCTAAGCGAGCTAAAATGTCTTTTTCCATGGTGTGAATTTTTTTGGAGAAGACGCTTTGGGTATGGGAATGGTTGCAGGAGGGAAATTTAGTATTTCTGTTTACTTGGTATTACACCTCTTACTCCGCCCGTGGGATCCTCAACGTCACCATTATATCGAGGAATTAAGTGGATGTGTACATGATTTATTGTTTGTCCTGCTTTACTCCCGATGTTAATGCCAACATTATATCCATCTGGCTTAAATCGCTTTTCTAGTTCTACTTTTACTTTATTAAGAACAAACCAGCAAGCAGACTGCTCCTTGAATGTCAAGTCAAAATAGTCGGCGCAATGCTTTTTTGGAATAATTAAAGCGTGGCCTTTGTTTACTGGATATTTATCAAATATGGCGTATACTGTGGCTGATTCAAGAATTAACTCCCTATCTGGAGTTGGACTACAGAATATGCAATCATCAGCAACTAATCTATTTATTTGGTTATAATGTCTATACTCGTAAATCTCACAATTGTCATTTCTGAAAATTGATTTCGATTTTAAAATGACATTGCATTGATAGGTTTTCTTTTGATGAATTCTATGAGTTCTAAAGCCTTCATATTGTAAATCTCTTCTTACTGCTATAAAGACTTTACCATTGGGTTTTACGAGTTGTGACAATTCCATTAAAATAAGTGCTTGTTCCTCTGGAAGCAACACATTTAAGACGTAGAAGCAAATAATGGTATCGTATTTTTTCGAAGGATATTCGGGGAAGTAATATTTATCATATCCCTCAATTTCAACACCTTTTTCACTGAGTATTTTTACATCATTACCAAATCCACAGCCAAAATCCAGTACATCTCCTACCAGCAAATTCTGTTTAAAAAGAACCTTAGCTGGAAAGGAAAGATATTCTCTTTCTTTTGCGGTTAAATGACTGTTTGGATTGGTTTTTAAATTTTCCATTCTTCAAAACCTCGCACTTCAATTAAATAGGTGCAACTATTTTGTAATTGTGTTATTCCGGTTTTTTCCCAAGTTTTAAAAGAGTTATTGCCTAATAGAGCAATTTGTATTTCTTTTTGGAATCTATTGGCCTGATTTTCATAAATGATTTGCCAGTAGTCAAAAATTAAGTTCTTCTGTTTTTCAATTATTTCAGGTGATGGAATTTTATCTCTTTTCTGATTATTGGTCTTAGTTTCAGAAGGAAGTAAATTCCACAGATCATTATTTTTCCATACTGAAAAAGGAATCATATGGTCTATGTCATAGGTTGAAATCCTTTTGCCAGTCCAAACACAATAGACTTGACCTTCTCGTTTAAGAATTTCTTTATATATACTTTTAGATTCAGCAATACTTCTTTCGGTTATTGGACTAACTAGAACTTCTTTAATAACATTATCAATGGCTAAATTCTTTTTAGAAGCATTGACAGAAAATTCAGCCCATTTAAATAGAATTGAATCTCTTCCATTTATAAAACTGCCTAAAATTTTGAAAGCTTCGTAATAATCAATTGGAATAGAAAAAGTGCCTAGGCTATAAATTAGTTGCTCAATATCAAGTTTTTGGCCTTTTCTTAGAGCTTTCTTTTCAAAGTTAAAAATAGAATAATAATCATTACTAATCGAGCGGCCAATGTATCTCATTGGCATTAATGTAATTGTATCCCGAACCTTTTTAATTAGCTCAAAGAAGTCTTCATTTATTTCATTTGGGAGACCTCTAAATTTTAAGTCATTGTAAAAGACTGAGAATCCTCCTCTGGTTTTGTAGGTATTTATCAATTTTGAAAATTGTAGCTCGAAAGCAAGATTTGTTGAGCCATTTATTTGTGGTATGTGTATTTGCGACTCCAAAATTGGGTAATAATATAAAAGCCATTTTTCGACTAGTAGACCAAGAGGGAATTGTACTCTTTGACCCTTTCGATTAATGTAAGGTGAATTGTCTTGAATTATATCAATTACCCCTCTGAGTAAGGCGAACTTATAGGTTGTAGTTTTACTATCCCTTTCAATGATCTTGCTGATATTATAAAAGACTTCACTATTCATTTAATGATCGGTCTAATTATTTATGGATTTACCTTTTCATTTGACTCGTATTCCTTAAGAGTCTTCCCGTTTTTCATTTTCCATTCCGTAAGGCCGTTAGCACTTCGCCCCATTATAATAATAGCTGCGGTTGAGGGGCTGCTAAAAATATAGTCTTCCGGAAATTCTAAATAATTACCTTTGTCAATAAGAACACCCTCTGTTTTTAGTTTCTCACGATAGGTAATGAAACTTGGAGCCATAGAAGGCACCATAGCACCTGCCGCCTTCGACCCCATAAAAACCACAAAGCCATCTGAACTTGGTTCTCCTTTTGCATCAGCTCCTCTAGCAGCTTTGATGAAAAAGGTATCTTGTTTTTGCTTGGGTTTAACCTCTCTTTTCTCATCAAAAACTTTATGTCCAAGAGTGTTGACCAGCATTTTTATGTATTCGATAAACTCTTCCATCTCAGCTCTGTCAGATTCCGAAATAGAGGATTGGGTGGGAATAACGTTGTTGTCAACTTTATATCGATTAGCAATTTTTGCGATGTCGTGCAGACGGTTTTCTAAGTATTTGATATGAGCTTTATTAAGATTTTCATCTTTGCTGATGAAAACTATAGCTTCATTCCAAAAGTCTTTCTGAGTTAGCTGCTGGTTGAGGCGTTTAAGGATTGATTCTGCTTCGCCAATATAAACTTGATCTTTGCCCTCATCATCTTTTCCAAAAAGTAGATAAACTCCTGTGCTAATTAAGTCTGCACGATCGCTGCAATCCTTAATTTTTATTCTAGGGATTTTGTATGCTTTGCCTGACCAATTAGAAAGTTCGCAACTCATGCGACCATTTGGATCTCCATCTATGAGGAAAATCTTTATTGTTTTACCGAATTTCATTTTGGGAAAATTGTCTACCAATAAACCTACCCCTTTTCCCTCAAAAAATAAAATAATAGGAAGCTATAGTGTAAATAATCCTCAAGAGTAGTGGATTGGAAGGGCAAAAAAAAGCCCGACAGATTGCCGAGCTTTTGATTTTGCAGAGGAGGAGGGATTCGAACCCCCGGTACCTTGCGGTACAACGGTTTTCAAGACCGCCGCATTCGACCACTCTGCCACTCCTCTGTGTTTTGCAGAATTTCGAGCTGCAAATGTAGTAGAAATTTTAAAGAAGACAATACTAAATCGTAATAATTTCTTGATCGCTGCTATCATCATTATTGCTAATCACTTTGGCGCGATCTAATGTGGCGTTGAGTTCGAAACCGAGCAAAATAATCACAGCTATAATGTAGAACCATACCATCACGGCGATCAAAGCGCCAATGGAGCCATAGAGTTTATTGTATGTTCCGAAATTGTTGATGTAAAGTGAGAATCCTAAAGAAGCAAACACACTCAATAGCGCGGCTAATACAGCACCCCAGCTAAAGAAATGCCATCTGTCGTGTATTGCAGGAGCGAAATAATACAATGTGGCAATGGCAAAAAGGAACATCACAAAAATGACGATGAACCGCAAAACATAAATAAGGTAGATAATATAACTTGTGTCAAACAGGTTTTCTGGATATACATAATTGATCACAGCCTCACCCACAGTAAGGAGGGTGATTGCCAACAACAAGGTAAAAGCTAATACGCCCGTAAGGCCTGCAGCCATCATCCTTGTTTTGAAAAAGCCCCTAACCTCCCGCGTTTGATAGCATGCGTTAAAGGCTTTGATGATAGACATGGTGCCATTCGTTGCCAAAAAGGTGGAGGTCAAAAAACCAATCGTCAATAAATCTCCACGCGATTTACCTATAATATCTTCTATTGTTTGGCTGGTAAACTCATACACACTAGCAGGAAACACTTCTCTCAGAAAATCCAAAATAGCCTGTTGACTAAAGGGCTCATAGAAATATTGGATATAGGGAATAAGCGTAAACAAGAAAATGATCGCTGGAAATAGAGAAAGCGTAAAGTTAAAGGCAATGGCATTGGCTTTTTCCCAAATATCGTCTTTGCTCAGTTTGCGAAAGAAAAGCTTGAGAAACTGATACATGGAGAAGGTATCTTTCACCACCTCGATTCTCTCCAAGTAGCTAATGCTATTGGTGATAATTTTTGATGATTTTATCTTCTCGATGAAGTTAGTCATGGTACAATGGCTTCAATACCTCCACCAATTTGGCAGGTGGGCGGCATGGTTTCCCTGTTTCTTTGCTAATAAAGGCCAAAATCGTTTCGCCTTCATGTATTAGCTGTTGGTTTTCGTTGTAAAATAGGTATTTAAATACGGACTTCACGCCCGGCATTTTAGGCAAGGATACTTTTATAGTAATAAGCTCATCGTATCGAGCAGGCAAATGAAACTTTGAGTAGTTTTCCAGCACAGGCATAAGGATTCCCTCATCCTCGATTTCCTTGTACGAATAGCCCATTGCACGCAAAGCTTCAACACGCGCTACTTCATAGTAGGTGGCATAGTTGCCATAATAGGCAAATCCCATCTGATCTGTTTCCGCATAGCGAATTCTTAACGTTACTGTAGCTTCAAACATGCCGTTGGTTTATTGGTAAATGCGCGAGCGATTCAATGCCGCCTGATAGCGTTGTGCATTGCGGAGATGTTCTCCCAAGCTGTTGGTGAAGTTGTGATATCCTGAAAAATCTTCTTTGGCGCACATATAAATATAGTTATGCTCGGCCGGATTCAAAACTGCATCGATTGCATATACAGGCGGGAGGTTGATAGGCCCAGGAGGCAATCCCGCATACTTATACGTATTGTAGGGCGAGTCGATCTCTTTGTGCACATTAAGCACTCGTCTGATTTCAAAATCGCCATGCGCAAATACCAGCGTAGGGTCAGCTTGTAGCGGTATTCCTCTTTTTAGTCGGTTCAAATATAAGCCTGCAATCGTTGGGCTTTCGTCGCGTTTTTGCGATTCGGCATTTACAATAGAAGCTAGGGTAATTACTTCATTTGGCTTCATATTCAATGCCTTGGCTTTAGCTATCCGATTTTCAGTCCAGAAATTCTTGTATTCACGGTGCATCCTATCGAGTAATTCGTCAGCAGTGGTGGTCCAATATACTTCGTAAGTGTTTGGGATAAACATGCTGATAAAATTTTGCTCTTCAAATTCGTATTTCTGCCAAACTTCAGGTGACTTGATACGGGTGAGAAAAGAAAGGCTATCGATATCAATACCCTTTGTGATTTTGCCAGCAAGTTCTTCTAAGGTGCGAATGTTATTGAAAGTGATGCGGGTGGGTATTTGTGCTCCCGATCTTAGCAAGCGCACAGTTTCGATATTGGTCATGCTGCTCTCTAGCTGGTAAAGGCCGGGCTTCACCAATTTATCGTAGTCCATCCATTTGGCTACAAGGCTAAAAGTGACCAAGTCCTGCACGATGTCTTCATCGTAGAGCAAATTTTGCACTTGCTTGAAGTCAGCTCCCTTTGGGATGAGAACAACCCTTGCTTGCTTGTCCACAAGTACATTGGGAGTTTTTACTATTTGGTAGCCGTAAAACAAGCCCGTTGTCATAATCATCGAAAAGATGATAAGGCCTACTACAAATATTTTACGTCGAAGAGAAGGTTCTTTGTCTGATGCTTTCACAGGATGTTTTTCGATCTAATCAGCAAAATTAAACAATTTACCCATGTGGCAAGGTTCCATTTTTCTTTAGGTTGAATTTTTTCGGAACCGAAATGAGGGCAGAGATTTACTAATGTTGGCGCACGCGTGTCGCGTGTGTCCCCTTCTAACAAGCTGACCACTCTTTCAATTACCTTAAAACCGGCTAATGCTGGCGCACGCGTGTCGCGTGTGTCCCACTCCCAATGCTATTGCATGCTTGCCGTGTGTCCCACCCCTCAAGCTCTATCTCATTGTTTCCAATCATATTTTCAATTTAATTGTGTTTCTTTTGATGAATCATAGATTATTTGCTCTTCCTACATTTAAATTTTGTCTTGGCTGACTTAGAACTTTTTTCTTCTTTTCTAGGCTGAATAAATTTAATGGAGGCACACGCGACACGCTCGCCTACCAGCTGGCAGGGGGTGCCAGCGTTTTTTGAAAAATAAAGAGTTTGCTACTAAATTTATTTGATATAATAGAATGATTAACGTTTGATTTGATTCACTTGGTCAATACTTTAACCAAAAAACCAAATGAGTAGAAAGTATAAATTTTATAACAAAGAGGGATTGTATTTTGTCAGTTTTGCTACTGTTAATTGGATAGATTTATTTGTTAGGGAAGAGTACTTTTCAATACTTATTGAAAGTCTAGATTATTGCAGGAAGAACAAGGGGCTAGAAATTTATTGCTGGTGTATTATGCCTAGTCATGTTCATTTAATAATCAGAGCAACAGATAATAATCCAGATATCGTTCTAGGTAGATTTAAGGAGTTCACTTCAAAAAAATTACAGAAGGAGCTTGAAGATAATGCGCAAGAAAGCAGGAAAGAATGGATATTGTGGATGTTCGAAAGAGCTGGGCAAAAGAGCAGTAAAGTGAAAAGCCGACAACTTTGGCAGCATAACAATAAGCCAATAGAATTGTGGAGTCCTCAAGTAATTGATCAAAAGGTCGATTATATACATAATAATCCTATCAAAGCTGGATTTGTAACAGAGCCATGCCATTGGAAGTATAGTAGTGCAATTGATTATAGTGGAGGTAAAGGACTTTTAGATATTGATTTTGTTTAAAGTTGTATTTTGGTATTAGAAATTGGAGGCACACGCGACACGCGTGCGCCAGCTTTTG
>CAZRBW010000017.1:0-14213 GCA_964598395.1 uncultured Roseivirgaceae bacterium
CTTTGTATTGATGGAATTTGAATTTCTCTAGCAATTTGATGGAAACTAAATTTTCGGACTGCACCAATCCATAAAGTGGTACTTTTGAGAAGTGATGGCTACAGAAATCGATCATCGCTTGTAGCATTTCAGATGCATAGCCATTTCTCCAAAATGCTGGAATCACAGCATATCCAACTTCCACTTTATCACCTTCAAATGCAGCGATTTTCACAAAGCCAATTAAGGCATTACTTTCCCTGCTTCTTGCTGCCCAAAAGCCAAATAAGGGTGAATCCTGATTATTTGCCACCACCACTTCAAATCTCACTTTAGCATCCAATTCTGACATGGCTCCATTATGGATAAACTTCATCAAATCTGGATCAGTAACTAAGCTCAAGTAATCAGGCAGATCCTGTTTAGCAAATTTGCTGAAAACAAGACGGGAGGATTCTAATTCCATTTTGGTACTGAAGCTTTATTTTTTCAAGAGAAAATCTTCTTGCTGATACTCAGGGCTTGGGTATTTGTAAAAGCCTTCTCCTGTTTTGATTCCCAATTTGCCTGTATCTAAATAAGGCTTTAAAAAGGCTATAGTCCTGTCAGAACCTGGTCCACCAGTATTTTTGGTCACGTGGTACACAGTTTCCAAACCTATGCTATCCATGATTCCAAAAGGCCCAGATGGCATTTTGAAGTTACCCATCCATGAGCGATCTACATCTTGGATGCTGGCCACGCCCGTAGTCACCAATTGGAAAGCTGAACCTAGTAAGGCACCCAACATATGATTGAATATGTAGCCATTGGATTCCTTTTTGACAAAAACGGGTATTTGATTCAGCTTGTATGCCATTTCGTACAAGAAAGGAGTCACCCATTCTGCTGTGCCTTCATGCGGCATTATATCTACCACATTTGCCCAGAATACATCGTGAAAATGAAATGAACAAAACTGAGCAGGCCTTCCAGAATCCTCAGCAAAATGGGAGGGAAGTAGATAGCTAGTGTTGGTGGTAAATAAAGTATGCTTAGGACAAAGCTCACCAAACTGCTTCCAAACTGCCTTTTTGATACCTGCATTTTCGGTCACGGATTCATTCACAAAATCAGCATCCTTGGCGGCCTCTTCTGCATCTTTCGTCCAAGTGATTCTTTCGACAATTGCCTCAGATTCTTTTTGGTTGATTTTACCTTCTTTCATTAGTCCATGCAAAATCTTAGCATGTACCTTTTTAGCCGCTTCGAAAGCTCTTTCATCAATATCAAAAATGGTGGTATTGAATCCACTAATTGCAGATTGTAAGCCTACTCTAAGTCCTAAAGTGCCAGCGCCAAGTATAAGCACCTTTTGTATATCCTTGAGTTCAAGTTCTTGATTATTCATACAGTTTAATATTTTGACTGTTAATTAAATATGTCTTAAATACGTCCTTTTTCTAGTGCTTTAATACCATTTTTACCACATGCCTTTACCACATAAATCAATTGTGCAAAACGTGGATCTTTAGTGAAGCCTTTTTTGTATCGAGCATAAATTTGCTGCACAATTACTCCGATTTTAAAGGCGCCAAATACATAGTAAAATAATAGATCAGGAACATCTTTTCCAGACTTAAGCTGGTAATGTTCCACCACTTCCTCCCGCGTAAAATTCCCGGGCATCCAAGTGAGATTAAATGGTTTCAATGCATCATCATCCTTTGCTTCGCACCAATAAGCTAAGCTTGTACCCAAGTCCATATATGGATCGCCCACTGTGGCCATTTCCCAATCCAACACTGCAATCACATTTGCAGGGTCGCTTGAGCTGAGAACCAAATTATCATACTTAAAATCATTATGAATAAAAGCCGTTTGCTCTTGATTCGGGATGTTTTTTTGCAACCAATCTGCTACTTCGTCCATGGCTTGCAATTTGTCGGTTTCCGCCTTGTAATAGCGATTTACCCAGCCTTCCACTTGCCTTTTCACATAGCCTTGGGGTTTGCCCATTTCTATCAAACCGCTCTCTTCCAATTCCAAAGCATGCAGTTCAGCCAAGGTATCAATGCTCGAAGCAGAAATCTTCCGCATCAGCTCTTCATTCAATTGTAAATCCTTTGGAGCCTGATTTCTTAAAATAATGCCGGTGATCTTTTGCATCAAATAAAATGGAGCACCGATGACAGTTTCATCCTCACAAAACAGAATAGGTTTTGGCGCTTTTGGATAGCCGTGTTGCAAATTGGAAAGCACTTTATATTCCCGCTCCATATCATGGCCACCTTTGATATTTGCTCCAAATGGCGGACGTCTTAATACGTACTCTTTGCCATCACAAAGAATAAAATAGGTGAGATTGGAGAATCCAGAAGGAAACTGCTCAATACTTAGATTCCCATTGAAGTTCGACCAATGGGCTTTTAAATAGGCTTTTAATTTAATTTTGTCTAGTTCTTCTCCTTTACGAATTGAAGTGGGTTTGTCTATGCTCATCTTCTCAAATCTAATCCATAGTCTTTCAATATTCTTCGTGCCAGCACACTTTTATGCACTTCATCTGGACCGTCATATATTCTTGCACCTCTTTCGTGGCGGTACCAAAAAGACAAAAGCGTATCTTCAGTAATGCCCAATGCTCCATGAGCTTGAATGGCACGGTCGAGCACCTGATGTAGTACATTTGCTACATAGAATTTTATAGTAGAAATTTCTTCTCTCACAGCTTTGGCGCCTAGCTTATCCATTTTCCATGCGGTATGCAAAACCATTAGTCTGGAGGCATTGATTTCTGCTCGGCTATCGGCAATCCAACCTTGCACAAATTGCTTATCTCCAAGATATACATCGGTGTCTAAAAGGCGGGAGGCTGCTCTACGACACATCAAATCGAAGGCTCGCTCGCAAATCCCAATCCATCGCATGCAATGGTGAATTCTGCCTGGTCCTAATCGCTCCTGCGCTAAGGCAAAACCTTGTCCCTCTTTTCCTACCAAATTGCTTTGAGGCACTCGGCAGTTAGTATATTTCACTTCTGCATGGCTGATGTAGCCGTAGCCTGCTTCGCCCATAATGGGGATATTACGCACCAGTTCAAATCCAGAACTATCAGTTGGAACTATGATCATACTTGCTCGCTGGTATGGATTGCTGTGTTCCGAATCAGTTACGGCCATTACCACGGCAAACGCAGCTCCATCCGCTGATGAGGTAAACCATTTATGTCCATTGATAATATAATCATCGCCATCTTTTACAGCAGTGGTGGCCATAAATACTGGGTTGGAACCGGCAAACTCAGGCTCTGTCATGGAGAAGCAAGAACGGATATCACCATTCATTAATGGCTTTAGATATTTAGATTTAAGTTCTTCACTAGCAAACTGATGAAGTAATTCCATATTGCCAATATCTGGTGCTTGGCAATTAAAGAGATAATGACCTACAGGGGAAGTACCGAGCAATTCGCTTACTTGGGCAAATTCAACTAAATTCAATCCCAAGCCGCCTTCATGCTCCGCCAAATGAGGAGCCCATAGTCCTCTAGCTTTTACTTCCTCCCGCAATTTGTCAATGGCCTTAAATGACTCTTTTAAGTCTTTATTTAGCCAATCAATTTCATTAGGATATACTTTTTCTTCCAAAAATTGCTTGATGGCTGGTAGCAGTTTTTCAACTTTTTCGGTGCTAAATAATGGTTCCATATTTCTGAATTATACTGTAAAACCACCGTCGGCTGTATACACACCGCCAGTTACATATTTGCTTGCATCACTTGCTAGGAACAAAGCCAATCCACCCATATCTTCTGGCTCTGCCACCCATTTTAAGGGTTGCATTTTCATCATCATATTCACGATTTTATCATTGCTCCAAAGTGCTTCCGAAAACTTGGTTTTTACCAATCCAGGGCAAATCACATTCACTCTGATATTGTCTTCGCCCCATTCTTTTGCAAATACTTTTGTGAGCGAAATCAATGAAGCTTTACTTACGCTATAAATACCCAAACCTGGCTCGGGACGTATCCCGCCAATGCTGCTGATATTGATAATGCTACCACCTCCACGAGATTTCATGGATTCGTACACCAGCTTACTCAGTTCAAATGGACCCTTCACATTCACTTCCATTATCTTGTCAAATGCCCATGATTCAGTCTGTGCCACTGGCCCAAATACGGGGTTTGCAGCTGCATTATTGATGAGGATATCGACGCCGCCATAAGTAGCTATGGCTTGGTCGACTAGTTCCTTCATGCTGTCTTGCTTGCCTACATTGCATACGATCGCAGTTGCTTCGTAACCTTTGGCTTTCAAGTTAGCCACCACTTCATCTATGGCTTCTTGCTTGCGACTTGATACCACCACTTTCGCACCAGCTTCTGCCAATGCTTCTGCCATAGCTTCGCCTATGCCTTTGCTTGCTCCAGTTACGATGGCCACTTTGCCATCTAATTTGAATTTATCGATGAATTGCATTCTTGTTAATTTTTTTGACAGCATAAGTTATGTAAAATTTGTTATGCATGCATAATATATTTGGTTAAATTTGTTTTGTCTTTAATTATTGAAGCCAAATAAAATATGCCATGATATATGATTCTATTGCCGAATTAAGAAATCGTGAGGGTGAAAAACTAGAGCCTAGCGAGTGGCTGTTGGTAAATCAAGAAATGATTAATGCATTCGCTGCTGTAACGAGCGATACCCAATGGGTGCATATCGACGAAAAACGAGCTAGTGTGGAATCACCATTTGGTGGAACTATTGCACATGGATTCTTAACACTTTCATTGCTCTCTAAGCTGTTACTAGACCAAGTAGAAATCAAATCGCTTAAAATGGGAGTGAATTATGGCCTCAACAGACTTCGATTTACTTCAGTGGTTCCTTCAGGCTCAAGAATTAGACTGCACTCCAGTCCGATAGCCTTTGAGGATGTAGCAAACTATGGAGTGAAAGTAACTTTCGATTGCAAAATGGAAATTGAGGGTGTAGACAAACCTGCTTTGGTTGGTGAGTTTATCGTCCTTTTTTTTGAATAATAGATTTTTCTAAATAGAAATAACATAAACAATACAACAATGATGAAAGCAGCAATTTTTGAACAAACTGGTAACCCAACTGAAGTGGTAAATTATGTAGATGTGCCCAAAAGTGAGCCAGGCGCAGGAGAGGTAAGAGTAAAGGTAAAAGCTGCCAATATCAATCCCTCTGATATTATGTTTATTAGAGGAATGTATGGCATCACTCCACAATTACCTTCTTCAGCAGGATTCGAAGCTGCGGGAATTATTGATGCCGTAGGCGAAGGTGTAAATCTTCCTATTGGCATGGAAGTAATTTTTTCACACATCGGTGTGTGGAAAGAATATGTGGTAACTAAGGCGAAGGGAATTATCCCAAAACCGAAACCGATGAGTTTTGAATTTGCCTGCCAAGCTTTTGTAAATCCATTTACAGCGTATGGCATGTTGGAAGTTTCCGGTCTACAAAGTGGTGATTGGCTTTTGATAACTGCTGGTGCTTCGGCTTATGGTAAATTGGTGATTCAATTGGCTGCCAAAAAAGGCATTAAAACCATTGCAACCGTAAGAAGAGAAGAGCAAAAGGAAATGTTGATGGCAATTGGAGCTACGCATGTAGTCAATACAGAAACTGAAAAAATGCCAAAATCTGTATTGGCTCTTACAGATGGAAAAGGCGTAAATGCAGTATTTGATGCGGTAGGCGGTACACTAGGCGCGCGTGCTTTAGCTTCCTTGGCAACAGGTGGCACAATGCATGTATTTGGACTATTAAGCCTAGAAAACCTCCCGCTCAATAGTGGTCTGATGATTTTCAAAAACCTCACTATCAAAGGCTTCTGGTTGACTACTTATTTGGAAAGTTTAAGTAAGGAGCAAAGAGAAAAAGCATTTACAGAAGTGCTAGGTGGCCTTGCATCAAGCGATTTGAAACTTGATATTGAAGCAACTTATCCACTTTCTCAAGTGAAAGAAGCATTGGCTCATTATGAGCGTGAAGGCCGCACAGGCAAAATCATTTTAACAGAATAGAATATGCCCAATCAATATTACAGCAGCCGAAATTTATCCTTTTTGCTATTCGAAATGCATAATGCAGCGAGCGTTTGCAATTTGCCATACTATCAAGAGCATAGCATCGAAACCATGCAAATGGTGCTGGATATGGCAGATCAGTTGGCTGAAAAGGAGCTTTGGCCATATCTAACTGAGATGGATCGGAAGCAGCCTGAAATACAGGAAGGGCAGATTAAAGTCCATTCGGCTATGAAGCGAATAATGGAGCTTTATGGCGAAGGAGGCTGGGTTTCGAGTCATGCTACATTCGAAGAAGGGGGTCAGCAATTACCATTTGTGATTGGCTCTGCTGCTAGTTTTATTTTGGGTGCCGCAAATTATTCTGCGAGTGTATATCCATTTCTTTCATCTGGAGCGGCAAATCTTATCCGTCATTTTGGTTCTAAGGAATTGCAAGATCGCTTTGTTCCAATGCTATTCTCAGCCAAATGGCAGGGAACAATGGCGCTTACTGAGCCTCAAGCAGGCAGTTCTTTATCTGATATTATTACCACAGCTTATCCACAAGCAGATGGTAGTTATAAAATAAAAGGGCAGAAGATTTATATTTCTTGCGGCGATCATGATGCGGTAGAAAATGTAGTGCATTTGCTTTTGGCTCGAATCAAGGGAGCACCAGCAGGAGTGAAGGGAATTTCTCTTTTTGTAGTTCCACAAAAGCGGGAGGTGAATGGCAAACTTGAGAGCAACGATGTGCAGACTGCGGGAGTTTATCACAAAATGGGCTATAAAGGAGCACCGATTGCACATTTAATGTTTGGCGAAAATGACGATTGCCAAGGGTGGCTTGTAGGCGAGGAGCATAGAGGCTTGATCTACATGTTTCAGATGATGAATGAAGCCAGAATTGCTGTAGGAATGAGTGCAGCCAGTATTGCCTCAGCGGCTTATTATGCCAGTTTGCAATATGCCAATGAGCGCCCACAAGGCAGAAAACCATCCAATAAAGACCTTAGCCAAGCGCCAGTCAATATTATAGAGCATGCTGATATTCGTAGATTATTGCTGTTCCAGAAATCGGTGATTGAAGGCTCTTTGAGTTTGCTTTTATACTGTTCCAAATTATCCGATTTGCATTTTGCTGCCATTGGAGAAGAAAAGGAAAATGCGGGTTTATTGCTTGATTTTTTAACGCCTATTGCCAAAAGTTATCCTTCTGAAATGGGCTGTCTTACTACGAGTGCTGCTGTTCAGATATTGGGTGGAGCGGGTTATCTGCAAGATTTTCCAGTAGAGCAATATTATCGGGAAATGAGAATTCATCCGATCCATGAAGGTACTACAGCCATACACGGAATGGATTTGCTTGGAAGAAAAGTACGTTCGAAGGATGGGAAAGCTCTTGAACTTTTGATGGCTGAAATCACCAACTGCTTAAAGAAAGCGGGAGGATATCCAGAGCTAAATGAATTTGTGCTGCAATTTCAAATGGCTTTACATGATTTTCAAATTGTAACGAGGCATCTTTTCAAAATAGCTGAAAGTGAAGGTCCAGATGAGTTTTTAGCAGATGCAAGTCTTTATTTAGAGTTTACAGGTACAATCGTAATTGCTTGGCAATGGCTAGCTCAAGCCAATGTTGCTTTAGAGGCTTTGCCCAAAACTGAGTTTGATGCTGACAAGAAGTTTTATAATTCGAAACTACACGCGTTGGAATATTACTTTGAATATGAGCTAGTTAAGATAGTTGGATTGAAAAAGAAATTGATGAGTAATTCACGCATCACTACTAGGATAGCATCTGATGAAATAGTGTAAATCTGGATTTTATTTTTCATTGTAATATCAATAGACGTAAATCGTTTATTATCAATACATCTATTTTAACTTGAGATCGTCAAACAAAAAACACCATGAAAAAGCTAATTATCACTACGTTATTCTTGTTTCCTTTGCTCGCATTTGCTCAAGTGGATTTTGGAGTAAAAGGCGGAGGTAATTTCTCTAAACTTACCGACGACTTAGATTCAGAATACCGCACAGGGTTTCATTTTGGTCTCTTTGCGGAATTCAAAGTGAAAAAAATTGGCATACAGCCAGAGGTGCTGTATTTGACAGGCGGAGGCGAAAGCCAACAAGGGATTTTTAATGGAGACCTAAAGCTAGATTATATCGCAGTTCCTGTTATGTTAAATCTATACGTTACCGATTTTCTAGCCTTTCAGTTTGGGCCGCAGTTTATGTATAATAGCACTGCCGAGCTTACATCAGAAGTTGGTGGTGTGAAATCAACCATGGATGTGAAAGACCAAATTAATGAAAGACAATGGGCTGCTTCTGGCGGGTTAATGCTTAAACTTCCTCTTGGATTTAGAATTACAGGGAGATATGTAGCAGGGACTTCAAATGTGACCAAAGACGGAAATGTAGAGTCAAAAACGGACTTTATTAAGGTGTCTTTAGGCAAAAGTTTTTTCTAAACTTAATATTAGAACTTTCGTTCTAAGCAAAGGTCTTCACCTTCTAAATATTGAGGCCTATCAAATTATTTTAACTACACAATTATGAAGAACCTTAAATTTTTTGCGCTTACATGCGCCCTGATAACTATTATGTTTATTGGAACTACGACAGCCCAAGTTCAAAATTGGGAAATGACAGGTGCAATTTCTCATGGCAATAAAGCAGAAGCATTTGGAATACATTTACGCCCAACCTATAAGCTTTTTGATCGTTTGCATGCAGCTCCAAGTGTTACGTTCTTTTTTCCTTCTGAACCCGCAACGTTTCTAAAGCGAAATGTAACTAGCTGGAATATAGATGGAGTTTACGTGATGAAATCGGAAGACTCACTTTTTGAGCCATATGTGATTGGAGGCCTTAATTTCACAAGACAAAAACTTACCTTCGATAATAACGGCTCAGATGAAACAAGTAAGCGTACAAGAAGAGGTATAAATATAGGTGCTGGAGCGAACCTGAGATTACTTAAGCGTTTTGCGCCATTCGCAGAAGCTCGCTACACTTTAGGAGGTTACAATCAGTTTGAAATTATGGCAGGTATTAAAATTTAATACTGTGTAATTAAAAATTTTGAAAAAGCCGGATTTATTCGGCTTTTTGCTTTTAGCCCATTTTGGTGGGTACGTTTTGTAGTTGCAGTGATTGAAAAATTCAGTAAGTTGAAGCTGGTTTTGTGCTTGAACCGGAGCATTGGAAGTATAGCGCCACAATAGATTTTGCTGGTGGAAAGGGCTTATTGGAAATTGATTATCTTGAATAGGAAATACAGCAGATGACACACTAATTCTATAAATTCAAAAGATAATACTGGTCAAAATTTTATTCGAGAATGATTAATTTGCATAGGATTCACGAGTTAAAAACTCGCGCCAGAGGGGGTAAACCATCGCATTGTAGAGACAGGGCATGCCCTATCTCTACTGGGCGTTGTTGAAATCGGATTATACATCCTCATTATCTGTATTACTACATTTCAAATGTCGAACAGTCTGTTTTTTGCTTTAAGAGATTTGTATCAAATAATAGTTCTTCTTTCCTTTTTGAGCGAGGAGGTATTTGCCTTGAAGTAAAGCAAATTCCGGCTTGGCTTCTCCATCTTCGATTTTGATTCTGTTGATGCTTACGCCGCCACCATTTATCATTTTTCTAGCTTCACCTTTGGAGCTGAATACAATATTTCCAGTAAGCTCAGTAAGCAAATCGATCACTGTGCTAGCACTTTCATATTGAGCTTTGCTAATAGATTGCTGAGGCACTCCTTCAAAAACTTGCAGAAGCGTTTTTTCATCAATTGAAGCCAAATCTTCAGTAGTAGATTTACCGAATAGAATCTCAGAAGCCTTTAGGGCCATTTCGTAATCGGCTTGGCTATGTACTCTAATGGTTACGTCTTTGGCAATGGCCTTTTGCAATATGCGCAAATGAGGAGCTTCGGCATGTTCCGCTTCAAATCCTTTGATAGTGGCTTCGTCCAATAGCGTAAATACCCTAATCAACCTCCCGCAATCTTCATCGGCGCAATTGAGCCAGAATTGATAGAATTGATAAGGTGAAGTTTGGTCTGGGTCGAGCCAAACGTTTCCACCTTCACTTTTTCCAAACTTAGATCCATCAGACTTAGTAATCAAAGGAGTTGTCAATGCATAAGCTTCACCTTGATTCATCCTACGCACTAGTTCAGTACCCGTAGTGATATTGCCCCACTGATCGGAACCACCCATCTGGATTTTTACATTTTTGTGCTTATTGAGCCATTGGAAATCATAGCCCTGAATAAGCTGATAAGCAAACTCAGTATAAGACAAGCCGCTATCTAATCTGCTTTTCACAGAATCTTTGGCCATCATATAATTGACAGTGATGTGCTTGCCTACATCTCTTAGGAAATCAAGTAATTTGAAATCTTTGAACCAATCGTAATTATTGACGATTTCAGCAGAATTTTCACCACAATCGAAATCCAAGAATTTCTCTAATTGCTTTTGAATACCCGCTTGATTGATGCGTAAGGTTTCTTCATCTAGCAACTTCCGCTCAGCATTTTTGAACGAAGGATCGCCAATCATGCCTGTAGCACCACCAACTAATGCATAAGGCTTATGGCCACTACGCTGTAAGTGAACAAGCAACATAATCGTAGCCAAATTACCGATATGCAATGAAGTAGCCGTTGGATCAAAGCCAATATAAGCGGAGGTCATTTCAGTAGATAGTTGTTTTTCGGCACCTGGCATCATATCATGCACCATCCCACGCCAGCGTAATTCAGCTAAGAAATCTGATTTCATAATCGTCGTTAAATCCTTAATTCTATTTCGAACTATTAATAAAATGAAAATTGGGCCTTTATTTATGCGCCATCATTTCAATTTTGGACAAAGATATAAAGGCAAATTTATTACTAGCTCTTTAAAGGCTGATTTATGAGACTTAAATAAAGGGAGAATTTTGGGTGAAATTCCCGCTTACATTTATTTAAAATCTGCTGGTATTCGGTAAGCAATTCTCTTTGAAGCTTTTCGGCCAGCTGTTCAAGCTCTTGAATTGCTTTTCCATTTTGGTATTGGCCAATTAAATTTCGCTGCTTATGTTCCAACATTTGATGTATCTGAAGAATGAAATCTTTGTAATGCATTGCAGCAGATCGCATCAATTTTTCGGACTGCCACCAAAGAGAAGAATCTAATTTTTCGCTTGGTTTGAAGTAATCTGATTGCAAAATACTATTGGAATGAAAGCCAAATGGCTTAAAAAGTGAAGTGCAGGCATAAGCTGTCCCAGTCAACCAAACAGTGGGACTTCCCTCAGCTTTAATCTCTGCAAGCATGGATCCTGTCGTACTGTTTGGATTGGTTAGTCCATTGGCATGCATACAAACGCTAGCAGTACTGGCTTTGGCTGGCGTAAAGTCTCCGTTGTCAATATTATGTTGACGAAGGATTTCCATGGCATTGAACAAATCGAGCTTGCCCTCATGGTTGTGAAGACTTTGTGAGGTTTTTGAAGCTCGTATTCGGCAATTGCTCATTCGGGTGTAAAATGCATCTGAATAGTGCTTAGCAAAATGAAAGGTCTCGTTTTTCTTCAACCAGCCTTTGGCTTTTGCGAATGAAATTAGGTTTTTGCTACTGAGATCATATTCGCTGCCAATGCTTATTCCATTGGAAATGCTGTAGTAATCGTACACTCGCTTAGCCGCCCATTCTCCTCCCGCTGTTTCAAGTACCCAAGCTTCTTGTCGGTCTGCAATCAGAAAGCTATTAGAATAATAGAATCGCTTATTTTTATATCCTCCACATGCATTTTGGCCAAATTCTGCCAGCAATTCAGTAATCAATTCCACTGCATGTTTAGTTGTTTTGCATCGCTCCAGAGCAAGTCGAAGCAAATCCATTCCCGTAAGTCCATTATTCCCTTTTTGGAATTTAATCTTGGTGAAAACTGCTTCATTACCAATACTCAATCCATGTTCATTGGCGCCCATTTCTGCACCCCACATCTGGAAGGGCTTCGATAGAATTACGGCATTAGTCTGCTTGACTTGAGGAATAGAAATATAGGTGCATTGCAAACTACTCTCAGTATGAGTTTTGGCTGGAATATAAGCCAACTCCTGCGCCTCATTGGGTTCTCTGTCGGAGTTTTTGCCAAGTAGAATAGCCTCGCCTTGGTTGTGAGATGGAAATGAAATAAACGTGTCGCACATCGTATTGCCAATTTACAAAAGAATGTGGAAAGCACTCAGAAGAAATAATGCTGTATAAATAAAAAGCCTTAATGGATGAATTGCTGGTGGATAAAGCATTGTAAATAAGCTGAAATATTCTTAAATAGATTGAAATTTCAACCAACCTTAACAAACACTATGAGAAAATTATTTGGAGTGCCAATGGCGCTTATAGCCCTATTCGCATGGGCTTGTAATGCGGGAGGAGACGAAAGCGAAGGGCCAGTATTCGAAGTTACCTTTTCGCAGGAATTGATAGACCAAGCGCAAGATGGGAGACTTGTCTTAATGCTTTCGAAAGATGAATCTGCTGAGCCTAGGTTCCAGATTGCTGATGGGCCGGGCACGCAACTGGCATTTGGCATTGATGTTGAAAATTGGGAGCCAGGCCAAAAGGTATTGGTAGATGCGGAAGCATTCGGTTACCCTATTCGCAGCCTCAAGGACATCGAAGCTGGCGAGTACAATGTGCAAGCATTGCTCAATAGATACGAAACCTACAATCTGAAAGATGGTAGAGTATTGAAATTGCCACCAGACAAAGGAGAAGGCCAGCAATGGAATCGCAAACCAGGCAACTTTTACAACATACCGATAAAAGTAAATGTAGATCCAAAAGGCGGAAGGATTGCTGTAAACCTCGATCAACAAATACCTCCAATTGAAGCTCCAGCCGACACCAAATATATCAAGCATATCAAAATGAAGAGCGAAATGCTAAGTGAATGGTGGGGCAGAGATGTTTACTTGGGAGCAAATGTTTTGGTACCTCATGGGTTTGATGAGCATCCTGAAGCACATTATCCTCTAATGATTTTTCACGGCCATTTTCCCTACACATTCAGCGGATTTAGAGAAGATCCACCTGATCCAGATTTGAAACCCGACTATGCCGCTCGTTTTGGTATCAGTGGCTACAATATCATACAGCAGGAGGAAGCGCATAATTTCTACAAGCAATGGACTGGACCAAATTTCCCAAGATATATTGTGATCGAAATTCAGCATCCAACACCGTATTATGATGATTCTTATGCAGTGAATTCTGCTAATCAAGGACCTTATGGCGATGCAATTACTTATGAGTTGATTCCGCATATTGAAGATATGTTTCGCGGAATAGGTGAGGGCTGGTCGCGATTCTTGTATGGTGGATCAACTGGTGGTTGGGAAGCATTAGCGGTGCAGGTGATGTATCCTGATGAATATGGTGCAGCTTTCGCTGCATGCCCTGATCCAATTGATTTTCAGGCTTATACGCAAGTAAATATTTATGAAGATAAAAACGCTTATTACCTTGAAAGTCAGTTTAAAAAAACACCAAGGCCAGGACATAGAAATTACCTTGGCCATGTAAGTTCCACTTTGGCAGATATGAATCACCGAGAGTTGGTGCTTGGTAGTAAAGGTCGTTCTGGTCAGCAATGGGATATTTGGGAAGCTACTTTTTCGCCTGTTGGTGAGGATGGTTATCCAGCTCGACTTTGGGATAAAATATCTGGCGATATCAATACGGAAGTTGCCGCATATTGGAAAGAGAATTATGACATCGGCCACATCCTTCGCCGCGATTGGGAAAATGGATTGGGTGAAAAATTGAAAGGCAAAATACACATCTACTGCGGCGATATGGACAATTATTACCTAAACAACGCGGTGTATTTGGTAGAGGAATTTCTAGAGAATACTAAGAATCCATATTATGCTGGAGAGGTAGATTATGGCGATAGGGCGGAACATTGCTGGAATGGCGATCATGAGAATCCGAATTATATTTCTAGACTCAGATATAATACTTTCTACTTACCAAGGATTATGAAAATAATAGAAAGAGATGCTCCAGCTGGTGCTGATACCAAGAGTTGGAGGTATTGATTGATCTGTTGACAAAAATTAAAAGCCAATCCTGACTCAGGGTTGGCTTTTGTATTTAAATATTCAATTGTAAATCAA
>CAZRBW010000017.1:14313-38052 GCA_964598395.1 uncultured Roseivirgaceae bacterium
ATTCTGCTTAGTTTAGTAATCCCAAATTCGCTCAAGTCCGCTATTTCTTTCCAAGTTTTATCACCATCCAAAATACATTCATACACTTTTGTGTCTTTGGCCATGATTATTCGGTTTGGCCCAGCCCAAGCATAATCTTCTGAGCCTTCAAGCGTTTGTACAATTTCGGCTAATTCCATGCTGTTCATATCCAGCGATTTGATCATCCAAGGTTTGCCAGCTTCTTTATGCACAAAGCTGATATTTCCAGATGCCGGTATAGGTGCTAAACATCTGCCGATATTGCCAGTAATGGTGGATACTTCTTGCGTTAAAGCATTAGCCACTTGCAAAGTTGCAGGTCTGCCTAATACAAATAAGGCCAGTTTCTCATTGTACCAAGCATGATAGCCCACTGGTTTTATATCATCCAAGACAAGGGTTGGAGTACCTCCAGTCAAAGGGAATTTCCAGAGTCTTTGGGTGGTTCCATCTTCCTCCACCATAATGGTGCTCACAAATTGTTTATCTGAGGTTAAAGTTGCCGAATATTCGCTAGTATTTGGCGTGCGGGTAAGATTCCCAGAGGTGTTTTGCACAAAATCATATGCATAAATATCTGTTTGCCCATCGCGCCGCTGCGAAGTATATAAAAGTGCTCTATCATCTACAAAGTGCGGCTGATTATCATATCCCTCCCGCTGGGTTAGGTTTTTCCCATTTATCAATTTCATGGACTGACTTTCCATTTGAATATCAAATAAAAATATATCTGAACTTGTTTGAGCATTTAAACTTAGAATGGATAGGGAGAATATAAATGCTGTTAATAATGCTTTCATGACATTGGTAATTTTGGTAGTTTACTTATTTGAGGAACTAAGAATAAATCCTCCTGCTGAAATTTAATCAAAATTGCTGAAAATGAGTTAATCCTCTATGGAAACAATCCAACTGGACAAATTTAGAGAAATAGGCGATTCTTTGGCAGATAAAGCTGTAGATGAATTGCTGAAGTCAAAAGGGCGGGAGGGATTTTTTCCTTTCTTAGCTGAGCTTCAATACAATGCCCAATTGCCAAAAGCTAATTGGTCTCCAGCGCTTTTGGCCTTATGGGAAGATGTAAATCGCCCCTTAGATTGGGAAAATCAAGAGTCCGTGAAGCTTGCCCATCAAGTTTCAGATAAGCATTTGCATGAGGTTTTACATGTGCTTGGATTTTTGTCTTTGCCCTACTGCTATGCAGCTGCAGATGGCGCCAAAGTGCTGATCAATTCCAAAAAGATTGTCGAGAATCCAGGTATCCGCTTAGCCGATACTGCGGAATTTGTCTTAAATCTAATCAGTCCAAATGCCTTTGAACCATTGGGAAAAGGGCTCGCTTCCATCTTCAAAACAAGGCTGATTCATGCGGCTACAAGATACTTTATACTGAAACACCAAGTTTGGGATATGAAGTCTGGGCTCCCAGTAAATCAAGAAGATATGGCAGGAACCTTACTTTCATTTTCATTAATGGTAATAAAGGGAATCGCCAAATTGAATACTCGATTGAATGCTAGTGAGAAAGCAGCATTTATCCATTTATGGAATGTGATTGGCGCTCGATTAGGTTTGCATGCCGAGCTAATAATGCATAGCTATGCAGATACCGAGAAACTAGAATTGGCTATCCGTGAAAGGCATTTCAAGGCATCAGCTGAAGGTATAAAATTAGCTAATGCCCTTGCAAGCTATTACCAAAGCAACCTCCCGCCTTTTGTGCCGAAAGACTGGCCAATAAAGCAAATGCGATTTATGCTGGGTGAGGAAGTATCTAATACATTGAACCTACCTGGATATGGATCCGATGCGCCACCAAATACTGAAATTTTACTCGGATTAATGAAATGGCAAATGGGCAATTCTATTTCCCAAATGAAAGGTCGTATGGCTTCATCCAAGTTTTTGGAAAATAATAAGGTGAAAAAATAATTTGCTTTCTACCTATTATTTTCAGCCATTCATATCTAATAAGCTGTTTTTCTTGGGCATTATTAGTAATTTGTATCAAAATCTGAAAATATGGCAGCGATAAATTTGAAGATAAATGGAAAGGATCATCAAATTGATGTTGATCCTCAAATGCCTTTGCTTTGGGCAATTCGTGACTTTGTAGGGCTCACAGGCACCAAATTTGGGTGCGGAATGGCTCAATGTGGCGCTTGTACTATCCATATGGATGGCGTGGCAATGCGCTCATGCGTTACTCCGGTGATGGCAGCGCAAGGTAAGGAAATCACAACGATTGAGGGATTGGCAAATGGCCAGCTTCATCCATTGCAGCAAGCTTGGATCGACGAGCAAGTGCCACAATGCGGCTATTGCCAAAGTGGACAAATTATGAGTGCTGCAGCATTGCTCAAGCGAAATCCCGCCCCTAGCGACAACGAAATCGATGCTGCAATGCAGGGTAATATTTGCCGCTGTGGTACATACGATAGAGTAAGAAATGCGATTAAGAAAGCCTCAACTTTTAGCTAATCATGGAAGAATTAAAAAAATCAATCAATAGAAGGAAGTTCCTGAAATTAAGTGGAGCCACTTCAGCAGTTTTGGCTTTAGGATTTTATATTCCAGCTGGCGCAAAAGGTACTGAGGCTAAAATCTACAAGTTGGATGATGCGGCAAATACAGTCACCAATTTGAACCCATTCATCCAAATAGATGCGGGAGGTAATGTTACTATTTATAACCACAAGCCCGAAATGGGTCAAGGAGTATGGCAATCTATTCCTACTTTAATTGCTGAAGAGTTAAACCTTGATTTTGAGCAGGTTACTGTGAAGATGGCGATTGCAGCTCCAGCCTATGGTAGTATGTCGGTAGGTGGTAGCTCAAGTGTGCGGACAGGTTGGATTCCATTGAGAAGAATGGGTGCAGCAGCTCGACAAATGCTATTGCAAGCAGCAGCTGAAAGCTGGAATGTGCCTGTTTCAGAATGTACTACTGATAAAGGAATAATCTATCATAAAGCAAGTGGCAAACAAGGTCATTTTGGTGAGTTTGTAGATGCTGCGAGTAAATTAGAAGCTCCAAAAGAACCAGCACTTAAACCTAAATCTGAATGCAGACTGATAGGCAAAAAAGTGATGCGCCCTGATGTGGTGGAGAAAGTAGATGGAAGCGCCATATTTGGAATAGACGTGAAAGTAGAAGGGATGCTCTATGCAACCGTATCGCATCCTACAGTGTTAGGTGCCAAAATCAATTCGATTGACGATGCGGAAGCATTAAAAGTCCAAGGAGTAAAAGATGTTTTTGAAATTGAGAGAGCCATATTTGGTAATAAAATGCCAACAGTAGCCATCGTAGGCGAGAGCTATTACGGAGTGCTTCAAGCACAAAAGAGACTGAAAATTGATTGGGATTTAGGTGCAAATGCTCAATTTGATACGGCAAAGTTGTATCAAGAAATGAATGCACTTAAAGATAAAGAAGGTGCTATACATACCAATAATGGTGATGTAGATGCGGCTTTGAATAATGCTTCGAGCACGCTGGAAAGAGTGTATGAAACGCCATTCCTAGCGCATAGCCCATTGGAGCCAATGAACGTGACTGTCCATATAAAAGATGGTGAATGTGAAATATGGGCTCCTACACAAGTTTCTAATCGAGCACAGCAGGAGGCGGCAAGCTTTCTGAATATTCCATTGGAGAAAGTGACGCTTCATACCACCTATCTAGGTGGCGGTTTTGGGCGCAGATTATTTACCGATTTCCTTTCGGAGGGATTGGCGATTGCCCAAAAAGTAGGCAAGCCCATTAAGCTTATTTGGACTCGTGAGGAGGATACAACTGCTGGGCCATTTAGACCAGGAATGATCTATTCCTCCCGCGCTGCTTTCGATGTAAATGGCAAAGTGAATGCTTGGGAAGAAAAGGTAATTGGACCAAGTATTTCTTTCAATATCAATCCAAATGCAAATACAGCAAATGTAGATCGCGGTGCCATGGAGTGTATTAGTGATTCGCATTATGAAATAGATAACTTCAGAACCCATTTTGTGCATCATCCTGCTCCAATTGCATTAGGTTGGTGGCGGTCGGTATATGCAAGTACCAATGTGTTCGGCCATGAATGCTTTGTAGATGAGCTGGCTGAGAAGGAAGGCATGGATCCAATGGATTTCAGAATACAGCGCTTATCCAAAGAACCTCGCTTTGTAAAAGTGCTTGAAAAAGTGCGTGAAATGTCGAATTGGGATAGTCCATTGCCAGCAGGTGTGGGTCGTGGAGTGGCAGTTGCCCGTTCCTTTGGTAGCACTTGTGCGCATGTAGTGCAAGTAAGCAAAGGCGATAATGGTAGATACAAAATTGATAAAATTTGGACAGCGTTGGATTGTGGTCAATATGTAAACCCTGACACAGTAAAAGGCCAAACAGAAGGAAATATTGTAATGGCTTTGACGGCTGCTATGAAGGATCCAATTACCTTTAAAAATGGTTGGGCTGAGCAAAGTAATTTCCACAATTATAAAATGCTCAGAATCAATGAATGTCCACCAATGGATATACACATTATGGAAAATGAAGAAGCTCCTGGTGGAGTAGGAGAACCGGGATTTCCACCTTTGGCACCTGCTTTGGTTAATGCTTTATACAGCGTATCTGGTAAACGCATTTACAAATTACCATTCAAAATAGAAGAAGTATAAATAGCTGATAATTAGATTTTATTATGATTAAAATCCTTGTTTTTATTGCGTCGTCGAGCCTTTGGTTTAGTACATTTTTTCAAAGCACTCCAATTGTAACACAAGATCCGCAACCTAGTAAAGAGCTAAAAGATAGTATGCTTAAGGGATTAGAGATTTATTCATCTTTTTGTATCAGTTGCCACATGCAAAATGGTGAAGGTATCTCTGGTGCATTTCCTCCACTTGCCAAATCAGATTATTTGATGAAAGACCGTGAAAGATCAATCCATCAGGTGATTTTTGGAGTAGAAGGGGAGATTGAGGTAAATGGCGAAACCTATTATGGAATGATGCAGCCAACAGGGCTAAATGACGAGCAAGTGGCTAATGTCCTTAATTATGTAAGAAACAGTTGGGGCAACAAAGATTTGAAGGTAGTTACCAAGGAGGAAGTGGCGAAAGTAAGAGCCAAGGCTGATGCGGGAAAGTGAAATAATCATACAGGAATGGAAGCGTGCTCTTGAGGATGAAAAGAAATTTGCCCTAGCTACAGTTGTTAGTGTAAATGGATCAGCCTATAGAAGGTCAGGCGCCAAAATGCTTATCCGCGAAGATGGAAAATGGTTTGGAGCTATTTCTGGAGGTTGTTTGGAAGGCGATGCCCTCCGAAAAGCGCGAATGGTAATCAATTCAAAAGTGTCGAAACTCATTACTTACGACACAATCAATGAAGAATCTGCTAAATCACTGGGAGTTGGCCTTGGTTGCGAGGGAATTATCGAAGTGCTCATCGAACCAGATAGTGATTCGCTGACGACATATTTCAAGCATTTGCAGGATACACTATCAGCTGATTCTGAGTTGGTGGTTTACCTCAAATTACCAACAGATTCAAGTGCAATTGAGAGACAATATCATAATTCATTTTCAGACTCATGGGCTCAAAAGGCAGTTTCAATAAAGAGCTCATTTTTTGTTGAAGTGGACGATGAAAAGTGGTTTGTGGAATATATTCCTAAGGCATATAAGCTCTATATTTTTGGAGCTGGCTACGATGCGATTCCAGTTTCCGAGCTTGCTGCAAGTATTGGTTGGAAAGTGATAGTGAATGACGATTGTGCTGCGCACCTTATTCCAAAACGCTTTGCTTGCGCCGAAAATATGGTCTGTGGTACCCCTGACCTTGTAGTCCGCGATTACCTTTTTGATGCGCAATCCGCAGCTTTGCTTATTTCTCATAATTTCGAATTCGATAAAAAAGCGCTTAAAAGTCTCTTACCAACTGATGTTCCATATATTGGAATTTTAGGTCCCAACAAAAGAGCACAAAAGTTATACGATGCACTTGCCGAGGAGAACTTTGAAGTAACGGAAAATCATAAAGAAAGAATCTTTGCTCCTGTGGGATTGCACTTCGGAGCTGAAACGCCTGCTGAAATAGCGATTTCAATTATCAGCGAAATGATGGTTTTTTTTAAAAATGCAACAGCCAAAAACCTCCGCGAAAGAAAGGCGCCAATTCATCAGCGTCAATTAGTCTAAAAAATGAATTCCTCTATCGAAAATCTCGCAATAGCCATTTTAGCTGCAGGTGAGTCTAAGAGAATGGGAAGTCCTAAAGCTTTTCTTCAAATAGAAGGAGAAACATTATTGGAAAGGATAATCGCTACAGCAAAATCCACTAATATTCAAAATATTTTCCTCGTGACGGGAGCTTATCATTCTGATATGCTTCAAGTAGCCAACAATGCTGATATCAACGTTCTTTACAATACTGATTGGCAGGAGGGAATGGGGAGTAGTTTGCGCAGTGCCGTCGAAGCTGTGAGCCAATTGCCAAACCTTCAAGGTCTGTTGGTCTTATTGATTGACCAGCCTTTTGTAAATGAGGATTTATTGAAACTCTTGATTTCTAAATTTGAAGAGAATCCGAAAAAACCAATAGCTAGTTTTTATAAAGATATAAATGGAGTGCCAGCCATTTTTCCAAAAGTTATGTGGAATGATTTGTTGGGAATCAGCGGAGATAAAGGCGCGAGGCAATTATTGGAAAAGCGGGGGGATGTAATTTCTATCCCTTTTCCGAAGGGTGCAATAGATTTGGATTTTCCCGAAGACTTTGAGCAAATAAAAAGAGCCGACCTATAGCCGACTCTTTTCACACACAAACCATTTACCCTTATTTTACAAGTACAGTGAGCATTCTACCTTTTGAGGTATTGTTACCCACTCCTTTTACTACAATTACATAGCTTCCAGCTGCTACGTTTGCTCCTATTTTCAATGTAGCTTTTGCTTCAGTTTCTTTAGTCTTCTTTGGATCAAAACTCATCGAGAAGCCTTCAGGCATATCAGCCATCAGTTCAATATTGGTTTTAGAATATCTTTTAGATCTTAAAATTTCAATATCAAAATTGGCTTCAGAACCTGAGTTGATAGATATTTCATCAACCTTTGGTTTTACTTCAAATTCATTTTTGATGCTTTGGCTATTTCCTGCAAATACAAATGATAATGTAATAATTAATGTTAGAATAAGTGCTTTCATATTTTTGAATTTTCGTTTCTGATTTGAAAACGTGAATTAAAATCAATTGATTTCAATAAAATACTCAATGAAGTGAGCATAGTTGATTTTGGGACGAAAACCTTAAATATGAAGTGTAGAGCAATAAAATGTAGTGAATTGCACGCCTTTAGATGGCAAGTTTTCTACTTGAGATAATACTTTCTAATTCTTTTCCTGAGGATCGCGATACTGGGAGTTCTTGGTTACTATTGATTAATTTTACTTTCAAGCCATTTCGTAAATTTCCTTCTACGGAGTCAACTTGAGCACGGCTAATTAAATAAGAGCGATGACTTCTGAATACATGTTTTGAGGGAATCTGACTTTCGAATTTCTTTAATGTTAGTCTGAATAATTTTTCCTTCTCCAAATTTCCCTCCCGCCACACCACTTTAGTGTAATTGTTTTGAGCTTCTGCATATATGAAATCATTCAAATTCAGATGGATGATTTCTGCTGTATCAGTATTTATTTTTATTTGTTTTTCAATATTCTTTTTTAGTAAAGAATCTGCCGAATAGGGCTGAATATTATGTGAAAGTAGATTCTTCTTGAGTTGGTAATTTCTCAATATCCCAAATACAATAAGTACTGGAAATAAACCAATCAATAGCACATTCCGCTGGATTCTTATCCATTCTGAAATAGAGCCCCGCTCAAAAAATAAATGGCTATGAATGGCAAATAAAATTCCCAAAATCCAAATAATATATAAGTTGAAAATCAGGTATTTACCTATTGTTCCGTTTTCTGATTTGTAATAATCTGGGAATATCTTTTTTGCAAGTTGAAGGGATCCAAAAATGGCTATCAGTGTGATGAGACCATCAGAAATCAGTTGGAAATTCTGCATATCCTCCCGCAACAAATTGAATGGTCTATAAATAGCCATGAAGAGTACGGCAAATAAACTTATGCCTAAAGCAACCGCGAAATTCCTTTTCCAGCTGTTGAAATAGAATGGTAATGTTCTTTTAAATATATTTTTTTTGTTCATCGGATAGATCCTACAAAATTAGACGTCATTGACCAACATTAATAGGATAAGGCAAATTAATAAGTTGTGATTTTTGATTGGACTCTTATCGATGTGAAATATTGCATGTTGCCTGATTAAACTTTCAATTGAATTTACAATCTTACAGGAGCGTAAACAAAATTCTGGGCTTTTAAATCCATTTGAAGGAATTCTATGAAAACTCTCGCTCTTAACTCTACACTTGCCAAATATACTGGGCCATGGGACAAAAGCACAGCTCTTCATTTATTACGACGATCCTTATTTGGAGTGAGCCAAAGCGAGCTTGCTGAAAGTGTGGCGGGAGGAATAGATTATACCATTGAGCGATTATTTCAATCCAGAAATCTTCAACAATTACCACAAGTTTACCAAAATAACGATGTACTCCCTATAGGAACCGTTTGGATTGATCAACCTTATGATCAGAATTCGAATGGAAGTCGAATTCGCTCGTTCCAGTCTTGGTGGGTACAGCAGATGTTGCAAAATACTTTCAGTATTCATGAGAAAATGATTTTGTTTTGGCACAATCATTTTGTGATTGAATCGTCCGTTGTCCGGGACTCAAGAGCCTTATTCAAATATTATAAAACATTAAATGATAATGCCTTAGGTAATTTCAAAGAGTTAGCAAAGCTGATTACACTTTCCCCTGCCATGCTTCAATATTTAGATGGGCAGACGAATGTAAATACGTCACCAAATGAAAATTATGCCCGTGAATTATTTGAATTATTTACAATAGGTAAAGGCCCGCAAATCGGTGAAGGCAATTACACTAACTACACCGAGCAAGATGTTTTTTCTGCAGCTAGGGTGTTAACTGGCTGGCGTATCAATAATCAGGATCTATCAGTTTCTTTTCGAGCAAATCTACATGACACAAATGAAAAGGTGTTTTCTAGTGCGTTTGACAACTACATCATAAATAATAGTGGTGATCAGGAATATATAGAGTTGCTTGAAATGATTTTTGCCAAAGAGGAAACAGCTAGGCATTTGGCGCGGAAGCTTTATCGGTGGTTCGTCTATTATCAAATTGACGAAACAATTGAAGTGAATATTATTAAGCCGCTGGCTGATAAGATTAGAATGGATGATTACAACGTTGTAGGGGCGTTGAAAATGCTTTTAAAAAGCGAGCATTTTTATGAGCAAGAATTAATAGGAAGTATGGTAAAATCTCCTGCTGATTTTTCGATTGGTCTTTTTCGAACTTCGATGGATCAGTTAATCGATAATTTGCCAGTACAAGTCCGGTATGCTCATTTTTTGTACTATCTCAACGTAAATGCAACGTTGCAAATGGAGATTTCTAACCCTCCACAAGTTGCTGGCTGGCAAGCTTATTATCAGGAACCAGCCTATTATCGGCATTGGGCCAATTCAGTCACCATTCCTTTGCGAAAACAGATTAGCGACCAAATAGCAAGTGAAAGTGGAATACTTCGAGGAGGCTTCAGAAGTAGATTGATGGTAATGGAATTGGTTGAAAACTTGAGTAATCCGGAGTATGTACGAGATGTGGTCAAAGAATTATCAATATTGTTTTTGCCAAAAGCTCTAAATCAAGCTCAAGAAGACTTTTTGGTTCAAGCACTTATTCCAGGTATTCCAGAATATGAATGGGGTAATCAATGGCGAGCACTTCAGAATAATCCAAGTGATACTAATTTGAAGATGGCGATTGAAAACAAACTATATTCATTTTTCAAGGCATTATTTTCTTTACCTGAATTTCAATTAGGATAGGCCATGAATAGAAGAAATTTCATCAAAAGATCAGCACCATGGTTGAGCTTGCCTTTGCTACTAGATGCAATGCCAATATTCGCTGCAAAGCCAGAGAGAGCCCTCGATAGGCTGAATCGCTTAGCCTTGGAAGAAGATAAGATTTTAGTGTTGGTACAATTGAATGGTGGTAACGATGGGCTTAATACCATCATCCCGCTCGATCAATACAGCTTATATCAATCGGCAAGAGCCAATATTGCCTTGCCAGAGCAGTCAATTTTAAAACTTTCTAATCAAACTGGGATTCATCCTGCAATGCAGTCCTTTCACACCTTGTTCAACGAGGGTAAATTGGGCATACTGCAAAGCGTAAGTTATCCAAATCCGAATTTCAGCCATTTCCGAGCTACAGATATTTGGACGAGTGGATCGGAATCCGATGAAGTTGAAAATTCTGGCTGGTTGGGTCGTTTTCTCAATTACTATCATCCTGAATTCCCAGACAATTATCCGAACGACGATTTCAAGGATCCTCTTGCGCTTACCATTGGCTCTGTGGTGAGTCAGACTTGCCAAGGCCCTGTGAGTAATATGGGTTTGGCAGTTAGCAGCGATGAGTTTTACTTTCCATACCAACCTCCCGCTGAAGATGAGATTCCAGATGGCTATTATGGTGCTGAACTGGAATTTATGAAAACCATTATGCGCCAAACTAATCAGTATGCTGATGGTATTCAAGCTGCATTCAACAAAGCTCAAACCTTATCACCAGACTATCCTCAGAGTAGGCTTGCTGAGCAATTGAAGATAGTGGCAAGATTAATAAATGGAGGAATTCAGACGCGCATTTTTGTAGTAAATATTGGTGGATTCGATACCCATGCCAACCAAGTAGTAGCTGGAAATACAATAACTGGTACGCATGCCAACCTATTAGGAGACATTGCAGATAGCGTTGCCGCATTCATGGATGACCTTAAGAGAATGGGAGTAGAGGATCAAGTTTTGGGGATGACTTTTAGTGAATTTGGTCGTAGGATTCGTAGCAACAATAGCAGTGGAACAGATCATGGAGCTGCGGCACCATTATTTGTATTTGGCACCAAAGTGAATCCGAGAATACATGGAGCCAACCCAACTATACCGAATAATCCGGCTCAGAATGAAAGTGTTGAAATGCAATTTGACTACCGAGACATATATGCTACTCTTTTGCAAGATTGGCTAGGTGCTGACGAAAGCTTGGTGACTCAAATTTTTGATAGAAGTTTTCAGCATTTACCAATCATCAATACCATCACCAACATTGACGATTCTATTCTGACAAATGGCAATTGGCTAGGACAAAATTTCCCAAATCCAGCAGTAAATAGTACGAGTATTCAGGTTTATTGCAATAAAAAGAGTTTTGCAAGGTTAATACTGTATAACAATTCGGGAAGAGAGATTTCGGTATTGCTGAACGAAGAAATTGAAAAAGGTGAAAAAATTATATCAGTGGATACTAGTGGCTTATTACAAGGTATTTACCATTACAAACTCAATTTAGGTGGTATGCAGCTAAGCAAATCTATGATTGTGAAGAAATAAGTTGAATTTTTCGTAGGCATACCATATATTCGATTTTTAAAAACTCAGAAAAAAAGGTTAAATGGTTAAAAAGGAAAAGGTTTTCCCAAGTTTGGGATTTTCAGCTATTGTATTTTTTTTACTCATACTCCCGCCATTCATTATTTCGGCCAATAATAGTGAGACGGGGAATAAGCTGCCAACCCCCAATGAAAGGATTTTAGTAAGACTCACCAATGATTTATCTGAATCAGCCAATTTTGAAACAGGTGAAAAACTCATCCACGATTTTTTAAATCGAAACAGCATCAAAGGAGCGACGGTTAGTGTGATGCACAAAGGTAAATTGGTGTATGCCAAAGGTTTCGGCTACAGCAATTTGGAGAAAGAGGAAGAAGTACAGCCCTTCCATATTTTCAGAATAGCAAGTGCGTCCAAATGGGTAACTGCTTTGGGCATAATGAAACTTGTACAAGAGGAAAAGCTATCCTTGGACGATTATGTATTCGCAGAAAAATCTTGGTTGGCAAATGAGTCTTACACACAGCTAATGAAAGACCCTAATTATAATCGGATTCAAATCAAGCATTTACTTTACCATACTGCAGGCTGGAACAGCAATGTAATGGGTGACCCAATGTTTAAGCCAACTGAATATGCAAAGCGAGTAGGGCATGAAGGTGAAATTACACAAGATGATATTTTTGGATTTAGTCTTTACTACAAATTACCTTACAGACCTGGAACACGGTACAGCTACAGTAATGTTGGTTATGCTTTTTTGGGTAAGATTATAGAAAAGGTCTCTGGAATGAATTATGAAGAATATATCAAATCTGAGATACTCTTACCACTAGGAATTAGGGATATGAGGTTGACAGCCAAAAGTATTAATGAAAAGACTTTTCCAGAGGTTGAATATTATGATCATGATGGAGATACTTATAGAAGCAATGCTTATGGATATGAAGGTGAAGCTTCTAGAATTTATGAGGGG
Source organism: uncultured Roseivirgaceae bacterium (assembly GCA_964598395.1). Lineage (GTDB taxonomy): Bacteria > Bacteroidota > Bacteroidia > Cytophagales > Cyclobacteriaceae > CAXBDP01. The sequence goes on from CAZRBW010000017.1 coordinate 26,865, forward strand.
ACTCACTATGAAGCATTAGGAGGTGCAGGCGCCTGGGCTGCAAGTCCTTCAGATTTATTGAAATTATTAGCGGCAAGTGATGGGGATGATTCTATGCCTGATTTCTTAAGAAAAGATATTGTTGAGCAAATGCTTACTCCAACAAATCCGGGCAACTCATTTATTGGCTGGGTAGATGTAAAAGATAATCAATGGAAACGAACAGGCACTTTAATAGGGACTAACACATTGCTGATGCGCTACAATGAGGATATAAGTTTTTGTATAGTAACAAATACAAGCACATGGAAGGGCGGAAGAACAAATACTGAGCTACAATGGCTCATGACTCAATTTTTAAAATCAGTTGAAGAATGGCCATCTCACAATTTATTTCATTATTATGAGCTTCAACCAGTACAAACCGTAAGTAATTTGGGTTTTAGGGGATTATCAGTCGAAACTTTTTAATCAAAATCCCTTCTTTCTTTTGCAGTTTCATTTTTTCCTGTAATATTTGTGTATCAGCAGGTTGTCTGAAATTCATCTACAACAGTGGATTATTTTAAAATTCTTGTTGATTTCGTTCATTTTCTTAACTAATATTTCTTTTCATGAACATTTACATTGGTAACCTGAATTTTAAGATTCAGGAGGATCAAATCAGATCCATTTTTGAAGAATTTGGTGAAGTATCATCCGTGAAGCTTATTCGCGATCGTGAAACTGCCAGATCAAAAGGTTTCGGTTTCGTTGAAATGCCAAATGACGGCGAAGGCGAGGCAGCAATTAACAGCCTTAACCAAAGCGAAGTTATGGGCCGTCCTATGGTGGTAAATGAAGCCAGACCACAAGAAAGAAGATAATAACCTAAAGGAATTAATCTTATAATTTTGGCTTTAAAAGCGGGTTTTATACCCGCTTTTTTTTTAATTTGAATTTTGAATTTCTTTTCTCCTTTCACAATTCAGCTTAATAATTATGCGTAGGATCACAATATTATCTTGCTTGTTTTTATCACTATCTTTTTTTTCCTGTTCTCAAAATAAGGAGAAATCATCAACTGAAGAAATCCTAAAGGTAGAACCAAATTGGTTTTATTTAGTGCGCCATGCCGAAAAGGTAGATGATGGAACTAACGACCCTGAACTTACTGAGATGGGTCAAAATAGAGCAATCCTTCTGTTTGAAATGCTTAAGGAAAATCCTCCCGCTATTATTTACAGTAGCCCTTTTAAAAGAAGTATCTTAACTGCTCAACCTTTGGCAGATAGTTTGGGAATTGAAATTACAATGTATGATCCGAGCGATTCACCTAAATTAATGGAAGAAATTTTCACCAAGCATTCAGGAAAAAAAGTACTTATTGTTGGTCATTCTAATACAATTCCTGGTATAGCTAACTTATTACTTTGGGAAAATAAATACGAAAATTTGGAGGAATCGGACTACGACAAGCTTTTTGTAGTACAAGGTTCAAAACAAAATAAGGGTACTCACATAATCTTAAACTTTTCGCCTGATTGGAATTCTGCTAATAGTAGTAACACAGACAAACTCTAGAATTCATTTTTTTTATCAAATGAATTTTCCATACAGAAATCTGGATGGGTCAATATAGCGTGATATAAAACTTTTAATGAGAGGCTAATTTCCCTACCATGAAAAACAAAGCATTTTTAGGACTTACAATTTCCATTTTCTCTGCTTATATCATTTTACTAATTGGAAGTTCAGTGCTTACAAGCAAGGTTCATAAGTTGAGCAACAATATTTCTACCATGTATCATGATAGGCTTATTCCTTCGGTAGATATTTACCAGATTCATGATTTATTGTATCAAAACCGTTTTATCATTGAAAATATCATTTCTGCAAAAGAGGAATTATTGGAGCAGCAATTAAGACATTCAATTGCGAAAAACTCTCTCTCTGTAGATTCTCTTCTTTTGATGTATTCTCAAACCATGCTAGTAGAAGATGAAAAAAGTGGAATTAAAGATTTGAAATCGAATTTGGAAAGCCAACTAAATTGGAATCAGTTGATTCTTTCCTCGGTCCAGAACCAAAATGACTCGATTGCTAGACAAATTTTTGATGGACCTGCAAATACATCCTTCACCAAACTGATTGGAAATTTGAATAGCTTAGAGAGAATTCAAGACAAAGTTGGGCGCGAATTACTTTCGGATGCTATTTACCAAGTGAAATTAGTGAAAATAATTTCTCAGCTCTTATTGGCTCTATCTATACTGAGTATCACGTTTTTAATCTACTCATTGAAGACATTTTTTAAGACAAGTATTTTTAATTATAAACCGTCGGCAAATTAATTCACCTTTTTTTTCAACCCGTTCCAACCATTTACCGAAAGTGACTGTCTTATGGTTAGTGATTCGGGAGTGGATCGCTCAACCCGCAAAAACGAAATCAATGGCGAGCGAAGACTTTTTGCAATGGGTTAAAAAACACCAGAATGTTCTGATCGGTAAATTCCGGCAGAACATTCTTGTTTTGAGCTATATATGTTTCCTTTTCTCTATCTAAGCTGAAAAATATGTCTTACTTTAGCAGTATCGTGACAAATGAATTAGCGAAGGTAAATGGATGAAAAGGATCTTATAGAAGGCTGCAAAAAAGGAAAGCAGAAAGCTCAAAAGTTGTTATACGACAATTACAGCCGATCTATGTACCTAATCTGTCTGCGATTTACCAAAAATGAGGAAGATGCTCAAGATGTACTGCAAGAGGCATTTATAAAGATATTTAAGCACATACTTACTTTTAGAGAAGAGTCTTCTCTTTATTATTGGATCAAACGAATCGTAATCAACACTGCAATAAATTTTCAAAGAAGTCAGCTTTTTCTACATGCCCAACTCAATTCAAATGAGGTTGAAAATGTACAAGGAGTTGAAGATGCAGTGTCGAATTACCAATATGAAGAGTTGCTAAAACTATTACAAGCTTTGCCAGATGGATGCAGAATTATTTTCAACTTGTATGCAATTGAAGGATACAAGCATAAAGAAATAGCCGAAAAGCTTGGGATAAGCGAAGGAACTTCAAAGTCGCAATACAATAGAGCTAGAATGCTGCTACAGGAAATGTTTGCAGAACAACAAAGACCAGTATATGGAGAATCCAGAGGAATATAAGCGCGGTCCTTTTGAAGAAAGCTTTAGAAAAGCTTTTGAAGGCAAAGAGGCTACTCCTCCCGCATCAGTTTGGGAAAAATTGGCGTGGAAGAAATCTTTTGTTGGTAAGGAAAAAGGTGTAAATCCTCCTCCTGCTGTTTGGTCCCGAATTCAAAATGAGCTTTATCCTGCTGCTGCCAAGATTCCTTTCTACAAAACTAATTATGCTAAAATGGCTGCCGCTGCGGCTGTTTTATTCTTTGTAGTAATTTTTGGTTTAAATAATATTGAGTTTGCTCCTTCTGAAATTGATATTTCTCAAAATGAGGAAATTAATGTTTCAGAAAATATCAACTCGCAATCCAGCGAAACTTCGACTTCTGATAATAGAATACAAAATCAGCGGGAGGTAGGATCAATTGTAGAGCAAAATTCGACCACAGATCAAGCAAATAATTCTAGCGCAAATCAATTGCCTTTATCTCAATCAGATGTAAACTCTGAATCCTCACAAGCAGTCAATATTAATGTAAGTGAACAACTCGAGTCAACTCAAATTGCAGCATTGAATGAAAATAATGTATTCGACATCGACAAAAAAATAGATGAGCTATCGGAGACTCTTTTGACAAAAAGTATTGATTCTGAAAGCTTTGATAAAAGCAGTTTGGAAGCAATTAATCAAGGCTTGGATGTGCTAGCATTGGACAACTCAACAAGCACAAAGCAGATTCCAAGACTTACTGCAAACAAGAAAACACCAGCAGAAATTACCACATTCAAAGTTCCTGAAACATCAGCACCAAGAATTCACAATCCTAATAAAGGCTTTTTTACTCAAATGAGTTTTAACACTGGCTCTTTCGATCCTAATTTCACAATGCAGGAAGGAGATATTATCAATGCATATGCATTGACAGTGAATAGCCGTGAGTCAGTAGCAGTGCCTGCTCAAATGGGCGTGCAACAAAAACCAGAAAGTTCGATGCAAATTGGTGTAGGACTTGGCTACAAGCTAGGCAAAAACTTATTGATTGAGTCAGGAATTCAATATGCCAATCATACCACCACGAGTATTTCTAATGTGGTTTCGAGCCCGCAACATTTTACATGGGGCAAGCCAGTAACTGTGGCTGTGACAAATGAAGAACGCCTTCGTCCGCAAATGGAATTTGAGATTACCGATGCGTACCTTGTTCGTAATGCCTTCCAATTTGTATCCGTACCACTTAATTTGGGTTTTATCATCCCTATGAATAAAACAGAAGTTTTGCTTAAGACAGGAGCCACAGCCAACGTATTTACTGGTGGAGAAATCATCGATCCAAATGGCAGATTACGTACTGAAGTGTTCAGGCCTGGAAATGCTTCACCATATAATGCTGTATTTGTGCAAGGTATGGTTGCAACCGAAGTTGCTTATAAAATTTCTCCAGCATATAGCCTAGGTGTACAAGCAGGTTACTTTTTCGCAGTTTCAGATTTGGCAAAGAGTAATGTATTATTTAGCAGTCAGCCAAATCAATACAATTTGGGTTTTGTAATGCGATACAATTTACCTCGATTCTAATTATTCCTATCTTGTTGGTGCAAATATTCACCAACCATGAAAGTTCTCTACTTACTTCTTCTTATTTCAATAGCTTGCCAATCTCCAAAAGAACAAGCCTTCATAGTCAATGAAAATCCTATTTGGGAGGTTTCTAATATCAATTCCAATGCAAGTCTTCGAGGACTCTATTCGCTAAATGATTCTATTGTTTGGACTAGCGGAAGTGGATCTTATGTTGGTTTAAGCAAGGACGGAGGAATCACCTGGTTTAATCTTAGTGTCCCAAATGCAACAAAAAAAGATTTTAGAGACATTCATGCCTTTAGTGAAAATGAGGTAGTTGTGATGAGCGCTGGTGATTCTGCGGAATTTTATTACACCTCGAATGCTGGCCAAACTTGGGAATTGAATTATCAAAATTACCGACCTGGGGTATTCTTCGATGGTATGGATTTCTGGGATGATGGTACGGGCTTGGCATTTAGCGATCCTGTAGATGGCCAATTGGTATTTGCCAAAAGTGAAGATTTTGGTAAAACTTGGATAGATTTTATACCTAGCCATTTACCTCCCGCCATTGCTGGTGAAGGTGGATTTGCAGCAAGCGGAACAAGCATTCTATGCTTTGGTGAAAGTAGTGTAGTAATTGGATTGGGAGCTCAAGAAAAGGTGAGAGTTTTTCGATCAAATGATAAAGGTGAAAATTGGGAAGCAATTGATACAGATCTTCAAACAGGAGAATATTACGGTATTTATACATTGGCCAAAAATGCGGGAGGGCAATTATTAGCTTTGGGAGGTTCTTTTTCTTCCCCTCAAACTGGAGAACGAAGTGCAGCATTATCACAGGACGGCACTAATTGGCAAGTGATAAGTGAAGGTATGCCTAATGTATACATCTCAGGCTTGGCTTTCCATGCAACTTTAGAAGTAGGCGTGGCAGTAGGCACGGAGGGAAGTTTCATTAGCTACGATAATGGCTCAACTTGGCTCAAGTTTTCTGATGAGTCCTTCAATAGCGTGATGATAACTGAAAATCAAGTGATTGCTGTTGGCGGCAGGGGTAAAGTAGGCAGATTTCCAATTCGTATACCAGCAAATTAAAATAATCCCTTAGGCTTATTTTCTTGCTCGTAGCCAAAGTCAACTTTCAAATCAGGCCATTTGGCCGCTTCCACAGCTAGCTGATCGCATCGCTCATTTTCTGGATGGCCAGCATGGCCTTTTACCCAAACGAATTTCACTTTATGCAATTTTAGTAGCGGGATTAACTCTTTCCACAAATCCACATTCTTTTTTCCTTTGAACGCGATTTTTTGCCAATTTGCCAACCAACCTTTTTCTATTGCATTTACTACATAAGAAGAATCAGAATAAACGGTCACTGGCATTCCAGCCTTTTTAAGTGCCTGCAAGCCTCGAATTACAGCCAATAATTCCATTCTATTATTGGTGGTTAATCTAAATCCTTCAGCAAGTTCTTTCTCATGTGCATTATAGCGAAGGATGGCTCCATATCCACCAGGACCAGGATTTCCACTCGCTGCACCGTCCGTATATAAGTTTATCATTGACCTAATAGATTGCTCTTAATCAGTTTAATAGCAATAGCTAATAAGATAATTCCAAATACTTTTCTGATAATATTAAAGCCATTGACTCCAAGCTTTTTCTCCAACCAACCAGAAGTCTTCAATACAATGTATACGATGATCAAATTCAAAACAATGCCAACCAATATATTCATTGTTTCATACTCTGCTCTTAGTGCTAATATGGTCGTCATTGTACCAGCGCCCGCAATTAATGGAAATGCTAATGGTACAATAGAAGCAGTTTTCAACGTTTCAGGATCTTGTTTGAAAAAATTGCGGCCTAGAATCATTTCCATACCAATAATGAAAATGATAATACCGCCAGCAATTGCAAAAGACCCAACATCCAACCCAAGTAATTTTAATAGAGACTCACCAACAAAAAGAAATGCAATCATTATAACTCCAGCTACAATGGTTGCTTTTTCTGATTGGATATGACCGGCTTGTTTTCTCAGGTCAATTACAACAGGTATAGAACCTAAAATATCTATTACCGAAAATAGAACTAAGGTTACCGAAATTATTTCTTTGAAGTTCAACATAGGACAGGTTTTCGTATTGGCCTGCAAGTTAGTAATTGCTATGCTTATGCGGATGGTATTGATTGGAGAAATGTCTGCTTTACACTGAAAACCTTGAGATTGAGAAGGATTGTTTATTATTGAGTTAGATTTTATTCTTTTCCAAAATCCTCAAAAAAATCTAGCAACTTTTCATAATCGTGTTTCGAATGCGCGGGAAAATTGGCAATTCTAAAACTCGATTCTTTCCATTCTCCATAGCCATTGCCAAGTTTGATTCCTTTTTTATCTGCGGCAGTTTTTAGCTTGCTAAGTATTTTTGGATTCGCTTTCAATGCTAATACTGTATCCGATCGTACTAATAAATTATCTACAAGGGGAATGAATTTAGTTTGGTTTTCGAAAAAGGCCGTAAGCAAATGTATTCTGTTTTTTAAGATTTTATCTGTCTTGTCAATTTTTGGATTATCCTTCAATACACGCATTAGAAGATAGATTCCCAATACATTTGGTGTTGTATGGGTTTGAAATTTTGCGGCATTTTCTGCCATAAAAAGGAAGCTATTGTAATGATTATCGTCTGCTATTTCCTTGGCAACTTCCATTGCTTGTGGTGAGCAAATAAGTATGCCCATACCTGCAGGCAAGCCAAAGCATTTCTGAACAGAGGCAAACCAAATATCGGCATTGTGAAATCCAAGATGAATACCACCCATCGAGGAGGTGGCATCTACTGCCACTAGGCATTCGGAATTGCGCTTTTTGATTTCATAAATCAATGGATCAATTACTTGAGTACCATTGGAAGTTTCATTTTGAGTGATTGCAATGAGTTCATCCTCCCGCTTTACTTCCAATGAGCTAGGATCCAATACTTCCTCTATGCCAAATTCTATTGCTCTAGCATCTGGTTTTAGCTTTTTGCTGTATTCATACCATTTTTTTCCAAATGAGCCATTATAGCAATGCACACTATTTTTTTTGATAAAGGACTGAGCAATTATCTCCCAACATTCTGTAGCCGATGAAGTGTAGATAATTGTGTAATCAGCTGGTATAGAGAGTTTTTTTCGAAGGAGGTTATTGGTAAACCTGTTTAATGAAATAAACTCTTGACTTCGGTGATTGATACTCAAAATACCTTCATCGTAGGCATCTTGCATGTATTTTTTTACCTGCTCGTGTACTTTGGAAGGGCCTGGGTAAAAGGAGATCATTTTTGCAGAAAGTATTGAATGGCCAAATTATATCCGATCAAGCCCAATCCTGAAATCATCCCTTGGCAATGTGCACTTATGATACTCTTATGGCGATATTCCTCCCGCTTATAAATATTGGATATGTGCACCTCTACTGCTGGAGCAGTTACAGCGGCAATTGCATCGGAAATAGCCACAGAAGTGTGTGTATAAGCAGCTGCATTGATAATTATGCCATCTATTTCAAAGCCAACTTCTTGGATTTTATTTACCAGTTCACCTTCTATATTTGATTGAAAATATTGCAGATTTACATTTGTAAACTGATTTTTCAATTCTTGGAAATATTCGTCAAAGGATTGAGATCCATAAATTTCGGGCTCTCTTTTTCCCAAAAGGTTTAGATTTGGGCCATTTATGATAATTAAATTCATCAATAGATCATTATGAGTTGGACGCTACACATTCGTGGGTTTAAGCAATATTTGCAATTGGAGCGTTCACTTGCTGCCAATAGCATCGAAGCCTACGAACGTGATGTAGTAAAGCTAAAACAGTTTCTTGATATCCACAATTTTAGTGATGAACCTAAGACATTAGCTTCAGGTAGAATCAAAGAATATTTGAAATATTTGACTGATTTGGGCATGAGTGCTTACAGTCAGGCAAGGATGCTTTCGGGTGTAAAGGCTTTTTTCCGCTATCTCAATTTGGATGGGGTGCGGGAGGATGATCCTTCTGCCTTAATTGAAGGTCCGAAAATCGGCAGGAAGCTTCCCGACACACTAGAGTTCCATGAAATAGAGCAATTGTTTTCCACCATTGACTTATCTTCTGCAAATGGAGCTAGAAATCGAGCTATGCTAGAAGTTCTCTACAGCAGTGGTTTACGCGTATCCGAACTGGTTAATTTGAAAATAAAGAATATCTATTTTGATATCGGATTTTTGAGAATTACTGGCAAAGGAGATAAAGAACGCTTGGTGCCAATAGGGCGGGAGGCTTTGAAATTTTTGAAGATTTATCTTGAGGAAGTACGGCCTTTTGTAAAAATCAAACGTGGCCAAGAAGATGTTGCATTTCTAAATAATAGAGGTTCTGGGCTAAGTCGAGTGATGATATTTACGATTATTAAAGATTTGTCAGTGAAGGCGGGTATTAAGAAGCGGATTAGTCCCCATACCTTCCGTCATTCCTTTGCTACTCACCTCATAGAAGGTGGCGCTGATTTGCGCGCAATACAGGATATGCTTGGCCATGAAAGTATCACCACCACAGAGATTTATACTCACTTGGATAGGGATTACCTTAAGCAAGTGATATTGGATTTTCATCCGAGGGGGAGGGATGGGAAATAAAGTAAAAAGCCAAATGCTGGTGCAAATGGCTTTAACTTATTTTTGTTTCTCAATCAATGAGTTTTATCAATTAGCAATACTCGTCGAATACCTCTTCTAAGTGGTTTGCAATCATTTCAGCATTTCTGCCTTCGATATGGTGTCTTTCTACAAAGTGCACTAATTCGCCATCTTTCCACAATGCAATGCATGGAGAGGAAGGAGGGTAAGGCAATGCAAGCTCACGGAATTTAGCAACCGCTTCTTGATCCACACCAGCAAAAACCGTTGCGATGGTATTTGGCTTTTTAGAAGCTTGAGCTAAGCCCATCTTAACGCCTGGTCTTGCTGCACCTGCTGCGCAACCACATACAGAGTTTACTACAATAAGAGTAGTTCCTTTGTGGTCTGTTAGGTGGTTCTGAACATCATCTGCTGTTTTAAATTCCTTAAAACCAGCTATGGTCAAATCTGCTCTCATTGGAGCAACTAAATATTCTGGGTACATTTTAAATCTATTTATGGTTTTATAAAAATCCTAGTTCGAGTTTAGCAGCTTCAGACATCATATCCTGTGAGTAAGGTGGATCAAAGGTTACTTCAACTTCCACATTGTTAACGCCAGGTATTATGCTGATGGCCGTTTTTATTTCATCTGGAATTGCTTCTGCAGATGGGCAACTTGGCGATGTAAGCGTCATCAAAACGAATACATTATTCACTGGATAAACACTTATTTCATAAATAAGGCCTAGTTCATATACATCTACAGGAATTTCAGGATCATACACGCTTTTGATCGCATCTAAAACCTTTTCTCTCAATTCCTTTTGCTCTATCACTTGATCACTCATAGTTTCAATCTTAAGCACTTGCCTGACTTTTAGAATCCAATGCCAAAGCAAACATTTTCATTTGTCGGATCATCGAAGAAAGTCCGTTGGATCGTTGAGAACCAATTACTTGATCCATTCCAATTTTATTTAAAAATGCCAAGTCAGCATTTATAATTTCTTTCCTTGGCTGACCGTTTAGCACTCTTATTAGCAAACTGATCAGACCTTTTGTAATATCTGTATTGCTATCTGCCAAAAAGTTGACTTTACCGTTTTCATCACTGGCTGTAAGCCATACTTTCGATTGGCAGCCTTTTATTAAGTTCTCATCTGTTTTGAATTTTTCAGGTAACTGAGGAAGTTTATCTCCCAATTCCATTATATAGAATATGGTACTTTCTTTATCATCACCCAAAATTTCAAATTCACTTATAATTTCTTCTTCCAGCTCTTTAATCGATGGCATGCTTATCTTCTTTTGCGTGCAGCAAGACGTTCAACCGTCTTTACCAATTTATCTACTTCTTCAATCGTGTTATAAACCGCAAATGAGGCTCTAACAGTTCCTTCAATTCCAAAGCTATTCATCAATGGTTGCGCACAATGATGCCCTGTACGAACGGCTATTCCTGTTGCATCGAGTAGCATTCCTACATCGAAAGGATGGTAGCCGTCAAGCAGAAAAGAAACTACTCCGATTTTATTTTCAGAAGTACCAATTATTTTTAAGCCTTCAATCTTACTTAAGCCATCCGTAGCTCTTCTTAGCAATACATTTATATGTGCAGCAATACTTTTACGACCGATGTTTGTGATATAATCAGCGGCTACTTTCAGCGCGATGATATCTCCAATATTTGGGGTGCCAGCCTCAAATTTGAATGGAATGTCATTATAAGTGGTTTTCTCGAAACTCACTTCTTTGATCATTTCGCCACCACCTTGATAAGGATCCATGGATTCTAATATTGCCCGCTTTCCATACAATATTCCGCAACCCGTAGGGCCAAACATTTTGTGGCCAGAGAA
>CAZRBW010000017.1:38152-50347 GCA_964598395.1 uncultured Roseivirgaceae bacterium
GCCATTTGCCAAGGCACAATATTAGAATGATGCTCAAGCCCAGAAATCAAAATTTCATCTCCAGCTTTTAGAAACTTTCTGCCAAAAGACTGAGCAACAATATTAATTCCGTCAGTAGTACCTTTTGTGAAAATAACTTCCTCTATTTCAGCTGAATTGATGAATTTAGCTATAGTTTTCCTTGTCTCTTCAAATGCAATTGTTGCTTTATTCGCTAGAAAATGGGCTCCTCTATGGATGTTGGAATTATAGCCAGCATAGTAGTTTTCCAAAGCCTCAATTACCACTTTTGGCTTTTGCGTAGTGGCAGCATTGTCAAAATAAACTAATGGAAATCCATTAACCTCTTGATGAAGAATAGGGAAATCCTTGCGAATTTTCTCGATATCCAATGCTATTTCTGCTACGCTATTTTGCATATTATTTTTCTAGACGCTTTGTAAGTGTTGTTTCCAACCATGCTCTCAGGTCGGGAAGATCAATTTTTTCAATTACTTCCGATGCAAATGCAAATAAGAGTAGGGCAGTTGCTTCTTTGGCTGAAAGGCCACGAGAGCGAAGATAGAAAAGTGCTTCTTCGTCAAGCTGACCAATCGTACAGCCATGTGAGCATTTTACATCATCAGCCCAAATCTCAAGCTGTGGTTTGGTATGAATATTTGCATCATCTGAAAGCAAAATATTACCATTAGATTGGTAGGCATTTGTCTTTTGTGCATTCGGTCTCACAAATATTTTTCCATTGAAAACGCCTGTACTTTTATCAGCAACAATGCCTTTGTAATGCTCATTACTCAGTCCATTTGCCTTGCGATGATCCACACTTGTGTGATTATCAACTTGCGTTTTGCCTTCGAGCAAATAAAGTCCAAACATATTACCCTCAGCATGTTCGGTGTCGAGAACCATGTTGAGATTGTTACGGATAATTCCGCCGCTTAGGGTAATATTATTATGCTTGTACACACCTTTGGCCGCTTGATAAACCTGCGTATGTATTACGCTATTGAGGTTTTCATTGCCAAGATCTAATTTATTCCAGCTGATATTGGCATTTTGCTCAAGGTGTATTTCAGATACTTGGTTGCAAAATGCTTGATGATTGCCAGAGGAAAGTTGAATCTCGATAAATTGAGCTTCGGTGTTTTCTTCTGCAACTGTAAGGAAACGTGGAAAAGAAATACTTGCAGACTCGCCTGATATAGTATAATTGATCAAGTAAATCGGTGTAGCAACTACCTTCTTTCGCGGGAGGTGAAAAACCAATCCATCTGTAAACAAGGCAGTATTCAAAGCTGCAAAGCCATCCGTTTTGTTCGGTGTATTCTGATTGAAGTATTTGCCAATCCATTCAGCTTTTGTTTCGAAGGTATTGCTAATGGTCGAAACCTCGATGCCAGTAGCTTTTAAGGCTTCCAAATCCGATTGCGAAGTTTGCAATTCACCATTAATGAATAGCAATTTGATACCTTCGAATTGTTGAATGAAGTCTGGTATTACTGCCTTGAAAGTAGTATTCGCTAATTCGAAAGGCTCTTTGTTTAGAGGCTTATGCAAATTGGTGAATTTGTATTCCTCGTTTCTTTGAGTAGGAATCCCAAGCTTTTCAAATTCTGCCCAAGCAGCTTTTCGCATTGCATTCAATGCCTGATTGCCTGTGGAAATCCTTGTTTCAAATATTGAAGGAAATAAAATAGGTACGGTAATTTGTGTTGTTTTGCTCATTGAATCTTTTTTTATGCCGTGGCATTAGCCACTTCATCTTTTATCCAATCGTAACCTTTTTCTTCAAGCTCAAGAGCTAGTTCTTTGGTGCCAGATTTCACTATTCTGCCCTCGTGTAATACGTGCACAAAATCAGGTACGATGTAATCCAATAATCTTTGGTAGTGAGTCACTACGATAAAGGCATTGTCTTTATTCTTAAGCTTATTCACTCCATTAGCTACAATTCTCAATGCATCAATGTCAAGGCCGGAGTCAGTTTCATCAAGAATTCCCAGCTTTGGTTCAAGCATTGCCATTTGGAATATTTCATTTCTCTTTTTCTCACCGCCAGAGAAACCTTCATTTAATGACCGACTCAATAATGATTGGCTGATTTCAACTAAGGCCATTTTCTCTTTCATTACTTTAAGGAAAGAAACTGCATCCAAAGGATCTTGGCCTCTATGCTCTCTTACCTTATTAATGGCAGTACGCATGAAATTGGTAGTACTTACTCCAGGTATTTCTACTGGATATTGGAACGCCAAAAACACACCCTCCCGCGCTCTTTCTTCAGCAGCAAGTTCAAGTAAATCTTCACCTTTAAAAGTGACAGAACCTTCTGTTACTTCAAAATCTTCTCTTCCAGCCAATACAGAAGCCAAAGTACTTTTACCACTTCCATTTGGACCCATTATAGCATGTACTTCACCAGGTTTTACTTCTAGGTTTATACCCTTTAGGATTTCCTTTTCGCCGATAGAAGCGTGTAGATTTTTTATACTTAACATATTCTTGATTTTCTTGGTATTTAATAATTATCCAACGCTACCTTCTAAGGTAAGCGCAAGTAGTTTTTGAGCTTCAACTGCAAATTCCATTGGCAATTGATTTAATACTTCTTTGCAATAGCCATTTACAATTAGTGCTACAGCATCTTCCGTAGAAATGCCTCTTTGATTGCAATAGAAGATTTGATCTTCGCCAATTTTTGATGTGGTCGCCTCATGCTCTACTTTAGCCGATTTGTTTTCTACATCAATATATGGGAAAGTGTGTGCGCCACATTTGTCGCCCATAAGCAGGGAGTCACACTGGCTGAAGTTCCGCGCATTGTCTGCACGCTTCATTACTTTCACCTGTCCGCGGTAGCTATTTTGACTGTGTCCGCCAGATACACCTTTAGATACAATACGACTCTTTGTGTTTTTTCCAATATGAATCATTTTGGTGCCAGTATCCGCTTGCTGATATCTGTTGGTTACGGCAACTGAGTAAAATTCACCAATTGAGTTATCACCTTTTAATATACAGCTTGGGTATTTCCATGTTACGGCAGAGCCCGTTTCTACTTGCGTCCATGAAATTTTAGAAAAATCACCGGCACAAATACCTCTTTTCGTAACGAAATTGTAAATACCGCCTTTTCCTTCCTTATCACCGGGATACCAGTTTTGCACTGTGGAGTATTTCACTTCGGCATGTTTGCCAGCATAGATTTCTACAACAGCTGCATGGAGTTGGTTTTCATCACGCATAGGAGCGGTGCAGCCTTCCAAGTAACTAACATACGAACCTTCTTCAGCCACAATTAATGTACGCTCGAATTGGCCTGTATTTGCGGCATTGATACGGAAGTATGTAGATAATTCCATTGGGCAACGAACGCCTTTAGGAATATAACAAAACGATCCATCCGAAAATACAGCAGAATTTAGCGCGGCAAAGTAATTGTCTGTAACAGGAACCACTGATCCTAAATACTTCTTGATTAGTTCAGGATGCTCTTTTACAGCTTCGCTAAATGAGCAGAAAATAATTCCTAAATCAGCTAATTTATCCTTGAAAGTGGTTGCAACTGAAACCGAATCTAATACGGCATCAACGGCCACACCTGTAAGTCTTTTTTGTTCATCTAGAGATATACCCAATCTTTTGAACGTATCCAAAAGCTCAGGATCAATTTCGTCCAGACTGCCAACCTTTTTCTTGGGCTTTGGTGCAGAGTAATATATAATGTTTTGATAGTCGATTTTAGGATAATGAACGTTTGGCCATTTAGGCTCAGCCATTTCTTGCCAAGTTTTAAAGGCTTTTAAACGCCATTCCGTAAGCCATTCAGGTTCATTCTTTTTAGCTGAAATAAACTTTACTGTATCTTCATTTAAGCCAATCGGTGCTTGATCTGACTCTATATCTATATTCCAACCGTGTTCGTATTCCTTCGAAGCAAAGTCTTCAAGGATTTGGTTATCTTTACTCATATCTTATTTAGACTAATTATCAATTGCAAATATAACATACCTATTCGATTTCTGTTCAGCATTTAGGATTAGATATATCAAATTGCTTAATATGTTCAAATCATCGACCTAACTGACAATGGAATACTTGCATTAGTTCCTTATTGTTTAATAAATTCAGCCCAAAAGTTGAACTGGTCTATTTAAGCTTTCATCTAGAGAAATAAAGGTCTCGGTACGTTCTATTCCATCAATTTTCTGAATCTTGTCATGGAGTACTGTCCTTAGGTGTTGTGTATCCTTACATATCACTTTCGCAAAGATGCTGTAAGCACCTGTTGTATAATTGATACTTACTATCTCAGATATTGCGGCTAGTTGGGTGGATACTTCATCGTAGAGAGAACTTCTTTGTAAATAGATTCCAAGGAAGGCTTGAACATCGTAGCCTAGTTTAGCATAATCGATATCTAAAGTAGCGCCTTTTACAATTCCCAATTCCTCTAATTTTTTCATCCTTACGTGGACGGTTCCTCCAGAAACGAAGACTTTTTTGGCTACTTCTGTATAGGGACTTTTGGCATCTTTCAATAAGAGGCTAAGGATCTTTAAATCCACATTATCAATTTCGTAATTTTTATCTTCTTTCATGTGTCTTATTTTTTAATATGCTAATGAAATATGGGTAAAAATAAAAAGTATCGAAATATTAAGCTAATTATTTGCGAAATTTTTAAAATATAGATCGGTCTGTTACATTTGTAATGTCAGACGGACAAAACAACAACAAAACAAATTATACTGTAGGGTGATGAAACAGGCAGACATGCCCTCCTGTCTCGGGGGTGGAGGCTCGGAATAAATCATACACAACTCGTGTTTGGCTAACCGCTCTGTGGAGGTTCGAATCCTTCCCCTACAGCCATAAAGTTCAATCTTTATCATGTTGGGTTTATTTGAAAAACTGTAGGAAATAAAAATGCGGTATGGTGCGAAAGGCGCCTCGGAGGTTCGAATCCTTCTCCTACAGCTAACGTCTTGTTAATTTTGGGTTTATATGTTTGTCACACAAAGGCTGCTGCGAAGCGGCTTTTGTTATTTATACCTTTTACTATAAAGAGGCACAATAAAATACACCTAAAGATAACGCTTCCGTAATCTATTGTTAAATCCTCTTATCTACCTTCGTCGCAAAATAAATGCGATATGAAACGAATACTTACTTTTCTAATTGTAACCATTGTTAGTTTCAGTACATATTCTCAAGAAATAGCTAAAGGTTATGTTTTTGAAGACACCAATAAAGATGGACTTAAAAGTACTGGTGAAAGTGGTATTGCAAATGTATCCGTTTCCAATGGTGTGGAAGTTGTGCTAACTAATAGTGATGGATACTATGAATTGCCGCTAAATGATGAGGGTGTTGTATTTGTAATCAAACCTGCGGATTATCAATATCCAGTTGATGAAACCCAAATACCACAATTTTTCTACATCCATAGGCCAGATGGTTCTTCAGAAGAGTTTCGCTACAAAGGCTTTTCACCAACAGGCATTTTGCCTGAGTCACTTAATTTCCCATTGCTTCCAATCGAAAAAACAGAATCATTTAGAGTGTTGGTGTTTGGAGATCCGCAACCATATACTGAGCAGGAACTAGATTGGTTTGACAAGGGTGTGGTGAGAGATGTTACCAATGTAGACGGTGTAGAATTTGGTATATCAGTAGGTGATATTGTTGGTGATGACCTATCTCTTTTTCCGGGATATCGCGATGTAATGAAGCAATTGGGTTTGCCTTGGTATAATGTAATGGGTAATCACGATATGAATTATGAAGCTAAGGAAGACCTTTGGACAAGTGAAACTTTCAAAGTGAATTTTGGGCCTTCTACTTATTCTTTTAATCACGGAGATGCTCATTTCATTGTTTTGGATGATGTACTTTACCCAGATCCAAGAAGAGGATATGGATATTGGGGTGGTTTTAGAGTAGATCAACTTGACTTTGTGGAAAATGATTTGAAGCATGTGTCAAAGGACAAACTCATAGTATTATTTATGCATATTCCTTTGTTCGAAGAATATGGCGATAGCTTCAGAGATGAGGATCGAGAACGTTTACTTCAATTAATTTCAGGCTTTAAAAACACCTTATCTATCTCTGCTCACACGCATTATATGAAGCAAGTCTTTTTTGGAGAAGATGATGGCTATACTGGAAGCAAGCCTCATCACCATTTTAATATTGGGACTCCATCGGGTGATTGGTATAGCGGGAGGTGGAACGATGAAGGAATTCCAGAGGCTATAATGAGAGATGGCTCACCAAAAGGATATGTGTATTTAAGCATTGATGGAGCAAACTATTCCACAAGCTACAAAGCCGCCGGAAAGGATCCGAGTCACCAAATGTCCATTTTCGCACCTAAAGTAATTGAAGAGGGCAAGAGAAATCGCGATCGCTTAGTTGTAAATTTCTATACTGGTATATCTACAGATGAAGTTCATTATAGAATCGGCGAAGGAGAGTGGCTTCCATTGAGAAATTATACTGATGTGGATCCAACGTATTTAATGAAGTATTTCGAATGGGATACAACGGACGAATTAATGGATGGTAGAAGACCCAGCTATCCTGTACAAACTGATCACCTTTGGACAACCAATTTGCCTACAAGCTTGCCGGCCGGCACACATACTATAGAAGTTCGTGCTAAGGATAAATATGGAAAAGAGCACTTTGGAACAAGAGAAGTGAAAGTATTGAAAAAATAAGTAGGAAGAATAGTGAGGTACTGGGCAAAGGCCTTGAGGAGGTTCGAATCCTTCTCCTACTTGTAATTTATTTTTTATCACAAAAGCCGCTTTGATGTGGCTTTTGTTTTTTATAAGTAAATTAATCTATCCGCTTTTATTTGATTTTTCAGTTCTATTCCCACAGTTTTCAGGCTTATATTTGGCTCCTTAGAATTTTGTTATTTTTTTAAAACTTTGTGAAGCCTAAATTCATCTCAAAAAGGTATAATTAAATCCCAACCAAACATGAAAAACATTTTCATTATCCTATTTGCAAGTATAGTTTTATTTGCTTGTGGCTCGGAAGAAGAAGCTGCCGATACCTTTTCCGCAAATTCTAACCTAACCTTCGAAATTATAGATAGCGTAGCTGTTGATTATCTCGGGAGACTCAATTTGTCCGATATTTCGCCTGATAAAAATCACTACCTTTTTTATGATGGTCAGCGAAACAATTTTGTAATTACAAACAAGGCTGGCGAGATCACCAATGAATTTTCAAAATCTACAGATACACCCGATGCTCACGGTCAGATTTCCTTTAATCCTGCATTTTTTGGCAATGATAAAATAGTAGCTGTGGGGCGAAATGGGTACTTTATTTACAATTTTGATGGATCGGTTTGGAAGAACTTTAAGGAGACAAATCTGAACTCTAATTTCTTTATGTCAATCATTGGCAAAAAGATAATACATTTTGCAGAATTGAATGGTGAACAAGTATTGCTTACCAAAGGCCCAGCAAGTTTCGAGCGTGAGGTGGATGTGGAAAAAGCACTCGCTGATTATAGTAGTCTCACTTTGGTAAAGCCAAATGCGATTCAAAGTTTGGGTGGAAATACGACTACTTTGGAAAATGAATCCGTAGAAGGTACCGAAGCGAAGCTTGAAGTAACAAAGGGATTTTCCTATCACATTGGCTTGCCACAGGAAAGTGTTTATAGACAAATGCCAGATTTCACGCCATTTTCAGCTGAATCATTTATTTCTATAGATGGAGATAAGATTTTGGTAGGCTACAATAAGGATATGAATGTGTATACCTATGAATATGTAAATGGTGAGTTTAACTTGCTAAGTACACTAAATCTAAACCCTGACTTAATATACATTGATAAGCCTGACACAGAAAAAGAAAATGAAATATCAATGCCTGGTGGCGGTACATTTAGAATGGCGGGTGGTGCTATAGGCGAGGGAAGGATTATTAACTCTTTTCTGCATGGCAGTCAATTAATTAGTGTGTATTATCCTGGTGTGAAACCTGAAGATCGAGTGATGCCTGAAATACAACGTGGTGCTGATGGTTCAATCCGAGTTACATCAAATTCGGCAAATGAGCCAAAAGTTAAGAATCGTTATCAATTGTTTATAGATGGAGTGAAAATGGGTAGTGATTTTGAAGCGCCAGAAAACCTAAGTGGCTCTGGTATGCAAGATGGTGAATACTTGTGGTTTGCTCGAAACACCGCCGACGATGAAGAAGAATCAGATTTTATTACTTATTATAAAGTGAAGGTTGCAAATAAATCTTAACAATGAAATTATTATCAACGCTATTAATCAGTCTCGTAATTCTAAGCTCCTGTGGAGATAATACAGACTCTATTACAGAAAACGCAAAAGGCTCAGGAAATTACACTTTCAATATTGTAGACTCCTTAGTGGTTGATTATCTGGGAGCTGGCTTGCTTGCAGATGTTTCCTCAGATGGCAATCGCTTCCTGATTTATGATGGTCAGCGAACTGCTTTTCTTGTTACAGATAAGGAAGGAACCATTTTATATCAGTTCGAAAAGTCTGGAGATATACCCGATTCGCCAGGGTCATTATTTAACCCTCCCGCTTTTCATGGTACCGATCAGATCGCTCTTTATGCTACAAGAGGATATTTCATATTCGACTTTTCAGGCAATTTGATAAAGAAAGTAGAGGATGTCACCTCTCGCAGTATGGTAATCAGTAGAAATTATCCAAAGGCAGTTTATCCCATTACTTTCCAAAACCAGCCGGCTATTTTAAGCCCAAATATGGATGTGCTAGTAAGGAATCCGGCCAAGGATGAGTACTATACTGAAAACAGAGCTGTGCAAATAGTATTGACTGAAACAGATAGTATTTTGCCAATGATTCCACTCGAGGCAAACAGTCGGTATCTAGATGGAAAAGGCTATACAGCAATGAAGATTTTGCCAAAAATTAGTTTAAGCAATAACAAGCTGTCTGTTACTTACCCAAAAGAATCTCGCGTGTATTTGTATGATTATACATCAAATGGTTTTGAGTTAGACCAAGTTTTAGAAATGGAACCAAGCGTATTTTATATTGACAATGGAGCAGACAGAGAATCATTAGATAATAGTTCTGGCAATTCAGGGTTTTCTTTTGGAAGTAAAATGGGTGAAGCATCTGTAAATGCATCTTATCATTTTGGAAACACAGTAATAGTAGAATATAACCCTGGTTTGCCAGAAGATTTGAGGGAAGAAGCTAAACTTATTACGACTTCTGAAGGCAGTATGACACTCGTAAATCCTGATAATATTCCAAGCAACTTATGGCAAGTTTTCGTTGATGGTAGAAAACAGACAGATGGTTTTTTAGCGCCGGATGTTTTAGGAAATTTTGCTTTAGGGCATGGTGAAGATTTATGGTTCTCTCGTGGGCCTAGTGAAGAAGAGGAGCTGGATTATCTAATCTTCTATAAAGTGAAGTTGATAGAAGAATAAGCAATATATTTTCAATAGTTGAAATCCTACGTAGCAGTCAAATTGAGCTGATTCGTAGGATTTTTGTTTGCAATGAGGCAATATTCCTCCCGCTATTTTCAAACATATATAAGCGCTATTTCACCATTAATTAGTTTAATTGCTTAATTTCATCCGCTAATTAATCAACTGAAATAATTAATCTCTACTCCAATGATCAGGAAATTCCTTGTATTCCTTCTATGCGTCCTCAGTAGTGTAGCTATTGCGCAAGTGAGTCCACAATGGGCTCGTTATTCTGCCATTTCTCCAGATGGCCAATACATTGCCTTCACTTACAAAGGCGATTTATACAAAGTGGCATCAAATGGCGGTGCTGCCGTACAGCTTACCTTCCACGATGCACATGATTATATGCCCGTATGGAGTAAAGATAGTCAGCAAATTGCCTTTGCATCAGACCGTTATGGCAATTTTGATGTATTTGTAATGCCAGCTGAAGGCGGTGCTGCTCAGCGACTTACTTTCCATTCGAATGATGAAATGCCGTATTCTTTTAGTCATGATGATTCGAAAGTAATATTTGGAGGAGTGAGATTAGATTTGGCGGAACACAGACAATATCCAACCGGCTCGCAACCTGAATTGTACACTGTACCTGTAAAGGGCGGGAGGGTAGATCAGCTTTTTACCGTTCCAGCAGAATATATTGCAGTGAGCAAGGATGGCAGCAAAATGCTGTATCATGATAAAAAAGGTGGTGAGAATGAATTTCGTAAGCATCAAGAGTCTGCCATTGCTCGTGATATTTGGGTGTATGATGTAGCTTCAAAGGAGCACAAGATGATCTCCACTTTTTATGGAGAAGATCGCAATCCGGTATTTGCCGATAATGATCAAAGCTTCTTTTACCTAAGCGAGCAAAGTGGCAATTTCAATATTCATAAGTCAAGCTTAGCGAATCCTTCGCAAAATCAGCAAATCACCAGTTTAGATACTCATCCAGTTCGCTTCCTTAGCATTGCCAACAATGGTTTGATGGCCTTTAGCTACGATGGCGAATTATATACAATTCGTGAAGGTGAGGAGCCAAGTAAAGTGAATATTATCATCCGCACACAAGCCAAAAGCAATAATGATAGCTATGTGCCTATAAATGGCGGTGTTCGTGAAATGGCAATTTCTCCAAATGGAAAAGAAATCGCATTTATATCGAGAGGTGAGGTGTTCGTAACTTCAGTTGATGGCTCGATGACAAAGCGGATTACCAACACTCCAGAGCAAGAAAGCTTCTTGAAATTTATGCCTGACGGAAAATCATTGGTGTATGCAAGTGAGCGTGATGGCAGATGGCAAATTTTCCAAAGCAAGAAAGTGCGCGAATCAGAGCCATTTTTCTATGCAGCAACGCTTATTGAAGAAACACCTCTATTGAGCAATGATAATGAAAATTACCTTCCAGAAATTTCACCCGATGGTAAAAAAATGGCTTTTGTCGAAAACCGTCGTACGCTGAAAGTCATGGATTTGGCAAGTAAGGAAATGGTTACTTTATTGACTCCAAATGAGCTTTTTCACATGCGGGATGGAGATCAATACTTCACGTGGAGCCCAGATAGCAAATGGTTGCTAGCAAGCTACAGACCTACCATGTCCAATGGCGAAATTGTGCTGCTCGATGCTACTGGCAAACGCGAAATGATCAACTTAACCAAAAGCGGGTATGGTGATAGCAGTCCGAAATGGGTGAATAATGGCAAGCAAATGCTGTGGTTTAGCGACCGAGATGGATTGAAAAGCTATGCAACCAGTGGCTCTACACAGCAGGATGTTTATTCTATGTTCTTTACCAAAGAGGCTTGGGATAGATTCAATTTGAATAAAGAGGATTTTGCTCTGCTACAAGAAATTGAAAAGAGTAAAAAAGAAGGGGAAGATAAGGACGGTAAGGATGCGAAAAAGGAGGAAAGTAAAGCCGTCGCTGATCTAACTTTCGATTGGGATGATATGGATGAGAGAAAAGCCAGACTTACAATTCATTCATCGTCATTGAGTGATGCAGTGCTTTCAAAAGATGGTGAGAAACTCTATTACCTAGCCAGATTTGAAGCCGGTATGAACCTTTGGAGCACTAACCTGCGCACTAAAGACACCAAAATGGAAATTGCCTTAGATGCAGGTGGAGGGAGTTTGGAATGGGATAAGGACATGAAAAACCTGTATTTATTATCTGGCGGACGGATTTCTAAAATAAATGTAGAGTCTAATAAGAGAGAAAATATTAGCATTAGTGGCGAAATGACTTTGGATGTGGCTGCCGAGCGTGAGTATATGTTCGAGCATGTGTGGCTACGCACCAAAGGCATGTTTTATACGCCAGATATGCACGGTGTAGATTGGGATTTGATGAAAACGGAATACCAAAAATACCTCCCGCATATTGGCAATAGCTATGAGTTTTCGGAATTGCTAAGTGAGATGCTAGGCGAATTGAATGTATCGCATGCAGGTGCTCGCTATAGCAATAGTATCCCGCAAGCAGATGCAACAGCTAGTTTGGGCATTTTTATGGATTACAATCATAAAGCTGACGGTATTTTAATAAGTGAAATTATCAAAGGTGGGCCATTAGATAAGGCTGATTTGAAGGTGAAAGCTGGTATGATTATCGAAAAAATTGACGGTGAAGTAATTTCTGCCGATAGAGATATCGCGCAATACTTGAATAGAAAAGCAGG
>CAZRBW010000018.1:0-3561 GCA_964598395.1 uncultured Roseivirgaceae bacterium
ATTTGTCCAATGGCAAGCAACCAAATAAAAGCCTCAAAAAAGCCCAAAATCGGTGCAATATTGCGCTTCCCAGCCATTACCATCATGATCCTGATGGTATTTATCGATACATCGGTAACTCTAGCTAGGAATATAAGCAGAGGTAAAATTATAAAATGAAAGGTATCATTACTGAAACCAAAAATATTCGTTAGGAAGCTTTCCATGAAAATAAATTATAAGCAGACAAAAATTCAAATGTCAGCGCGCAGCTACAATTTTGGAACCAATTTTCGCTTAAAATAAGTTCACAAAAACCTGATCGAGGCGGGAGGATGTAAACCAATGCAAAGGGAACTTACGCTTGTCTAATCCCTTCTCCGAAAACTTGGAAAAATAGATTTCTTCAAAGCCTAATTTATGCGCTTCGGCAATTCGGTTTTCAATTTTATTTACTGCGCGTACTTCACCACCCAAACCTACTTCTCCAGCAAAACAGGCTTTATGAGAGATCGCCATATCGTGAAATGAAGAAGCGATGGCGGCACAAACTGCCAAATCAATGGCAGGGTCTTCAATACGCATTCCGCCAGCTATATTTAAAAAAACATCTTGCGAACTCAATCGCAAACCCATTTTCTTTTCCAATACAGCCAATAGCATATTGAGTCTTCTGCCGTCAAACCCAGTGGAACTTCTTTGAGGCGTTCCATACGAAGCCGGCGTCACAAGCGCTTGCACTTCAATCAATAGCGGTCTATTCCCCTCCATCATAGCACCAATAGCCACGCCACTCAAATCTCCTTCTCGTTGCGAAATCAATATTTCTGAGGGATTGGAAACCTCCCGCAAACCATTGCCTCGCATTTCATAAATGCCTAGCTCTGCATCGGATCCGAAGCGGTTTTTCTGTGCGCGCAATATCCTATAGGTCAAATGTCGATCGCCTTCAAACTGCAATACAGTATCCACCATATGCTCTAGTACCTTTGGACCGGCAATCGCTCCCTCCTTGGTAATGTGGCCAATCAGAATAAATGGAATACCGCTCGACTTGGCAGATTTAATAATTTCATTGGTACACTCTCTCACTTGAGAAACACTGCCAGGAGAGGATTCAATCTGTCGAGATTGCAATGTTTGGATGGAGTCGATAATAACAAGCGCAGGTTTCAAGTTATCAACAGCATCAATAATTTCTGAAAGGCCGGTTTCAGCCAACAAGTATATTTCTGATTCAGCATTACCAAGACGGTCGGCACGCATTTTCACTTGGCTTTGACTTTCTTCGCCCGTTACGTACAATACCTTTTTTGCTTTTATGGAAAGTGCTACTTGTAGCAGCAAAGTAGATTTCCCAATTCCTGGTTCTCCACCAATCAGCACAACGGATCCTGGCACTAAACCTCCGCCCAACACTCTGTTGAGTTCATCATCATAGGTATTGATGCGGCTCAGTTGCTCATACTCCACTGCGGAAAGTAATACAGGTTGATTGGCAGATGAACGTGTTTTGCTCAGTGCTCCTTTCGCTTCTTTGGTAATAAACTCCTCCACATAGCTATTCCATTCCCCGCATGCAGGACATTTGCCAATCCACTTCGCCGACTGTGCACCACAGTTCTGACATACATATACTGTTTTATCTTTTGCCATTCCTTAGCAAATTACAACCTAGGCCTTCACAAGCAAAATGCAGATGCTAGGAATTAAATTTATTTTTTAAATTGGAGAAATATCCAATAAACCATTCTTCTTTTTTGAGATGAAAACTACTCTACATAATAAACCTAAAATTGAGATCTCCCGAGTCTTTGATGTGCTCCAATGGCAAAAGAAAAGTTATCCACAATCTAAGTCATTGAACAACAAGCAAAACAGAAATTGGAAAAATTACTCGACTGATGAGGTAATTGAAATTGTGGATAACTTATCCTTAGGTTTACTCGAATTGGGTGTGGATAAGTCTGATAAAGTTGCCATAATCTCATCAAATAGGCCAGAATGGGTTTTTGTAGATTTGGCATTGCAGCAAATTGGTGCAGTCAGTATTCCTATGTACCCAACTATTTCTGTAGCCGATTATCAATACATTTTTGCTCACTCCAGTGCCAAATATGTATTTGTGGGAGATGCTGAAATCGCTGCCAAAGCAAAAAAGGCGCAAGCTGGAACTGATTTGCAAAAGATTTATACTTTCGATAAACTAGAAGGCTTCGAACATTGGGAACAAATACTCTCGCTCGCCGATGTAGGTAAAAAAGCTGAACTGGAAGGTCGAAAAAAAGAAATTGAGCCAACTGATTTGCTTACGATTGTTTACACTTCTGGCACCACAGGCAAACCAAAGGGTGTGATGATAAGCCACAACAATGTGGTACAAAATCTGTTATGCGCCTATGAGCATCGGCTCCCTGAATATATCCAACCTGGGAATGTTCGAACCTTAAGCTTCCTCCCGCTTTGTCATATCGCAGAGCGTGCGGTTACCTTCCTTTATTTGGCTTTAGGTGCAGAGATTTATTATGCCGAAAGCCTAGAAAGCATAAAGGAAAATATACAAGAAGTAAAACCGCATATGTTTTTTGCAGTGCCTCGCCTTTTGGAAAAAATGTATGATAAAATCATCGCTAAAGGCTACGATTTGCCATTTCCACTGAAGCAACTTTTCTTCTGGTCAGTAAATTTAGGTCTCAAATATGTACCACATAGGAGACAAGGTTTATTGTATAAACTTAAACATCGAATTGCTGATAAGCTAATCTTCAAAAAATGGCGGGAGGCTTTAGGCGGAAATATTGAGTTGATTTTGGTGGGAGCAGCACCATTGCAGGCAAGACTTGGCCAGGTATTTTGGGCAGCGGGAATTCGTATTGGCGAGGCTTATGGACTTACAGAAACCACCCCTTTGGTTTCATGCTCATTAGCTACCAAAAAAGATATTCGACTGGGCTACGCTGGAATCATTATGGACGGCATTGATGTGAAGTTAGCAGAAGACGGAGAAATACTTGTGAAAGGCTGGAATGTAATGCAAGGCTATTACAGAGAGCCTGAGCTAACGGCTGAAGTGATAAAAGATGGCTGGTTTCATACAGGAGACATTGGACAGATTGCAGAAGGAAAGTATTTGAAAATCACTGATCGCAAAAAGGAGATATTCAAAACATCTGGAGGAAAATATATCGCACCAGGCTATCTAGAAAATAAGCTAAAAGAAAGCATGTTTATAGAACAGGTAATGATTGTAGGCGAAGGTGAAAAATTCCCAGCAGCATTGATTGTTCCCAATTTTGAAACCATCAAAGACTATTACGAAATCAAACAATTGCCATTTAAGAGCAATGAGCAAGTTATACAGCATCCATCGATTATAGATAAAATGGAGCGGGAGGTTTATAGAATAAACCAACAATTTGGTAAGTGGGAACAGGTGAAGAAAATAAAGATATTACCAGAACTGTGGAGCATCGAAGGTGAAGAACTTACACCAACCATGAAATTGAAGCGGAGAGTAGTTTTGGAGAAATTCAAAGATGAGGTTGAGTCTTTTTATAGATGAAAATTTAGGTCAACTATTAT
>CAZRBW010000018.1:3661-47774 GCA_964598395.1 uncultured Roseivirgaceae bacterium
TAATTCTTGAGCTATTTAGCGTTTCTAGTTAAGGGATTGCCAAATTACCTAAAAAGGGTAATTCATGAACAGGTTTATTTTGCCCATTTGATTGTACATCCGATAGCTTTGGTGTAATTATTCGATACCGAACGGTTAGCATCTAATTCAGCTATTGCGTCTTCTACATACTTTACCTTCACCGCAGATGCATCTCTATAGTTATCATCAATAGCACCAATATAAGTAACTTTCATTTTGCCACGTTCCTTGTTGAGAAGATACACATGTGGAGTTCGTGTAGCTCCATAAATTTTGGTAATCTCTTGCGTCTCATCAATCAAATATGGAAAAGTGAAGTTTTTCTCTTTCGCACGTTGCTGCATGTTTTCAAATGAATCATCTGGCGAAGCTATTGCGTCATTCGGCTGGATGGCAATTACAGGATAGCCCTGTCCTTTGAATTTTTGATCCAGATCATTAATTCTGTCTTCGTACATTTTGGCGTATGGGCAGCTATTACAAGTGAAAATCACAATAAAGCCTTTAGCTTCATTGAAATTAGCTAAAGACACCATATTACCATCTACATTCTTCAAATTAAAGTCGCGAGCAAAATCACCTACTTGGTAGCCTTCGCTATCATTCATTGGATTCAACCCTATCAAGGCGATGGCTCCAATACTCAAAATCGAAATAATTAAGCTTTTCATGATTGGTTCATTTAATTTTTTAAACTATTTAATCAGCAGTTTTATCTGTTCTTCAAGTTCTCCCTCATGCAATTCTTTCTCCATAAAAACACGAGATTTTGTTTTGTCATTAATAATGAGCGTTGCCGGTATTGCTCCCGACCATCTTGAATCTATTTTATCGATAAAAGCATTAAAATCGGTTTCATCAAGTAACTTCACTTCGGAGTTAATATTCCTTCGTTCTACAAAGGTTTTAACTTTAGAATCTACTTCTTCAGGAAAATCCATAGAGATAAGGTAGACTTTTACCGGAACTCCATCCATTTCATTTTCAAGTGCCTCAAACAATGGTAATTCCTTGATACAAGGTTTGCACCATGTGGCCCAAAAATTAATTATTTTAATTCCTTCTCCATCTTCATTTATCAGTTTCTCTAATTGCTCGAATTTTATCACCTCAATTTTTTTTTCGGTGTAAATAGAATTATCTGCAAAAAAAGTAAGGATGAAAATAATCGGTAAAATTTTCATGATGCTAATTTAGTTTTTGCCAAATATAAATCGTTGAAAAATTAGATAAATTTTTAGGAAGAACTCGCAATTGGAAGCTTATCCACATTCTGAAATTGCACAATTCTAATAAACGTAATTTTGACAGCTTTGTTCGTCTATTCTAAAGTTTTAATGATTTGAATTACCAAATTATGTTGATGGTGAGAATAAAAACATCGTTTAATTAACCTTCAGGTAATTTCAAAATTTTCCAAAATGCTAATTGTGAAATTAACAAAAGAATTTTAGCAAATCTTTGTCTGCCAAATCTCCCTTTTCAAGCTTAATTTGCAAGCAAAAAATTGCGGGAGGAAACTCTAAAATTAGACGAAAAAGAGATTGCAAAAAGTCAAGGCTAGTTTTCCACAAATTACAAGAGTTATCCACAATTAAATAAGTAAAACGCATAACTCGCTGATTTACAATTGAAAAAGCCACCAAATAATATTTCCCGTTTTGTGGACAACTAATTTCTATTAAAATTTCTTATGAATTCAAGGGTTACCTATGCTTTATCCTGTCTAACAAGTTTTTTGCGATAGGCATTAAATATGGTGGATTTGGAGAGTAGGCCTATATATGCACCTTCATTTATCACAGGTAGGTTCCAGGCGCCGGAATTTTCAAACTTAGCCATCACCATTTGCATATTGTCGCCAGCGTGGATTTGGTTTGGCGCCTTATGCATAACAGACCTCACTGTTACTTCGTCCAATGCCTTGGGATCAAACATAATTTCTCGAATATCATCAAGTGTAACTATTCCCATAAGCGCCCCATTTTCATCAATTACTGGGAATATGTTCCTTTTAGATTTCTTTACAAGCCCCACCAAATCACGAAGCATGGCATTTGGACCAATAGTTAGTAAATCCATCTCGATTAGTTTTTCCAATTCCATCAAGCTAAGCACTTGCAAATCCTTATTGTCCAAGATCAAATCGCCTTGCTCAATGAGTTTTTTGGTATAGATCGAATTCTTCTCAAAATAGTAAATAGTGCTGTAGCTAATAGCCGAAACTAACATAAGTGGGATAAAAAGTGAATACCCTTGCGTAAGCTCTGCAATAAGGAAAATTGCTGTGAGAGGAGCATGTAATACCCCGCTCATTACTCCGCACATGCCTACCAAAGTGAAGCTAGCAGGGCTTAGTGAATCAGGATAAATCAAATTGAATCCTGTAGCAAAAGTAAATCCCGTGATACCGCCTACAAACAAGGAAGGTGCAAATACACCACCTCCACCTCCCGCACTTATCGTCATTGCTGTTGCCAAAGGCTTCACTAAGATCATAAATCCTAAAAACAACATTAGAATTAGTGAATTATTAAATTCACCAGCAAAAAAAGAGCTGTTCAATAATTTAGGTACCTCTCCATCCAAGAGTAATCTAATACTATTATAACCTTCACCATAAATGGGAGGAAACACAAAAATCAACAATCCAAGACCCAAACCTCCTACAATGGCTTTGCTGAAAGGTCTTTTTATTTTCACCGAAATACTTTCCACCCAAGTATTAATCCGAATAAAATATAGCGATATCAGTCCAGCTAATACACCTAAAGTAATAAACCACGGAATTTCCGCAAGCTCTAATACATAGTCTAGATTGTAAACAAATATAGAATCACCACCAGAAAAAGCCGAAGCAACCAATGCTCCTGCGACTGAAGCGATTAATAATGGGATGAAAGAGGAAATAGTAACTTCTGTAAGAATGATCTCAATGGTGAAAATAACCCCAGCAATGGGCGCATTAAACATGGCTGCAATAGCACTTGCAGATCCGCAACCGATTAGCAAACTTCTGCTCTTATAATTGAGCCGAAAAGCCTGCCCCATATTGGAACCGATGGCAGCACCTGTTACTGAAATTGGCGCCTCAATACCAACCGAACCACCAAACCCTGTAGTGATTGCACTGGTAACCATTCGGCTCACCATTTTAAGAGGAGCAAGCTTGCTAGAGCCCTTGGAAATCGCATAAATGATATCGGTGACACCGTGAGAAGATTTTTCGTTGAGGATAAATCTGGCTACAAATACTGTGATAACAATACCCAAAAGTGGATAGGCTATGTAGAGAAGATTTACATATTGGAAATCGAAGCCTCCAGTAAGGAAGTCTCGGATATTAGAAATAGCAAACTTTAAGAAGCTAGCGGCCAATCCAGTGATGATTCCAATGAGTGCACCAAGCAAAATCACAAAGCTACGATTGCTTAAATGCTTGAGCCTCCATACGAGAATTCTCATAAGCATGGCATTCCAAAAGGCTTTCAGCTTGCCGCCAAAACTTAGCTTTTCGCTATTGTTCATCCATCGAATTGTTTTGCCTCATTCCAAATTTCATCCATTTCGCTTAGGGTCATGTCAGAAAGCTCCATTCCCAAGGCTTTGGATTTCTGCTCAAGGTACTGAAAGCGAGAGATAAATTTGCGATTTGTTCGTTCCAATGCCTCTTCTGGGTTTACATCTATAAATCTGGAGTAATTTATCAATGAGAATAATAGGTCGCCAAATTCGCCCATAGCTTTAGCCTTATCTATTTTCTCTGGATCTTCAGCTTGAAATTCGGCGCGAAACTCGGCCATTTCTTCTTCTACCTTTTCCCAAACTTGCGAGGCTTCATCCCAGTCAAAACCAACTCCACGTGCTTTTTCTTGAATACGCATCGCTTTTACCAAGGCCGGCAAACTATTGGGTACGCCACCAAGTACCGATGTATTTCCCTTTTCCTTTAACTTTATTTTTTCCCAGTTTTGCTTCACAGCTTCTTCATCCTCGGCCTGCACATCGCCGTAGATATGTGGATGTCGGTGGATTAATTTATCACAAATTCCATTGAGTACATCGGCAATATCAAAGGCCTTTTTCTCCTCGCCAATCTTTGCATAAAACACATTATGCAGCATCAAATCGCCCAATTCCTTTTTCACTTCATCCAAGTCATTGCCCAAAATGGCATCGGAAAGCTCATATGTTTCTTCAATGGTAAGGTGTCGCAGGCTTTCCAAGGTTTGCTTCTTATCCCAAGGACAATTTTCCCGCAACTCATCCATTATTGTAAGTAGGCGATCAAAAGCTTCAAGCTTGGCATTTCTATTTGGGTCGGGTGCGGATAATGGGCTTTTCATTATATATGGTGCCGAGAAACTAAGTCTGCGGAGCTGTTGTTTATGCGGTGAGTTTATTAATTTTGCACAAAGATAAAAAATCGATGCCCACTCTTATTTTAACCCTCGGTCTAATTGGTATATTTTTCATATTTATGTCTGTAAGACTCATTTTGTTGAAAAACGGTGAGTTTAAAGGCACTTGCGCTTCTCAAAGCCCTTTTTTAAATAAAGACGGTGCGGCTTGCGGCTTCTGCGGAAAAGAAATTAAGCCTGGCGAATCATGTGGCAATCCCGATTCCGAAGTGGATAAGGTTATGGCCAAATTTAAGTAGTATGAGTAATTAAATACGCACTTTAATACTAATTATGTAATTTGCGTGCAAAATTTAGGACGCTTTGACTTTAATCAAATCAATTTCGGGAATCAGAGGAACAATTGGAGGCCAACAAGGCGATAATTTAACTCCCATAGATATAGTAAAATTCTCTTCTGCATATGGCGCTTGGATGCTTAGCAAAGAGGTAAATGCAAAAGTAGTAATTGGCAGAGACGCCCGTCCTTCAGGAGAGTGGATCGCTCCATTGGTAGCATCTACACTACAAAGTTTAGGAATAGATGTGATCGATCTTGGCCTAGCCAGCACACCCACAGTAGAAGTGGCAGTGGTGAATGAAAAAGCGGGAGGTGGGATTATCCTTACCGCGTCTCATAACCCTGTGCAGTGGAATGCCCTAAAGCTCCTCAACGAAAAAGGTGAGTTTATTTCCAATGCAGAAGGTCAACGCATATTAGAAATTGCGGAACAAGGCCAGGTAGAATATGCACCAAATAAAAAAGCCGGACAGTACAAGCAAGACCATTCTCAGCTCGATAAACACATACAGCAAGTATTAGATTTGCCATTGGTAGATGTGGAGGCAATTCGAAATAGAAAATTCAAAATCGTTGTCGATCCTGTAAATTCAGTTGGTGGTATTGCTATACCAGCTCTGCTCGAAAGGCTTGGAGTAGATCATATCCATTTGATCAATGGAGAAGCCAATGGGCAATTTGCGCATAACCCTGAACCTTTGCCAGAAAATATAAGAGAGATCTGCAAAGAGCTGCAAAACGGCAGCTTTGATTTAGGCATTGTGGTAGACCCCGATGTGGATAGACTTGCTCTCGTTTGCGAGGATGGAACTCCATTTGGCGAGGAATATACTTTGGTGACTGTGGCAGATTATGTGCTATCCCAAACTCCTGGCAATACGGTATCCAATCTATCATCCTCCCGCGCGTTGAAAGATGTGACTATCAAAAGAGGTGGAGAGTATGTGGCATCAGCTGTTGGCGAAGTGAATGTGGTAGAAGCGATGAAAGCCAATAATGCGATTATCGGCGGCGAAGGGAACGGTGGTATTATTTATCCAGAATTACATTATGGTCGCGATGCCTTGGTTGGTATAGCACTGTTTTTGACACAATTAGCTAAATTTGGCAAAAGCTGCTCAATGCTGCGTGCTAGCTATCCAAATTACCATATTTCGAAAAATAAAATTGAGCTTACACCAGAAATAGATGTGGATAAAGTGCTTGCAGGTATGCAAAAGAAGTACGAAAAGCAGCCCCAAATTACAGTAGATGGTGTTAGGATAGATTTCGACAGCGAATGGGTACATTTGCGTAAGTCCAACACCGAACCGATTATTAGAATTTATGCAGAATCTGAGTCGAATGCCACAGCAGACCATTTGGCAAATAAGATCATACAGGATATCAAAGAAATTGTAAATGGCAATGAATAGAGAAGAAAGAATCTACCTAGATAATGCTGCAACTACAGCCATAGATCCGGAAGTGCTTCAAGCAATGCTCCCGTACCTAGAAAATTATTATGGTAATCCTTCTTCAATTCATGCGCATGGGCGGGAGGTTAGAACAGGCATTGAACGAACTCGCAAACTCATTGCCGATCATCTGAACTGCACTCCAGCCGAAATCTTTTTTACATCAGGCGGTACAGAAGCTGATAATACTGTATTACGATGTAGTGTTGATAATTTGGCTATCAAGCATATAATCACTTCGCCGCTTGAACACCATGCCGTATTGCACACAGCAGAAAGCTTAGAAAAAGAAGGGCATGTCAAATTGAGTTTGGTTGATGTCAATAATAAAGGTGAAATCAATTTTGACCATCTCGAAGAGTTACTGAAAAGCAATAAAAATACCCTTGTTTCTCTCATGCACGCCAACAATGAAATTGGCAATCTCAATGATTTGGATAGAATTGGCAACATGGCTCATTCATACGATGCCTATTTCCACTCAGATACGGTACAGACTGTGGGACATTATGTACATGATTTGAAGCAATTGCCTGTCAACTTTATTGTAGGTGCTGCGCATAAATTTCATGGTCCGAAAGGCGTAGGTTTTCTGTATGTAAATCGCAAAAACAAAATCCACCCGCTTATTTATGGTGGAGCCCAGGAGCGAAATATGCGTGGAGGAACGGAGAATGTTTATGGCATAATTGGTTTGGGCAAAGCATTAGAAATTGCCTATCGTGATATGACCGATCATCAAGCGCATACATCTGGTGTCAAATCATATATGATCGAAAAACTTAAGGAAAATTTTGCAGGAATTAGCTTCAATGGCTTATCTGGCGAAATGGATAAAAGCCTTTATACTGTGTTAAGTGTTTGCTTTCCTCCAAATGAAGATAATGATATGATGCTTTTCCATTTGGATTTGCATGGAATTTCGGCTTCAGGTGGAAGTGCCTGCTCAAGCGGCGCAATGAAAGGTAGCCACGTGCTTTCAGGCATTGGTGCCGATCCTTCGAGAGCCTCTGTTCGCTTCTCATTCAGTAAGTTCAATACGAAAGACGAAGTGGATATCGTGATCGAAAAGCTTAAAGAAATTGTGCCGGTAAAATCAGAAATGAGTAAAGCCTAATATCGATAAACTACTGCGTTGATATTCATGCCAGCACCTACTGATGCGAATACGATAATATCTCCCTTGTTAAGTTGATGCTGATCTAACTGACCTTTCCTTACCAAATCGAAAAGTGTAATTACTGTAGCTACCGAACTATTGCCAAGCCAGTGTATACTCATCGGCATAATATCATTTGGCATCACTTTACCTTTATACAAGCGCTTGATAATGGCCTCATCCATTTTTTCATTTGCTTGATGGATAAACACCTTCTTTACATCCTCCAATTGAAGCCCTGCTTTGGCTATACAATCGAGCATTGCTTGCGGGACATACGTTAGGGTATATTCGTAAATCTTTCTACCCAGCATTTTGATGAATTTCACATTCGAGGTGTTTTCTGGATCGAAGGATTTTCCCATAAATAGGAAATCTAGTTCTTCCAACGAATGTGATAATGCAGCGCTTGCCAAAATACCTTCTTCCTTGTCATCAGAGGCTGCTTCTACTATTGCAGCACCAGCCCCATCTGAGAAAATCATAGCATCTCTATCGTTTGGATCCACCACCCGACTAAGTGTTTCAGCACCTATAACCAAGCATCTTTTAGCTTGGCCTGATTTGATTACAGCGTCCGCAGTGATTAGTCCTTGAATCCATCCTGGACAGCCAAAAAACAAGTCATATGCAATGCAATAAGGGTTTTTAATCTTCAAATGATGTTTTACTCTATTCCCCAAACTCGGCACAGCATCAGTCTGATTACTCCCATGGCTTACATCCCCAAAGTTGTGGGCAAAGATGATTTGATCTATCGTTTCGGGATCTATTCCAGCATCCTCTATTGCTTTCTTGGCGGCAATAGCAGCAATATCTGAGGTGTTAAGATTATTGCTTGCGTATCTTCTTTCTTCTATGCCCGTGATTGCTTCAAACTTCTCAATTATCTCACTATTGGCAGTTACGAATTTGCTTCCATCAGCATTGAAGAATCGATGATTGCTAAAGTCTGCGTTCGTAACTTTTAGCGTAGGAATATAGGATCCCGTTCCGCTTATTCGAGTTCTTGGCTTTTCCATCAAGAGATTTTTTTCAGAAAATAAGCTTCAAAGGTAGGCAGCCATTTTATAAAGTCCACCTTATTGCCAAATAAAAAATGCTACTTTTTAAATTTTAGTATTTATAGATAGATATTAATCCAAATGAAGAAATTTAATCCCGAAAAAACTATCTACATCGATATTTTATTTTGTGCGATAGGCGTATTTTCGTAAACCAATTCCTTTAGGCATGCTATCCATTCTGGCGAGTTGTTTAGGCTTTTTACAAGTTGCCAAACTTCTCCTCCCGCTTCTTCGAATTGTTCTTTATATTCTTCACCTACTTCTACGGTTGTCTCCAAACAGTCGGCAATAAAGGCAGGACAATATACAAGGACTTTTTTAATTCCTTTACCTGCCAATTCTTTCAACATATCTTCTGTGTATGGCTTGATCCAAGGGTCATTACCCAACCTACTTTGGAAACATGTCGTAAACTGTCCTTCTTTTAAACCAAGTTCCGATGCTATCAAGCGAGTAGTCAAGAAACATTGTGCTCGATAGCAATAAGCGTTGTTTTTATGAAAGTGGTCACAGCAATCACCTAGCTGGCATTGCGTACCTACGCTGCCTTTACGAATTTGTCTTTCTGGCAATCCGTGGTAGCTAAATACCACATGATCATATTCCGCTTCGGCAAGATATTTTTTGCCAATATTTGCAAATGCTTTGATAAAAAGTGGGTGCTCTACAAATCTATTTACAAAATTGACACTTGGGATAATTTGCCAAGTGCGACAAATTTCCATTACTTTATCCACTACCGACCCATTTGTGGCACTCGCGTATTGTGGGAATAGTGGTATACAAATTATAGAATCTACACTGGCTTTTTTTAGCTCATCGAGAGCTGTTTGTATCGATGGGCTTTGATAGCGCATGCCAAGTACCACATGGTAATCGCTGCCAAGTTCTGCTTGCAATAGGTCTCTTACATCTTCTCCATAATACTTCAAAGGCGAGCCTCGATCATCCCACAATTTTCTGTATTCCTTAGCCGATTTTGGTGAACGAAAAGGAGCAATTATGCCATTGACTAATAACCAACGAGGAATTGCGGGGATATCAATTACGCGCCCATCCATCAAAAATTCACGCAGATATTTTCTTACATCAGGTGTTTTGGGACTGTCTGGCGTGCCCAAATTTACGAGTAATACACCTACTTTTCCTGTCTTTATTTTAGTATTCATGATTTACAGCTAACCTTCATTCAAAGGTATTGTTTTTTAAAAAGTCTAGCTTAGTTGTTCAGCAATTTATTCTCGATTAAATTTAGATAGTCGAAATTGAGTCCTATGGTCTGATTAACAGCTATGAATATTCAAAAGTTAACCTATACCTTACTTTTTTTGGTTCTATTGGTACACATACTCATAGTGGGTCAGCAGTTATTGGCGCCATTAGCGTGGTCTGCATTCTTGGCTATACTTATTCTTTCGCCAGTACAGTGGCTTGAAAAAAAAGGATTACCTGCGCCTATTGCGGCGATTCTAAGTATTGTAGTCCTTACCTCCATCATTGCTGCTGTTTTATTTTTTCTCTCGAGGGAGGTTATTTCATTAATTCAAGACTTACCAAAATTGGGCAGCCGATTCGAAAGCACTTTGGGAGAAATTCAATTATTTCTTACTGATAAAATTGGTTTGAGTAAAGATTTCCAAGCTACACAGATTGCCAACTCTATTGAGAGATTTACTGAAGGTGGGCTCGCAGGAGTTTCCCAGACACTTACGTCGGCGGCAATAGCAATTACTTATCTCACTTTGATGCCATTGTTTATCTTTTTTCTTATTCAATATCGCAAGGTGTATTTCGAATTCCTGCTTCAAATTGGAAAAGGAGAGACAAGAGCACAAACGGCCAAAGTAATCCAAAAAGTGCGGAATGTAATCCAACAATACCTATATGGAATGGCGCTAGTCACGCTAATTATGGGTGTTTTGTTCACAATTGTTTTATTTGGCTTAGGAATAAAGCACGCCCTTTTCTTTGCCGTCTTTTTAGCTGTTTTCAATTTGATTCCTTATGTCGGAGTATTTTTGTCTAGTTTGGTCACTGTGTTATATGTCTATCTGACAAATGATACACTATTCCTCCCGCTACTTACTCTAGGGCTATTATGGGGGTTACAAATATTTGAAAACAACCTAATAACTCCTTATGTAGTTGGCAGCAGCGTCCATGCGAATCCACTTGCGGTAATCATTGCTCTTTTGGCGGGAGGTATGATTTGGGGTGTTTCTGGTATGGTTCTTTTTATTCCACTTATTGGCGCGTTGCGAGTTATTTTAGATGAATTTGAAAGCACCAAGCCCTTCGCCTTATTACTTGGTGAATCGCCCAAAAAGGCTTCAAATTAGGTTTTTTGTTTTACTCTCAGCGCCGATTTCATTAATGGGCCAGCCGCCATACTGGTCGCTAATGCAAGTACCACCAGTGCAATAAACATTGCATTAGTAATCAGCCCATTTTCAAGCGCAATCAAGCCCAATATTATCTCCATTGCTCCTCTTGTATTCATGGCATACCCAATGGCAAGTGCGTCACGATTACCAAAGCCAGCTACTTTAGCACCTATACCACTACCAATTATTTTGGTTAAAAATCCTATCGCTAAAACCGAAAGCACTAAGATGGGGTTGAAACCTTCTATAAAATTGACCTTGAGTCCAATAGACACAAAGAACAAAGGTGCAAAGATGTTATTGATGAACTGATGCAAAATTTCCTTTGCCTTTTCTGTCATAAACTCTGAATCACCAAGAGCAACACCCACTATAAATGCACCAAAAATGGCATGAATCCCAATATATTCAGTAAATGCCGCAGCCATAAAACAAACTGCCATTGATAAAGAAAGTAATCCCCCAGGCCAGGCCATCTTTTTGTTTACCCAAGGAAGGGCTTTATTAATAATGCTTTTGCCTACCGTTAGCATCAAAATAGTGAAGCCAAGCGTAAGAGCAATTGTGGCCCATAAGCTTACTCCTTCCACATTGCGACCCATCATGCTTAGAATTATTGAAAAAATGATCCATCCGAGGATATCAATAATCATTGCCGAAGCAATAATGAGCAATCCCATTTTAGATTTGAAAATTTTCAGATCCATTAAAACTCTTGCAATAACAGGTAATGCAGTAATTGAAAGTGCTGTACCTATAAATAGCGCAAAGATTAATTTAGAATCTGGATCGCCAATACCCCAAAACTCAGGAAAGAAGTAGGTGGACAAGAACCCAATAACCAATGGAATGATAAGGGAATAAAATGAAATGCTTAGGGCATTTTTTCCTTGAGCCCACACTATATGTAATTCTACTTCTAGTCCAGCGATAAAAAGCAGTAAAACAACCGCCATTTGCACTATACCATCCAATACCAAGAAGGAATTACTCTCCATCGCAAAAATGGACTGGAAAGCTTCTGGCGCAAGAAGGCCGAACACAGTGGGTCCAAGGATTATTCCAGCGAAGATTTCCCCAACAACTGCTGGTTGCTTAAATTTTCGAGCAGCCTCCGCAAGCAAGCGTGCAAAAATTAGCATGATGCTTAATTGCACAAATAAAGTTACCACATCTCCATGGCTCAATGTGTTTAATTTCTCCATTATGAGCTTTGTGGTTGAATTATCAATAAGTTACTTGGGAGGTCATTGAGGATATATTCAAGATCGTGAGGAAAAAACCGATCTAACAAATTAAGCTTGTGATCTGGTGCTCTCAATACCAATAAATCTGCCTCTACCTTCTCAGCAAAGCGGGCCATTTCATAACCAGGCTTTCCACTCACTATTTTGATATTTATTTTTAAGTTACCCTTATCAATATTCTTTAATATATCTTCAATTTTAACAACTTCATCATTTACCAGGCCGCGTCTAGTGCTTTCTACCGTATCCGCCGTGTCTTCTCCTGCTACCGACATTCTCAGGCCCATCATTTGAATCTCGTTGATAATATGAACATTTTGTGCCTTTTCTATTTTTGCTAGTTGTAAGCCCTTTTCAATTATTTCGGCTGTACGAGGATGGTCTGTTCCATTGATTACGATCCTTTTGAAAGACTTAGGTTGCAAGCTTGGCTCCAACAGAATTAATAGTGAAACCTCTGCTTTACGCATTATTTTTCTGGCGACAGAACTAAAGTGCATCCTAAGGAAGGATTCCTTTTTTAGTGCGCCTGTCACAAGCAGATCTACATTTTCTCTTTTACATATTTCTATGATCTTTTTTGTTGGATCACCTTCTTCCCAAATTACTCTGGAGTTACTTTGATTGAATCCTGAGGCAACCAACAGCTCATCAAGCTTGA
The DNA here is from genome assembly GCA_964598395.1 of uncultured Roseivirgaceae bacterium. Classification (GTDB taxonomy): domain Bacteria; phylum Bacteroidota; class Bacteroidia; order Cytophagales; family Cyclobacteriaceae; genus CAXBDP01. The sequence continues at coordinate 16,359 of CAZRBW010000018.1, forward strand.
CTTGTTCCTTTTCACTTTGGATGCCAATGTGGATAAAAATAATTTCAGTATTAAATATCTCTGACAAGCGTTTGATTTCGCACATCAAGGCCTCCATTCTAGGCGAGAAAGCAATAGCAAGAGCAATTTTCTGGAACATAGTTTAGTAGATTACAACATTCCAAGATAATAGATTTGCCCTAAATAACCGTAAAAATGAGTTAAAGCAATTAGAAAAGACTTAATCAGCTGATTATCTTTGCGGCCATGAATAAGAATGAATCATCATCCCAAGAAAATAATTTGTTTAAAAATGTAGTAGCACATGCCAAGGAATATGGTTTTGTGTTTCCCTCCAGCGAAATATACGATGGCTTACAAGCCGTATACGACTATGGCCCATACGGTGTAGAACTTAAAAACAACCTAAAGAAGGTATGGTGGCAGTGCATGACGCAGCTCCATGCTAATATCGTTGGCCTGGACTCTGCCATATTTATGCACCCACTGACTTGGAAAGCCTCTGGCCATATAGATAGCTTCAACGATCCTATGGTGGATAATAAGGATTCCAAAAAGAGATACCGTGCAGATGTGCTTATCGAAGATGCTGCTGCTAAATTGGAAGCAAATGGACAAGGGGATAAGGCTCATTTTCTTGTTAAAAGGATGAATGAGTTGCTTACGGCTGAGGACTTGAAGGGCTTGCAAGAATTAATAATCAATGAAGGCATCACTTGCCCAATAAGCGGTACAGCAAATTGGACAGAGGTGAGGCAGTTCAACTTAATGTTCTCTACCCAGATGGGTTCTGTAGCAGACGATTCCAATGCAATTTATTTAAGGCCTGAAACCGCCCAAGGTATTTTTGTGAACTTTCTCAACGTACAAAAATCTGCCCGAATGAAGGTGCCTTTTGGCATTGCACAAATTGGTAAGGCTTTCAGAAATGAAATCGTTGCGCGTCAGTTTATATTCCGTATGCGTGAATTTGAGCAAATGGAAATGCAATACTTTGTGCGACCAGGTGAGGAGATGGAATGGTATAAGTTCTGGAAAGAAGCCAGAATGAAATGGTATGAGGCCCTTGGTTTCCCTCCCGCCAAATTGAAATTCCATGATCATGAAAAACTTGCCCATTATGCCAATGCCGCTGTGGATATCGAATATCAGTTTCCTTTTGGCTTCAAAGAAATAGAAGGCATCCATTCTCGTACTGATTTTGATTTAAAAAGCCATCAAGAAGTTTCTCGAAAGAAATTACAATACTTTGACCCTGAGGTAAATAAAAACTATATTCCATATGTGGTGGAAACATCATCTGGTTCAGATAGATTATTCTTGGCAACACTTTGCGAAGCTTATACTGAAGAAACAACTGGCGAAGGAGATGAACAAAAAGAGAGAAGTTACTTGAAATTGCATCCTGCATTGGCGCCTGTGAAAGCAGCCATTTTCCCTCTTACAAAAAAAGATGGATTACCTGAAAAAGCGCGGGAGGTTGTGCAGCTATTACAAATGGATTTCCCTGTGATATATGAAGAACAAGGTTCTATTGGTAAGCGCTACACTCGCCAAGATTTAATTGGTACGCCTTATTGTATTGCTGTAGATCACCAAACGCTTGAAGATAATACAGTGACAATTAGACACAGAGATACCACCGAACAAGAAAGAGTGGCGATTGCAGATTTGCCACATAAAATTAGCGAATCTGTGAGCTTTAAGAGGATATTTGAGAAATTGATTTCCTAATCAGCTATTAAATTTAAATAGGAAAGCCCAAGTTTGATGCTTGGGCTTTCCTATTTATCAAGATATGGAAGATGCTATTTTACCTTCACCATTCCGTTTTTTTCGATCCACTCACTCAGTTCTTGGATATCTTCTTTAATAAAATCAACATCTCTTGGAGCTTGTTTTAGGCTGTAATTCCAGTGGCGCAATATGCAGCTTAAACCAGATTTTTCTACCTTTTTATTTACTCGAACATATTTGTCGTACAAGTAATGATCAAGCTCGGCAATTTGCATGTTAATCTCCGACATTTGATCACATACTACTGATTGCAACTCCTCCATTGACTCCTTGATCCCTCCATACCATTTCATAAAGTATGGCGTATAGCTCAGATTGTTGAGATTGTCCTCAATTTCATCCATCAATTCGATGAGGGGTCTTGTATATAACTTCATTTTATTATCGCTTCTTTTCTTATAGGCTCCGTTTCAAATTCGTAAAGCCCTGATTATTACATACGTAAATAGCCATAAAGGTTTGATAAATTGCCCTAATAATTGAATCTTAGAAGAAATAGATTTACAAACTCATCATTTCTTTAAATTTGGCCGCTTGTCTGCGGCTCACTTCAATTTTTTCTCCGCCTTTCAGCATTACCATCAATCCGCCATTGAACCAGCTCTCGATGCTCTCTACCCAATTGAGGTTGATAATATGCTTACGGCTAGCTCTAAAGAAGGCGCGATCATCAAGACGTTCGTCTAAGGCATTGAGCGACTTGTGAATCATCGGCTTGAAGTTCTCAAAATAGATTTTGATATAATTGCCATCAGACTCGAATAATCGGATATCTTTCAATCTTACAAACCAGCATCTTTCACCATCTTTTACAAAAACCTGATCATTAATGCCGAGCTTTTTCTTTTCAGAATTTTCTTCCATTGCATCTTCCTTTTGCTGGACTTTCACCATCTTGGTTACTGCTTCTTTCAGGCGCTCGGGCTGTATTGGTTTTAGCAAGTAGTCAAGTGCATTCACTTGGAAAGCTTTTAGGGCATACTCATCATAAGCGGTTGTGAAGATAACATTGGGTGCTTTTTCAAGTTCTTCCAATAAATCAAATCCTGTTTTTCCAGGCATTTGAATATCCAAAAAAAGCAAATCAGGTTGTAATTGATTGATTTTTTCGATTGCATCGTCCACATTTACTGCTTCGCCTACAATTTCAATTTCTTTATACTCTGCTAGAAGGCTCAGCAATTCTTTGCGAGCTAATCTTTCGTCATCTACAATTAGTGCTCTCATATTCGTTGTGGGATTTTTACTTCAGTCATTACAAATTTATCAGATTCATTGAATATTCGAAAAGTGGCCTGATCTCCATAAATAAGCTTCAATCGCTGCTCAGTATTTTGTAGTCCATAACCAGTTCCTTTCTTCGAAATTACGCCATTTATATATTGTCCACTATTTTTTATTTTAATAGTGAGGATATTGTTTTGTACATCGGTTTCAATCTGTAGCAACCCTCCAGCCACTAGATTGGATATGCCATGCTTAATGCCATTTTCTACCAAGGTTTGAACCATTAGCGGAGGAACTTCAAATTGTCCTGACTCGGGATGGATAATAAATTTAGTTTGTAGTCTTTCTTCAAAACGTATTAACTCGAGGTTTAGGTAATCTTTTACTGTCTTTATTTCATCATTAAAAGGAATTACCATCTTTTTGTCCATCACAAGGCTATTGCGAAGAATATTCGATAATTGGGTAATGGCAATTTTAGCTTTTCTAGGATCCTCATCAACCAATGCGCGTACGCTATTAAGAGCATTAAAAATGAAATGTGGGTTGAGCTGTGATTTAAGGGCATTAAGTCTGATCTCATTGATCGCTGCTTCTTGCTTCAAGCTAGCATTGTAGCTCTCCATATAATTGTACAAAAAGTAAATAGACGCCCAAAGGAAATAGAAAATATAAACTAGAAATATATTAGTAAGCACCACCACAGGTTCAAAGTCAGTTTGAAAATTAATGGTGCCTAAATTGAATGCGGTAAATACTTGAAATAAATAATTGAGAATACTCAATACCAGTACTGAAACTGAAACCCTTGGGATAATTTGAGAAACGTGCATTTTGATCCACCGCCATTTGATGATCAGGTTTCTAAACAAATGAGTACTTACCAAGAAAAATGCAGCTTGCAAAAAGTAGCTTAAAACTATTTGATCAGATGGTGAGGCAAAAGCTCCATTTTCGGCCAAGCGAATAAGGGCCACAAAAAAGATATTTAGTAAGGCATAGCTTGTCCAGCCAAATATTTGGAAGGACCAATAGAGAATCTTTTTGCGACTGAACTTTATCAAAAATGTAGATTGAAAATATCTATTAAATAAAGACTTATTATCGTCAATTTGAAAGGCATTATTTATAATCTGCTTGTACCATCCATAATCGGAAACATTCTTTTATTAGTTTTTTCTTCAATGAGTAATTTTTTTAAATACTCAGAATTTTTATTTACCGTAAAAGTCCAAAATCACCCACTTATCCTAAGCGTTAATCCTTTTCCATTTTGCAGCGTCTTAACAGTATAAAATTTGGTAGGGCATTTTTAAGCAAAATTAAAATCACCTTAAAATCTCGAAAATAGAATTTGTTTTGATAACTAAAAAACTACCCTTTAGGGCAGATATTGGTAGAGTTCAAATTCATCAAATTTTCCGAAAAATAATTTACATATTGATGCAACTATAGAATAATATTCTGCGTCATATATGTGAATCTCAGACAAACAGAATAAAAAAAGGTTAAAAATATTTTAAAGGTCAAAAACATGAAAACATTAAATTTTAAAAAAACCGGGATATTCATTGCTGCATTTGCAATGATGGTCAATTTAGCTTGCGCTAACGAAAAGGAGCCCACAATCATCTCTACCGAAGAAAATATGGCACTTCAAGAGGCTTATAATCAACTTCTTGAACTTGAAATTCAGAAAAAATTGATGGCTGAAATCTACAATCCTGCAACAAGCATCATAATTGTTGATTTGGACGGAAATATAATCGATGAAATCACCTACGAAGGCACTATTAATTGGCCTGAACATGCTGATTTAAAAAATAAACTTTCTAGAAGTTCGTTCCTTATCGAACATCAGAACAAGCAATTCTATTTGTTTGATGTAAAAGAAGAAGTACTACCAGTTAGTTAAAAGATCATTTTCATAGTTAAGTTTAAGGTTGATTGGAAAGGAGCGACAGTAGTCGCTCTTTTTTTGCCTTAAGCTCAGGGAATAAAATTACCTAGTTTGCTACTTCCGCAGTGTTTATCACACTTGCTCCCTTTAATTCCAGAGCCAAAAACCTAGCTGTGTAGCTCTTTTTCACTTTGGCTACTTCTTCAGGTCTTCCTTCAGCTATTATATAACCTCCCTTTTCGCCACCTTCTGGCCCCAAGTCCACAATATGATCGGCTACTTTGATAATGTCCATGTTGTGCTCGATAATGAGGACAGTATTGCCTTTATCCACTAGTTTGTTCACCACATCAAGCAAATGCTGAATATCTTGGAAATGGAGTCCTGTAGTTGGCTCATCCAAAATATAAAAAGTCATCCCTGTGTCCCGCTTCGACAGCTCTGTGGCAAGTTTCACTCTTTGCGCTTCTCCGCCAGATAATGTCGTAGCATGCTGGCCTAAAGTGATATAGCCCAAACCAACATCAGATAATGTTTGTATTTTTCTTAAAATTTTTGGCTGGTTGGTAAAAAACTCTACCGCTTGCTCCACCGTCATGTCAAGTACATCAGAAATAGATTTGCCTTTGAAACGCACTTCCAGCGTTTCTCTATTGTAGCGCTTGCCTTTACAAGTTTCACAAGGCACGTGGACATCTGGCAGAAAATCCATTTCGATCACTCGCATGCCACCTCCTTCGCAAGTTTCGCACCTCCCGCCTTTCACATTAAATGAGAATCGGCCTGGCTTGTAACCTCGTATTTTTGCCTCAGGCATATTGGAGAATAAACTTCTAATCTCGGTAAATACGCCCGTATAAGTGGCGGGATTCGATCGAGGTGTTCTGCCTATTGGCGATTGATCTACTTCAATTACCTTATCGATTTCCTTTAAGCCTTCGATTTCTTTATATCCTAATGGCTCAGTTCTCGATCTGTAAAAATGCTGATTGAGAATTGGGAAAAGAGTCTCATGAATAAGTGACGATTTTCCAGAACCTGAGACGCCTGTCACACAAATAAGCTGACCAAGCGGGAGGTTGAGCGTAACATTTTTCAAATTGTTCCCTCCCGCACCTTTCAACTTCAAAAACTTGCCATTTCCTTCGCGACGCTGCTTCGGAATTGCGATTTCGTATTCGCCAGATAAATAGCGTGCAGTAGAGCTTCCTTGCTCCAGAAATGCTTTTGGAGCACCTAGAGCTACAATTTGCCCTCCGTGCCTACCTGCACCTGGCCCAATGTCCACGATAAAATCAGAGGCCAGCATCATATCTTTATCATGCTCAACTACAATCACCGAATTGCCCAAATCACGCAAATCTTGAAGCGCTTTTATCAGTTTTTCATTGTCCCGCTGGTGAAGTCCAATACTTGGCTCATCCAAAATATAAAGCACACCCACTAGCTGCGTACCGATTTGGGTTGCCAATCGGATTCTTTGAGCTTCGCCTCCACTAAGTGTTTTCAATGGCCGATCTAAAGTGAGATACTCAAGCCCTACACCCAATAGAAACCCAATCCTCTTTCGAATTTCCTTTAACACTTCTGTAGCAATAGCCTGCTGCTTTGCATTCAGCCTACTTTCAAGGCCTTCGAACCAATCGGCTAGATCATTTAAGTGAAGTTGGGTTAATTCCGAAATGTTCTTTTCATCGATTTTGAAATGCAGTGCTTCTTTTTTCAAGCGGGCTCCTTTGCAATCGGGACATTCCCTGATGTGCATAAAGTCATCGATCCATGCTTGCGTTTTGTCTGTTCCTGATTCTTTCTGCTTTTCCAGAAACTTAATGATTCCTTCAAACTTGGTATTCCAATCAGTGCCAGGATATTTTACGGAACTTACCGCAACCGGGACAGAATCTCCATACAGAATGGTTTTCATCACCTCAGCTGGAATATCCTTAATTGGCGTTGTAAGGCTCACATTGTAGCGCTTCAATATGGCATCCAGCTTTTTGAAAATCCATATATCACGGTATTCGCCAAGTGGCGCAATTCCTCCACGACTTAAGCTCAATTTGTTATTTGGAATCACCAAATCCTCGCTGACTTCCTCTATACGGCCAAGCCCGTTACATGTTGGGCAGGCTCCATAAGGGGAGTTGAACGAAAAGGTATTTGGAGCTGGCTCATCATACGCCAATCCCGATTTGGCGTCCATCAGGTTTTTAGAAAAATAATGCAGCTCCTCTTTTTCATCCAGCGCCATCAGCACTCCTTTGCCATGCTGAAATGCCGTGCGCACTGATTGGGTAATTCTGTATCGATCGTTTTCATCCACCACAAGTCTATCTACCACTATTTCGATGTCGTGAACTTTGTAGCGATCAACCTGCATTTTGGCTACTATTTCCTGTATTTCGCCGTCGATCCTTACTTTGGTAAAGCCTAGCTTACGTATCTGAACAAATAATTCTCTGTAATGGCCTTTTCTCCCTTTGACAATAGGTGCGAGAAGAATAAACTTTTGATTTGCAAATTGGCTGATAATGATTTCAACAACCTGATCTTCCGTTTGGCGAGTCATTTTTTCGCCAGTGATATAGGAATATGCTTCTCCTGCACGTGCAAACAGAAGGCGCATGAAATCATACACTTCCGTTACAGTGCCCACAGTGGATCGAGGATTGCGGGAGGTTGTTTTTTGCTCAATAGAGATTACTGGGCTAAGGCCATTAATTTTATCCACATCGGGCCTTTCCATATCACCGATAAATGATCGCGCATAGGCTGAGAAGCTCTCCATATAGCGACGCTGACCTTCTGCATATATGGTATCAAATGCCAAAGAAGATTTCCCACTTCCACTAATACCCGTAAAAACCACTAATTGATTACGTGGAATTTCAAGATCAATATCCTTTAAGTTGTGTTCTCTCGCTCCAAAAATTTGTATGCTATCGTAACCAGTGGGATCTACAGTAGTCCCTTTTTTTGATTCAGCCATGTGGAAATGCTTCCTTTGTAAAATTAAACCGCAATTTAGGGCTTTAAAGACTAACAACCTTAGTTAATTGGAAATGTTGCGAAGCTTTCAACAATGGATTAGAACAGATAGCCTTTATCATTTGCTACACTGCTTATTTGAATGGCGTCACATAAACGTGCATAGAGCAATTACTTGTAAAAAGTAGCTGTTACAGCGTATTGACCCAAGCAACTTTCTCTTCGATTGGGCTTCTTCTTCCTTTTGGATTCAAGCCTTCTCGAACTTTTCCGATATAGAAAAAGCCTAATAATCTATCTTTTTCATCAAGGCCAAAAAATGGTTTTGCCTCTTCCATATAAGTAACTCCTCCGCTTCCCCAATATGCACCTAAGCCATAGGCTGAAGCAGTCAAATACATATTCTGAACTGCACATGCTACGGATTCAATTTCTTCAATTTCTGGAATGCTTTCTTTTGGATCGCGCTTCATGATAATGGCTATCACATGCGATGCTTTCAGAGGATTATTCTTCAATTTTTGAAATTTCTCTTCATTGAAATTATCAGCAGCTTCGGCTTGCTTACGGTAAAAATCAGACTGATAATTAGCTAGTTTTACTAAACCATCTCCAGTGAAAACGATAAATCTCCAAGGCTCTGTATGCTTATGTGTTGGTGCCCAATTGGCATTTTCTAATATTTCCTGAACGATAGTATCATCAATTTTTTCACCCGTGTATTGTGCAGGATATAAGGAGCGACGATTTCTAATTAAGTGGTGTACTTCTTCTATTTTCATAAAATTTGATTCTTAAGAACATTAATTGTTCCCTAGCATAATTTTAATTCCTCCAAAATAATTCCTTTCTGGTGCGGGCTGGAAAAACCTCCCGCCAAAAGCGTTCAGATCATTGCCCAAACTGTAGGTTTCATTTAGCAAATTATCTGCTCCAGCGAATATCTCCCATGTTGCATATTTAGTTGTAATGGTCTTCCCAATTTTTAACTGAACCAAATGATAGGCATTTGAATACATTGAATTTCCATCATTTAAAGGAATTGCATCTGTAAAATTATGCGTGAGATTAAGGAAATAGCCATTACCATATTCGAAATCTGCTGTACTTACCCAAATATGTGGCGATACTCCTGTGAGCTTATTGCCCGTGAAATCATTTTGGTTTTGTAAATAATCTCGAAAAGTAAAATCATGGTATGTGTAAGCTGAACCTAATCGCAAGCCTATTCCATCAAATGACTTCCTCATGGCTTGCCAAGAAAGCATCATTTCTATACCATTTTGTATTGTACTTCCAGCATTATTAAAAAGCACTACCCCATCGGCATTAGTTCGCGTTACAATCGTCTGATCTAAAATGAAATGGAAATAATTGGCCTCGAACATTAGCCTATTATTCATGCTTCGAAATCTGTAACCAAGCTCCCAATTTGTTCCTTTTTCAGGTTCAAGATCTAGATTTAATGAGCCTTCATTGGTGCGTACTTCTTGGATGGTAGGTGGTGAAAAACCTTTGCTCCAAGAGGCATGCAGTGCATGTTGATATCCAAATTTCTTGAGCAATGCCAAGCGTGGCACAGCTATTCCACTGAAGCTTCTATCGAATTGATAGCTGGTTTTAAGAGCGGCATCCCAAAGTCTGTAAATGTCGAAAGAAAGTGAGTTGATGCTAAGGCCAGCAGTGAAAATAAAATCCGCAGGTAATTCATAATCGGCTTGAGCAAAAAGTAAGCTTTGGCTTGTTCGGAGTTCATCATCGAAACGGAGAGTGTCTGCTTTGCCAGCACGATTGCCAAAGTTACGCGCAAGCACTAGGGATTGCTGATATTCAGCTCCAGCGCTAATTTTCAATTCGGGGCTTGCTTGCCAATTGGCTCGCATACGGCCTCCCATACCAGATTGGGCATCGCGCTTATAATCTAGGATAAACGGGTTTTCGATATAAGAGGCATTCAGGTAGCCCGTTGCCTTTACTTGCAAATTGGGATTGAGTTGCAATTGGTAGCCCAATCCACTCAATGCATATTGCTGAGATATACTTGATTGCTGAGTAGCACTGCCAGGACGAGCGAGCTTGGGATTTTCGCTACGCTGTGCGGCGGTAATCCCACCAGGAATTTGATAATTGAGATCCGAAAGTAGCAGAAACGCATTAAGCTCACCTTTTCCTCCCGCTTCTACCGTGCCGTTTAATTGGATTGTCTTTCGCTCGAAGCTACTATGTTCCCGATATCCATCTCCTTTTTGCCAAGTGGTCTGTAGTTTAAATCCACCATTTTCACCTGCATTTTGCATACCCAAACTATATTTCTGCAAACCGAACGAACCTGCCATGCTACTAGCATTTGCCCGAAATCCTGTCTTTGGTTGTTCTTTCATGAATAATATTGCACCACCAGTTCCTGCTCCATACACACTTCCTGCAGGCCCTTTTATCACTTCAATATTATCTACATTGTCGGTTTCGAGTAGATTTAGTGGAGTATTGCCACCAGGCTCCGTAAGTGGAATTTCATTCCAATACACTTTGATATTGCGCACGCCAAAGGGAGATCGCAAAGAACTACCACGAATCCCAACTCGATAACTTGCTGGAGATCTTTCCTCCATTCGTACACCCGGTAACATATTCAGTACTGGCACCAAATTACTTTCCTGAAATCGCTGAATGGCTTTTTTATCTAAAAAATTAACACTTGCCGATTGCTCGAAAATTGGTCTGTCGCTTTCAAAAGCACGCACCATTACGGCATCTAGTAAAAAATCTTCTGCTACTAAATAAACGACTGGATTGGTTTGATTTTCAGATAAATTGAGAATAAGTTCTTGATAACCAATCAGCTGAAATTTCAACCTTGCTGGTAATTGAACCTGAATTTGTGCCTTTCCGTCGGTATTGGTAAACCAGCGAGAGGATGAGGCTTGATCAATAATTTGCACTTGAGCTAATGCTGAATTATTTCGGCTATCTAGCACAGTTATGTTTACCTGTGCGGCAAGTTTCAACGAACCAAAAAGAATAATTAGTACTATTAAGAAAGGATATCTTCTCATGTGGCTAATCTCGAAAAATAAAGCTTATGAGAAAACAAAAACCAAAGTAATTGGCTGGAAATGCTTTTCTAAGGCAATTTATTGCTGGACGAATTATGCGATTCAGCACCACTGAATTTGGCTAATTCTCCACTTACTGTTACTTCCACTTGTGTAGCGTAATCATTGAAAAACAAGGTAGGTATTTTGATACCGTGATCTTGAAATACAATAATAAATTGACTCTTTAGTTTGAGCTCACCATTAATAACTGATACTGTACCTTTGATTGTGCGCGCTTTTGTGACTCCATGTATTTGCAACTCTCCAATTGCTGTAATATCATAATCGCCATCTTGATTTAAATCGATAATCTCAGGGAAATTTCCGGAAAAATTGGCTTCTGGAAAAAGATGAGTTTCCAAATATTCTTCATTGACATGACGCTCCATTAGTTTGGAGGGAAATACAAAGGCTGGTGTTTTGATTCTAAAGCTAAAAGATTTGTTATCTAAATCGATTTCACCTCCAATTTGGTCGTTAGTGGCTCTTATCGGCTCAAGTATTCCATTTGAGTAAATGGAAACAGATGCATTGCGTGTAATGAGTTTACCTCTTTCTTCAAGAGTATCAGCCCATTGCCACGAGGAAAAAAATAATATAAAACCAATTAGTAAGGGCATCTTTTTTTTATTTAAAACTTTTAATCGAAGCCATTTTGCCCTACAAGGAATCTTAATTATGTTACCTTTATAGAAACAGATTTTGCCAGCTAAAATTGTGTCCTTACAACTATTCTTGCTGAAAAGTCGAATTAATTATTTACTACAAATCTACACAAATATGAAAACCAAAGTTTATCTCCTTAGTTTTATATTTTCAATTTTTTTTAGTCAAATACACGGCCAAGTTCCTCTTCGTGCATTTGTAGATCAGAACTTAGCTGAATGGACAGCAATGTACAAAGAGCTACATGCGCATCCAGAGCTATCTTTCCAAGAAGAGCAAAGTAGTAGGAAAATGGCTCAAAACCTTCGCAATTTAGGTTTTGAAGTAACTGAAGGTATAGGTGGCTTTGGCGTAGTAGGTGTGTTGAAAAATGGCGATGGCCCCACCGTAATGGTGCGTGCCGACATGGATGGACTACCAGTGGTGGAGGAAACTGGGTTGGCTTACGCCAGCAAAGCCTTTGGATTGGACGACGATGGGAATGAAGTAGCCACCATGCACGCTTGCGGACATGATTTACACATGACTGTTTTTGCAGCAACAGCGCAATCTCTAGTACAGCTTCAAAATCAATGGAGTGGCACGCTAATTTTTATTGCCCAACCAGCCGAAGAACGCAGTGGTGGTGCTATTGCGATGCTTAATGATGGATTATTTGAGAAATTCCCAAAACCTGATTATGCATTGGCACTTCATGCAAGCGCAAGTTTGCCAGCGGGTATGGTGGGCTACTGTCCCGAATATGCCCTTGCAAACGTGGATATGGTCAACATCACCGTAATCGGAGAAGGTGGGCATGGTGCTTACCCACATACTACAAAGGATCCTGTTGTTTTAGCTGCACGTCTTATTTTGGATTATCAAACCATTGTAAGCAGAGAAATAAGTCCATTGGAGCCAGCTGTGCTCACAGTAGGATCAATTCATGGTGGTACCAAAGGCAATGTGATTCCTAATGAAGTGAAAATGGAATTGACACTTCGCTCTTATTCACAGGATGTACGCAATGAGATGATCAGCAAAATAGAACGAATTACTAAAGGTGTCGCTGCCTCTGCAGGTTTGCGGGAGGATCAATACCCAGTAATATCAATCAGAAATGAATCTACTCCCTCTGTATACAACGATCCTGCTCTTACAGACCGGATGGCTAAGGTATTTGCACAAGTTATTGGAGAGCAAAATGTAATTCAAGTTCCTCCCGTAATGGCAGGTGAGGATTTCGGGAAGTTTGGTAGGACTGAGGATAATATTCCAATAATGATTTATTGGTTGGGTGCGGTAGAGCCAAATTTATATGCAGCATTTGAGCGTGGAGAAACTGAACTTCCATCCTTGCACTCATCCAAATTCGCTCCTTTACCTGAGCCAAGTATAAAAACAGGGGTGATAACAATGACCTCAGCTGTGTTGGATTTGCTAAGCAACCGTTAATAATCGTAAATCCTCCGCTTTGAGTGGTTTACTAATGAACATGCCAATTTCAGGGAATTTTTTTGCCTTTTCTTGGTCTTCAGGATCAACTGAGGTGGAAACTATGGCAAGTTTTATTTCCTTACCAAGAACTTTTTTTAATTTGCGAAATTGTTCTAAAAACATCCAGCCATTCATTACTGGCATGTTTATGTCAAGCAAAATAAGGTCTGGAACTGATTCTAAATGGCCATTGGTCGCAAAGTCTTGGAGCAATGATAAACCTTGCTCACCGTTAGTGGCAGTAATCACATGGTCAGAAATGCCATTTCGCTCGATTATTTTTGTGGCGATGAAATTGAAAATATCATCATCGTCAATGACAAGTACACTATTTAGCTTTTCCATGTTTTACTCCCTTCTACAAAATTGACTGCGATACAAATATAAATAATCGTAACTTACTGATGATAAGTAATATCAAAATATTTCTTTTACAAGTCTCTCAATAATTTTTTAACAAAATTGCAATTAATTATCAATAATCCTAGCAAATGACTCAATACTCTAAGCTTATTCAACGGTTAATGTTATTCGTAGGATTGTTTCTTATCCTAATATTTCTACTGTTTGTTATTAATCAAATACACCTTATACAACAATTAGCAAGTGAAATAAATCCATCGTTTGGAAAATTTATTTTAGCGGCTTGCTCTATCTTACTTTTGGTTCTATTTCTGATTCCCTTTTATATCTATTTTCGTCTTCCTGCTCCACTCATCCATCCGACCGATGAGGCCGGTATACCCGCGTATGAGAAAAGACTTAAGTCCCGTTGGAAGAATCATCCATTTCTGGTGGCAGAAAAATTGGATTTGGAATCGGCGGGAGGATTAGATCAAGCCAGAATCATACTCCAAAAGGAATCAAATCGGATTATACAGCGCAATGCTTCTGCGGTATTTTTGACGACAGCTATTTCGCAAAATGGTCGATTAGATGGGCTTACAGTACTTGCTACCCAAATCAGAATGGTATGGCAGATCGCCAAATTATACAACCAAAGACCATCATTAAGAGAAATGTCTTGGCTCTATGGAAATGTAGCCATCACCACTTTGCTAGCGGCGGAATTAGAAGATATGGACATATCGGAACAGGTAGAGCCAATTATCAATTCGGTAATGGGAACAAGCGCCAGTAAAAGCATTCCTATGTTTGGTAACGTTACTGAGGTAATAATGGACTCAATGCTTCAAGGATCCGTAAATGCTTTCCTCACATTGAGAGTTGGCATTATTTGTCGCCAATATTGCAGCAGTAGTAAATTACCGTCTAGATTCTCGATACGTAAAAATGCCTTTGCAGAGGCTGCTTTACTTTTGGGAAATTTGGTGACTCGCGGTTCTAGTCAAGTAGTAAAAGGAATATTAAAGGCATTGGGAAAAAGAGGGATAAATTCAGTGAAACGTGGATACCAAAATGTAGAAAAAGGCACTCGAAGTATCGGTTCTGGAATCAGCTCGTTTTTTCGAAAAATAAGCTGGGGTTCAGAGAAAACTCCTAAAGGTGAGAATCCAGAAATTAGCTAAACTTTATATTACGTTTACAATAAGCTTCAATAATCAATATTACTAGCCAAAACTATGACGTCTCCACATCACGAAGAACTTACAGCCATAAGTAATGAATTTCAAACTCTTTTTGGACAGCTAAGTCAAGACCAATTGAACTGGAAACTTGATGCTGAAACTTGGAGCATTGCGCAAAATATCGATCATATCATTCGAATAAATGAGAGCTACTATACACTAATAGAAGACCTACAGGCGGGCAAAAGAGAAAAACCGCTATTAGCCAGAATACCCTATTTCGTAAAGCTCTTTGGGAACTTGATTTACAAATCGGTGCAGCCTGATAATCCCAAAAAGGTGAAAACTCTTGGAATTTGGAAGCCTTCAAAATCAGACATTTCAGCGGACATAGTACAAAAACTGATTGATCATAATGTGGAATTGGCCGACTTAATAAGTTCTTGCAAACCTCTAATCGACGAAGGTGTAATCGTATCTTCGCCAGCAAACAAAAATATAGTGTACAAGCTCGAAAAGGCCTTTGAAATAGTGATTTCGCACGAAAGAAGACATTTGGAGCAAGCTCGTGGTGTACTCTTAGCTATGCCTTCTAAGTAAAAAGCCCTATAGAAAACATTCTAAAGGGCTTTTAGATATTTTCAAAACAAAGCTTATTGACCGAATAAATAATCTAGCGCAAGCATCGCATAGGTTCTTACGCCTAGTTTCATCCCTGCTTCATCTATTCGGAAATCTGGCGTATGGTGTGGTGCGGCGGTACTTGGATCTTGGCCGGGAGTCATTCCGCCTACGAATACAAACATGCCAGGCACTTCCAATTGATAGAAAGCAAAATCTTCCGCTCCAGTAATCGCTTTAGAGTTGATCAAGGTGCCTCCATTTTGGGTAAGCTTTTGCAAAGTGGGCTCCATTTGGGCTGTCAATTCAAAGTGGTTGAAAGTAACGGGTGTTTGCTTTTGAATTTCAATTTCAACCTCCGCGCCGTATAGATCGCCAATTGTTTTTGCAACATGGCGCATCCTGCGATGGACATCATCTTGCATATCGTAATCTAATGTGCGGATAGTGCCTTCCAAATAAGCAGACTCAGGAATGATATTGTTCCTTACGCCCGATTCAATTTTACCAACAGAAATCACGACTGCATTTTCAGTCAAATCCATTTGGCGACTTACAATTTTTTGAAATCCTTGGATAATATCAGAAGCCACAATTATTGGGTCAATCCCCGTCCAAGGTGTAGAACCATGAGTTTGCTTGCCTTTGATATTGATTCTGAAAATATCGGCAGCGGCCATCAATCCTCCCGCTCTATATTTTATGGTGCCTACTTCTGTTTGGGCATTTATATGGATACCAAAAATGGCATCTACATCAGGGTTTTTTAAAACTCCTTCTTTCACCATCAAACTTGCACCACCCTCTTCTCCTCTTGGCGCGCCTTCTTCCGCAGGTTGAAATATAAATTTAATAGTACCTGGAATTTCAGCCTTCATTTCGGAAAGTATCTTGGCAGCACCCAAAAGCATCGCAATATGAGTATCGTGACCGCAAGCGTGCATCACGCCAACTTCCTGTTCCATATAGGTAGATTTAACAACCGATTTGAAGGGCAAATCAACCCTTTCGATCACAGGCAAGCCATCTATATCGGCTCTGAGAGCGACAACTGGGCCGGGCTTGCCTCCTTTTAATAAGGCTACTACTCCAGTCAAAGCTACCTCAGTTTGCACTTCGTAGCCCATCTCTGTAAGATGCTGGGCAATGGTTTTACCCGTTTGAAACTCTCGATTTGAAAGCTCTGGATTCTGATGAAAATGTCGTCTCCATTCAATTACTTGCGGTTCTACAGCATCTGATGCTTTCATTATGGCCTCCACCATCGACTGTGGTGTTTGAGCAATTGCAAGACTACTTGAAAATAAAATAATAAGTAGAATAGACCTTTTGATACTTTGTACGTTCATAGCGGTTGAATTTGATAGCATAAGGTACATATTTTCGATCAAAATGAGATGCCTCCATCCTCACTTAATTATGGACTTGCGCTTTTGCTTCACTTTCTTTTGTCTAATTTTGTAAAGTAATGCCATTCTATGTCTGAGGAAATAAAATATAAAAGTAAAAACCAATTTTTCATTGTCAATTTACTGAAAGGCTTTGCCTTTCTGGCAATATTGGTTTTAGGTTTTATTTTCTTCAAGAAGAATCTAGACGTAGAGAGCATCAGCTGGTTGGAGCCACTCTATAGCCGACCAAAAGTGATGTTCTTGATTTACACAATTTCTGAAATACTTTTTGGCATTTTTCCTCCAGAACTCTTCATGATCTGGGGTCTCAATCAAGGCGATGTAGATACCTACATATACATATTAATAGCCTTGATGTTAATTTCATATGCGGCTGGCTGGCTGGCATACTTTATCGGAAAGCGCTTCCGCTATACAGTTTGGTATCGTTATCTCAAGCGTCGCTATTTCCGCAAATATGAGTTGTACCTTCAAGAATATGGTGCATTTTTAATCATAGTAGCATCCATTACGCCTCTTCCTTTTTCAGCTATTTGTATGCTTGTAGGCTCTGTGGGCTATCCACCGAAGAAATTTGCTCTTTATTCACTTTTCAGGCTCGCACGCTTTATTGTATATGCCTACATTATCTGGAAGGCAAATAGCTTTTGATTACTGCTTTATCTGTTCTAATTTTATTCAAACCCTGTTGAATGATGAAATGGTACAAAGTTTTTAGAAGTAAAGAAGAAGCAGTACAAGCTATTCCAGAAAATAGCAAAAGAGTAATCAGACTGGGAAATTTGAAAATATGCATGGTGAACAAGCGGGAGGTATTTTATGCTATCGAAAATGATTGCCCACATTTGGGCGAATCATTATCTCAAGGCACTTTAAATGCAGAAAATGAAGTGATCTGCCCTTGGCATACGTACAGATTCAGTTTGGAAACTGGAAAAGAAGCCATGAATCGCTGTCGTGACGCGAAAATATATCACGTAAAAGAAGAGCGGGAGGGTATCTTTGTTGGTATTCCTGAATTGTAAAGGATATTGATTAAAAATTTTAGACTATGAAAAAAGCATATCATCCATGGCATTCGGTAGAATTTGGTGAAGAGTCACCAGAAATCGTAAATGCCATTATAGAAATATCAAAAGGCAGTAAGGCCAAGTATGAGCTTGATAAGAAAAGTGGCCTTTTGAAACTCGACCGCGTATTGTTTTCTGCGGTGCATTATCCAGCCAATTATGGTTTTATCCCTCAAACGTATTGCGATGATAATGACCCACTAGATATATTGGTGATTTCTCAAATTGATTTCCAGCCTCTTTGCTTGGTGAGTGCCAAAGTAATCGGTGTAATGCGGATGATTGATGGTGGCGAAAAAGACGATAAAATCATCGCTGTAGCACAAAATGATATATCGGTAAATTACATTGATGATATCGACCAACTACCTCCAAATATCGAAAAGGAAGTACTCCGCTTTTTTGAAGATTACAAAAAGCTAGAAAATAAGGAAGTGGTTGTTGAAAGCTTTCTGCCAAAAAGTGTAGCACTTAAAATCGTGCAAGAGAGTATTGAATTGTATAAGCAAGAGTTTCAGCAATTGATAAACTAGCGGCTGATCAAAAATCAAAAAAGCCCAAGTTGAAGGAATTTCAGCTTGGGCTTTTCAATTTTAATGGCAGAAAAGACTACTGTTGTTGCGCGTCGTATTCCTGCTTGGTCAAAAGTTTTATCTCTTCTAAACCTTCCCTTTTGAGTGAAGTATTAATACTTGCTACTCTCTGACCGAAAGCCTGGTCTGCTTTGGCTTTTTCTTTTGCCACCTCCACTTTAAGGGCCTCCAAGCCATCTATCTGACTCTGTGTAGGCATTCCTTGAAAACGGCTAACACCACCATAAATCTCAGCAATTTTCTCTCTTAATTTCTCATCAGAGCCAAATTGATTAGGATCAGTACTTACCAAATTCTGGTGTAAGTCTTCCATTAGTTTTGAAATGCTTTCGAGATTTTCTTTCAATTCGCCACTTGTCTTCACAATAGCTGAGTCTGCTTGGCTTTTCACACTCAATAGCTGAGCATTGAGAAAGCCTAAATCTTCGAGCAAGCTGTAAGCATCCATCACCACTTTGTGTTGCAGTTCTCTATCAGCTGTAGAATGTGGCGAGGCTGGATCATATTCCAATAGAATACTTCCTTCGTGGATTTCATCACCTTTTACCACCCGCACCCTATACTCACCTGGTGGATAAGCCGGGCCAAAAATAGCATTGGCACTAATTGTATTTCTTGAACTTGGTACTCTTGGTGCTTTTTGCCTGGCTGGCCATGCTACTTTATTTATTCCTCTAGATTTTCCAGCTTGTAACTCTGCTATTACTACGCCATCATCATCAAGCACTTCCACCTTCATATCACCAAAAATGTGGCGCTTTTTCAAATAATAAGAAATGGTGGCTTCCTCCGTAGGGTTGGGACCCACGTATTCATCATCACCTGGAAAAATTTGCTGGCCACCAAATGAGCCAATTCTGTAGGTTCGGCTTGGAAGCAAAGCCACTTCCATATCTAATACCTCTGGTTTCAGGCCGCGCAAAGCTGTGATATCATCTAATATAAAAATACCACGCCCATGGGTTGCCATCACCAAATCATTGTCTATTGGATGGATTATCATGTCGAATACGGCCACCGGAGGCATATTTCCTTCGAATCGAACCCAATTTTTGCCTGTGTCAATTGAGATAAATAAGCCGAATTCAGTACCCAAAAACAACAGATTTTCACTCTTAGTATCCTCACGAATTACATGGGCATATCCACTTATATTTTCATCTACTAGTGTAGTCCATGTTTTGCCATAATCTTCGGTGATATACACATAGCTATTCATATCGCCAGCACGGTGCCCATCGAAAGTGGCAAATGCACGACCTTCTACCGCATGACTCGCCTCCACATAACTTACCCAAGTATTTGCAGGGCGATTTGGTACATTTCCAATTACATTATCCCAGGTTTTGCCTCCATTACGAGTGATTTGCAGGTTACCATCATCTGTCCCTACCCAAATTAATTGGTCATTGAGTGGGGATTCTTTTACGGTAATAATTGTGGTGTGATTTTCCGCGCTTGTGTTCTCTTTGGTCAAACCACCCGAGAGCGCTTGCTTCTGCTTGGTTGTATCATTTGTGGTGAGATCTGGAGAAATCCTTATCCAAGTATCCCCTTTATCGCTAGAGCGATAGAGGTACTGGGCGCCTATGTAGATATCCTTACTTTTGGCACCAAAATGTACTGGCGTGTTCCAGTTGAACCTGAGTTTTTCTACATCAGCTGTTTTGGTTGGCTTTATGGCTTTTGCTTCTCTTGTCTTCATATAAAAACGCTGCACATTGCCTCCTTGCGATTGCCAATACACAATATTTGGATCTTCCATATCTGGGAAAACATAGAAGCCATCTCCACCACCTACATTTTTCCAATCTGCGATGCGAATTCCGCCTGTGCCTCGTGATGGTCCCATCCAGCTGCCATTATCTTGTAGGCCACCATAGACATTGTATGGTCGCTGATTGTCGGCACTTACATGATAAAACTGTGAGATTGGCAGGCTACGATTGAATGACCAAGTGCTGCCACCATCTCGTGAGGTGTACAAGCCGCCATCCGTACCAAGATAAAGTAAGTTATTGTCTTGTGAGCCCACCCATAATGCATGATGATCCACGTGAATACCTCCTAATGGATTTACCGTGTATGGCGTGGCAAAGGCTTTTCCTCCATCGCTACTTACATTCAGATTGAGCCCAGGTTTGTAAATGCGGGAGGAATCTGTTGGATCCGCAACCAATAATGAAAAGTAAAAAGGACGCTCACTTACAGTTTTGGTTCGATTCATTTCTGTCCAGTTTTCGCCTTTGTTGCTCGATCTGAACAAGGCCGTACTATCACTTTCAATCAACGCGTACACCACGTCTGCATTTGCTGGAGTTACACTTAATGCAATTCTACCTTTCATTCCTCGAGGCAAATCTTGTTTCAATTCCTGCCAATTTGCTCCGCCATCAATACTTTTGTATAGTCCAGAGCCTTCACCACCCGAAACAAAATCGTAGGCAGTTCTTCTGAAAGAGTACGTCCCTGCATACAAGATTTCTGGGTTGGCAGGATCCATAGCCAAATCTGAGGCGCCAGTTCTTTGATCTACATATAGGATTTTATTCCAAGTTTGTCCACCATCGGTAGTTTTGTACAATCCACGATCTTCGCCATCGGCCCAAAGTGGACCCATCGCAGCCACGTACACGATGTTTGGATCTTGCGGGTGGATAATGATTTTAGCTATTCTCTCAGTGCTTTCCAAGCCCAAGTGAATCCAATTTTCACCTCCATCCACTGTTTTGTATATGCCATCACCAATAGAAACTGAATTGCGTATCCAAGGCTCACCAGTGCCCACCCATACTGTATCGGGATGCTGTTGATCTATTGCTATGTTTCCTATTGATTGTGTATGCTTATCGAAAACGGGCTTAAAGGTAGTTCCACCATTTTCGCTTTTCCATACGCCGCCCCCTGCGGCTCCCACCCAAAGTATATTGGGATTGCTGTGTTGTGCATCGAGGCTACTTATCCTCCCGCTCATTGTTGCTGGGCCGATTTGTCGCACTGCCATTGAGCCAAATGTGGCCGTACTTAGTGGAGTTTCTTGTGCTTGTGCTTGAATGCTAAGTACTAGTAGTAGAGCAATTAGATATCTTTTCATAAGGGTTGTGTTTGGGCAAAAAAATAGCCATCAGACTTTCATCGATGGCTATTCTTAATTTTCTAATACAATTTACTTTGCTGGTTTTACAAAAATGGCATCGTCAACCTCAACACCAAACTGAACCTTATCTATAATTAGATTCATGTTTTGTCCCATAACACCTGTAGTGATGCTATGTGCCATCATTACGCCATCAACTTCTTTGTAGTTACCCATTGTAGCACTAGAAGTAACTGTGTTTCCTTCTACTACCATCGTCACTTCCGTCTTAAGTACTACATAATTATCTGCATCCAAAAAGTAAGTAGCCTCTGTTCCATCAGTCTTGGTAAGTTTTAACTTGAATACATCAGCACCTTCAAAAGTATCTTTGCCAAGTAATTCAACTTTATTTCCTTTTGCAGCATAATTGTACAAAGGCCCATCAATATCAGCATTGTCAAGTGCGCTTTTCAATTCAATACCTGCCATATCTTGTGGCTCGGCTATACCCATCAATGGGTTTACTTGCCAACCTGATTCGCCATTGAACGCTTGGATCATCTTCATACCTTGGAATGATGACTCCATGTAGAATTTTCCTTCTCTTTTGTATTTCTGATTGAAAGGAATTTCCAAACCTTGTACAACAATTTTGCCTTCAGTTTGCATCGTTTTCACATTGCTCAATTTCGACTGACCGATTGTCTCGAAATGTTTTGCCAAAATCTCATCTACACTTTGCGCTTGCACAGACATTACACCCACCAGTAATAATGCTGTAGCCACTCCTCTAAATAATTTTCTCATGTTTTGGTATTTTAGTTTCTAAAGCGAATTTAGCAAGGAACAATTCAAAGTGATGAATAAAATGATTAATTATAAAATTATTCAGGCAAATGGAATTTTTCACGGATAAAAAAGACAAGACAAAAAGCCGAATGATTGAATCACTCGGCTTTATTTAAAAATTTATCTCTTTTCGTGGTCTAACTTATTTTCCTGTACGAATCAATTCATCTTGATTTCCTACACTTCTAGCTTGTGATTGGAATTTCTCACCACGGCTAAATCTGTACCTTACGGTGAACCTTACACTTTGATTACCCTGGTAGTTGTCCATCACTGTATTTTGATTTTGGAAATCAACAAACAACTTATCCCTTCTTGATCTGAACATGTCAGTAGCATTGATTGCCAAATCGAGCTTATTGTCCATAAATGACTTCTTGATACCTGCATCAGCCCAAAACTGCCCTCCGATATGATACACTCCATAATAGATTGGCCCACGATAAGTACCACTCAATTCGAACTTGATACCGTGTGGTAATGAAAATGAATGCTGATTTTGTAAATACAATGTCCATCTTGAATTATCAATTTCGAAATTGTCTAACTCTGCTTTGAACTGCTGGTAGCTAACATTTGCGAAGGTGTTTACACTCCACCAAGGCATTATTTCAGTAGGAATCATTAGACGAGCCATGTAGGAATAACTATTGTTCAAATTGGTATTCATAAATGTAGTAGTTTGGTTTTCGTCATCTTGAAACGGAACTTCGGTAATTACATCGCTAGCTGCTTGGTATGCCAGGGTGAAATTGTACATCCCTTTGAATACTTGTGTCAGTTCAATTGAATTGGTGTAAGACGGAATTAAATCTGGATTGCCTTGAATGAACGTGTAGGGATCGGCATACAATAAAAAGGGATTGAGCATAGCATAGGGTGGACGGAAAATTCTACGGCTATAGCTATAGTTTATAGTGTAATTGTCACTCACTTTTTGGTTCAAGAATATGCTTGGGAAAAAGTCGGTATAGTTTCGTGGCGTACGCTTATCTAAGGTGAAAGAATAGCCCTCTGCTTGTGTTGATTCCACCCGTAAGCCAGCTTGCAGCTTAAATTTGTCCCCCAAGCTAGTATGTAATGTTCCATAAGCTGCATATATATCTTCCTCGTACAAAAAGTGATTACTTCTTATTGGATCTATCACCCAAGAATCTCCCTCTTTGAAGGAAAATATCACATCATTATCGGAAATTACTCGGCTGAATTTCACGCCGGATTCTAGTTTCATTTTATTTGCCCAATGCTTAGTATAATCTGCTTTTACAGAATAGATATTGTAAGATGTGGGATTGTCAGAAGTTAGAAGCTCATCCTGACCAGTAACTTCACCATTCTGCAAATACAAATTATCGAAATTCGAGTAATCATTAGAAATCATTCCAGAATAATCGGCATCGAATGATATGGTGCTTCCCAAAGTATCCAATTTGCCTACATAGTGGAAATTATAGGCTTTCTGATGAAAGTCGCTGGTTACTCTATTATTTGCAAAAACCGAACGCCCAGGAAATGCTTGAGACAATAGGCGTGTATCGGATGTCATATCAAATGATCCATCATTCATCACATTTTTGGCCATTGCTCCAATTGAATGATTATCATTGATTTGAAAATCTGTTCCAACTTGTAAGGCGGTGCTTTTCATTCTATCACTCATGGTTGCATCTTGGCGTATCCCTTCAAAGTCTTGGCTTTGTGTAAAATCTCTTGAGATATCGAAGTATCTTGCTCTACGTCTATCACTTTTGTCAAGATTGAGATAACTAGAAAACTTACCTGATTTGTAATTCAAATTAGTGCCGCCAAAGTAGCTGTGCAAATCGTTGTAAGCTGTTCCCAAATTTGCACTTCCATGCATCCCTGTTAGAGTGTTTTTCTTCAATTTGATATCAATAATGCCACTTGTGCCTTCTGCATCGTATTTGGATGATGGATTGGTAATAATCTCGATATTCTTAATATTATCTGCCGACATACCGGTAAGGTAATTTTCTAATTCCTTTGGCGACAAATAAGTAGGGCGGCCATCAATTAGAATTCTTGTTCCGCTCATGCCATTAAGCAGGATGTTCCCATCATTATCTACAATTACACCTGGAGCTTTTTCGAGTACTTCCAAAGCATTATTACCAGCCGTTAGCGCAGAGTTTTCCACATTCATCACCATTTTGTCGGTTTCAACAACGATTTGCGGACGCATGCCTTTCACTTGCACACCCTCTAGCTCCATCGCTTCTTCTGCCATAGTAATCTGCCCAAAGTTCTTCTCAAAAGGAAATGAGCTAATTTGAATTGGTTCGGAAGTAAAGGTCTCAAAACCCAAAAAAGTAGCGTTCAAAGTATAATTGCCTTTTTCATTCACTCGAATAGTAAATGTGCCTTCCATGCTAGTAGCTACATTACTTAGCTTGGCTTCGGTAGCTATATTTTGTAGATATACATTGGCAAATGGGATTGCCTCTCCTTTTGCATCCACTAGCTTTCCTGTAATGGTGCCGGTGTCAGCTGGCTGAGCTTGTATGCCCATAACCATAAAAATAAGTAGTAGTGATAAAATAAACGTTTTCATGTGTGTGGTATAAATTGCTTTGCCACACTTTAGGAATATTTGTGCCGACAATTTAAGCGCCTTATTATCAGCTATTTATAAAAATTATTGTACTACCAGTTTGTATTGCTAGCGTACAGTTGCGTTCATTTTTGAACAATAAAAAAACAGCGACATCTCACGACGCCGCTGTCCCACCATGAAAACCTGCGATTTCAAAAGGGCTCTCAACATTTTATGAATAGTTATTTTACCAACCGCACATTTACTCAATAGCCTGTGGTTTAAGCAAACTATCCCCATAAAACTATTCAATCACCAATGCCGAGGTTCTGAAATCATAATCCTAACAGCGTGTATGGTTATTTGTTTTTGTGGGACAAAAATATTTTAAGGAAGAGACTCCTAAGCTTTAGGAAAAAATAGGAAAACCAGAAGATTCTTTAATATCAGCGGGAGGATGAAAATGCCTTTGATAGCTCTAATGCCAATTCCGTAAAATAAGCGCCATTATTTGGCCCAAACCAATTCATCGTTCGGGTTTCGTAGCTATCCAATTCATAATGAACATCTTTGGTAATATAGCCAATGTAGCCACCATTAAAACTGCTAATCATTCCATTGAATCCATATGTATTCCATTGTTTTTCAATAGGCAGCACCAATTCCCCTGAAAAGTCGCAAGGGAAGCCAAGTAGTAAATTATCGCCGAGCAGCAGTCCTGAAATTCTAGTTTCATAATCGCCAAATAATTGCTTGAAAACCCAAGGTCTCATTCGCCAGTTTTGACTTATTCTGGCTTGTGGCTCGCCCAAGTGAAGCGGGCTGTTGATGATTCCCAGTTCAGTATGGTATTGTGGCTCCATCGAAGCCAATGATCCACGGATTTTTCCACCAAGTCCTAATACCATGTAGCCAATCTGGTCTTCGGTGGGCAATTCCGCAGCAGCGGGCCCATGACTGCCAACAGCACCCGCTATGTAGCTTACCATATCGTATCCGAAGCTTTGGACATAAGCACTAAGTGGTGTTGGATAGTCGCCATGCAGGTGCATTTCATCACCACCATAGCAAGTGGCATGAGCGGCATAGCTGTAAATTACTGCTTTCTTTTCATCCTCCCGCCTCAATTCAATCATGCGAACATAAGGATCGATACTTCCTTCCTCTCCCACCAATCTATTGACTACATATTCTGAAGCTTCTATTTTTGCGAAAGCAATTTTGGTCTTCACCAAATCATTTTCGGCCAATTGAATAGCTAATCTAAATTGCTCGCTAAGAAATTTTATTACCTCAGGTTTATATTCACCTGCAAACTTATCTCCTGTAAAGCCTGGCGCCCATCCACCAATACTCCCATGTGTGTGGGTAGCGGTGAGATATACATTTTGGATGTTCCAATTTATTTCTGGCAAATCATTTCCCATTGCCAAAGTCAATTCTGGAGGAATAATCAATAAATCTGCACTCAGCAATGCAGCCCTTGTAGTACCATTATCAAAAACAAAGGCTCTTACCCAGAGTGTGTCTTTTATACCTTCATATGGAGCTCCTTCTCTATTTCCATAGCCAGCCATAGCCGTTTGGAAAGGCGGAATAATTGGCACCTGCGCCCAGCCAGCTTGCAAGGTATCACCTTCTAATTGCAGATTTGAGAAAGCAGATAACTCACCTAATGTGGCATGATAATGTGGTTTCTGACTATAATGCTCTCGATCTACAGGTAGGATAAAGGCAAAAATGATTGCCAACAGCAAAACGACAATTATGGCAAAAATTTTAAGCAGCTTTTTCATAGCAAGCAGGTATTTGGGCAATTAGAAGTGAGCCGTGGCTTTGAGTAGTTCTGCTCCAGATTGTGAATGAACTGCATAGGTAAAGCCTTTTTGGATGGCATATCCACCATATTCTCTATAGGGATTGAGGGCTATAAAACCAACTTGCAAATCAGGGGATTCAGGATTTTTGCGAATGATCCGTTCTACTACTTCTTTGCAAGCTTCCATTGGTTTGGCTCCTTGGCGCATTAGCTCTACCACTATGGCACTGCCTGCATTGCGAATTACCTCCTCGCCGAGGCCAGTGGCAGTTGCAGCACCCGCTTCCTGATCTACAAACAACCCTGCACCAATTATTGGGCTGTCACCAACCCTCCCATGCATTTTATAGGCGGCACCACTTGTGGTACATGCTCCAGACAGATGTCCATTTGCATCTATAGCCAGCATGCCAATGGTGTCATGATTTTCCACATTTATCTTAGGCTTATATTCTTGATTTTCGAGCCATCTTTCCCAAGCTCTTTTGCCATCTTCAGTTAATAAATTCACCTCCTCAAAACCCATTTCTCTAGCGAACTTTAGCGCACCTTCGCCCACAAGCATAATATGAGGCGTATTTTCCATCACTTTGCGAGCCACTGAAATGGGATGGACGATATTTTCCAAAAATGCCACAGAACCGCAACCACCTTTATGATCCATAATGCAAGCATCGAGGGTTACAAAGCCATCTCGATCGGGTGAACCACCAATGCCAACAGTAGTATTTTTGATGTCAGCTTCGGTAATTCGTACGCCAGCTTCCACTGCATCGAGGGCAGAACCTCCCGCTTCTAATGTGCGCCATGCCTCAGCATTGGCCGCCAAGCCAGCATCCCAAGTGGAAATCACAAGAGGTTTATTTGATTGCCTTGCAGCAATTGGTGTAGCAGAACCAGCATTTTCCGCTTGGCAGGAATTCAACCCCACCAAACCTATGCTGCCAAGTGCTGCGCTTCCTAGCAAACTCTTTTTGATAAAAATTCGACGGTTATTCAATTTGGTCATGGTTGTAGTTGGATAATAAATTCTAAAGTAAGAAAAATTGTCTTAATATGGGATTGTAGAGCTTTCACAGTGCTTAACTGAAAAAGATTAACTGCTTTTTCATTCATCAAGAATTTGCTATTAAGAATTATTAACCTGAACTCGAACAATAAGCCCAATCATTGCTGTTGTATTGGATGGCTAATTAAGCCTGTGTAATTTTGCACTCCCAAAATCAAGATATTATTTATGAATCCATTGTTAGATACATTTACTACACCATTCCAAACACCTCCATTTCACCTTATAAAAACAGAGCATTATTTACCCGCATTGCACAAAGCAATTGCCGAAGC
The DNA here is from genome assembly GCA_964598395.1 of uncultured Roseivirgaceae bacterium. GTDB lineage: Bacteria > Bacteroidota > Bacteroidia > Cytophagales > Cyclobacteriaceae > CAXBDP01. The sequence goes on from CAZRBW010000018.1 coordinate 44,381, forward strand.
TAAGCAAGAAATTGAGAGCATTAAAACGCGGGAAGAAAAAGCTACATTCAAAAATACTATTGAAGCCCTCGAGCAAACTGGCGAAAATGTAAGCCGGATAGCCGAAATATTCTTCAACCTAAACGAAGCCGAAACCAGCGAAGAAATGCAGGCTTTGGCTCAGGAGTTTTCGCCCATTTTGTCTGATTACAGTAATGATATTCTTTTAGATGCAGATCTTTTTGCCAGAGTAAAAGCTGTTTGGGATAATAGAGCGAGCTTCGATTTAGACAAAGAAGAGAGCAAGTTGCTAGAGAAATCCTACAAATCATTTGTGCGAAATGGTGCCTTGCTCGACGAAAAGGGCAAAACCAGACTTCGTAATATCGATAAGGAATTGGGCAAAGCTTCATTGACTTTCGGAGAGCATTTGCTAGCCGAAACCAATAGCTACCAATTGGTGATTGAAGATGAAGAAACACTTACAGGAATTCCAGAAAGTGCTTTGGAAACTGCGGCTGTTACTGCTGAAGAATTAGGGCATCTTGGCAAATGGGTTTTCACCTTACAATTCCCAAGCTATATGGCATTGACTACCTATGCCGACGACCGTGAACTGCGCGAAAGAATTGTAAAAGCATACGCAAGCCGAGCTAGCCAAGGCGATGAAATGGACAATTCTGAACTAGTAAATAAGATTGTAGCTCTACGTCACGAAAGAGCCCAATTACTAGGATATGATAATCATGCTCATTTTGTATTGGAAGAACGCATGGCAGGTGATGCTTCCAAAGTAGCATCATTCCTCGATAATCTGTTGGATGCTTCATTGCCAGTGGCAAAAAGGGAGCTGGAAGAATTGCAAGAATTTGCCAATAGCATGGGTGGTCCGGCCAAACTAGAGCGCTGGGATATTGCCTATTATGCGGAAAAGCTGAAAAAAGAGCGATACGAAGTGGATGATGAAATGCTTAAGCCATTTTTCCAATTAGAGAAAGTCATCGACGGAGTGTTCGCCGTAGCAACAAAGCTTTACGATATCAAATTTGTAGAAGATACCACCATTCCAAAGTACCATAAAGATGTAATCACTTATAGAGTGGAAGATGCCAATGGAAGACATATTGCGGTATTCTATGCAGACTTCTTCCCAAGAGCTGGCAAGCGTAATGGCGCTTGGATGACAAGTTTCCGTGGACAAAGTATTCGCAATGGAAAAGAACAAAGGCCCTTGGTTTCTATAGTTTGTAATTTCACAAAGCCAGGCAAAACCACTCCTTCCTTGCTTACATTCAATGAAGTAACTACGCTATTTCATGAATTTGGGCATGCTCTTCATGGAATGCTGGCCGAAGGAAAATACGAAAGTCTTACTGGCACAAGTGTGTATTGGGATTTTGTGGAATTGCCTTCCCAGATCATGGAAAACTGGGTATTCGAAAAGGAATGTCTGGATCTATTTGCCAAGCATTACGAAACGGACGAGAAAATCTCTGAAGAGCTGATAGAGCGAATTAAAAAGAGTGCAAACTTTATGGAAGGCTACCAAACGCTTCGCCAGATTAGTTTTGCACTACTCGATATGGCCTACCATGGAGAGATACCAGGCAATATTGCTGATATCAAAGCTTTTGAGCAGGAGATAATGGGTAAAGTAAGTTTGGTGCCCGCTATTCCAAATACCTCTTTTAGCACTTCTTTTGGGCATATTTTCCAAGGTGGATATTCGTCAGGATATTATAGCTACAAGTGGGCAGAAGTTTTGGATGCTGATGCTTTTGAATACTTTAAGGAAAAAGGAATTTTCAATAAAGATGTGGCAGATGCTTTCAAAGAATTCGTGCTTTCGGCGGGAGGAGTAGAACACCCTATGGAGCTATACAAAAAGTTTAGAGGCAGAGAAGCAGATCCAAAAGCCCTATTAAGAAGAGCTGGATTGGTAGAAGCTGAATAACTTTAAGAATAATAATGCGAAAGCCATTTGCATTGGCAAAGAACCAATTAGCATATACTTTTCCACTATTTTACTGAAATTGAAAACCTTGCCCTTATATTTGCGCTTCGAAATAAACAGACAACACTATAAATCCAAATTCAATGATTATTGGTATCCCAAAGGAAATTAAGAATAACGAAAACCGCGTGGGAGCTACTCCTGCAGGCGTGAAGGAATTCATCAAAAGAGGCCATACTGTATATGTACAATCTACTGCTGGCGAAGGAAGTGGTTTTACAGATCAGGACTATGTAGAAGCTGGCGCGATGCTATTGCCTACAATGGAAGAAGTGTATGGTGTAGCAGAGATGATCGTGAAAGTGAAGGAGCCTATCGCTGTTGAATATCCTCTTATCAAAAGAGATCAATTAGTATTCACATATTTCCACTTTGCTTCTAGTGAGCCACTTACCAAAGCAATGATCGAATCAGGTGCCGTTTGCCTAGCTTACGAAACAGTAGAAAAAACTGATCGTTCGCTTCCTTTACTAGTGCCTATGTCGGAAGTTGCAGGTAGAATGTCCATCCAAAAAGGCGCAAACTACCTTGAGAAACCTCTTCAGGGTCGTGGTATTTTGCTAGGTGGCGTACCAGGTGTATTGCCTGCAAAAGTGATTGTGCTTGGTGGTGGTGTAGTAGGTACCAATGCTGCTAAAATGGCTGCTGGACTTGGCGCTTCCGTGATTATGATGGACGTGAACTTACAGCGACTTCGCTATTTAGATGATGTAATGCCTGCCAATGTTAGAACAATGATGTCTAATGAATATAACATCAGAGAGCAATTAAAAACTGCAGATTTGGTGATTGGTGCAGTGCTTATTCCTGGTGCTAAAGCTCCTCACCTGATTACAAGAGATATGCTTAAAATAATGCGTCCAGGCACTGTAGTGGTGGACGTAGCAGTAGATCAAGGTGGCTGTATCGAAACTTGTAAGCCTACTACTCACGAAAATCCAACGTATATTATCGATGATGTGGTTCACTACTGCGTTGCCAACATGCCAGGTGCCGTGCCTTACACTTCTACATTAGCTTTGACAAACGCCACTTTGCCGTATGCTTTGCAATTGGCTGAAAAAGGCTGGAAAAAAGCTTGTCAGGATAATAAAGAACTAGAACTTGGTCTGAATGTGGTTAATGGTGATGTGGTATACAAAGGTGTATCAGAAGCTTTTGATTTGCCTTATGTGCCAGTATCTAAATACTTAGCTTAAAATAAAAATTTCTTTTTCATAAGTAGAAATGCCCTTTAGCAATTGCTGAGGGCATTTTTTATGTCATCTTATAAACCGCTGGCGCACGTTTGTCGACCGAAAGGTGGGCGTGCCGCGTGTGACGCCATGGTTTAATAGTTGATTTTTAATGGTTTACAATGAAATTGACATACTGCTTTTCTATCTAGAGTCCAAGCGGACG
>CAZRBW010000019.1:0-17860 GCA_964598395.1 uncultured Roseivirgaceae bacterium
TTGGCATTGCCAATGCTAATGGCTGCGTTGGGCGAAATGGCTGAGGCAAGAAGTGATGTTAAAAGAGTTGTTGGTTATGTGATGAAGGAAAACTTGGCTTCTATCCGTATCTTCGAGACTTTGGGTTTTGCAGGTGTGGACCAAAATGATCGATATCAATTTTTCAAATGAAATATTTAGTATTAGGTTCGCAATTAAATCTGATTGATTTTTTGAGTATTAATTGAAAATATTTTTTAAAAATGGCCACTGGAAAATCCTTGCGTATTGCAGAAAGAGTAATTGGAGAGGGAAATCCTACTTTCATAATCGCTGAATTATCGGCCAATCATAATGGCAGTTTGGAAACAGCGTTAGAAACAGTGAGAGCAGCAAAACGCGCTGGAGCTGATGCAATTAAGCTACAAACCTATACAGCTGATACAATAACAATCGACTGCAAAAATCCTGATTTCAAGCTAGATCAAGGGACAATTTGGGATGGAAAATATCTGTATGATTTGTATAAGGAAGCCTATACCCCATGGGAATGGCATGAGCAAATTATGAAAGTTGCAGCAGAGGAAGGATTGATTTGTTTCTCCAGTCCATTTGATAAAACTGCGGTAGATTTTCTAGAAAAATTGAATGTACCAGCTTACAAAATTGCGTCTTTTGAAATCACTGATATTCCGTTAATTAAGTACGTGGCTTCCAAAGGCAAACCTGTGATTATTTCCACTGGAATTGCTTCTGAAGAAGACATTAATCAAGCATTGAATGCGTGCAGACAGCAAGGGAACAATGAGATTGTATTATTGAAATGTACTTCTACATATCCAGCGCCTATTGAAGAAGCGAATTTGCGAATGATTAATGATTTTGCGCTAAGATTTGGTGTAACACCAGGTTTGAGTGATCATACAATGGGTATCGCAGTACCAATAGCTGCGACAGCTTTAGGGGCTCGAGTTATTGAAAAGCATTTTATTCTTAATCATGGTATTGGTGGGCCAGATGCAAGCTTTTCACTAGATGAAAAGGAATTTGCAACAATGGTGGCTGCCGTAAGAGTTACTGAAAAAGCAATAGGGAAAATTGATTATCAACCTACAGAAAAGCAAGTGAAGGCTCGCTCATTTAGCAGGTCGTTGTATGTGGTGAAGGACGTGCAAGCTGGTGATATCATAAGCGAAGAAAATGTAAGATCCATTCGGCCAGGTTTTGGCTTACATCCTAAATACTTGCCAGATATTATGGGACGTAAATTCCGCAACGACTGCGAAAAAGGAACTCGATTCTCTATGGATCTATTAAATTAATTTATTGTCATTAACATAAGCTAAGCTGATATTCGTTTTAAGCTTGAAATAGCGTATTTCAATCTGTATTTTATAAATATTAATTTATCTTAAATTCTCGACCTCTGCGCATTTAATCCTATCTTTGAGCCGTATGCAAAGTATCCTTTCTCAATACCCTGACTACATTATTTCCAAAGCTGCTCGCATCAAATTATTAGCTTTTGATGTGGATGGTGTACTTACTGATGGCGGCATAATCTATGACAATAATGGACTGGAATTTAAGAAGTTCCATGTGCGTGATGGGCAAATTATTGCAATTTTGAGGAATATGGGATTTAAGCTTTGTGCTATTACAGGGCGCGATTCCCAAGTGGTGAGGCATAGATGTGAAGAGTTGAAATTCGATTATCACTACCATGGAGTTCAGGATAAACTTGGCGTATTGGATGTGATTCGCAAGAAGCTGCAATTGAGCTTTCATGAAATTGCTTATATCGGTGACGATTTACCAGATATAAAGCCCATTTCTATTAGTGGTTTAGGAGTAACACCTGCCGATGCGCCTGAATATGTAAAAGCACAGGCAGATTTGGTGACAGCTGCAAAGGGTGGCGAAGGAGTTTTGCGAGAGGTGGCAGATTTGATATTAGCTGCCCAAGACATGATGGATCAGATTTTACGGGATAATTATTATTTGAATGAAAATTTATACGGATAAGGTATTTTTCACTCCAAAAATGCAATTGGGTGCAGGGAAACCTATTTTACTTTCTGGGCCTTGTGTCGTAGAAAACGAAGATATCTGTCTTGAAATAGCGGAAGAAGTTAAGAAAATTGCTGATGATTTGGGTTTTGAATATGTATTTAAAGCCTCATTTGATAAAGCTAACAGAACGTCAGGTTCATCATTTCGCTCATTGGGTTTGGAGGAATCGCTCACCATTTTGGATATGGTGAAAAATACCTACAATGTCCCAGTAGTTTCGGACATCCATGAGTCATATCAAGCTTCGGAAGTTGCTGCGGTGGTAGATGTACTGCAGATTCCCGCCTTTCTTTGTCGCCAAACTGATTTGCTTGAGGCAGCTGGCCGTACTGGTAGAGCCGTGAATATCAAGAAAGGTCAATTTATGGCACCTCAAGATATGAAATATGCTGTGGATAAGGTGAAATCCACCGGCAATCCAAATGTTACGTTGACGGAAAGAGGAACTACATTTGGATATCAAAATTTAGTGGTGGATTTTCGATCATTACCAATAATGCGTGAATTTGCACCTGTAATAATGGATGTAACTCATAGTGTGCAGCAGCCAGGAGGAGCGGGAGGTAAATCAGGTGGATTGAGAGAATTCACACCCTATCTGGCCAATGCAGCTGCAGCAGTTGGAGTGGATGGTTTTTTTATTGAAACTCACCCAAATCCATCGCAAGCATTGAGTGACGGCCCAAATATGATTCCATTAGCTCAATTGCGTACTTTTCTAACCACCGTTAAGCAATATTGGGATATTCAAAACTCAATTAAAACTCTTAATTTGGATTAGCTTTTTGGCAATGTAAGCCTTATTCTTATTTTTGAAATTGTTTTTATACAATGCACATGAAAGACCAACAAGCCTCACGGAATTTCCCGGCTATAATTTTAGTTTTCCTTTTATTTGCCGCAGGCGTATTTTCTTGCGTTCCTAACAAGCAGATTTCTTACGTTCAAGATCGAACGGTGGAAGACATTAGCTTGCTACCAAAAGATACTGTAGTTAAGACTATGTGGATCAAGGAGTTTGAGCATAGACTTAAGCCTGAGGATATCTTGTCTATCAGGGTAAGGACTTTGCTAGAAGACGATGATAATTTAAACTATTTCAATTTAGGAATGGGTGGTGGCCAAGGTGGTCAACAGCAAAACCAAATGATGATGGGTCCTGGTGCGGCAGCACTTACAGGCTATATTGTAGATAGTAAAGGAAATATTGATTTGCCAGTTTATGGGAAATTAAATGTATTAGGTAAAACTATTGAGCAGGTAAAAGATGAAATTCAAATAATTGCTCAACAAACGGTAAGAGAAGATGTAGTTGTGGACATCAGATTAATGAACTTTCAACTTTATATTCTAGGAGCTGTTGGGCAATCGGCGATCTACCAGACCTTCCTCCCGCGTTTAAATATACTAGAAGCATTATCTCTAGCAGGTGGAATGGCCATCGATGCTGATAGAGAAAATATAAAACTTTACAGAAGAGATGGTTTGAAAGTAGAATTGATTATTATTAATTTACTTGATGATAAACTATTTACTTCAGATTATTTTTACCTAAAGCCGAACGACATGATTGTAGTGGATCCTCTGCCTGTGCGTAACGTTACTTTGGCGCAATCTACAGTCACCACGGCTATTGGTTTTGGTTTGACCATATTCAATCTAATTCTTCTTTTATCCCGCTAAATACATGGAAAACCGTCCTGTCAAAAAAGGCCCTGATGAATTAGAAATACTACGTAAAGTCTTATTTAAAACAATAGCCCGATGGTATTTTGTATTACTTTCTGTAGGCATTGCTTTAGGTATTGCCTTTTTGGTTATTAGATATACGACTCCCATTTATGTGGTTTCTGCTGAAATGATGAAAAAGGAGGTGAAAGAAGCTTCCGAATATCTTTATGGACAGCAACAAGCTAGAAGTATGTTCAAGCCTACCAATAATCTAAGAAATGAAATTGCATTACTTAGAAGCTCCGGTTTGGTAGAAAATCTAATAAAAGAACTAGACTGGGAAACTTCCTATTGGCTTGAAGGGTCGGTTAGAACCTCTGAATTATATAAAAACTCACCTTTTATTATTCAGTTTGTAGAGGGAGACAATTCCATTCCTTATGGAACCATGTTTCGAATGAATTTGATTGATGCGAAGAGTTTTTCTGCTGAAGCAGAAGGTGGAGCATTTGAAGGTTTATTAAAAGACAAGGTGTTTAATTTTGGTGAAGATTTGGATTGGCTAGGGTTTAAGTTCAAAGTGTTTTTGGTAAATCAAGAACAGTGGTTGAGCTATGGAAGAGATAAACTATTCTTTAGGGCAGAGTCGCCAACAGGCCTTGCACGGGCTTATGTGAATAAAATACTTATAGATCAAAAAGATCCTGAAGCTTCCGTTTTGACACTAACCATGAATGGGGTAAATCCTGCAAAGGATATGGATTTTCTAAATAATTATATTCAAGCATTTATTGAGTATAATCTAGCCGAAAAAAATCAGGTAGCAGAAAATACCATCCGTTTTATTGATAAGCAATTGTTGGCTTTCAACGATTCCCTTAGTCTATCCGAAAGTAAAATTGAGGATTTTAATGTAAGTAGAAGTACTATCAGTATTTCGCAAGATGCAACTTTCCTTTATGAGGAGATTAAGCGTTTACAAGAGTCCATAACGGAACTTGAACTCGAAACAAATTACTACGACTATTTAGAAAAATACCTTAGAGAAGAATCTGAAACGAGTAAACCACTAGCTCCTGCATCTGTAGGTGTAAATGATCCAATAGCTGCTGCTTTTCTTACTAGATTAGTTGAATTACAAACTGATCTGAGACTGAATGCCACAATGAAGGATCAAAACCCAGTGGCAAAACAACTTTACGAAACTCAATTAATTGAATTCGAGCGTATTAAGGAGCAAATTCAAGAGAATATAAGGAACGTTCAATTACGAAACCAAAATCAAAGAGGTATCCTGAATAGAGAATTGGCTAGGAGTACAAGCGAAATACGCAAAATACCTGGTGCGGAGGCAATATTTCAAGGAATTCAACGTGAGTTTAGATTGAACGAAAATATTTACGTGATGCTCTTATCTAGAAAAACAGATTTGGAAATTCAAAGAGCGTCAAATACTTCTGATTATCAACTGCTTGAGCCGTCAAGTAATAGAGGTCAAATTAAGCCGATTCCTGAGAAAATTTATATGATTGCGGGTGGTATTGGAGCGGCTATTCCTTTTATAATAATCTTCTTGCTTGACTTCTTTAATAATAAAATTTTATCACTAGAGGATTTTAGAGCCATAAGCGATATTCCTTTTTTGGGTATGGTTGGCCACTCTGAGATTGAAAGTAATTTGATCGTAATAGAGAAACCAAAATCAAGTGTAACGGAGGCCTTTCGAGTCATTCGATCAAATATTCAGTTTTTATTAGATGATACAGCATCTACAAAAGTTGTATTGGTAACCTCTACCGTATCGGGTGAAGGAAAGACTTTCTCCGCTATGAATATTGCTAGTATTATTGCGGTATCAGGTAAGAGGACCATCATTGTTGGTGCTGACATGAGAAAGCCTCACGTTTACAACAAGAACTTTAAAATGGATTCTCATAAGGGTTTAAGTAATTACTTAGCTGGCATGGCTTCCGAAGAGGAGATTACGAGCAAAACAATCGTTGATAATCTTTTTGCAATCACTCCAGGAGATATTCCACCTAACCCAGCCGAATTGATAATGAGCTCGAGGTTCACCAAACTGATGGATTCACTAAAAGCACATTATGATTTTATAATTATTGACTCCGCGCCAGTTGGACTTGTAGCTGATGGGATGGAGATTATGAAATACTCTGATGCCAACCTTTTCATGGTACGTCAGGATCACTCAACCAAACGAGCTTTGGTAGGTTTGAATGAGCTATATCAAACAGGTAAAATCAAAAATGTGGCGGTAATCTTTAATGATGTAGATTACAAAAAACTTGACTACGGCTATGGTTATGGCTACGGTTATGGCTACGGCTATGGCTACGGCTACGGTTATGGCTACGGTTATGGCTATGGTTATGGCTACGGTTATTATTCTGAGGATTTCGAAAAGAAAGATAGTGCTATAAAAAGGCTATTTCGTAGCAAGAAAAAGGCTAAGAAGTAAATTATCAGCAAAAATTAAAAAAGTCTGGCAAATCAAGTTTGTCAGACTTTTTTTTGGAAAACGGAATCGATAAGGATAATCGTAATTTTAGAACTGAGTGCGTACTGAAACAATGAAATTCCGCCCTGGAGCTACTATTCCTGAGCTGTATGGTCGATATCTTTCATTCAAAATATTCTCTAATCCCATCATTAAACTAGTTCCATTATTCATTTGATATTGAGCCTTAAAATTCAAGGTAAACCATGCTGGTGAGAATGGATTCCCATTAGCATCAATTGCGTACATAAACTCCTTGCCTTGCTCCTCGGGCGCTAAACGTTCATTTGAGATTTCTCCGTTGTACATGGCATAAAGCTCTGTTCGCAAGCCGTTGCGGTTGTAGCTAAACCTAGTAATACCGAATGTTGGTGGAGAATGTCTAAGTGGAGCTTCAGTTTCATCATCTAATTCTTCACTTCCTTTTTGCCAGTTGTAGCGTGACGATATTCCAAATCCAAATGGAAGCGAAACTTCAATGCCAGCTTGCACTCCATATACTTTGGCGAATGCAACATTTTGAATTGCTTGTACTCTGCTCAATGCTCCATCATATACAATGCTGTCCTGTCCATTAAACTTGAAATCTCGCCTAACCAACGCATTGTCTAGGAAATTGTAAAAACCAGTAACGTCTAGTTTCACAATGTTACCAATAGTTCGAGCAATTGCTACATCTACATTACTGGAATATTCGGGATTCAAATCTGGATTGGGAACTACCACTGTACCAGGACTTGAATCGAATACTTTACCAATATCATCTATATTGGGTGAGCGAAATCCGGTAGATAAATTGGTGCCAATTTGCCAATCCTCCCGTGGATTGTACACCACACCCACACTGCCAGTGAATGCACCAGTATTTATATTGGCATTTTCAAAAGGGAATGGGTAAAAGGTTCTGTCAAACTCTGCATCCAATCCGACTTGGTTGTATCTGCTTGAGAGCTGAATGGTCAATTTATCTGTGGCCTTATATTGATAGCTAGCATAAGCTGCATATGATTGCCAGTCCGACCCATCTGGATAGCGGGAGGAGGCACGTACAGACTCATTCGTAACGATATTAGTGTCTCGTCCAACTGATCCTACACCATTGTAAATATATTCCAAGCCGTAGAATAGTCTTCCATTACCATTGATCTTTTTCTCCATATCAACATTTGCAGAGTAGGCATTTACCTGCTCAACCCTAGTTCTTCGGTTGGGATCATTAAAGTCTCGATCAATTCTAGTTTCCTCAAAAAGCTGATGAGCCAATCTTACAGTCATTTGATCAAACATTTGATATTGATCAAATAAATTGATTTTCAGTTTATTAAGCATCCAAACTTGGGGTCCATATGCCCATTCAGCTGAACGAAATGAGTTCCCTCTTGGTCTAATCAATCTGTCATAACGGGAGAAAGCGGAGGTTTCTGAATAATGAAACGAGTAATTGATGTCCCACTTCTGATTTGGGGCAAAACGGACTTTTTGCATTATATTATACTGGTCGTATCCCGAAGGAACTTGCACCAAAGGGTCAGGATTTGTTATAACAGAATCTCTGCCATTTATCCTACTTACAAATGTGTTTCGCAAGTATTCATTTGGTCCATTTTTGCCCATTCTCAAATTACCATAAGATGAGTAGGTGAAACTGCTCAAAAATGCCCATTTATTTAGACCGATATTTACATCGGCATGGACGGTTCCTTCATTGTTGGCAGATGAGTATCTCATCGTTCCACTTCCAGTGATCAAGGTTTTCTCTCCACTGGAGAGGCTAGGAGTTAGCGTGTAGAAATTCATCACGCCCCCAATTGCATCGCTGCCATATATGGTAGACCCTGGGCCAAAAACAACCTCGGTATTTTCGACAGCAAATGGATCGAGTGAAATTACATTTTGAACATTACCACTGCGGAAAATCGCTGTATTCATTCGAACACCATCTACAGTTATTAAAACTCTATTGGTCGCAAATCCACGAATCATAGGGCTGCCACCACCTAATTGACTCTTTTGTACGAATACCATTCCAGTAGTTTCCAGCATATCTGCCGCTGTTTGTGGGTTTTGCAATTGCATCTCCTTAGGGCTGATGGTGGTAATTTTATTTGGAACGTCCCTGCTAGATTGTTGCCATCTACTTGCGGAAACTATTACTGTACTCAGTGAAATGTCTTCAATAGATAGAAACACTCTAAAATTATTGGCTTCCAAAGCAGCATAACTTCGTGTAATGGTGCGATAGCCAACGGAGCTAAATTGTATATCAGTAGCGCCTTTGAAGGCGGAAATATCTGCCTCCCCCTTTGTGTCGGTAAATATTCCTAAGTCCCCGCTTGGGCTGTAAATCGTCACCAATTCTAATGGTTGGCGATTATTATTATCTCTTACAGTTACTATCTGTGCTATTGAGCTGTACCCAAATAGCACTAATGAAAATAACCATAAATATTTAATATTCATGCCGTTATGAATTTATGGTTTTGAAATATAGATAATCATGGTGAGCTTATCCAATTTCAGTTATGATGAATGAATTTTCCTCCCGCTTCAAGTAAAATGCGGGAGGTATCGATACCTAGGTTCGAGAATACTCAATAGAGCCTTTGCGGATTTTTTTGGATTTCATTCTCCAATCTGCAAAAGGCATTTATCCTTGCTAGGTTCTATATATATAAACGAATCTGTGGAGGAGGAGTAGGAATTTCGGTTAAGATCAACTTGTAATGTACTACTTTTTCGAGTTGATCTGAATTTTCTGTTTCAGTGTAATACTTAGTGAAATCAAGTTTATTGGAGGCAAAAACATAGTTAGGGTAAAGTCTTTGCAGCCTAGTTCCTGGCTCATGTGGTAAGGACTCATCTCCCCATGCTTTTCTTTTGAGTTCATCCATTTTGGCATACAGTACAGTTTCCTCTTCATCATGTATTGCCCAATACCAGGTCTCACTGCCTCTGTCTTCCTGGCGCACAACATCATACATATTGCCCAAATATCTAAACTCACGGGAATGGATTCTCTTAAATGTTTTATCCGGATTGGCTTCGAGTGATTTTGGAATTTTTACAATCTCTAGGTTTTCTTCTGTTTTGGCTTTTCGGATCCTGTGCTCCATAGCATATTGTATTTGGCTACGCTTAAGCCAAAATGAAATATAGGTACCGCCCAAAGGGAGCATCAAAATGAATAAAAACCATATCGAGTAAATTCGAACCACCAATTCCTACTTGTTTCCACTAAGTTAATTTTTTCAGGTTGGATTAGATAGCATATTCCATTAAACCTGAAATAGAAATTATCAATGGCTTGTACGGTTTATGGATATTTCTCAAACTTTGCGCCTCGCAAGCAAAATAATTTTTAGCCATCTGTTTATTGGGTAATTATCTGAGATTATTTGATTGTTGAGCGATCATTTCTAATAAATCAATCATCATTTCCCTCCCGCTTTTTATTCGTTGATTTTCGGGCTTATCTTGAGTGTGTCTTTTGGTAAAGATGTAATTTGTTGAAAATAAAAAATTTACTATATGAAATGGTCACTTTATTTAGGTAAGTATTCTGGCATTAAAGTTTTTATTCATTGGACATTCTCGTTGCTTCTGTTGTGGATTGCAATATCAGGCGTAAGGTCTGGACAAACCAACGTGCAAATCGGGTGGACTATGTTATTTATCTTAGCTGTGTTTTTATGCGTAACTCTGCATGAATTTGGTCATGCACTTATGGCCAAAAGGTTCAATTTCAAAACGAAGTATATTACACTTTTGCCAATAGGCGGTTTGGCACAAATGGAAAAGTTGCCGGATGATCCTAAGCAAGAATTACTCGTAGCCATTGCTGGGCCAATGGTAAATGTAGTATTGGCAATAATTTTAGGATTTTTAGTCAGTGATTTTTCCATGGAAGTGGAGAATCTGATGACAATTGGCTCTCATAATTTTCTAGTTTATTTGGTGACGGTGAATATTGTATTGGCAGTTTTTAATATGATTCCAGCCTTTCCGATGGATGGCGGGAGGGTATTGAGAGCACTATTGTCATTTAAATTTAAAAGAGAAAAGGCGACTCAAATTGCAGCTTCACTAGGTCAATTTATTGCCATACTTTTTGTATTCCTTGGCCTTTTTTATAATCCATTTTTGGTGCTTATTGGCATATTTATTTTTCTTGGGGCACAAGCAGAGAATAGTATGGTACAAACGCGAAGTGTGCTGAAGGGCTTTACCGTAAAGGATGTAATGATGACGGATTTTAGCAAATTACAAGCTTCGGACCCACTTTCAAAAGCTACGCAATCCTTACTTGATTCGCAGAATACTGACTTTGTGATAATGGACAATGATCAATTTGTGGGCATATTGAGTAGAAATGAATTGATTCAAGGAATTTCCTTGCTGGGTGTAGAAGCGCCTATTGCAGGAGCTCTCCCAGACACATATACCTCCCTCACTGCAGATCAGGCATTAGAAGAGGTGTTTCCAAATATGAAAGTGAAAGGACAAGGTCTATTACCAGTAATGAATGGCGAGCAGCTTATTGGTGTGGTCGATTCTGAAAATGTAATGGAATTTATCCTTATTCGAGAAGCTATGCGTAGCCAAGAAAAACACATTTAGCCTTTTATCATTAGCCATATCAGCTATGTTTTAATCTTTCATTTATTTTTTATTCCTTAAAGGAACAGCTTAATTCTTAACTTTAGGAATCAATAACTTTTTATGATGCTTGCAGCAATTGAAATTCCCATGTTATCGGAAGTAGTGATAATTCTAGGTTTAGCTACTTTTGTTATCGTTCTTTTTCGAAAATTAAAGCTCCCAACCATTATAGGTTATCTCCTTACTGGCATTATTGCTGGGCCTACTGGTTTCAACTTGGTGGGTAGTTCCGAAGAGTTTGATGCTCTGTCTGAAATTGGGATAATTCTGCTTCTATTCGTTATTGGGATGGAGTTTTCTCTCAAGAACTTAGCTGCCATCAAAAACATAGTACTAATTGGTGGAGGGTTACAAGTATTTCTTACCATTGCCGTAGTTACAGGGCTTACCGTTTTGCTAGGTTTCGAGCTTAATACAGCTATTTTTATTGGTTTTCTGTTTTCACTAAGTTCTACAGCTATTGTATTGAAATTACTGCAAGAGCAAGCCGAGATTAATAGCCCCCATGGAAAAATTGCCCTAGGTATTCTAATCTTTCAAGATATTGTAATTGTACCGTTAATGCTATTCACGCCAATATTGGCTGGGGTTGCGGAGAATGTTTGGCTGGAATTAGGCATACTTACATTAAAAGGTGTCCTCGTAGTAGGCGCTGTAATTTTTAGTGCAAAAATGCTCTTTCCTTGGATATTAGATCAAATTGCCAAGACCAAAAGCCAAGAGTTATTCATTCTCAGTACAGTCGGTATTTGCTTTGCTGTTGCTTATGGTACATCAGAACTTGGACTTTCGCTTGGTTTGGGAGCTTTCTTAGCGGGATTAATTATTTCCGAGTCAGAGTACAGTCATCAAGCTACAAGTAATATTTTGCCTTTCCGTGAGTTGTTTATCAGCTTCTTTTTTGTGTCAATCGGAATTATTTTCGATGGGATGTTCATGTTGCAAAATCTCCCATTTGTAATCGCGCTTACCGTAGGCACATTTATCATCAAAGGTACAATAGCCGCTTTTGCTGCCAGAGTTTTAGGATACCCACTTCGCACAGCTCTTTTGGCTGGTTTATGCCTGTTTCAAGTTGGTGAGTTTTCATTATTGCTTTCCAAGTCAGGCTTAGATTATGAATTACTTTCACCAGAAGTTTACCAATATTTTCTGTCTGTTTCCATTCTCACAATGGCCATTACGCCATTTGTGTTGATGAAATTAGATAAGATTTCTTATTTCATAATGAGGTCAAGACTACTTAAAAAGATGAATAGGCCTTTGGATAATGTTGGTAAAAAGGCAAGGCAGATAGAAAAGCCGACTGAAACTCTTGATGATCACTTGATCATAATTGGATACGGCCTCAATGGTAGAAATCTCAGTAGAGCTGCCAAAAGTGCGGGCATCAAATATGTGATTGTAGAGCTAAATGCCGAAACAGTAAAGGAAGAGAGCAAAAAGGGTGAACCAATTTATTTTGGTGATGCTGTAAGTGGACATGTGCTCCATCATATTCATGCCGAAAAAGCCAGAGTTGCTGTCGTGGCCATTTCAGATCCCGTAAGTACCAAGCGTATTGTGCAGCAGCTTCGGAGTATCAATCCAAGTTTACATTTGATTGTTCGTACACGCTTTGTGACAGAGATGGAAGAGAATTATAAGCTTGGAGCAAACGCCGTAATACCAGAGGAATTTGAAACTTCCATTGAAATCTTCACTCGGGTATTGAACAAGTATTTTATTCCAAATGCCTCGATAAATGAGTTTATCCAGAAAATAAGATCGGCTAATTATGAAATGCTGCGAGATATACCTGGAGCGGGAGGATTAGATAGAATATCAGCTCAGATACCTGAAATGAATGTAACAGCAATCAGGGTATTGAAAGGTAAAAATGAGGTAGTTGGGAAAACCCTAAAGGAGTCCCAAGTGCGCTTAAAATATCATGTCACCATCATCGCACTAAAGCGGGAGGAAGAAACACTTACAGAGCTCGGAGGAGATACAATAATTAAATGCGATGATATACTCTATGTAATGGGTCGCCCTCAAAATATCGAAGAATTTAGTAAGGTTGTAGCTGGGGTGGAGAGGTAATTAATAATTTATTTTAGTTGCAATTTCGCCTGCCTATTTGTTTTAAGTAGGGGTTAAACTGTTTAAAATATTTCATTGAAAAATAAAATATTTAGATTTACTCTTCTTCTCAGTTTAAAGAACTCAAGGCTCCTCATCCATAAAAGCTCAATAGACATGAACATCAGAAAGGCCGATAAGCAGAAAGATTATGACAAGATTTGGGAAATATTCTCAGAGGTCGTTTCCACTGGAGATACTTTTGTTTTTGATCCAAATACATCAAAAGATGCTTTGCATAATCACTGGTTTGCGGACAATATGGATACGTTTGTTGCAGTGAATGAGCATAATGAAATATTGGGAACTTATATAATCAAGTCAAACCAAATTGACTTAGGAAATCACATTGCCAATTGCAGTTATATGGTAAGTCCTAAGCACCACAATAAAGGTACAGGTAGAACATTGGGTGATCATTCAGTAAAATTTGCGAAAGAAAAAGGCTTTTTAGGTATTCAATTTAATTTTGTGGTAAGCACCAATATAAAAGCAGTAGCACTTTGGCAGAAGTGTGGATTTAAGATTATTGGAATCACACCCAATGGTTTTAGACATCAGAAACTAGGTTTGGTGGATACCTATATCATGTTTAGAGATTTAAACCAGGATTAAAGTATTATAGATTCTAGCTACCGATGAACTCAAGTAATTTTTAAAAGTAATTTTCTTATACTGTTTTTCAGTGCTTTATGTAGGATAAGAATTCCCATCGATTTTTGTAAATTATATTCCTCCCGCCCTTTTCAACAGTTACCAACTGTTTAGTAATTCAACTTATTGAAGATGCTTCTTTTGCGAATTTTTTCGTGGAAAACTGGCGTGCAAATAATGTCGAACAAATAGATATTGACTTATATACTGCATTAGACAACAAACTTGATATAAAAGACCTGCCTTTCTATTCTCAATTAATTTGGAAATCATGGTAACTGATTTGGTAGGAGCTTTTAATTGATCGATCCTATTTAGACTATTTTACACTAGCCCATTTACCAGATCGTTTTTTTAGCACAAAGATAAAATGTGGGGATTTTGCAACAAATTCAAAAAAGCCTGTAACACTTTC
The DNA here is from genome assembly GCA_964598395.1 of uncultured Roseivirgaceae bacterium. Classification (GTDB taxonomy): domain Bacteria; phylum Bacteroidota; class Bacteroidia; order Cytophagales; family Cyclobacteriaceae; genus CAXBDP01. The sequence continues at coordinate 14,091 of CAZRBW010000019.1, forward strand.
ATTTTTAGATATATCACCTTTATGAATAATTATCAGCAAAATATATCAGCCTAATAATACCACTACTATGAATGAAAATTATCAACCACACAGCAGTCAGAATCAGCAAAATGATAGTGGGAGATTTGAAAATGCTATGATGACAGGGATGTTTCGAGATAGAGTAGGAACAGAAGATGCTTTTAAAACTTTGCAAGAAATAGGTTTTACAAAAGACGAAATCAATTTGGTAATGTCTGATGCTACTCGCAAAAATTATTTTTTAGGTGCTGTGCAAGAAACTGAAATAGGAACTAAGGCTTCAGAAGGTGCTGGAAAAGGTTCTGCTATTGGCGGTGCTGTGGGTGCGATTGCCGGAGTAATTGCAGCAGTTGGTACGAGTATAGCAATTCCTGGTCTTGGCCTTGTAATCGCTGGTCCAATAGCTGTGGGTTTAGCAGGAGCAGGAGCTGGAGGTATCACAGGTGGTGTAATCGGAGCACTAGTAGGATCGGGTATTCCCGAAGCTCAAGCGAAATTGTACGAGTCTGGTATCAAAGAAGGCAATATCGTAATGGGTGTTAAGCCACGAAATGATGCAGAGGCTGAATTTTTAGAAGAAAACTGGCGCTCTAATAAAGCCGAAGAAATTCACTTCTAACATTGTGAAATAGCCAAATTGATAATGTCAGTTTTTCATTATTAAATATATACTAATCAAATAATCATGGTGATTGATTCAAAAAGAGCTTTGCAGAGCACCCATTGCATCAATCCCATTGATTCCATTTTAAGTAAACCAAAAATCACATCAACAAATAAACCAAGCAATTATGAACAATATAGGATATATTAAACAAGTAGGCCTTCAGGTAATATTGGTCGCCGCAGTTTCATTAATGGTTTCATGCGATAAGCAAAATCAGTACGACTCCAAAGTGGTAGCAGAAGAACGCAACGAAGAGAAATTCGCTAGTAATAACTTGGTTAAGGATGCCCAATTCCTTGTCAACGTTGCAGAAATTCATATGGAAGAAATTCAGCTAGGAAAACTTGCCCAACAAAAAGGAGCAACAACCTATGTAAAGGATTTGGGTAGAATGATGGAAAATGCTCATACCAAATCACTCGATGAATTAGTGGTTCTTGCCAAAACGAAAATGATAACCATACCTACCACAGCAACAAGCGATGCAAGGGATACTTATGAGGATTTGAATAAAAGAACTGGAGGAGATTTTGACGAAGCATATACCAATATGATGGTAAATGAGCATAAGGATGCGATTAGAGCATTTGAAGATGCATCCACAGGCGCCTATGACGTGGATATCAAAAATTGGGCAAGTACTGCACTACCAGGGTTGCGCATGCATCTTGACCATTCAATTGAGTGCCAGAAAAAGTTGGATATCAAATAAGCTGCCAAGGGGGGTATTTGCCAACACCTTGTTGATTGTCAGTACCATCCTTAGAAGTTAGATTAATGTTGTTAGCCTTCTTTTAGAATAGTTAAGTGAGTCAATTGGAGCGATTAAAGCTGTGACAAGTAAAACCAATATTTAGGAAATTCTCCATCCTTAAAAAAAGAAATCATGCAAAACGAAAATACCATGAAAGTGCTTAACACCCTCATCTCTATAAATGACGAAAGAATAGAGGGCTATGAGACTGCATTAAAGGAAACGAAGGAATATGATTTGAAGCCAATCTTTAAAAAATTCATTTCAACCAGTCAAACTTGCAAAAGCGAGCTGGTGCTCGAGGTTAGTAAATTGGGTGGTGCAGAGAGCAAGAGTACTAAGATTTCGGGAAAGTTCTTCCGAGTATGGATGGATATAAAGGCAACTCTTGTGGGCAACGAACGACGAGCGTTACTTAACTCTTGTGAGTTTGGTGAAGATGAAGCCCAAGATGATTACAATGAGGTATTAGAAACTGCATCAAGGTATTTAAGCACACAACAACAAACTATGATTATTAATCAAAAATGCTTGTTGAAATCTGATTACATACACATAAGAATATTAAGTAATGCGTCCATATACGTATAGGTACTTTAGTTGAAAATATTCAACATGAGACCTAGATCAATTAGATATAATTTTTTCGAAGAATTGATAGTCAACAATAAATCCAAGTATGCGGATAATAGATAATCTAAATATTTCTATTGCTTTTGTGCTTGCCATGTGGCTATTAAGTTTCTTTTGATGTAATAATGTTAGGGGTTGATTGTTTAGAGGCTACCTCGTTTACGGGGTAGCTTTTTTTATTCTCAAATCATTCATTTCAGAGGATAAGTCGATTCGGCCAAACAGAAATAATTAGTACTTAAAGTTGCGAATTTCATTAACCTTATCTTAGGTACTTTCCCAATTGTATTAATTCAATAAGTAGCTCGTTTCTGGATGTTTTTCCAAAGAAAATAACAGTTTATTCGTTACAACTGATTCAGAAAATAGACAATCACTACATAGGAATTTTTAATTCATTTATCCTGCTAAGAATTTGAATTTTTGGAAATTAAAGTAAACCAGAAATGGATAATCTTCTTCACATCCTAAAAAATTAGTTTAAATTTTTAGGCTAGCTATATACCGTTATTTTACAGTCCTTTCAAGTTGCAAAAAAGTGTGATTTATGAAAATTTTCCCAAAAATCACATAACAATTATAGAATGCATAATGAGCAACTTTACATCATAGTAATTCAGTAAAAGATCATTGAAAAAACGGGAATGGCGGGCGTTGAAATCAACTATTAAAACTCAATATAGTCGATTAAATGGAAGCTAAATAATTAGCAATTATAACTAAAATTAAAAACTCAGACTAATGGAAAAAATATCGAATTCTAATGGATCTTCTCAAAATGGATCACTTTCATTAGAAACCGCCAAAGCATCTCAATTGATGGAATTATTTGAAGATGGCTTGAAGGACATTTACTGGGCTGAAAAAGAATTAACCAAGGCGATTCCTAAAATGATTAAAAATGCAACATCTAAGGATCTGATTAATGCGCTTGAAAACCATTTAACAGAAACAGAAGATCAAGTTGTAAGATTGGATAAGGTTTTCAAGTCAATAGGCAAAAGATCTGCAGTAGAAAAATGTGACGCCATGGAAGGTCTAATTAAAGAGGCGGAGGAAGTCATGAAATCATGTGAAACAGGTGTAATGTGCGATGCTGGAATTATCTCTGCAGCACAAAAAGTAGAGCATTATGAAATAGCAGCCTACGGAACCCTTCGACAGTTTGCGGAAACGTTAGGTTTAATAGAAGCAGAGTCACTTCTTGAAAAGACACTTAATGAAGAAAAAGCGGCTGATCAAAAATTATCACAAGTAGCGAAAAAGGCGATTAATATTGAAGCTGCTCACGCAAAAGCTTAATTCGATTAAAATGAATAAAATTTTCAAAGGACTGGTAGCTGGATATGGTGTAAAAAAGATAGGTGTTGGATTTCTCGGAACCATTGTGTCTTTTATAATTATCTATTATCTATTGGCTAATAAGTTTCTTTTGATTTGAAAATGTTGGGGTTGATTGTTTAGAGGCTACCTCGTTTACGGGGTAGCCTTTTTTATTTAAATATTTAGTATTTAAGAGTAGAGTAAATAGTGAATTAGTCAGTGATTAAGGCTGATGCTGTGGAGAGATAGAAATAATTTGTACCTAAATCTGTAAATTTCTAAAACCTTTACGCCTCTGTAAAACTTTGTGCTTTGCGTAAATTAGCGGGCAACCTTTTTTTCTCCCGCAGATTATGCTAACACACGCAGAAA
>CAZRBW010000019.1:17960-31884 GCA_964598395.1 uncultured Roseivirgaceae bacterium
ACACACGCAGAAAGGAAACAAAAATCTTTGCAGCGCTTGCGGTTTTCTAAAAGAAGAACACAATAAGGAAAGATTAATTGGATGCCAATCAATCAAACTAAATGAAGCCCTAGTGGTTAGTAGAAAAAATACTTCAATGAAAAAGGTTCTCTCATGTTTATTGCTTTCATTTATTTGCCTTTTTGGATTGTCATGTAATGCTCAGAAACAATCTAATAAAACTGATTACACCTATAAAACTCCGTCTTATGATGGCATTGGTAAGGTCTATATGGGTAGAGAGATTTCATTTGTAATGGGTTTTGCTGGTATGGATTGGCTAGAACGAGATACACGTGAACAAGAGGAGAGTGTAAGGCTTGCCATTGAAAATTTGCCTGTGAATTCATCAAGTGTAGTAGCCGACATTGGTGCTGGGTCGGGATATTACACTTTCCGAATTGCGCCTAAAGTGCCTGATGGGAAAGTCTATGCTGTAGAAATTCAAGATGAAGCTATTCAATATCTTAAAGATCAAAGTAAAACGCTTGGGTTTGACAATGTAATCCCAATTCTAGGCTCAGAGAAGTCGCCAAATTTACCTGAGAATGCTATCGATCTAGTAATTATGGTGGATGTGTATCATGAACTGGAATTCCCACAAGAAATGCTGACTGCAATAAAGCAATCCTTAAAGCCTGATGGAAAGGTACTACTAATTGAGTATCGTGGTGAAGATCCAACCGTGCCCATAAAACCGCTCCATAAAATGACCGTAAAGCAAGCGCGCAAGGAAATGGAAGCTAATGGCTTCAAGCTAATTGATAATGGCCAATTTATGAGGATTCAGCATTTCTTGGTTTTTGGTAAGGCAGATTAAAGGATATCACGGGTTTTGCTTCGAAATCCAACATCCATCACGCATAATCAATTAATATTTCCCACCTATTTCAAGTCTGTCCTCTGGTAAGCGAGCGTCTGCTTGGAATTCCTCCACCTATTTCAAGCGTCCGCTTGGAATTTCTCCGGTTACGAAGATCTCACACATACGGTGCTGTAGGCTTTTTGTATATTTATTTTCTACAAACAGGTCGCTCCGATGGAGCTATGTAAAAACATTGAAATTGGCCAATTGCCAAACCATCACCTCCAAAACGTTCAAAGTTAGTTAGGGATTGACATTTTTCTTCCCCCAACCGTCCTCCGTCAACCGTCAACCCTTCTATTCAACAATTATCCAAATTGCCTTTTCCCCTTCAAAATCACCTCATCGATATGATTGCTGCCAAACATATAGAACATATAGTCTATCGTTGGGATAGCTTTGGTGATGATCAAATTGGCAACCTTGCCTTTGGTGATGCTGCCATATTTGTGAGATAGCTCCAGTGCTGATGCGGTGTTGATAGTAGCTGCATGAATTACTTCTTGGGGGAGCATTTTCATTTTGACGCATGACATTGCCAGTAGCAAAGGCATATTTCCTGTAGGCGAACTGCCAGGATTGAAATCCGATGCAATGGCGACTGGAAGTCCAGCTTCTATCATTTTGCGAGCGGGAGGGAAGGGTGCATTAAGAAACCAAGCTGCACCTGGTAGTAAAGTCGGCATTACCTGCGAATCTTTCAAAATAGCTAATTCTTTATCGCCAGCTACTTCCAAATGATCTACACTCAATGCGCCTAGTTTTACGCCCACTTCTATGCCGCCAGAGTTATACAGTTGGTTGGCATGGATGCGAGGTTTCAATCCGTACTTTAAGGCCTCCCTACAAATATCTTCTGTTTCTTCAGCAGTGAAAAAGCCCTTTTCGCAAAACACATCGCAATAGTCGGCAAGCTTAGCTGCTGCTACTGCGGGTAGCATTTCATATTTTATTTGCTGAATATATTCCTCCCGCTTTTTTTCCTTTGGGATAGCATGCGCACCCAGAAAGGTGGTTTTCACTTCCAAATCCGTAAGCTCAGCGATTTTTTTCGCTACTCGTAGCATTTTCATTTCTGCATCGGTAGTCAATCCATATCCGCTTTTTATTTCTACTACTCCTGTCCCTGTAGCTATTATTTCCTTTGCTCTTTTGAGCGATTGCTCAAGTAGATCCTCTTCAGAAGTTTGCCTCAAAAGTGCAGCTGAATTATGAATGCCACCACCTCTTGCGCCAATTTCTTCATAGCTAAGCCCTTTGATTTTATCTACAAATTCTGTTTCTCTACTGCCTGCAAAAACCAAATGCGTATGGCTATCCACCCATGTCGGCAGCACAAATTTGCCCGAAGCATCTATCACCTCTACATTCTGCAAGCTGGGCATTTGGCTCATTTCACCAAAATCTGCGATTAGACCATTTTCGATCAGTAGCCAAGCATTGGACATGCTGCTGAGCTTAGCCATGTCTTTTCCACTCACTCGCTCTATTGACTTATCTAATATTTGAATGAGTCCTTTTATATTTTTAATAATAATGCTCATACCTTTGGGCTGGATTTTATGTAATGAGATAATTTTAGCTAATTTACTCGGAGTATTAGCATTATGCCCAAAAAAAGAACAAAAACTGATTTTTGCCTTAATTGTGGCCATGAAACTGGCAATGCTATAAACTATTGCCCAGTTTGTGGTCAGGAAAACCGAGATCAAAATTTACCTATCAGCCAGCTATTAGGAGAGTTTCTTTCTACCTTCTTGGCACTGGATTCTCGATTTGTATCTAGCCTAAAGCCCTTTTTCTTTAAGCCAGGCTTTTTGACTAATCGTTTTAATGAGGGCCAAAGAGTTCATTATTCCAATCCGGTTCGCCTATATGTAGTCACAAGTGTATTGTATTTCTTTGTTATCTCCTTTTACTTAGGTGGTATTATCATCGAGTCTTTAGAGAAGAATCCAGATAGTTTAATAAATGTGGATGGAAGTAAGCCTTCGCTTTGGGAGCAATGGAATATGGAAGTTTCAAATTCGGAAAGATTAAACCTATTGCCTGATAGTATTGTAAGAAAGTATCCAGGAATTCAATTATCGGATTCCCTCATTACGATCATAAATAAGGATATGGTTGAAGATACTGGGTATACCATCTTTCAACTTGATTCTATAAGAAGGAAAAAGACTGAATCTGCCGGGAGCTTTTTTGAAGGGATAAAAAGTGGCCTCCTAAGTGATGAAGAGTTGCTTAGTTCAATGAATATTGATCCAGAGAAGGATAGTCAATTTTTAGTTTATGGAGCTTTGAAACTTCGAAAGCTGTTTAATAACCAAGCATATTTTGTAGATTATGCATTTAGGAATTTATCGTTTATGATGTTGCTTGCTATTCCATTATTTGCAGCCATACTTAAGCTCTTTTATATCAGACGGAATCGATTGTATATCCAGCACATAATCCATGGATTACACATTCATTCATTTGCTTTTATACTTTTTACAATAGCTGTTGTAACGATGTACAATTTTAATGTGAGCAGTTCGACTAACTTTTTTATTGGCTTTGGTTTTTTCGCTTGGGTTTCACTTTATGCTTATTTTTCGTTTCTACGTGTATATAAGCAAAGTTGGATCAAAACTTTGATCAAGTTTGTGATGGTGGGTTATTTTTACTTTACAGCCCTAATATTTCTATTGGTGTTTGAGCTTTATGTATCCTTTATACTTTTCTAATTTTCAAACTTGCTCTTTTTGTTTTACCGAGTTGTCTGAAATCACCTTGTATTGATTAAGGCTAAATGATAGAGAAGAAAAACCTTCGAATGATTTGTCAGGTGTTGTTTTGAGGCTAACTCTTTTGCCTTGTGGATCGGCAAGCTTTACAATTTGATGATCTCCAAAATAGGAAACCTTGAAAATAGAGCCGCTTAGAGGGAAATCTTCCCCGCTACCTAGACTAACATGCTCTGGCCTGAAAAGTAATTGTACCTCGCCAGTATATTGATAGGCATTGGCATCGGGCAAAAATCCAAATGGAGTAAGAAATCCACCATCTTTTGCGTTTGCCGCTATGGAATTTTGCTTGCCGAAGAAGTTAGCCACATAGGCATTTACGGGCTCTTCGTATAGGCTTTTTGGCGTGCCAATTTGCTGAAGCAAACCATTGTGCAAGATGGCAATACGATCAGCTGTAGATAAAGCATCGCGCGTGTCGTGGGTTACAAATACAGCGGTGACCTTAGTTTTCTTTATAATCTGTCTTATTTCCTCCCGCACTTGATCCTTCAGCATAGCATCCAGATTGCTAAATGGCTCATCCAGCAAAATTATGGATGGATTCGGCGCAATTGCTCTGGCCAATGCTACTCTTTGTTGCTGACCACCAGAAAGTTGATGAGGATATTTTTTGAAATTTTCTTGCAAACCCACCATTTGAAGGGTTTCCTTAGCTACTTGGTCGGCATTTATATTTTTGCCCGTAAGGCCGAATTTCACATTATCGAGCACATTCAAGTGTGGAAACAAAGCATAATCTTGAAAAACCATTCCAACCTTTCGCTCATTTGCAGGAACAGATTTTTGGCCATCTACAATTCGAACTCCCGAAAGTGAAATATTTCCATCATTTGGATGTTCAAGACCCGCGATTAGTCTTAGAAGTGTTGTTTTACCCGAACCGCTTTCGCCTACCAAAGCTAATATTTCACCAGATTCTACTTCTAAGGACACATTATTTACTGCAAAGTAATCTGCCTTAGCGTATTTTTTAGTGATATTTTGAAGCTTCAGTATTGCCATTTTAAAAATCAAATTTTTCTTATCCAGTGCGTTTTCTGATCAATTTGTTTAGGAATATTATTGGTAAAATTCCTGTCAATATAATCACTAGAGATGCGTTGGCCGATTCAGCAATCATTTCATTTGTTGCCATATCAAAAGCTTTTGTAGCTAATGTATGATAATTGAAGGGACGCAAAATCAAGGTCAAAGGTAGTTCTTTTAGTACATCTACAAATACTAATAATATGCCGCTTAGCATACTTGTTTTGATAAGCGGGAGGTCAATGTTCCACAATGTGCGCATCGAGCCTTGGCCTAATAGCCGACTTGCTTCATTCACATGAATGCCAATTTTCTGAAAACCAGCATCTAGTGGATTGTAGCCTACCGCCATAAATCTCACAATGTAGGCAAATACTAATGCAAATAGAGTTCCCGAAAAAATTAGCCCAACTGACTGCGGAGTAAAAATACTCATAAGCCATTTGTCTAGGTTTAATAGTGGGATCATAATACCTACAGCGATCACAGCACCTGGTATAGCATAGCCCAGAGTGGCAATTTTGGTGATATTTTTTACCCAAGGAAATGGACTTAGACGAAGTGCGTACAGCAGAATTATCGAAAGGATCACTACGGCTATACCAGTGCCAGCTGCGAGGGAAAAACTCCGGTAAATTAGTAAAATGAAATCCCAGCTTGCGACCTTATGCCAAGTGAGATTTACCCAGTAGAAAATCTGTAAGAGAGGTAAACCAAAGCTGATCAAAAAGATTGTGGCGCAAATGCCAAAGAATAGGTATTTCATTCCTTTTCCAGCTTTGATTCGCTCGAATGGCTTGCTCATAGAGTTGGCTTGGGCGTATTTTCTATTGCCCCTTTGCAGGCTTTCTAAATACAGCAAAACCAGTACAAAGAGCATAAGAATCGCGGCCAAATAAATAGCCGTTGTTGCATCGCCCATTGAGAACCAAGCACGAAATATTCCTGTGGTGAATGTGTTTACCCCGAAGTATTTTACTGTGCCATAGTCATTCAATACTTCCATCGAAGCCAAGGCAATTCCCGCTACTATTGCTGGCCGAGCCATTGGTAAAGCTACTTTTAAGAATGTGCGCAATCGACTGCTTCCTAGCAATGCAGAAGCTTCCTGTAATGTTCGTGATTGCTGCAGAAAGGAAGAGCGACTGATTACAAATATGTAGGGAAACAAAGTAATAGAAAGGATGAAAATTGCTCCTGGCAAATTCATTATATCTATCAAGCTTCCCTTGGTGACAAAGCCTAAATTATTTCTTAGAAAGGAGTTGAATGGGCCAGTATATTCTAGCATACCAGTGTAGGTATATGCCATAATATATGCTGGAAAACCAAGCGGGAGGATTAGAAGCCATTCAAAATATCTTCTGCCTGGAAACTCATAAGCAGATACTAACCATGCAGAACTGATACCTATAAGTGAGGCCAAAATCGCAACACCGATGAGCAGTAGAATAGTATTTTTGAAATAGCCCAAAAGTTGGGTTTCTACTAAGTGATTCCAACTTTCGCCAGGCACGGCAAACAATTTCACCAAAATGGTAAAAATTGGGATGGACACAAGCAGCAATACTATGATTGCTGCTAATGCCCACCTATTCCACCAATAAAACCTTTGCTTGGTTAATTCCAAAATCAATTCAATTTTTTCATCTACTTATTTCCAACCCACACGGTCGAAAATCATTACCGCTCTTTGGTTATTTTCACCTAAGATCGAAAGGTTCAATTCATCTGACTTGAAACTTCCCCAGCTTTTTAGTATTTCCGAATGTTCCACATTAGGGTTTACTGGATATTCATAATTGATATTAGCCAATGTTCCTTGAGCAGATTCACTTGAAAGGAATTCGATTAACTTAATAGCATTTTCTTTGTTTGGAGCATATTTCGTAACGCCTGCACCAGACACATTCACATGCGTACCTCTATCACCTTGGTTTGGAAAGAATATCCCAACTTGTTCCGCAGCTTTCCTTTCTTCAGGGTTCTCATCATTGAGCATTATCCCAATGTAGTATGTGTTCACGATGGCCACATCTCCCTCTCCCGAGGCAACTGCTTTTACTTGATCTCTATCGTTACCTTTAGGCTCACGAGCCATGTTTGCCAACACATTTGTTGCCCATTGCTCAGCTCCTTCTTCGCCATTTGCAGCAATGATGGATGCTAGCAATGATTGGTTATATATGTTTTCGGAGCTTCTAGTTAAAATCCTGCCTTTCCAGTTTTCATTAGCCAAATCTTCATAAGTACTAAGTTCTTCAGCAGTTACACGCTCCTTGCTATAAGCAAGAATTCTTGCGCGGTATGTTAAACCAAACCAGAATCCTTCAGTACTCCTAAATTTAGAAGGAATGTTTTGCTTCAATATGTCCGAATCAACAGCTTGCAAAAGGCCTTTTTCATTGGCTCTATGTAGTCTGCCAGCGTCAACTGTTATTAGGATATCTGCTGGTGAACCAGCTCCTTCAAGTTCCAATTTTTGGATAAGTTCATCAGCACTTGCACTTACCACATTTACCGCAATACCAGTTTCAGCAGTAAATTGATCAAATAATTGCTGGTCAGCTTCATAGTGACGGTGGGTGTACACATTCACGACTTCTTGCTTTGATTCGGTATTGCTTTCGCAGGATACTATTGTAAGCCAAGCAAATGTCAAAAGAGCAATTTTAAATACAGATTTCATTTTTATGTGATTAATTTGTTTTTAATTTTGTATTGTCGAATACCTTATTGCGCATCGATTGAGTAGCAAAATTAAATGTTATTTAGATTAAATCTAAATTAAAACAATAAATTTTCTGCCATTACAGTGAAATTTTAGCTTAGACCAAAAAGGAATCAGCAATCCAAATATGATCGCAAATTAGGTATTCAAAAATGGTGGTTATATGTGATTTGTCAGGAAATTTATTGATTGGCAAAAGGAGAGTTACCAATTCAAGGCATAATTTCCTCCGTTTGTAAAAACTATAGTAGCTCTTTTGTTTCCTTCAAAGTTGATGCTTCCATTATAGTTGAAAAAGCGGCCACTAATAGCCGCGCCACTAAATAGGAAATTAACAGACCCTGCGGTTATTTCTTGCGAGGTTTTGTCAACGTCAATATCTATTCCCACAAAAGATATTTTTCCAACATAGCCATCTAAAATATCATTACCTGCCCGGTAGGAACCTTCTGTTTCTGAGATGAGACTTAGATTGAACGGATTCACCGGATTTCCAAATCTACTCAGATACATTGTAGTCTCAATTTTTTCATTTGCAGAAAGCTGAGGAGACAAATACCTTCTATTGCCTTTTAAAATACTAGTTAATTCGAAGGGAATTTTATCTAAATCGCACTCATTTTCTAGCATCCAAGTATAACTGTATGAGTTTCTACTATCAGTTACTTGGTTGAGAGTCGAGTCTTTGACAATATTACAACCAAGCGCTGCCGCTGAGATTCCTTGCAATACCGTAGATTTAATTTGCGAAATCAAACCACCTGAGTTGGGCAAAATTGCTCCTTCTATTGCAATAGCAACATCAGCTTCTGAAATTTGAGTTGGTTCAAGGTTTTCATCTACTTGACAAGAACTGAAAACCGATAGCATGGCTATTAAAATAAAAGGAAATTTCAATCTAGATAAATACTGTTGAATAGGCATGTAATTCCTTTTAAAAACTGAGATCAAAATTAGCTGTACTTATATTCCCAATCAAGGGGATACACTGGCGGTGGGATAATTTCTGAAATTAGATTTCTAGCAATTTACCTAAGGTCGCGCCATTATGGCAAGAACGAAAAAGGTGATTATAATGATGTCAAATAAATGAATATTTTGTTTGGTTTGTGTTAAAATAAAAAGCCTCCAAATTTTAGTTTTGGAGGCTCTTCGATTTTTTATGAAGGGCTTTTAGTTTTTGAATCTTCCAGAAAAATAAAATGCTGCACCCGATAATGCTATATCTTTTAACAGATTACTGATTGATGCTTGGGCGCCATCCATTGCTCCAGGCAAATGAACAGTAAGCGCAAAAATCATAAGCATTACTCCAAGGAGTAGCATAGCAAGTGAAGTTTGGGTTTGTAAAATCAAACTTAAGCCAGCTAATATCAAACCTAGGCCTGAAACGTACACAAATATTGTAGGTGCAGGTAAATAATTGGGAACAAGCCCAGACATTTCGGTGGCATTCATAAAATGGAAAACGCCAAAAATCATAATTGGTATGGCGAATAAAATTCTGCCAAGCATGGATAAACTTTGTTCTTTCATGGTGTATTTAATTTGGTTTTAAATACAATTTACAGATTATTAAACTTTTATGAAACGAAAGAAAGAAATTTCATATAGCTGAATTGCTGATTTGTAAATTATTTGTTCGATACTTTTCTAAGAAAAATACCCTCTGGATCTACAACAGGCCTTTGGTTAGTAAGAATTGAAATGGGCTGTTTTGAAAGTTCCATAATCTTAACTCCTTCTTCAGTGTGCACCTCCATAGGGATGCTGAAATTGATATTTGGAATGGAAATACTGTATTCTCCGTCTTCACCCTCCCGCACAATTACCTCCGGCATATCAGTGGTATTCATAAAAAAGGCAAAGAAGTTTGTGTAATCTTCTCCACTTTTTTCATTTACCAAGTTCACAAAATCCTCAGTAGTGATGCCATTCAAATAAGTGCTTTCCGGCGTATTGGCTAGATCGTACAATATTCCAAAAAAGAGATCATCGCCAAGCATTTGCCAAAGCATGTGAAGGACAAAAGCACCTTTACCATAAATATCTGGATGGTAAGCCGCCACGGAATTTACCTCCCGCCCCATTACAATAGGCTTTTGGTTGGCTACATTATTTCTGGTTTGGCTCATCTTTTTCCAATATTCATCCCAACCAAAATTTGTATATAGATATAGCGCGTCCGAAAAGGCACAAATGCCCTCATGAATCCAAAAATCCGCCCAATCGGATGCTGTTACTTTATTTGCCCACCATTCGTGACCCAACTCATGCAGCAGCAACCAATCGTAAGTTTTCCCTTGAGTTACCGTGAATCTGTATTCATTTCCATAGGCATTTATGGTTTGATGCTCCATTCCCAAATAGGGAGTTTCTACCAAACCGAATTTCTCTTTTGCAAATGGATATTCACCAAAATACTGTTCATGATGTTTTAAATTATCAATAGATAATTCAGCCATTGTTTGCAGTTTATCCGCATTTTCTTCCAGCAAATACACATCTACTTTCACTGGATTGTTGTCCACCGAAGTATAGGTAGTGCTATAGTTTGCAAACTTGCCAATCGTGAAATTGATGCTGTAATTATTAATTGGATACCGAGTAACCCAAGTATAAATAATTTCTTCATTTTCAAATTCAACAACAGACTCCAATAAGCCATTGCCTATTGCTTGGTAGCCGATGGGAACAGAAATACTCATTCGAACAGAGTCTGGTTTGTCGCTAGGCTGATCTTTGCAGGGCATGAAAATATCTGCGCCATCGTTTTGACAACTCAAGCCAATCCAATGGTTGCCATTGGGGCTTTTCTTGAAGGTAAAGCCACCTTCCCAAGGTGGATTTGGCGCAATAGGCACTAAACCGCTGTATTTCACTGTCAACTTCACCATGCCATTTTCGACCAAACTGCCATCGAATGGTATGGTAATCTTTCCATTTTCATGAGTAAATGGAAGTGATTTATTGTCCGAAATTATACTTTCAATTTTGTAAGCATTCATCAAATCAAGCTCCCAATGAGTTTGGGTAGTTAGCTGCTCGAATAAAATTCCAACTTCGCCTGACAAAGTTTTTTGTTCGGGATCGAGTTTCAAATCAAGTTCATAGTATTTAATATCCATTGCCGCTTGCAATTCATTGAGTGGGCCTCCTGAACTTGGCCTTTGGGCAAATGCAATTGCTGGCAAGCCTATTAATAGCAGAATTAGTAATTTCTTCATCTTTGGATTTTTTGGTAAGGCAATTTACAAATTTGAATCCTTATTTCTGTTTAGAATTTATTTGGTACTGCCTGAATATAATTTCTTGCACAATCTGTTTTTCATGCCTTAATTCATTCATAAATGAGAGCAAACTGGAAAATTTGGGCAGATACGGGAGGTACTTTTACAGATTGCCTCGGTAAAATGCCTAGTGGAGAAATCCGCCGTGCAAAAGTGCTAAGTGACGGAAGTCTTAGAGGAATTGCCTTGCGATATGAAAATCAAAGGCTTTACATTGACCACCGATGGGAATGTGGAGATGACCTTATTGTGGGTTTCACTTTTTCGTGGCTTGCCAATCCTAGCATTCAATTGAAAATCACCCAAGCGAATTTGGCCGAGGGTTGGATTCAGTTTGATGAGGAAATTGAATTTTCAAGTTCAAATAGCGATTTCAAAATTTTTACAGGCGAAGAAGCGCCCGTATTAGCTACCAGATTAATTACCAATACAGCTATTGATCAATCGTTTCCGCCATTAGAAATGCGCCTTGGATCGACCAAAGGAACCAATGCATTGCTTGAGCGAAAGGGCGCAAAAGTAGCATTAATTACCAATACAGGCTTTGAGGATTTGCTGATCATTGGAGACCAACAACGACCTGAGATTTTCGCTCTTAATGTTCAGAAATCGAAGCCATATTATCACAAATCATTTGGCATTTCAGCCAGATTGGACGCGCATGGCATTGAATTACAGCAATTGAAGCTTGAAGAGGTCGCGCAGATTATTCCACAACTGAAGGCCGAGGGTATAGAATCGATAGCCATTGCTTTGATGCACAGCTATCTGAATCCAAGTCAAGAACTGAAACTTGAGCAATTGTTTAGAGAAGCCGGCTTTTCAAATATTTCTGTTTCTCACAAACTAGCGCCGAATATCAAGATTTTATTTCGTGCGCAAACTGCTGTAATTGATGCATTTATAGGCCCGGTAATCAAAGAATATTTGGATGGGATTACCCTATCCCTTGGTGGCAGCAATATCAAAGTGATGACAAGCGCGGGAGGGTTGGTCGATGCGCAGTTATTTCTTGCAAAAGATAGTTTGCTTAGCGGCCCGGCTGGCGGAGTAGTCGCTTCGGCCGCAGCAGCAAAAAACCATAATATTTCTCAGCTGCTTACTTTGGACATGGGAGGTACCAGTACCGATGTAGCTCGATATAGCGGGAGGTTCGATTATCGATTTCAAACCAATGTTGGTGATGCGAAAATATTCAGTCCTTCCCTTCATATCGAAACTGTAGCAGCGGGAGGTGGTTCCATTTGCGATTTTGATGGAATTACGCTCACGGTAGGCCCCGAAAGTGCAGGCGCTAATCCTGGGCCGGCTTGCTATGGTGCTGGTGGCCCGCTTTGTATTACGGATATAAATCTTCTTTTAGGTAGAATTGAACCATCATTTTTTGGCATTCCAGTTCACCTGCAAAAATCTGAAGAAGCCCTAGATAAAGTCCTTGCAAAGATGGGTTCTAAACCTGGTGCCAAAGAAAAGCGGGAGGATATATTGCAAGGATTTCTATTGCTAGCCAATGAAAAAATGGCGGAAGCAATTCGTAAAATATCTATTAATAAAGGAATCGATCCTGCCGAACATTCGCTATTGGCATTTGGCGGTGCAGGTGGTCAACATGCTTGTGCGGTTGCTGAAATTCTGCATATCAGCAATATATTGGTTCCTTATGATGCAGGATTGTTGAGTGCCTTAGGAATGGGTATGGCTCGAATTGAGCGCTTTGCCGAAAAGCAAATTCTCCAAAAATATGAGGCAGTAAGTTCATCACTCACCAAGATAATAAATGAGCTTGGAGAGCAAGTTTTGGAAGAATTGGAGCGGGAGGTAAAAGATGAGCCTATTGAAATTCAGGAGCAACAAATTGCGCTTCGATTTCTAGGACAAGAAAGTACTATTGCTGTTGATTGGAGGGGTGAAAATACGCTAATTGAAGATTTCAAGAAGGAGTATTTAAAGCTATTTAATTACTGGCCAGAGAATAGAGAGATTGAAATCGAGTCCATTAAAATAATAGCTAGAACGAAAGAAGTTCCTGCTAAAAACCATTCTTCAATTCTACAATCTTATATTCCAAAAGCAGATTTGGAGAGACAAAGTTTGGCCGAAGGCAAGTGGCAGAAAATTGGCGTGTATATATGGGAAAATCTTGAAGCTGGAGCAAGAATAATTGGGCCTGCAATGTTGGTGAGCAAAAATTCCACATTGATGGTAGATGCCAATTGGCAATTACAAATCGCCCAGGATCGAGCTGCCATTCTGCACTATCAAGACCAAGAAATTGCAGCCCAAATTAGCCATTCCGAAAGCGTAGAATTGTCCTTATTTACCAGTCGATTCCAATCCATAGCCGAGGAAATGGGCACTATGTTACAGCGGACTTCCTTTTCGGTGAATGTGAAGGAGCGACTAGATTTCTCATGCGCCTTGATGGATGCCAATGGCTATTTGATTGCAAATGCGCCACATATTCCAGTGCATTTGGGCAGCTTGGGCATTTGTGTGAGAAGCGTGATTCAGCAATTTCCATTAGAAATTGGCGACGTAATTCTTACCAATCACCCTGCTTATGGTGGTTCGCATTTGCCAGATGTTACCATGATTTGTGCTGCTTTTGACGGCAATGGCAAGCGAATTGGCTATTTGGTAAACAGAGCTCACCATGCCGAAATTGGAGGGAAGAGCCCAGGATCTATGCCAGCTGATGCTAAATTATTAAAGGAAGAGGGCGTAATCCTCCCGCCTATTTATGTATCCAAAGGTGGCGTCACTGATTGGACTGGAGTGATTTCACTTTTGCAATCGCCTCCTTTTCCGAGTAGAGCAATACACGAAAACCAAGCTGATTTCTCTGCTGCTTTAGCTTCTTTAAAGGCTGGAAGCGAAGCTCTACAGAATCTAGCAGACTCTTTCGGAACAGAAAAGCTTCATTATTTCATGGAGAAAATACTGTCTGAAACATCTAGAAAATTGCTAAATCGCTTATCCAAATATAAAGAAACGAAACTAAGTGCTCAAGAATTTTTGGATGATGGCTCTACGCTTAATGTAGAGGTTCAATTTACAAATAATGAATGGCAGATCGACTTTAGTGGAAGTGCTAAAGTGCATTCTGGCAACTTCAATGCTACGCCAGCCATTGTGCAATCTGTAATTTTGTATGTGCTACGATTGATTGTGAACGAGCCAATGC
>CAZRBW010000019.1:31984-45788 GCA_964598395.1 uncultured Roseivirgaceae bacterium
ACTTTCATGGCGCCGATGCCGTGCATCAACACATGACTAATACAAGAATCACCGATCCTGAGATAATGGAGCTTCGATATCCAGTTCGATTATTGGCTTTCAAAGTCCGTGAGAATTCAGGTGGCAAAGGTAAATTTATTGGTGGTAATGGAATTTCACGGACATTACAATTTTTGGAGGATGTTACTTTGACCGTTCTTTCTCAGCATCGGAATATTGCGCCTTATGGATTGGCTGGTGGTGAAGTGGGCAAAATTGGCCGCCAAGTATTAAAGTTGACAAATGCGCCAGAAGAAGAAATGCCGGGTTGTTTCAGTAGAGAAATTGCTAAAGGAGCCGTTTTCACCATCGAGACTCCAGGAGGTGGAGGATTTGGGAAGAATTAAAGCTTTAAGCTTTTAGTACTTTTGATTCCTTTGATAAAAACTTGATACACAATTGAGCCTTTGTAAACAGTGGGAATGTCTGTGACTTTGGCATTTTTTCGATTGTAATTTCTATTTTCGGTGAATTTGCTTTTGTTCTTAAAGTAGTCTTGATGCGCTCGATACACAGCTTTAAAGTTGTCAAAGCTTTTATCAATAATTAGGAATTTCAAAGCTGCAATCCCATCCAGAATAAGGCGGGAGGGAATGATATACCAGCTTTTATTGGCAGGCAGGTTTTTGTAAAGCAAGGTTAATCCATTTCGGAAATTCAGATAGGTTTTTCTTGGATTGCTATGCGAAAGTGTGCCACCACCCACATGATAAACTGTACTTTGGCCAACATAGGCAACTTTCAATCCTGCACTTTGAATTCTCCAGCAAAGATCAATTTCTTCCATGTGGGCAAAAAACTCTTCCTCTAAGCCGCCAAGCTCATTGTACACTTTGCTGCGAATAAGCATGCAAGCTCCACTTGCCCAAAAAACCTCCCGCGAATCATTGTATTGACCATCATCTTTGCTTGTAAGATGGAACAATCGACCTCTGCAAAATGGATAGCCAAGTGAATCAATAAAGCCTCCACCGGCTCCAGCATATTCGAAATATTCGGGTTTGCTGTGCGATAGTATTTTAGGCTGAACAGCCGCTACTTGTGGGTGATTATTTAGATAATCTACCAATGTATCTATCCAGCCTTTGCTCACTTCTACATCGCTATTGAGAAGGCAGAAATATTCGTGTTCTAATTGAGCAAGCACTCGGTTATATCCACCTGTAAATCCATGATTTTCAGTCAGAACAATTATTCTAACTTGTGGGAAGTGCTTTGTCAGATACTCAATAGAATCATCTGTAGAAGCATTATCAGCAACTATTATCTCATGACCTTTGCTATGCATGAGGACAGAAGGTAAAAACTTTTCTAAGTATTTTTTACCATTGTAATTAAGGATAACAATTGCCGTTTGGCTCATTTACAACATACTGCTTAAGTCCATTCCTGGAATATTGGGCAACATACCTTCAGTGGCTTTCTTCAATTCTTCTTTACCCAAAGCTTCTGCTTCTTGCAAGGCCTTGTTTGCAGCGGCTACAATTAGGTCTTGAAGCATTTCTGGGTCATTTGGGTCAATCAAGCTTTTATCGATTTCGAGCTTTAGCAATTGCTTCTTTCCATTTGCAGTGGCTTTTACCATTCCCGCTCCGGATTCGGATGTTACTTGTATAAACTCTAATTGCTTTTGGGCTTCCTTCATGCGCTCCTGCACTTCCTTGAGCTTGCCCATCATCTTCATCATATCAAACATAGTAGTAATCTTTAGGAAGGGTAAAATTGAGGTTAAAATCTAAGATAGCCAACAAATAATGTGGATTGAGATCATTTAATTAGGAGTACGGTGCCTGATTGGCTAAATCTCCTCCCGCCTAGATCAATCATACTCACTTTGTACACGTATGATCCCTGCTGCACCAATTGCCCATTATATGTACCATTCCATCCTTCATTTATATTCTGACTTTCATAAAGAAGCTCTCCCCAACGGTTGAAAATTTGGATATTGTACTTGCCAAAAAATTCACCTACAGGCTTGAATTCATGATTAGGAGGAGTGCTATTGGGTGCAAAGGCATTTGGGAAGGCTAAATTAATTCCAGTATTGAAGCAGATTGGTGTGCCGATTTGAGACTCAAGTTGACAGTCGTCCTTGTAGGTGATGTAATAGCATATCTTTGGACTTTTAGTTTGGAGACCTCTATCTGTAAAACTCAGGTTTTGAGTACTATCTACTAAAGTTCTGCGGCCAGCTTCTTCCCTGTAGATGTAGAACATTTTAGGGTTGTCTGCAGGATTTGCCCATGTAATTGATATGCCTTCGAAGCTTGCTAATAGCTTTTTATTATAAACGGAGTCTTGAGGAATCAGTGCCCTAGTTGTGTGGACTTGCTCGATAGATCTACTTATTTTACCTGCATTTGTAATCAACTGCACCTTGTACGTATTGCTGATATTACAGGTAACATCTGTGTCTAGATATGAATTATCAGGAAAGTTGCCCTCTGCAATTATTTGACCGTCTCTAAAAACTCGAAAAAACGAATTTGCTAATTCGGGAGTTTGCCAAGTAATTCTGTTCTGTTTGTGTTCTCCTACAATACCTATTCGAACACTGCAAAATTGGTCTGAAATCGTTGGTGCGTTACCGCATTCATCGAGCGATAAAATCCTAAAGCAATATGAGTTACCTACAGGGTTTAAATTGCTAATAATTGCTTTGCCACGTTCTGTGAAATTTGCATTTGCTGCCATGAAATTACTAGAACCTGCTGCTGCGTACTGAATTGCATACTTATTGTTTTCAAGACCGTCGAAACTCAAATTGATTTGTCCATTATTTAGGATGCGAATTTCCTGAATTTCTGCTTTTGGTAAAGATTGAAATACATTTACTGTTTCAGAAAAAGCATTACAATTTACATTTGTTCCAATATCAAAAACACCCTTTGCTTCAATTGTATACGCTCCTGGCCTTTGATAGGTGTAGTTTAGTTTTTCATTTGCATTGATGAATTTAGGCTGCGAGCCATCACCAAAATCCACAATGACCCTACCAAATGGACTACCCATGTTTGGCTTGAAAGAAACACTTACAGTATTGCCTGAACAAGTGCTCAGTTCGATGTTTGGAGCTTGTGGATTAAACACTCTTACCGATAGGGAGACTATTGGTAGGTTTGATGCAATTTGCCTTATAATATATTCTCCAGGCTCTCGGAATGTATAGGTAACTTTCTTTCCTATTTCTCCTAAACCACCTCCAATTGGAGGGCTTGTAAAGGGTAAACCTTTCTTGGCAATCTGGTATTGGACTACTTCAGCTTCTACCAAGTTTGTGATAGTAATAGTATGCGGGCTACATCCTTCTACGAAATCAATTTCGAATCGATTTTCTGCTTTCAGAAGCAATGGCTCTATATATTCAAGATAAATATCATGTCGCCAGAGAGTTAAATCTGGTACATTATCATTGGTAACCATGCAAGTGTAAACACCCTTATCCTCTGGTTGTGGGTCATTTATTGTTAATGTTACGGAGTTGGTGCCTTTAATTCTATCAGTATCTTTTATAGGAACTCCATCTTTGTACCATTGGTGAACGTCTATGCTGCCATTAGCTTCCGCATTCATAATGATCGGCTCTTTTTTAGCGATTTTATCATTCAAATCAACTGTATATTCTTCGTAGAGGCTATCTTGTCTGAAGTACCGATTACTCAAGGGAAAAAATGACATATTGGGTTCAATATCACCAAAATCAAACTTACAATCCCGCACATTCAAATCAACCAAACTTTTCATAACGGTAAAATCTGGGAGAGTATTAAGTTTTGGATTATTGTGAATATCTAATACCATTAATTTTTCTAAAGAAAGTAATTCTCTAGGAAAAGCACCTTCGTAATCATTAGAGTGAAGCCTCAGACTTTCGAGATCTTTCAATGAGGCTAGAACGATCGGAATATTACCTTGAAATAAGTTAGAGGCTAGGTTTAGATTTCTGAGGGTTTTCAAACTATCCATTTCAAATGGAATAGATGTGAGTTCGTTAATATTTAAACGAAGTACTTTTAGTTTACTTAGCTTAGTTATTTCGAACGGTACTGCCCCTGTGAGCTTATTTGCTGAAAGATCCAATACTTCTAAAGAATCGAGCCTTTCAAATTGTGGTGGGATTGCGCCTTTCAATCCTCTATTTGGTAAATGAATTTCAATCACTTTACCCGTTACGCTTTGGAGAATAACTCCATTCCAACCAGCAACGGAAAATCTCATCCAATTGCCTTGGACAGTCCAATTTGGGCCATCTGTCGAGAAATAAATTCTTGATAAAACTAAGGAGTCACTAACATTTACTTTTAACTGAGGAACCTGCCCCAGCAACATACTCGAAGAGGAAATCAAAAAGAATATCGAAAGACAGAAGCCTTTGATAAATGATTTGATATTTTTCTCCATCCAATCCATTTCGTCATTTATGTGATTAAATATAACCTTGTTCTCAAAATATCCATCTGTAGCACCCTGTCTGTTGAAAGGAAGGGAACTATTTTCCTATAACTGTGAATCTTACCCTCTAGTTCTGATGAAGTTCGTAAAGGTTTTCTGAATTCTAATGCTTGGCATGCTGTCATCCATTCTATGGATAAAATTGTAAGTAAATTATTTGCAACCTTATGGAGTTTTGTTGCCGCATTTGCTCCCATACTTACGTGGTCTTCTTGTCCATTGGATGAAACAATCGAATCTACTGAAGCTGGCGTACATAATTGCTTATTTTGACTAACGATCGAAGCCGCAGTATATTGAGGAATCATCAAACCTGAATTTAAGCCAGGCTTTGCAACCAAATAGGGCGGGAGGTTTCTCTGACCCGAAATCAATTGGTAAGTTCTTCGCTCCGAAATGCTTCCCAACTCAGCCAAAGCAATAGCAAGGAAATCCATCGTCAAGGCCAATGGTTGCCCATGAAAGTTTCCTCCTGATATGATTAGATCTTCCTCTGGAAATATATTTGGATTGTCGGTTACGCTATTTAATTCCGTTTCAATAATACTTTCTGCATAGGCTATGGCATCCCAACTTGCGCCATGTACTTGTGGTATGCAGCGGAATGAATATGGATCTTGTACATGCTTTTTGGCTTGGGTTAGGATTTCACTTCCTTCAAGCCAATTCAATACCTCGCTAGCACAAGTGATTTGTCCTTTGTGTGGACGAATTTTCTGTAGCAATTGATGAAAAGGCTCCTTTCTGCCGTCGAAAGCATCGAGCGATGCCGCTCCAATCATATTGGCGAGGCCCAAGTATTTTTTAGCATTGCTTACAGCCCAAAGCCCAAACGCCAACATAAACTGCGTACCATTGAGCAGTGCCAAACCTTCCTTTGCTTTGAGGGTAATAGGTTCAATATTTAGCTTTTGGTGAAGTTCGGCTGCATTCATCTTTTCACCATTGTGATAAACTTCACCTTCGCCGATTAAAGCCAAACTAAGGTGAGCTAATGGAGCCAAATCGCCAGAAGCGCCCAGCGAACCCTGCTCATAAATAACTGGTGTGATACCGTGATTATAAAAAAAGATAAGCCGCTCAACTAGCGCTACTCTCACACCTGAATGGCCAAAGGCCAAGCTTTTTATCTTGAGTAAAATGATAAGTCTGACTATTTCTTGCGGAATCTCTGCACCCGTTCCGCATGCATGCGAACGAACCAAATTCTGCTGGAGACTTTCTAATTCTGATTTGCTGATTCGTTTTCCATACAAAGAACCAAAACCTGTATTGATGCCATAGATAAGGTCTTTATTAGTGGAAATTTTGTCCTCCAAATACTCACGACATTTTCTAATAGCTTGAATACTATCCTCTGCCAAAGCCACTGAACTGCCGGAGGAAAAAGCAGTGAAAAGCTCTTCAGCTGATATATTTTCAGTCGATATGTAAAATGTATTATCCAAGCTTGGCTATTATTTGATTCAATGATAATGACTCTTGAACGCCAGTTTTTAAGTCTTTTAACCCATAAACTCCATTTTGTAACTCCTCAATACCAGTCATTAATAGGTACGGAATGGCTTTTTTCTCGGCGTAGGTAAATTGCTTTTTCAATTTGCCACCATCAGGAAAAATTTCTGCTGCAATTCCAGCATCTCTTAGCGATTTCAAGATTCCTAATGAGCCATTGAGCGATTCGTCGCCAAAATTAGCCAATAGCACTTGGGTAGGAGTGAGGCCTTCCGATGGAAACAGATTGAGTTCGTCCAGCACATCATAAATTCTATCTACACCAAATGAAATTCCTACGCCAGACATATTATCCAAACCGAAAATGCCTGTAAGGTTGTCGTATCTACCTCCCGCTGTGATGGTGCCCATTTTTACTGAAGTGGGCTTCACTTCAAATATGGCTCCTGTATAATAGCTCAAGCCTCTTGCTAGTCTTGGGTCAAATTCTATTTTGGCTCCATCATCGCCAAATGCTTCCAAAAGGGAGATTATTTCTTCAACCTCCCGCAATCCTTTTTGGCCTTCTTCATTATTGGCAAATAGCTGGTGAAGCTGCTCTATCAATTCCTTATTGCTTCCTTTCAGCTCAAGAAATTGTCTTGTTTTATCTAAAGTTGATGCTTCAAAACCTCTTCCAGCTAACTCTTCCAAAACTTTGTCTGTACCTATTTTATCTAACTTGTCAATTGCCACACACAAATCCGTGAATTTATCTTTTGCATTCAATATGCCAGCAAGGCCTTCCAGCACTTTTCTGCTGCTGAATGTGATCACATAATCTTCTAAGCCAAGCAGCTTATAAGCCTCCTTGATCATCAAAATAATTTCGGCTTCACATATAATGGAATCGGTGCCGATGATATCTGCATCGCATTGATAAAATTCACGATAGCGCCCTTTCTGTGGACGATCGGCTCTCCATACTGGCTGGATCTGAAAGCGCTTGAAAGGGAAATGCACTTCATTGCGGTTCATCACCACGTACCTCGCAAAAGGTACCGTTAGGTCATAACGTAAGCCCTTTTCGGTGATTTTTGGAAGGAGTCCTTTCGCACCTTCGGCGATATCCGAAGAGTCTGTTTTGGACATGAAATCACCAGAATTCAAAATTCTAAATAATAATTGATCGCCCTCATCGCCATACTTGCCCGTGAGCACGGAAAGGTTTTCCATGGCGGGCGTTTCCAATGGCATAAAGCCAAATTTGCGAAATACTGATTTTATATTGTCAAGGATGAAATTTCTTCGAGCCATTTGCTCAGGACCAAAATCTCTCGTTCCTTTGGGTAGCGTTGGTTTTTGCATTGCCTAAATATCCTAAATTTTAAGCAAAACTAAGGTTTTTCCTGCTTTGTAGGCAATGGCAATTTTCAAGAGATTAATTTTGAGATGCTTTGGGATTTGAATTCATTTTATTTACCTTTGCAATCATTTTTCGGGACAAGTCTAAAAAAATAGAACAATGGCAGTTACAAGGTTAATGAGAAAAGCTAGAAAGAATATAGCTAGACAAAAGAATAAGCTTAGAGTGATCAAGCAATTGAATTATAAGCCTGCTTTGACAAACGTGGATATAGAAGAATTGAAAGCTTCTTTCCCAAAAAAGTCTGAATAGTAATTCTATCAAAATATTTAAGCTTTAGCTTAGAAAGCAGGTGTTTCACCTGCTTTTTTTGTTTTAAAAAGGTGCTAATTGGATTTTCAGAAAACTGAATAATTCCTAAAAAAATAAAGGCTCTCAAAGAAAGTCTAGCCTAGCTAGTAATTTTCTTTGAGAGCCTTTTGTGATTTGATAGCTTATATATTTGCCGAAAATTTCTTTATTCTAGAAGTAAATCTCTGCAATTTCATTTACTGCCTTTCTGCTTCTAGGAGCTAATTCTCGACTTTTGAAAGGTTCCTCCAATTGATTTGCATCACCCATATAGCCCAATACGATAAAGCAAATCGGCACTTCATTTTCGGCCAACCCGAATTGGGTTCTAGTTTTATCTGGATTGAAACCACCAATAAAATGGCTGAAAATACCCATCGAAGTTCCTTGTGTCACCAAGTTTGCATTGGCAAGTCCAACATCATGCATAAAGGTTTTATTCTCAGCACCGTTTTCAAATGTCTTTGCACCAATGCTTAAAATAATTACTGCTGCCTTATCAGTCCAAATTTGATTGCCTGGCATCATACATTCCCACATTTTCTGAAAGGTAGCCGTACCTTTTTGTGCTGCTATGTATCTCCAAGGTTGTGCATTCATAGCACTTGGTGCCCAAGATGCCGCTTCGAGCAAGGTTTTAATATCTTCCGGCTCTATGGCATCATTAGAAAATGCTCTTGGGCTCCAACGTCCTTTTATTAGGCTATGTACTGGTGTTTCTGTTAGTGCTTCTTTTATCATGTTAGTCTGTGATTTCCATTGGAACTTCCATCAACAATACTTTTGCATCGTCGCTCAAGGAAGTGAATTTTACTTTATCTGTATCCCAAATACCATAACCATCCCTCTTGTCCAATTGTTGACCATCCACTTCTACGCTGCCTTCCAGTACGAAAATATATAGACCATTTCCGGTCAGTTTGAAGTTGTAATCCTTCTCCAAGCCCTTATCCATTTCTGCCAAATGAAACCAAGCATTTTGATGAATCCAGATGCCTTCATCGTCTTCATTTGGTGAAAGAATTTGCAGAAACGCATTTTTCATTTTGGATTGATCAAGGGATAATTGATCGTATCGTGGCTGCACATTTTTGCGATTTGGGAATAGCCATATTTGCAAGAATTTTACTTCCTGATCCTTATTTTTATTCATCTCACTATGCTGAATACCGGTGCCAGCGCTAAGTACCTGGATGTCACCCTGCTTAATTACCTGCACATTGCCCATACTGTCCTTATGTTGCAAATCACCTTCCAACGGAATGCTGATGATCTCCATATTATTATGTGGATGCGCTCCAAAGCCCATTGCAGGAGCCACTGTATCGTCATTCAATACCCGGAGCACACCAAAGTTCATTCGGCTGGCATCGTAGTAATGAGCGAAACTAAATGAATGATAAGAATTGAGCCAGCCATGATTTGCATGACCACGGCTATTTGCTTTGTGTAATACAGTTTGTGCCATGATTTTATTATTTACAAACGAAAACGATGTATATACATTAAAAGTTTCGACATTTAAAAATTCAGCATTTTTTCTAACATAATTCTGAATCGAAAAAGGCGGGAGGAATTTTGGTTTTAGTGAAACTCAGCTTGCAAACTGCTTTAAAAAGTAAAAGACCTTCAGGATTTTAAATCAGCGAAGGTCTTTTGTTTCTATAGAGAAATGAGTTTTTACTTAATAAGCGATACCCAATTTTTTGAAAATAAAGTGCATTAACCAAGCAGGGCCAATCATCAGGAATTGTACATCTTTCAAGAAACTGGGTTTTTTGCCTTCTACTTTATGACCATAAAACTGCCCGATCCAAGCTGCTACAAATATGATAAGAGAAACCATCCAAAGTGGAGTGGCTACATTCACATCCACCCAATTGGCGGCAAATGAAAATACAGCTACCACTACCAACATACCCAAAAATAGTGGAAAGGAGAGGCGAGCATAATACAGTAAAGTGATTACCAATAATACAGTGGCCCAATTGGCATAATTGCCCATGGCTGGGAAAGTTGACTTTAAAATTCCTGCCGGAATTGACCAAATCAAACCTACAATGCTAAAGAAAATTAAGGGAACACAAATCCAGTGAATGGTTTTGTTGAGTCCGTTTTGATGGCTTTCGCCATATTCATTAAGGAGGGCATCTATTTTTCTCATGTTATTACTTTTTGGATTCGATAAACAATATAGGAAATAATGGACATTCAAATCAACTATCCTGAAATTCTACTGTTCAGAAGTTTGGCAATCAATACCCTTCCCACCACTTAGTAATTAAACCACCTTCATTCTCACCTTTTTCCAATCCTTTATTTACTAATTGTGGCTTGACATTCATGGGGATTTTCCAACATCATTTGTTACTAAAAATACAAGAGTATTCGAATTATTTACCTAGTAATCAACGCTTTATTTGATCACATTAATTCAGTTAAATAAATAGTATATATTGTTTATGTAGCGTAATTTTACTGAAGGAGTTAGAGAAAAAATTAAGGCTTAAGCCTCTGGCAACTGGACTAAATACGCTGTATTAAATGCTAGTTCCTAATTGCGGTTTATTAAAAATGAAAACTATGGAAACTAAAGTAAAACTCGGAAACATTGGAGTTGGTCTAATAATCGGTGGAATAGCGTATTGGTTTCAGCCTTATAATCAGATGACTGTACTTGGGTTAAATATTTGGCTAATTATGAGTATTGGCTCTTTTATAGCTTCTGCTTTCATTATGCTTTACTTAAAAGAAAAACCTCTAAAAATCGCACTATTTGTTTCTCTTGGAGTTGCTTTAGCCATTTTAGCCCGCATAATCTATGATACCATATTTTGGGATTCGACATCACACAATCTTGCTCCCTTTGAAATCATAATTGGTGGAATTGTTACTATCCCTTCAGCAATTGCTGGGGTGTATGTTGGACTTCTAGCCAAGAAAAATATTGGGTCAAATAAAAGTTGAATTGGCAATTATTTGAACTTCTCATATAAGCCTCTTTAAAATCAATCAAAGCTCACCCTAACCCACCTTCCTTTTCACTTTCTTACAATCCTTAATTTCCAAATTGGTGGTTCCTATAATGTTTGGTTTTCTACTTCATCGAAGATTAAAATTTTTGAAAGTGCCAATAGGGCATTTACAAAAATAAAAGCGTTGCCTAATAATGGCTATAAGTTATTGCTTGCCTGCCTTCCAGCAGACAAATTCTCGCCTAATCTGAAAATCTGTGAGGATTTTCAGATTGATGTGTCTTTGTAAAGTTATTGCTAACCCAAGCAATTGTTCATAGCCTAGACCGTTACCTAAACCACCTTAGTTTTACCTTTTTCCTAACGGAAGTTTTTGTTTCTATTTTCAATTTAAATTTCCTTTTCTGACAATTTAATTCATTAAAACTGTACAATTCAGACTAGTCTCATTATCTTTATAGAGGGAAATGTAAAGCATCAATGGCATACATATTAGACCTAAAAAATGACCAATTAGTAAAGGCAGAAATTGTTGTCCCAGAACCTGATGAAATCCCATTAATAAAAGATGGATGGAATTTTAATTGGCGGGATCTTAGCAAAGAAAAAAACGCTAGAATGGTCGTTCTAAGGACAATTGAACCAAATCCAAGTATTGAAGGTGCATTACAACTAAAAATTGAGAATGAAATGCTTATTATGAGTGTTTTAGAAATAGCACCGCATAACGTAGGGCAGAAAAATAAAAAGTATGACTACGTAGCTGGATGTTTGATTGCTTTTGCTTGTAGGGAAAGTTTCAAATTAGAAAGTGCTTATAAAGGATTTCTAACTTTTATGTCGAAAACAAGTCTAATAAAATGGTATTCGGAAAAATATGGAGCATCATTGGGACTTGGGCAGAGAATGTATATTGATAGTGAGGAGGGAATGAAATTGATTAATGAATACCTCGAAAGAAAATACTATTGAAATGAAAAATACTACGGATAAAGAGCCAACAAAGGGTATATTGACAAATCCAATGGATATTGGAACAAGTGAATTTAAAGATTTTCAGGCTATAATATTGAATAAGGCTAAAAGCCAGTCAGTATCACAACTAAGAGAGATTGAATTACTTGCCATCAAATTTCAAATGCAAGATTACTTAAGTTCTGAAGAACCTGAGTTTAAATTGCCTGGCGATTTTTTAAAAGAATACTTGAAAACGCTAGAAATCCCTCAAAAGAAATTTGCTCATTATATCGAAATGAATCCTTCTAATTTGAACAAGATAATTAAAGGTGAGCGTCCGATTAATTATGAATTAGCAATAATCTTGGGAAAGATTTTCAATAATGAGCCTATGCTTTGGATAAAAATTCAAGCAAAAAATGAACTCAAAAAAATAAGTAAAACTAAAACCCAAAGACTCAAGGATTATTCTTTAAAAGACTTAATTGCTTAATTGTAAGCTCATTGATAGTATCGATTTGATTATGGAAATACGACCAATTAAAACAGAACAGGATTATGATTCTGCATTAAGTAGGATTGAAGAATTGTGGGGAGCAAAAAAAGACACCCCTGAAGGAGACGAGCTTGATTTATTGGTAACATTAGTTGAGTCATACGAAATGAAACATTATCCTATTGCTCCACCTGACCCAATTGATGCGATTAAATTTCGCATGGAGCAGATGGGTATGACAAATTCGGATATGGTAAAATACTTAGGTAGTCAAAGCAGAGTGAGTGAGATTCTTAATAAAAAAAGAAAGCTGAATTAGGAATGATAAAATCACTTTACAAAGGATTAAAAATACCCGCAGAGATTTTACTAGCCTAATTGACTTATAAATCAACGCGCTATAACACGCGAATTAAACAGTTGTTGTTCAGTTGTTTGCGAGCATTTTTTCTCGAATTAATTTTTCCTCGGTGAAGAGGAACACAGCCCGAAAATTCAACTGTTTCATATTGTCAACCATTACCTAATCCACCTTCATCTTCACCTTTTTCCAATCCTTAATTTGCCAATATTGGCGACAGGTGTAATTTGAATTATCACACCTCTATATCTGTTTTCTGTTGAGACAAGTGCAAAAATCATTGAAATATTAACCCGTTTGATCACCAAATCACCTATTTCCTCAAAAGGCAATTAGATCCATTGTATATAATTTTTGATTGGCTTATTTTAATTAAAAAGACATAGGATAAACAGTTATTCAGCATTTGATAATTATGCTATTGATCCAATGGGTGAGTGAATAACTTAATAATTGGCTGATGTTCTAGATATTTTGTGAATGAACTTGTTAGGAAACAAGACTTGTTTTTCGCATATTTAAATTCAAAATCTATAAAAAATGGCAACTGTAGATAAAATAAGAAACGGATTGATTGACAAAATTTTATCAATAAAGAATAAGGACTTTTTGGAAGCGCTAGATAAACTAGTTTCTTCAAGTTCGTCCGAGTCTGAGCTTGTGGAATTGACAATAGAGCAAAAAGCTATGTTAGAAATGAGTGAACAAGACATTAAAAATGGGAAACTAATTTCTCAAGAAGCACTAGATAAAAGAAATCTAGAATGGTTAAACGCAATGTAGTTTGGACAAGAACTGCCGATTTGCAATTTGTTGGAATCTTAGAATATTGGTCTAAAAGGAACAAATCAAGTAGCTACTCAAAAAAACTAGTGAAATTGGTTTCGGACAGAACAAAGCAAATTGCCGAAAAGCCACTGATTTACAAAGCCACTGATTTTAAAGATGTTCGGGTAGCTTCACTTGGAAATTTTAGTATTTATTACAAAATTTTGGCTGAACAAATTGTAATAGTAGCTTTTTTGGACAACCGCCAAGACCCAGAAAAACTCTTAAAAATGCTAGGAAAAAACAAATAATGTTGCGCAACATTTATTTCACAAGCGCGATGAACCAAAAAAGTGCCAGATTGAAATAAAGGTCTTTTAGGATTTTTTAATCAAGACGGCTAACTGTCGCTTCCCTAGAATTCAGCCAGTCAAATTTGAACGGTTCTACATCAAAAAGTCTCAGTTTCACCAAAATCACTCAAACATCCACTAATCCACCTTCATTCTCTCCTTCTCCCAATCTTAATTTCCCAATAGGTAATCCCGCGATGTTTGGTTTCCCACTTCATCAAAGATTCTAAACTTAGGAAGTGCCAAAAG
>CAZRBW010000020.1:0-16585 GCA_964598395.1 uncultured Roseivirgaceae bacterium
CGAATTAAACAATTCCCTCCCGCAATAGGTCATGCAGGTGGATGAATCCGGCGATCTTACCTTGGCTTGTAACCACCAATTGGGTAATATTCTTTTCCTTCATTCTATTTAATGCTCTTACCGCATATTCCTCTTCATCAATACTTTGAGGATTTTGAGTCATTATATCCTTGGCAATCAAATTCTCGATTGACAAGTGCTTTTGCAGCATCCTTCTTAAATCTCCATCTGTAATGATACCCGTGAGGATGCCATTTTCACCTAGTACAGCTGTGGCGCCTAATCTTTTGGTACTTATTTCAATAATTACTTCTCGTATCGAATCATTTTCTTTTACTATTGGCAATTGATCTTTTTGATAAATATCATTTACTCGCATATACAATTGCTTACCCAATGCGCCACCAGGGTGGTATTTGGCGAAATCTTCTGAGGTAAATCCTCGCGACTCAAGCAGGCAAACAGCTAATGCATCGCCGAGTGCCAAATGCAAAGTAGTACTTGTGGTAGGAGCCAAATTGTTTGGGCAAGCCTCCTCCTTAATAGTAGCGTCCATTACATAATCGGCTTGCTTGGCTAAGTAAGATTCAATATTACTTACCAAAGCTATTAGTTTTGCTCCCCTTTGCTTTAGTAACGGAACCAAAACTTTAATTTCGGGTGTATTTCCACTCTTTGAGATACAAATTACAATGTCCTTTTCTTGTATCATTCCCAAGTCGCCATGGATTGCGTCAGCAGCATGCATAAACAATGAAGGCGTACCGGTGGAGTTCAAAGTAGCCACAATTTTCTGTGCAATGATGGCACTTTTGCCTATTCCAGTAATTACCACGCGGCCTGAACTTGCCAAAATTTCTTCAACGATAGAAACAAGGCTACCGTTTATCCTCAAAGAAGCCGCATTTATCGCCTCTGCTTCATTTTGTAAAACACTTTTAGCGGTTTCTATTATATTTTTTCTTAACTTCAAATAGTCCAAGGTATCTATATTTGTTTGCTCAAAGATACAACAATACCGAAATTTGAAGTTTTAAATTGAAATAAGCAGAACGTTTGTGGAGGATATTAAAAAAACATTAAAAGATGTATTTGGCTACGGAAAATTCCGTGGTACTCAAGAACTCATCATCAGAAATATACTTGGTGGTAAAAACACCTTTGTAATAATGCCAACTGGAGCTGGAAAGTCTATGTGCTATCAGTTGCCTGCTATAGTAAGACCGGGTACTGCCGTTGTAATTTCACCACTGATTGCCTTGATGAAAAATCAGGTGGATCAGCTGAATGCCGTAGGTGTAAATGCCCAGTTTTATAACTCCACCCTTACAAAAGCAGAGATGAACCGGGTGCGGAAAGAGGTACTTGCTGAGCAATGTAAGCTATTATATGTAGCTCCTGAATCACTTACCAAAGATGAAACAGTTGAGTTTCTACGCAAAGCAAATGTGTCATTTGTAGCGATAGACGAGGCTCATTGTATTTCTGAATGGGGGCATGATTTCCGTCCTGAATACCGTAGAATAAAAACAATTATTGGGCAGTTGGGCGATATGCCGATCATTGCACTTACTGCAACAGCTACGCCTAAGGTTCAGGTAGATATACAGCGAAATCTCCAGATGGAAGACGCTGATATTTTCAAATCTTCATTTAATAGGCACAACCTATACTATGAGGTAAGACCGAAAACCAATACCAAAAAACAGCTGATTCGATATGTAAAAACCCATCCAAATAAGGCTGGGATTGTCTATTGCCTCAGTAGGAAAAAAACGGAAGAAATCGCTCATTTACTAAGAGTAAATGGTGTGAAAGCGGCACCTTATCATGCTGGCTTGGATCCAGACATAAGAGTGAAAAATCAGGATGATTTTCTTAATGAAGAAGTGGATGTGATTGTTGCGACCATTGCTTTCGGAATGGGAATCGACAAGCCTGATGTGCGATTTGTGATACATTACGATACACCAAAGTCATTGGAAGGCTACTATCAGGAAACAGGTAGAGGAGGTCGCGATGGGCTGGAAGGAAATTGTGTGATGTTCTTCAGTCATAAGGACATCACTAAGCTGGACAAATTCAACAAGGATAAGCCAGTAACGGAAAGAGAGAATGCGAGAATTCTATTAAATGAAATGGAATCATACGCTACATCTACTGTCTGTCGTAGAAGACAATTACTCCATTACTTTGGTGAATATTTGGGCAAGGATTGTGAATTTTGCGATAACTGCCTGAAGCCTAGAGAAAAGTATGAAGGTGAAGAATACTTGAAGCAAGTGATTCAGGTAGTGCATGAAACAAAAGAAAGATTTGCCATCCCACATCTTGCAAAAGTACTTGCTGGCGAAACTGATGATTATATCAGCAGCTATGGGCACGATAAATTAAAGGTATTCGGAGTAGGAAAAGAGTTTGATGTCATATTCTGGCAGTCATTTATTCGTCAATCGATGATTATTGGGTATTTGCAAAAAGACATTGACAATATAGAAATAGTGAAGATCACTGATCGCGGGAGGGATTTTCTGGAGTCCAGCCATGCAGTAACTTACTATAGAGATCAAGATTTCTCGAACCTACCCGACGAAGAAGAGGAGGATACCAACAAAGAGCCAATGCAAACAAAGGCTCATGATGAGAAACTCTTTGAAATGCTAAAGGCACTTCGGAAAAGATTAGCCAAAGAAAAAAACCTACCGCCTTTCGTTTTATTCCAAGATCCATCTTTGGAAGAAATGGCCACTATTTATCCAACCACCAAAGATGATTTGGCACAAGTAAATGGAGTGGGTATGGGTAAGGTTTCCAAGTTTGGCGCACCTTTTCTCGACTTGATTAAAAAGTATGTCGATGAAAATGACATCATCACCATCTCTGATGTGGTAGTGAAAAGCTCATCTAACAGATCTAAAAACAAAATTTTTATCATACAACAAATTGACCGTAAAGTAGATTTGGATGAAATTGCTGAATCAAAAGGTATGTCTATGGATGAGTTGATTCAAGAAATTGAACATATATGCTATTCTGGCACCAAACTCAATTTGGACTATTACATCAATGAAGTTTTGGATGAGGAAAGGCAAGAAGAAGTTTTCGATTACTTCCTCAGCGCAACTTCAGACAAAATAAGCGATGCACTAGCAGAGCTTGGAGATGAAGATTACACAGAAGAGGACTTGCGATTAATGCGCATCAAGTTCCTTTCTGAATACGCTAACTAACTATCATGAACATTTTAATATTAGGCTCTGGCGGAAGGGAGCACACGCTTGCTTGGAAAATGAGCCAAAGCCCACTTTGTAAAAATCTATTTATCGCACCTGGGAATGCTGGCACCAAAGCAGTTGGTGAAAATATTGATCTACAGGCTACTGATTTTGATGGTGTTGCAAATTTCTGCAAAAGCAATCTAATTGATTTACTTGTAGTAGGTCCCGAGGAGCCATTGGTGAAAGGAATTCGAGAGTTTTTAGAAGCAATTCCATCGCTAAGTACGCTCAAAATAATAGGCCCAGGCAAAGAAGGAGCAACACTAGAAGGAAGTAAAGATTTCTCCAAAGACTTTATGCAAAGGCATGGAGTGCCTACTGCTTCTTCACAAACTTTCGATGCTTCTCAAATTGATGAAGCATTGGTCTATCTGCAAAATCACTCTTTGCCAATTGTGCTTAAAGCCGACGGACTTGCTGCTGGCAAAGGCGTAGTAATTAGCGAAACTCATGAAGATGCAATCGCAACTATCAAATCCATGCTGCTAGATAAGCAATTTGGCGAAGCTAGTGCAAAAGTAGTGGTAGAGCAGTTTTTGAAAGGAATTGAGCTTTCTGTTTTTGTGCTTACCGATGGCAAAGATTATGTGATACTACCTGAAGCAAAAGACTATAAAAGAATAGGCGAAGGGGATGCTGGTCTAAATACTGGTGGCATGGGTTCTATTTCACCTGTCCCATTTGCCGACGCAGCATTTATGCGAAAAGTGGATGAAAAAGTGATAAAACCAACCATCGCTGGCTTGCAAAAAGATAATATCCCATACAAAGGCTTCATCTTTATTGGCTTAATGAATATGAATGGCGAGCCTTGGGTAATCGAATATAATGTACGAATGGGCGATCCTGAAACGCAATCGGTAATAGCTCGAATCGATAATGATTTGGTGGATCTACTGCTCGCCTGTGCGGAAGGTAGGTTGGCCAATTACCAGATGAATGTATCTGAAAAAACTGCAGCTACGGTTGTATTGGTTTCGGAAGGCTATCCAGGTAGTTATCCTAAAGGCCGAAAAATATCTGGTTTGGATGAAGCACACCAAGCATTGATTTTTCATGCAGGCACCAAAGAATCTGATACCGATGTGCTAACAAGCGGTGGCAGAGTATTAGGAATCACTGGATTGGGAAATGATGTCAATGAAGCTTTAGAAATTGCTTACGGTAGCATAAATAGAATTAACTATCAAGGGATGAATTACCGAAAAGACATTGGAAAAGATTTGCTAAAAGCTTGATCTATCAAACACGAAATGTTTAGAAAATTGACTAATTTGGTCGATTGAATTAAGAAAAAATTATGAGTGGATGTACTAGTTGCGGAACCAGTAAGACAAGTGAAGGAGAAGTTTCAGGCTGCAAAAGCAATGGAACTTGTGGCACAAGTGGTTGCAACAAAATGAATGTTTTTGATTGGCTATCGGGCATGGATATTCCCATGGTGGATAGATACGATATAGTTGAAGTACGATTTAAAGGTGGCAAAAAGGATTATTTCCGCAACAGCAACAGAATTGAGCTCACTACGGGCGATGCCATAGTTGTAGAAATGCCTTCTGGTGTGCATTTGGGCCATGTTTCGCTTATGGGCGAGTTGGTAAGATTACAAATGCAGAAGAAAAAACTTCGAGATAATGATGAAATTCTCAAAGTCCTCAGAATCGCTCACCAAAAAGATATTGAAAAAGCACAGGAAGCCAAAAATCGTGAAGCCAACACGTTGTATAGAAGTCGCGAGCTAATCCAAGAGCTTAAATTGAATATGAAGCTGTCTGATATCGAATATCAGTCGGATTTGAGTAAGGCCACTTTTTATTACTCTGCAGAAGATCGAGTAGATTTTCGTGAGCTGATAAAAACACTGGCAGGAGAGTTTAAAATACGCGTAGAAATGCGCCAAATAAGCTTAAGGCAAGAAGCAGGAAGATTAGGTGGAATTGGATCTTGCGGTAGAGAACTATGCTGCTCTACTTGGCTGAGCGATTTCAAAAGCGTGGGAACAAGTGCCGCTCGTTACCAAAATTTGAGCCTTAATCCTTCCAAGCTAAGTGGACAATGCGGGAGGTTGAAATGTTGTCTCAATTACGAATTGGATACATATATGGATGCCCTCAAAGATATCCCAAATGTTGAATCAAGCATTAAAACTGCTAAAGGGGAAGCCCGTCTTCAAAAAACTGATATTTTTCGCAAAATAATGTGGTTTGGCTTTGCTGGTGATAATAATTGGTATCCTGTAGATACTTCACGTGTGGCAGAAATCATAGAACTGAATAAAGCTGGTAAAACTCCTGACACTTTGTTTGAAGATAAACTGCACATCAACCTGCAAGAAGGAAATAAAATCAATGACGGTTTGGATGAACTTGATAAGAAATATCAAGGATCTGCGAAAAAGAAAAAGAAGAAGAAAAAGAAAAGACCTGCCGGAATAAGTGGTCAAGGTCAAGTGGGTGGGCAAGTTCCAGCAAATACTGGAAATCCAAAACCGAACCCTCCACAAAATACGGCTCCAAATACAGAGGGGGCTTCACAACCATCTGCAAACAAATCGAGAAGGCCGAAAAGTAAGTACAGAGGACCAAGAAAAAACAATAGCTCAAGTAATGAATAAGGGAATTTACCTGATATTAGCCCTTTGCTTATTTACTCTTTTCTCTTGCGATGCAAACAGACATTTCGAGGAAAATCATGACTTTAAAGAGCTGAACTGGTCTGAAGAAGAGCCAGTTCAATTCGAAGTCGAAATTGATGACAATCGCCTTAAATACAATCTCAAAGCAAATATTAGAACTGGACTCGATTACCCATACCAAAATATTTACCTACAGTGGCAGATTGCCGATAGTCTAGGAAATACCATTGATAATGGTTTGCAGAATATTGACCTATTCGATGCGAAAACGGGTAAGCCTTTGAATAAAGGAATCGGCAGCATCAACACTAATCAAAAGACTTTTGCAGAAGAATTTCAATTCCCTTTTACTGGCAAATTCTCCATGCAATTTGAGCAATTTATGAGAGTACCAGCCCTGACTGATGTATATAGCGTCGGATTGAGAGTAGAGAAATCTGAATCTGAATAAGCATAAATCCCTCCCGCTTTTTACAATTTACGGATTCTTAACATAGATCAATTTTTAAGAAATCTGACACTCATAGTTTTGCAACAATCTTTACTTGTTCTACTATGAGAAAAATTCTTAGCCTCCGTATTCGATTAATTTTACTCCTCATCATTCTCAGCATCAATGTACATAGCCAATCCCTGCTGGTGCCGAAAGATGAACGCACTAAATTCAAATTTGCCCAAACATATTTCGGTTTAGGTGCTCAGTATTTACCTAGTGCCTCTTTACATTTCCCAGATGGCAGAGAAGCATTTATAAGCGATCGACTACAACCAAGGGTACTTATTGGCGGAACACATTTTTGGGGGATTGTAGATTTTTATATTTCATTCCCTGCATCAAATACCATCGAATTAAGTGAAAATAAGCTCGTAAAGGATGCGGAGTTCACTACCGGCGTGATGACTGGCATGAAAGTATATCCATTTGCCATGCGTAACACTCAACTCGATCCTTTTGTGGGTGTCAATTGGTCTTTTTATAACGTATCCGCTATATTCCCAGAGGGTGAAGGCGCTGATATAAGCAAGCATAGAATGGGCTTGGAAGCAGGACTCAGCTACACCACAAAAAATTGGCATATTTTGGAGCTATTCGGCATGTACACGCCAAAACCAAGCGCAAAATATTATACTTCCAGATCAGAAATTGGCTCTTACGATTGGTCTGGCATTTCTGCTGGCTTTCGATATAAAAGGCTGATCGATTTTTCGGATAAACGCTCTTATGAAAGCAAAAATCCAGATTTGGGAAAAGCTAAATTTCTCAATGCCTGGGAAATAGGCATTGGAGCCTCCACAACTCAAGCAATCAAAAAGTCTGAATTCTTAGCAAGTGAAACACCATTTTTGAATAATCCTGCAAGTTGGCAAATATTTCCTGAGCTGTCTCTGGGCTACTATTTCTTCGAGCCAGATATTGACATCCGATTGAGCTACAGGCCAATGCGTAGTAATCAAAATGCATTTGGCGTAAATCATACAGTAAACCGAAATTCACTTGCTTTAGAGGCATTCAAGTTTATTGGAGATTATCATGGCTTTGCACCATTTGTTGGAATAAGCTTAGCTGGCGAGCAATATAGATTCAAACAAACAGGAGATAAAATTGCGGAAATCAATACTAGGGACAGAGGCCTCACTACTGGAGTTGTGTTTGGTTGGGATATAAGATTTACTCGCTACGACGAGTGGCTATTGCGGACTAATCTGAGATATTACCCAAATGCCTCCATGGATGTAGAAGGCAAAGGCTTTTCCATGCAGCAATTGGAGTTCAATTTTATTCAATTAATTCTCTTTCCAGAACGATTATTTGAAAAGTAAAAAACTAACAAAATGTGTAAACTTAATGGCGAAAAGCAGACTAACATTCACTTCAAATTCTTTATTTTCCTGATAATTAGCTTTATTAGTATCAATATTTTCATCTTCTGGCTTAGCCCTTCTTTGAGGATAAAAGAAATTGATTCTAGAAGTTTTCTGCCTGTTTTAGGTCCTGTAACACATTTTACCAATTTTATTGACTAAAAATGAACTGTATTAATTGTGATCAAAATTTAGATAAGACCGATAATTTTTGCTCCGTTTGTGGGGGGAAAGTACTTACCCAAAGGCTTACCCTAAATCTGGTAATCAAGGAAATGTTCGAGAAGTTTTTCAGTTGGGATAATAAATTTTTTCTCACCTATATTTCGCTATTTACCAGACCTGAGGACGTAATCAATGGCTTTATAAAAGGCATGAGGGTAAAATACCTCAATGCTTTCACCTATTTTTTTATCGCACTTACCATTTCGGGGATCCAAATTTTACTTTTACAAAAAGGCTATTTAGGTGAAATAGACTATAGATTTGAAGATATTCCACAGGAAGGCATGCCATTTTCACTTGACTCCTTGATGAGCACCATTTATGATTATTATTCCTTTGTGGCCTTTTTGCTAATACCCTTAGTTGCGCTTATTTCCAAAATAGTTTTCTGGAAATTTAAGAACTACAATTACATCGAACATTTAGTAATTTACTTCTATACTAATTCACAAACTTCAATTTTAGGAGCTGTATTTGGCATTACTATTCTTTCATTCACCAACGATTTCTTTATGGTGAGCTACTTTCTTTATCCAATGATGATTGGCTACCATATTTATGCTTTGAGGCGAGTTTTCAATCTAACCTACAAGCAAATTTTTATAAAAACTTTAGTTTTCATTGGAATCGCCATACTAATGTATATCGTACTAGTAATCATTTTCGCCATTATTTATATTATAATCATGAACCAAAATGGAGAACTTCAAAAGTTGCAAGAAATGAATCAATAGTGGTAACAAATTATTCTATTTCAGTGGACTGTCTTTTTCCTTTTTCATTACATTATATACGATTTTATCCATTCGGCCTGGCATCCATTTGTTCAGGAATACCGCCAATTTGCCTTGGGTTGTCAGCACAATTTCGCGTTTGTTTTTGCGCATGGCATTAAGTGTATGCTCGGCAACTTCATCGGCGCTCATCATTTTCGTTTCCTCCCGCGGCGATTCGCCTTGAGATTTGCCTTCTGCATTCAACGCCGCATTTCTGATGTTCGATTCGGTAAAGCCAGGACAAACTACCAAGGTTTCCACACCACTATTCATCACCTCTGTGCGTAGCGATTCCATAAAGCCATTCATTGCAAATTTGGATGCTGTATAAGCAGTACGAGCCGGTGTACCTCTATATCCATTTATTGATGAGATGGCCACAATTGCTCCCTGATTTTCTATAATCGATGGCAAACAGTATTTGGTGGCATACACCGATCCGTAGAAATTGATATCCATCACCTGCCGAAATACATCCATGCTCAAATCCTCAAAAAGAGCACGCATGCTTATACCCGCATTATTTACCAACACATCTATTCTCCCGAATTTGCTTATTACAGCATTGGCCATTTGACGATTGTCATCTTCTGATGCCACATCTGCCAAAATAGGAAAATGCTCATCAGTGATTGTGTCTATTTCTTTTGCTGCAGCTTCTAGCTTCTTTTCGTTACGCCCTGTATAGCAAACGATTGCGCCATTTCTTGCAAATGCCTTGACCAGAGCTAGACCTATACCAGAAGTTGCTCCGGTTACAATTATTACTTTATTCTCGAAATTCTTCATTGCTTTGTAAATACTGAATGTATAAAAGTAGAAAAAGCTAGAGAACAACATTACATTTACCGCAAAAATCATCTTATGGAAACGTCTCGCATTATAAATCACCTTGGAGAAAATAGGGAAGAATATTACATGGCTGCCACACCTCCCATCGTAGCATCGGCCAATTTCTGCTTCCATACGGTAGATGAAATGCGGGAGGGTTTAGCTCATGAATCCGAAATTCCATTTTATACTCGTGGCAATAACCCTACTACTAATGTACTCCAAAAGAAAATGGCGGCATTAGAAGGCACTGAAGAATGCCTTGTTTTTGCATCAGGGAGTGCGGCAGTATCAGCAGCAGTTATGGCTAATGTAAAGCAAGGTGACCATATCATTTGTGTGAAAAAGCCTTATAGTTGGACTAATAAGTTACTGAACCTATACCTCCCGCGTTTTGGGGTATCGGCCACAATGGTAGATGGCACAGAAGCCCAAAATTTTGAAGCTGCCATCCAGCCCAATACAAAATTGATTATCCTAGAAAGTCCAAATAGCTGGACTTTCGAATTGCAAGATGTGCCCGCCATTGCAGCAATTGCCAAAAAGCACGGCATCATTACTATTATGGATAATAGCTATTGCACGCCCATCAATCATAAACCGGCGGAATACGGAATTGACATTATTTGCCATAGCGCGACCAAATATATCAGTGGCCATAGCGATGTGGTGGCTGGTATCTTATGTTGTAGCAAGGAGATGTATCAGAAGATTTTCGCAACCGAATTTATGACACTGGGTGGAGTAATTTCTCCATTCAATTCGTCGATGCTTTTGCGTGGATTGAGGACCTTACCTATCCGCTTGAAGCAGGTGGCAGAAAACACCATGCCTGTGGTTGAGTACTTAGAAAATCACCCAATGGTCGATAAGGTATTCTATCCATTTATTCCTTCGCATCCGCAATACGCATTGGCCAAAAAGCTGATTAAAAACCCTGGAGGTCAATTCTCTATCACCCTCAAAACAGAAAATCCGAAGCAAATTGAGGCCTTCTGCAATAGTCTAGAGCTATTCCTCATGGCTTGTTCTTGGGGTGGTTTCGAATCGCTTATTTTCCCAGCAATTACGCTTTATAGTTCCGAAAACTACCAAACCAAGGATCTGCCAATCAATATGATCCGCTTCTATGTAGGCTTGGATGATAAGGACGAACTCATCGCTGATTTGCAACAAGCTTTCGATAAAATGAAAAATGCTTGAGGTGTTTAATTAAACCTCAAGCATTCTCTTACTGAATCTCAGTAACCATTATAGTCTTTTGATAGCGATGTTTCTGAACCAAACATTATCGCCATGATCTTGAAGGGAAATTTTACCTTTTTTGAAAGTGCCAAAATCTGGCATGTTCTTAAATTTACTTTCCGCAATTAATTGTTCCCAAGACTCATCCCAAAGACTTGTTTCTACGATTGTAACGCCATTCAATTTGAATGTTAGCATTTCATTTTGGCTAATTATTTCTACTTCATTCCACTCACCTACTGGCCTTACAGGTTCGGAGCTAGACTTTACCAAGTCATACAAATCACCCGCTCTATGGCTTTCAATTTTACCATCTGCATGGCCATCATTATCTAATATTTGCATTTCAGGACCTGTGCTCCATGGGTAAGGATATTTACTTTTATCCTCATGCACATAAAACATAATTCCACTATTCCCATTTTCAGAAATCTTCCATTCCAGCTTCAAATGGAAATCTTCAAATTCGGCAGTAGTCACAATATCGCCACCTTCAAAAAGTCTTTTTCCATTTTCATCTCTACTAGCATCTAGAAAAAGGACACCATCCTGCACTTGCCAAGCTGGGCCAATAAGATCGGATCCATAATTCGTCCAACCCTTGGTTGTCTCACCATCGAATAACGACAACCACTCTACATCAACCTCTTCCAATTTCAGAACAGGTTCCAATTCAACTTCGTCCGTTTCATTATTATTTGCTGATTCACAAGCTATTACGCCCATTGCTATTAAGGCGGTAGCTACTGTTAATTTAAAATTTCTCATGTTAATTGATTTTTGGTTAAGCTTATTTATTAGAGGTTTTATTTTCGCTCTATCTATTAGTCTAATCCCAGAATTCTCCGATTCACAGCCTCACTAATCTCTTGCCCTGCAAAATCGTCGAACGCCTTATCTGTTTTTCTGATCATACAATTTTCTATAAAAGGAGCGCCTTCCGCAGCTCCTTGCTCAGGATGTTTAATGGCACATTCCCATTCCAATACTGCCCATCCATCAAAGCCGTACTGTGTAAGTTTGCTAAAAATTGCCTTAAAGTCAACCTGACCATCACCTAAAGACCTAAAACGACCCGCTCTATTAATCCAAGATTGATAGCCACCATATACGCCTTGCTTGGCAGTTGGATTAAATTCCGCATCTTTTACATGGAACATCTTTATATGGTCACGAAAATGATCGATAAATGATACATAATCCATGCACTGCAAAAGGAAATGGGAAGGATCATAAAGCAAGCAAGCCCTTGGATGATGATTCACTGCATCCAAAAACATTTCATAGCTTTCTCCATCGTGTAGGTCTTCTCCTGGATGCAATTCGTAGCATATATCCACTCCGCATTTGTCAAACTCGTCTAATATTGGTTTCCAACGTTCGGCCAATTCAGCAAAGCCAGTTTCCACCAAACCTTGTGGGCGCTGTGGCCATGGATATACAGTTGGCCAAAGCAATGCTCCACTAAAAGTAGCGCATGCATTCAAGCCTAGATTTTGGGAAGCTTTAGCCGCAAACATCAATTGCTCTTTGGCCCATTGCTGTCTTTCCTTTGGTTTTCCTTTCAGTGCATCAGGTGAAAATGCATCGAACAAGGTATCGTAA
Organism: uncultured Roseivirgaceae bacterium; assembly: GCA_964598395.1. Taxonomy (GTDB): domain Bacteria; phylum Bacteroidota; class Bacteroidia; order Cytophagales; family Cyclobacteriaceae; genus CAXBDP01. The sequence continues at coordinate 12,459 of CAZRBW010000020.1, forward strand.
GCTGGATGCACCGCAACCAATTGCCCCTGCAGATGGGCAGACAATTCAGTGATTTGCAATCCGGCCTTTTCTACTATCCCTCTAATTTCATCGGCATACTTTTTACTCTCAGCAGCCCTTTTCAGATCGATGCAGCGAGCATCCCAAGAAGGAATTTGTACGCCTTTATAGCCTAATCCTTTTGCCCAATTGCATATATTTTCAAGATTATTAAATGGAGCTTGATCGCCCATAAATTGTGCAAGAAATATAGCTGGTCCTTTCATTTGATTCATTTAAGATGGTTTTGGTGATAATCTCGTTTTCTCTTTTGTGGATGAAAATATTCTATTCGATTATGGTGAAAGACGAATCCATTTCAATTCACTAAAATGGCTTTCTACTACTTTTTCAATAAAAAGCATTCCTCTTAAGCCTGCTTCTATCCCTTCAAATTCTGGCTGGTCAATCCTACTTTCAGCTTGGCCTAGGCGGGAGGAAATAGCCGCTGCAAAATTCAAATAAATATTCCCAAATGCTTCCAAATATCCTTCTGGATGCCCTGCTGGAGTGCGACTATTTTGCGATGCTGCTGGCGATAAATATGCTTGCCCAGCACGCAATACTTGCATCGGTTTATCAGCAAATTTAAGCAAAAGTGTATTTGGCTCCATTTGATGCCATTCTAAGCCGCCCTTCTCCCCATATATTTTAATTGACAAATTATTTTCTTCTCCTGCTGCTACTTGGCAAGCGGTAAGCATTCCACTGGCACCTTCACCAAATTTCAGCATTACCATGCCATCATCATCTAGCCGTCTGCCATCAACTACCGTATTCAATTGGGCTGAAATATGGCTCACTTGCAGTCCCGAAATGTATTCGGCCAGGTTGAAGGCATGCACTCCAATATCGCCCATAGCGCCACATATTCCCGATTTGCTAGGATCAGTGCGCCATGCAGCTTGCTTATTTCCTTCCTCCTCTAGCAAAGTGCTCAACCAGCCTTGATGATAATTTACAAACACTTTCGTGATTTTACCCAATACGCCATTTTCAACAATACTCTTAGCTTCCTTCACCATTGGGTAGCCCGTGTAGGTATGCGCAAGAGCTAGCAGTAATCCAGTTTCTTCCAACTTGGCATTCAATTGCTCCGCCTCATTCAAACTTAGCGTAATGGGTTTCTCGATTAAAACATGAAATCCCTTATCGAGCGCCATCATTGCAGGCTCAAAATGCACATGATTTGGAGTGACTATAGAAAGAAAATCCATGCGTTCATCTGCAGGAAGTTTCGCCTCTTGCTCTATCATTTCCTGATAGCTCGGATAAATCCTATTGTCCATCAAGTGTAACTTCCTCCCGCTGTTTAAGGATTTGGTAGGATCTGAACTAAATGCACCACAAACCAACTCAATTTGGCCATCTGCTTGAGCTGCAAACCGGTGTATTGCACCAATAAAAGCGCCTTCTCCACCACCTAACATGCCCATTCTCAATTTTCTATTCATCTATTTGTATGTTTTCAATTATTAGTTCTTTGAAATTCCAAAACCAAGGGTTAAAATTAACCATTGATACATTTAATTTTTCGAAAGCCATAATTGCAAGAATAAAAATTCTTTCAAAGCTCAATCGACAAAACTTAATAAGTGGTCTATTAGAAATTTCATATAATAATACTACATTTAAAAGACAGACCATAAACCTCAACTAAAAACCATGAATCAGATTGACAGGAATCGTCTCTTTGTGGCCAGCTGCCTCGCTTTATTAGTTACCTCCCTCACTTTTGGCATTCGAGCAGGCGTATTACTTAGCCAAGGAGAAGAATTCAGTCTAACGGCAAAAGAACTTGGAACAATCGTGGCTACAGCTTTTTGGGGTTTCCCTATTGCGGTAATTATTGGTGGGATGTTGGTTGATATTATTGGAATGAAAAAGCTCCTCATAGTAGCTTTCCTATTCCATCTTATTGGTATTACTATGACCATTTTTGCGGGAGGATATTGGACACTTTTCATTTCCACTTTGCTTATAGGTATGGCAAATGGAACCGTAGAGGCAGCTTGCAATCCATTAGTTACAGCACTCTATCCAGAGAAAAAATCGATCAAGCTTAATCATTTTCATCTATGGTTTCCTGGTGGGATATTTATTGGAACGCTCATCGTGTTTGCATTCAACAATTGGCTGGGTGCGGCCTATTGGGTAAAGCAAGTAGAAGTAGCGGTGATGATCATTCCAACGCTGATTTATGGCTACCTTTTTAGCCGCCTCCGCTTCCCAGTAACAGAGAGAGTAGCGGCAGGTGTTTCTACTGGCGAGATGTACAAATCCCTGCTTCATCCGCTATTTATATTTATGATTATTTGCATGTTCGGCACGGCTATTACCGAACTTTTCACTGGGCAGTGGATTGACGTACTACTGTCCAATATTACTGATAATGCCATCCTCATTTTGACTATCACTACCGGTGTAATGGTATTTGGTCGAGGAGTAGCATCACCGATTTTAGGAAAATTTTCATCCCAAATGGTGCTGTTACTTTCAGCAATTTTTTCAGCAATTGGCCTTTACATTTTAGGGAATTCAAGTGGTGAAATGCTTTTTGTAGGCGCATTCATCTTTGGAATTGGTGTTTGCTACTTTTGGCCAACTATGCTGGGGTTTGTAGCGGAAAACCTTCCCAAAACAGGAGCAGTCGGTATCAACCTGATGGGTGGTGCTGGAATGCTAGCGGTTTCATTGTATTTGATTTTCATGGGTGGCTATTATGATAAGCTTTTGCTAAAAATGCTTCCGCCAGGCGCTCAACTTGATGAATATTTGAATGCTGTAGATAATAGTGAAATGGCCGCAGCATTGCTCGAAGCAAAGGTAAAAGCGGGCCCAGAAATCATTGACACTACTCTTTTCATCCCTATCATATTAATTGTCGCCTTTTTAGGTTTAGTCATTTTTATGAAAAACTGGAAAGGAGAAAAAGGACACGCTTTGCAGCATTAATAATAAGTGTATAAAATTTTAAAATCTTACCTATGAGTACAGCCCAGCATCGTCGTTCAGCCATTAAAAAGATTATTCTAAGCGGCGCAGCTTTGGCGAGTACCTCTACTCTGCATAATACAGCCAGCTATCGAAAATCTGATTCATTCCAATTAAAAGGCAAAATCAACCATGCCGTTTGCCAATGGACTTACGCTTTTATGCCGTTGGAGGAATTATGCATGCTTGCAAAAGAAATTGGGCTCAAGGCCATAGACCTAATTGGCCCAAAAGACTGGCCAATGCTAAAAAAATATGAGCTAGATTCCTCCATGTGTAATGGCGCAGAAATAAGCCTCGTCACCGGCTGGAACAATCCACAATATCACAAGCAATTAATTGAGAGCTACACAAACCATATTGATTTGGTGGCTGATGCTGGTTATAAAAACCTAATTTGCTTTAGTGGCAATAGAAATGGGATGGACGATGAGACAGGTCTCAATAATTGTGTGAAAGGCCTTAAGCAAATAATGCGTCATGCAGAAAAGCGCGGTGTGGTCATTCAAATGGAGCTTTTCAATTCCAAGGTAGATCACCCAGATTATATGTGCGATAATAGCACTTGGGGAGTAGAGCTTTGCAAAAGATTGGGTTCCGACCACTTCAAATTGCTCTATGATATCTATCACATGCAAATAAGTGAGGGAGATATAATCCGAACCATTCAAGACAATCATCAATACTTTGGTCATTATCATACCGCTGGCGTGCCAGGTCGCCACGAAATTGACCAAACGCAGGAGCTCAACTATCCCGCCATCATGCAGGCGATAGTAGATACTGGCTATCAAGGCTATGTTGCTCAAGAATTTATTCCAACTGGAAAATCATCTGAAGAAAAAATTGACGCTTTGAAAAAAGCAATTGAGATATGCGATGTATAAAAACCAACCAAATTAACCTATGGCTGATAATACCTATGATGCAATTGTAATAGGCTCTGGAATTACTGGAGGCTGGGCAGCAAAAGAGCTTACTGAAAAAGGCTTAAAAACCATCATGCTGGAACGAGGCAAAGACGTAAAGCATGTAAAAGACTATACAAGTGCGAATAAGCATCCTTGGGAGTTTCCACATGCGGGAGGTAGAAC
>CAZRBW010000020.1:16685-28182 GCA_964598395.1 uncultured Roseivirgaceae bacterium
GCAAATTTAACTCAGCAAATAAACGAACGAGGAGAATGCCAATACAGGAATAAATGCTGGCTTGGATGCCCGTATGGAGCATATTTCAGTACACAATCTTCTACCCTACCAGCAGCAATGAAAACGGGGAATCTTACCTTAAGACCTTTTTCCATAGTCACCAAAATCATTTATGATAAGGACACTAAAAAAGCTAAAGGTGTAGAAATTATCGACTCTGAAACGAATCAAACCTACGAATACTTCGCCAAAGTAGTATTTGTATGTGCATCTACAATTAATTCTACTTGGCTACTTATGAACTCTGCTACGGATGTATGGCCCGGAGGACTAGGAAGTAGCAGTGGAGAGCTAGGTCACAACCTGATGGATCATCACTTCAGAGTGGGTGCTAATGGACGTGCAGAAGGATTTGAAGACAAATACTATTACGGTGCTAGACCCAATGGCATTTACATCCCTCGCTATCGCAATTTATTTGGAGATAAGCGCAATTACCTCCGAGGTTTTGGTTATCAAGGCAGTGCCAGTCGTGGCGATTGGAGCCAAAAAGTAGCTGAATTAAGCATTGGTCCACAACTCAAAAAAGTAATGACCGAGCCTGGTGATTGGACGATGGGCATCAATGGATTTGGTGAAGTGTTGCCTTATCATGAAAATAGAATATTCCTTGATCCTGAGAAAAAGGATGCTTGGGGACTTCCAGTAATTGCTGTAGATGCCGAACTCAAGGAAAACGAAAAAGAAATGCGCAAGGACATGATGCTAGATGCAGTAGAAATGCTTGAAGCAGCGGGCATCAAAAACGTTCGAGGCTTCGATAGTGCCTATTATATGGCCATGGGAATTCACGAAATGGGTACTGCCAGAATGGGCAAAGACCCAAAAAGCTCCGTACTGAATAAGCATAATCAAGTATGGGATGCAAAAAATGTTTTCGTAACGGATGGTTCTTGCATGACTTCCTCGGCGGCGGTAAATCCTTCGCTCACTTATATGGCTCTTACCGCAAGAGCAGTTGATTTTGCAGTGAGCGAACTTAACAAAGGCAACCTCTAAAGCTTACCTCCATGAAAAAGAAAAATGAGAACACTAATTCAAGAAGGAATTTTCTAAAAAGCTCAGCCCTTATCGCCTCAGGCTTTTATATCCTCCCGCGCCATGTATTGGGTGGCAAAGGCTTTGTGGCACCAAGTGATAAATTGATGGTGGCAAGTATAGGCGTAGGCGGTATGGGTGGAGCTGATGTAAGAGGAATTCATAAGACTGGAAAAGCGGAAATTGCCTTTTTATGTGATGTGGATGATAACAGAGCCAAAGGAACGCGGGAGGAATTTCCAAAAGCCAAGTATTACAAAGACTGGAGAGAACTCTTAGAAAAGGAATCGAAAAACTTCGATGCCGTATCTGTTTCCACCCCAGATCATAATCATGCAGCGCCAGCATTGGCTGCTATGCAATTAGGCAAGCATGTATATGTTCAAAAACCCATCACTCATGATATTTACGAAGCAAGAGTATTAACTCAAGCTGCAGATAAGTACAAAGTAGTAACCCAAATGGGCAATCAAGGCTCATCAGGTGATGGCGTGAGGCAACTTACCGAATGGTATGATGCTGGACTTATTGGCGATGTCCACACCATTTATTGCTGGACAGATAGACCTGTCTGGCCACAAGGAATTCCTTGGCCAAGCACTGCAGCTCCTATTCCGGCCGGTTTGGATTGGGACTTATGGCTTGGCACTGCTCCAAGAAAGGATTACGTAGAAAAGCTAGTTCCTTTCAACTGGCGAGGCTGGTGGGATTATGGAACTGGCGCATTAGGAGATATGGGCTGCCATATCATGGAGCCAGCATTTAGAGTGCTTGGATTACAATATGCTAATGAAGTACAGGCAAGCGTAGGCTCAGTATATGTGGATGAATTCCGTAGAGGCTATTTCCCTGAAAGTTGCCCTCCATCGAGCCATGTAATATTGAATTTCCCGAAAACCAACAAAACCAATGGGCCTGTAAAAGTGCATTGGATGGATGGCGGCATACAGCCAGAAAGACCTGAAGAACTTGGCCCTAACGAGACTTTTGGCGATGGAGGAAATGGCGCATTATTTATTGGCACCAAAGGCAAAATGATGTGTGGTACTTATAGTCTAAACCCACAACTATTGCCGACCAGCAGAACAGCCCAAGCCAATGTACCGCAAAAAATTGCTAGAGTGCCGGAAGGCTCCAATGGACATTACAATCAGTGGGTAGAGGCAAGCATTGCAGGCTATGGCAAAATGGAGGTAAGCTCTCCTTTCGAAATCGCTGGCCCACTAACCGAATCACTTTTGATGGCCAATTTGGCTATTCGTGCCCATGACATAAGAGTGCCTAGAGAAAGTGGCAACGGATATAACTATCCTGGCAGAAACATCAAACTTGTGTGGGATAATGACAATATGAAAGTGAGCAATTTCGATATGGTAAATCAGTTTGTGAAACGCGAATATCCGGAAGGATACAGCTTAAATCTCTAAGAAAATGGAAAGAAGAGAAGCAGTGAAATTTATAACTATGCTCATGGGCGGCACGGCCATCGTTGGTGGTTCTGCGTTTATCTCAGGTTGCAAAAGTGACACAGGCAAAGATCTCGTATTCTCAACGGACGAAATCTCGTTTCTGAATGAAATTGCCAATGTAATTATCCCTGACACTGATACACCCGGTGCCAAAGCAGCCAACGTGGGTGAATTTATGATGCGTATGGTCAACGATACCTATGAAGCCAAAAACCAAACAGCCTTTTTGGAAGGAATGCACTTGCTCAATGACCGGGCAAAAATTACCTATGAAAAGCCTTTTGTGAAATTGAAAGATGAGGAAAAATTTGAAATGCTGGAGCAATTAGATGCTGAGCAAGAAGAATATACCAAAAGCAAACTGAGGGAGGAACCACCGCATTATTTTAGAATGATGAAAGAGTTGACCTTACTAGGCTATTTCACGTCAGAAATTGGCGTAACGCAAGCTCGAAGATATGCGCCTGTCCCTGGCAGATTTGATGCATGCATTCCTTACAATCCTGGAGACAAGGCTTGGGTTTATTAAGTCATAATTCAATGTTAGAATATGCAAAGAAGAACTTTTGTGAAAAATTCAGCAGCCATTGGTGCTTATATAGGTCTTGGCTCCTTAGCTTCTAGTATTATGTCGTGTAACACGCTAGGCAATAATCATTCTTTCAAAATTAAAGATTTTGGGATACAGCTTTATTCTATAAAAGAAGATATGCTGAAAAGTCCCTTTGAAGTATTGGTGAAGCTTGCAGAATATGGCTATAAAACCCTCGAAAGTTTCGAAAGTGACTTAGGAATATATTGGGGAATGTCCAATATGGAATTCAAGCGGGAGGTTGAAAATGTGGGCATGAAACTTATGGCTTCTCATGTTGACATCAATGTTAACTTCGAAGCCAAAGTGGATGAAGCTGCCAAAGCAGGTTTGCAGCACCTTATCTCCCCATCAATAGACGGAGGGAATACACTAGATTATTACCGAGCATTCGCAGACAAATTCAACGAATGTGGAGACATATGCCAGAAAGCAGGGATTCGTTTTGGGTATCATAATCATGGCTATTCATTCAAACCAATCGACGGAATTTACCCACAAGACATCCTCATGGAAAACACAGATGCTAAATTAGTCGATTTTGAAATTGACCTTTATTGGGTACTAACTGCTGGTGAAGATCCAATCCGTTGGCTGCAAAAATATCCAAATCGATTCACCCATTGCCACCTAAAGGACAGGGAAAACCTACCACTCACGCAAGAAGATGCAAGCATTGATTTAGGAAAAGGAATTCTGAATATCCCAGAAGTACTCAAAGTAGCTGAAAATAATGGTCTAAAGCACATCATTATCGAACAAGAACGCTACCCAATAGCTGAACCATTAGAAGCTACTAAGGCTAACGCAAATTATTTGAGGGGTATTTTGGGCTAGCACCCACCTTACCTCCTCAATCCCATCGCTCTATCTGGATAATCAGTAATAATGCCATCGACACCCCATTCTAGTAAATCGCGCATTTCGTCAGTGGTGTTTACTGTCCAAGGGATTACTGCCATACCTGCCGCTTGAATTTCTTTGATATTGGCTGCTGTTAGGAGCTTGTAGTATGGACTGTAAACTGTCGGCGTAAAACCCAAATCGACAATATTCTCTTGCCATGTTTTGGCATTGGCTACTAAGGCAGCAAGGGGATATTTATCTGTTTTGCTATTCCATAGTTGAAGTACTCGAAAGTCAAACGACTGCATGATAATACGTGAAGGCTCAATTCCACTCTTTTCAAACTCTTCAAACACCAAATGAGCAAATGTCTCAATATCTGGCTGCAACCCTCCCGCTTCATCTTCCACTGTACTTTTAATTTCGATGTTGTAGTAAATTGGTGCCATTCCATTTTCAGCTACATATCTTTCGGCAATTTCAAAAACCTGTGACAATAAAGGCTTCACAACTGGCTCTGAAACTTGCTCAGGAAAACCAGGATGGCCAATACTTCCACAATCACATTTCTGTAATTCTTCCAAGGTCATTTCAAAAATATTATACTCCTTTTGCTTTTCGGCTGGGATTCTATTTCCATCGGCATCCAAACAAATTGCAGAATTAAGCCACGGCTCATGCGAAACCACCACCCGCATATCTTTGGTAATGACCACATCTAGTTCTAAGGTAGTCACCTTATATTCCAAGGCTTTCAAAAATGCCGGAATGGAATTTTCGGGCGCTAAACCACGAGCCCCTCTATGGCCTTGCAAATCAAAAGCGTATTGTTGAGCCGATGCATTCATGGCAAACAATATCAGCATTGAGAAGAATATCTTTTTCATAATTTTTGAATTATCATCAATTAATTTTTCAAATAAGTAGAATCTTGCACCGCAATTCCCAAACCCGACAGAAAGCTGGTAGTTTCCAAAAACACACCTTTATAATCCTTGCTTCTATATTCTGATGCGATTACGTGATTTCCACTTTCGGGAAATGAAACTTCAGTCAATTTTTGTGCTGGAGTAGAAATCCAAGTGAGCATATCTTTCATTGCTGGTACGGAAACCACCATATCCTGCTCTTGCTCATTTTTGTAATAATAGCCCAGAAAAAGCGGGAGGTTGAAATCCTTCAACTTTTCCTCATCCATTTCTGAATATACAAATTGCATTAAAGCTTCGTAAGCATCCACATGATAATTGCTTGTCCAATATTTAGCCACTGCTCCATCACCTCTATTTTGGCTAATAAATTTACCTCCCGCCATTTGAGTCATAATTACTTTACCCCAAGGGCGGATCAATTGCTTTGAAGTAGATTCGGAATAAGGTCTTATTATAGGCGAATAAAGTACCACTGCCGCAACAGTTTCAATTTTTGGCGCAGCCCAAAGTGCCAAGGCTCCACCTGTAGATGTGCCAATCACTATCACACTATCACCAAGGGCAGCAGCAATGCTCAATGCCTCCAACGTTCCTTCCATCAGATCTCCAGCACGCAATCCTTCCATTGCAGTGCTGTCGCTGCGACCATGTCCAGGCAATCTTGCGAGAAACAAATTAGCATCGAATGTCTCAGATAACCATTGGTGTACTGGATAACCTTCACCCTGGCTGGCTCCAAATCCATGTAAATAAACAATTGAGTAATTAGTTTTCTGTTTCAAACTATCGTTTGCCCAAATGATCCTAGCTTCATTGTCTGGCCTGATTACACCTTGCAATTCCGCTTCCTGTAGCGTCACAAAATCCGCCACTTCGCTAATGGAAGCAAAAGCGGGAGGCATTTCATAATTCAAATTAGTTGGACTTGGCTTTGGCCCAAGCAAATAAATAACGACCAACAAAAGCAACAATATTAATAGCCCTTTTAAGATGTTCTTAATTACCCTCATGTGTGCAAATTAGACAGTATATGTGAATTTAAAATTATCAAATCACTTTATCGAATTATTTTTCTTCTGAGCCACAACCTTTTGAAAATTATTTCCGTTATTTGATTTAATATGATATCACTTTAATATTAAATCAATGACCATGACAGAGACACAAGAAAAATCAACAAAACCCATCTCAGGGTACCCAATGCTATTTTTACTACTCCTAATGTTCGGGGGTAGTATTTGGGCAGCTATTTATTTCACAATGCCTATTTTATTACTAGTAACTCTACTAGCAATAATCTTAATGCCTGGCTTGTTCTTTATTACGCCAAACAACTCCAGAGTATTGGTACTTTTTGGTAAGTATAAGGGAACGGTAAAGGAACATGGCTTTTATTGGGTGAATCCATTCTATTTGAAGAAACCAATATCACTAAGAGCAAGAAACTTTGATAGCGAAAGAGTGAAAGTGAATGACAAAGTAGGTAATCCAATTTTGATTGGAGTTATTCTAGTTTGGAAAGTGAAGGATACTTTTAGAGCGAGTTTCGAGGTAGATAATTACACAGACTTTGTGAAGGTGCAAAGTGATGCCGCAGTAAGAAAGCTAGCAGGTATGTATCCTTATGACAATTTCGAAGACGATGAAGCGGAAGTGACTCTTCGTAGTGGCTTGGAGGAAGTAAATCACAACTTAGAAAATGAGCTGACTGAAAGGCTAGACATCGCCGGCATCGAAGTAATAGAAGCTAGAATTGGCTACTTGGCTTATGCACAAGAAATAGCTAGCGCAATGCTTCAAAGGCAACAAGCAACTGCCATTGTAGCAGCTCGGCATAAGATTGTAGAAGGTGCGGTAAGCATGGTGGAGATGGCCTTGGAGCAGCTTAACAAAAAACAGATTGTAGAATTAGATGAAGATAAGAAAGCCGCTATGGTTACCAATTTGATGGTGGTACTTTGCTCCGACAAAGCTGCAAGTCCTGTGGTGAATACTGGAACACTCAACCATTAGGATATTGAATAAAAGAATGTCACAAAAATAAATTCCCAACGCATTAAATTCAAATTACAATAATATGGCTAGAGTATATTTTGAAGAAAACCAGCGATTTAACCAGCCATGGTTATGGATTCTTATGATTGGTATTACCATCATTTCTTTAGGCGGACTTATTTACTCCTGCATCGTTAATTTGACAGGAAATGAAAATGTGAATTCGGAATCTGATATCCAAGCACTGATTTATACTTTGGTGTTTACCTTCATTATCAATGTGGCCATATATTGGCTATTGCTAAGCATCAGACTTTATACAAGGGTAGAAAATGACGGAATTCATTACCGCTTCCCTCCTATTATCAATAAGTGGAAAAAAATTACTAAAACTGATCTCAAAAGCTTTCAAGTAAGAAAATACAGCCCATTGAAGGAATATGGAGGTTGGGGGTATAGAATAGGCATCAATGGCAAAGCTCTAAATGTACGAGGTAATATGGGACTTGCGATGGAGTTGAATGATGGGAAAAAATTATTGCTTGGCACTCAGAAACCTGAGGAATTGAAGATGGCTATGCAAAAGCTGTATGAGGATAAAACGGAATATTAGTTATGCCAAAGAAAAAACCATTTGTACTACGCATGGACGAGAATACCATGGCTGCGCTTGAAAAATGGGCGGCTGATGAATTCCGTAGTATCAATGGACAGCTGGAATATATTATCAATAAGGCATTGAAAGATGCTGGAAGACTAAAGAAAAACCAACCAAACCAAGAGTAACATGGAACACAAAAATTATCAATGCCCTAAATGCGAACATCGCCATTTCACTACTGACGAAATGGCCACTACAGGCGGTGCACTCACTAGAATTTTCGATATTCAAAATCGCAGATTCTTAACAATGAGTTGCGATAAATGTGGATACACAGAAATTTTCAAAAAGCCGAAGGGATCTACATTAGAGAACATCCTGGATTTCTTCACCACATAATTTCGAGTTGAATTAATGCAAAGTCAACAACCTTTGCATCAGAAAAATACACAAAAAAAATCCCATGAATTGACTCAACTCATGGGATTCTGTACTGTATTGCACTAAAAGGTGTATTTAATCTTAATTTCTAGTGTAAAGTAACTTACCCCCTACAATGGTCATATCCACTTTTGTATTTAGGATTTCATTATCGGGCACAGTCATAATATCCTGAGAAAGAATAGTGAAGTCAGCCAATTTACCTACTTCAATAGAGCCCTTGATGTCTTCTTCAAACCCACCATACGCACAGGCTAGGGTATAAGAATGTAGCCCTTCCTCCCGCGTCATTTTTTGGTCAGGTTCAAAGCCACCTGGAGGTGTGCCATCCAAGGTTTGTCGAGTTACAGATGCATAAAAAGAAGCAATTGGATTGATTGGTTCTACAGGCACATCAGTACCGTTCATGATTACCGCACCTGTATCAAATAATTTTCTCCATACATAAGCCCCTTCTTTTATTCTTTCCTCACCAAGCCTTGTAATCGCCCAAGGTCTATCACTAGACATGTGCACAGCTTGCATTGATGCTATAACACCTAGCTCACCAAATCTCGGGATATCCGATGCTGCCAAATGTTGTGCGTGCTCCATTCTGTATCGGTGATCATTAGCTCTATTAGGATTTTCCTTGAAGGCTTGCTCAAATCTATTTAATACTTCTTGGTTTGCACGGTCACCAATTGCATGCGCACATACTTGAAAACCATGCTCCAAACCTTCCTTAGCCACTTGCAATACGTAATCCATCGGTTGCGTTTCTAGGCCGGCAGTTTCAGGTCTATCGGTGTATGGTCTTAGCAACCAAGCACCACGACTACCCAATGCTCCATCGGTATTCAACTTAATTGAGCGAACAGTTAAGTGATTATTTCCTAACCCAATCTCAGGGCCTTTAGCATAATATTCCTGTAGCAAATCGCGGTCTCTTCCTGTAAGCATTACATACAAACGCACTTTCATTTCGCCGCTGTCCAAGAAATGCTTCATCAATTCAATAGTTCCTCTTCCTGAGCCAGCATCGTGGAAGGTTGTGATACCATTTGCCAAACATTCTTGAATAGCCAATGCCATAGCTCTTTTGTCATCGCCTTCATTATTGTATGGCACATTACGACTTACCAAGCCCATTGCTCTTTCATTGAAAATACCTGTTGGATTTCCCAATTCATTTCTGATGATTTCGCCACCTTCAGGGTCAGCAGTTTCTCTGGTAACTCCAGCAATTTCCATGGCTTTGGCATTTCCAAATGCTGCATGACCACTTGCGTGCGTTAGCCAAACTGGATTGTCTGGAGTAACTTCACTCATTTTGTTATGAGTTTGGAATCCGTTTACTACTTCTTCAGGTTCCTTATCCCATTTGCTTTGGTGCCAGCCACGACCTAAAATCCACGTGCCTGGAGCCGCATTTTCAGCAGCTTCTTTTACCATTGCGATCATTTCATCGTAATTCTTCACTTGAGACAAATCAAGATTCAACTTAGACTGACCCATTCCGAAAAAGTGACCGTGCCCTTCAATCCAACCTGGAGTCATCGTTCGACCTTCCAAATCCAGCATTTCAGTAGCTTCACCTTTAAATTTCTCAGCATCAGCCATATCTCCAGCAAATACTATCTTATCCCCTCTCACCGCTACAGCTTCCACCGATGGGTTATTTTCATCTACCGTATAGATATTTCCACCAAAAATGATGGTATCGGCAGGTTCTTCTTTTGGCCCACATGATGTGAAAATCAAAAGAGGAATCATAAGTAGAGTTAAGACGCTTAATAAGTTCTTCATTTTAAATTGGTTTTGGGTTGTATCTACAAAAATACAGCGGGAGGATGGTTTATCAATGGAAATCTACGATATCAAGCCATTTCTTTGCTATAGCTATTCCTATTTATCAAAAAGCAGCCTTTTATCTTTCCCTTTACATGCCCTATTATACATGCAAATACTTAATTTTGCGCAGGACTATAATTGAGCATAGCGTAATGGCAGAATATAATTTCAGAGAAGTCGAGAAAAAGTGGCAACAGAAATGGGAGCAAGATGGCACCTACAAAACTGAAATAAAGGAAGATAAACCAAAGTTTTATTCCCTCGATATGTTTCCTTATCCTTCAGGAGCAGGCTTGCATGTGGGGCATCCGCTTGGATATATTGCTTCCGACATTGTATCTCGTTTCAAGCGCCTCAAAGGCTTCAATGTATTGCATCCGATGGGTTTCGATGCATTTGGCTTGCCTGCCGAGCAATATGCTATACAAACTGGACAGCATCCTGCCATTACTACTGAGCAAAATATAGCCCGATACAAGGAGCAGCTTAAGAAAATTGGCTTCTGTTTCGATTGGGACAGAGAAGTACAAACCTGCGATCCATCCTATTACAAATGGACGCAATGGATATTTATGCAGCTTTTCAATAGCTGGTATAATACCTCAACCGACAAAGCTGAGCCGATAGAAAGCTTGATCGCCTATTTCGAGAAAAATGGTAACGACAAGCTGACTGCCGCCTGCGATGAAGAAACGCCTAGTATTACTGCTTCAGATTGGGCAGAATTCTCAGAAAATGAAAAAATCGAATTTTTATTAAAATACCGTTTGGCCTATTTGGCCGAAATGACGGTAAATTGGTGCCCTGCATTAGGCACAGTACTTTCTAACGATGAGGTGAAAGACGGTTTCTCTGAAAGAGGCGGGCATCCCGTAGAAAAGAAAAAAATGATGCAATGGATGATGCGCATTACTGCTTATGCCAGCAGATTATTAGAAGGCCTAGATACGATCGATTGGCCGGAGCCGCTTAAGGATATGCAACGAAACTGGATTGGCCGATCTTATGGAGCCGAATTGAAATTCGATGTGGCCGATCATGATTTAGAAATCAAAGTTTTCACCACCCGCATCGATACCATCTTTGGGGTGACATACATGGCCTTGGCACCTGAAAGTGAAATGGTGGATATTATCACCACCGAAGCACAGCGAGAAGAAGTAAAAGCCTATGTCGAAAAAGCTGTTAATCGCTCCGAACGTGACAGAATGAGCGATGTCAAAACGGTTTCCGGCGTATTTACGGGAGCTTATGCAATCAATCCATTCAACAGCGAGAAAATCCAAATTTGGGTAGCTGATTATGTGTTGGCGGGTTATGGCACAGGCGCCGTAATGGCTGTTCCTGCTCATGACAGCCGAGATTATGCATTTGCAAAGCATTTTGGTTTAGAAATTCGTCCAGTAGTGGAAGGCGGCAATTTGGAAGAAGAAGCTTTCGATGCCAAAGAAGGTAAAGTCATTAATTCTGATTTCCTTAATGGATTGGAAGTAAAAGAAGCTATTCAAAAAGCGATTGCTTTTGTAGATGAAAAAAAGATAGGCAAAGGCAAAATCCAATTCAGGATGAGAGATGCAATTTTTGCGCGTCAGAGATATTGGGGAGAGCCAATTCCTGTGTATTTTGATAATGACGTTCCGCATTTGATGGACGAAAAGGAATTGCCGCTTGTATTGCCAGAAGTAGATGC
>CAZRBW010000020.1:28282-44701 GCA_964598395.1 uncultured Roseivirgaceae bacterium
GATAATGACATTCTTGATATTGAAGGTTTCAAAAAGTGGAGACCCGACTTAGCTGATGCTGAGTTTATCCTAGAAGACGGTAAATACATTTGTGGCGCAGAAGTGGAGAAAATGTCTAAGTCCAAATACAATGTAGTAACTCCAGACGACATCATCGAAAACTATGGTGCCGATACTCTAAGAATGTATGAGATGTTTTTGGGTCCATTGGAGCAAAGTAAGCCTTGGAATACGAATGGCATAGATGGCGTTTATAAGTTCTTAAGGAAATACTGGCGAATGCTTATCGATGACAAGGGCGAATTGCAATTAAGTAATGACGCTCCAAGCAAAGACGAAATGCGTGTGCTACACAAAACCTTGAAAAAGATTGAGGAGGATGTGGATCGACTTTCACTGAATACATCTGTTTCTACCTTTATGATCGCTGTGAACGAGCTTACCGCATTGAAGTGTAATAAGCGTGAGATATTGGAGCCATTAACAATTGCGCTTTCACCATTTGCGCCGCATATAAGCGAGGAGATTTGGTCGAAGTTAGGTCACACCGATTCCATCAACGATGCTACCTACCCTACTTGGGATGAGAAATATATGGTGCTGGATAGCATCGAATACCCAATAGCAATTAATGGCAAAATGAGGATGAAAATGGAATTTTCAGCTGATACTCCAGCCAAAGAAGTGGAAGAAGCGGTTTTAGCTTCTGCCGACCTTCAGAAATGGCTGGAAGGCAAAGCGCCACGAAAGATTATTGTAGTACCAAAGAAGATTGTGAATATTGTAATATAAGTAAAAAGGCCTCTGAATTGATCCAGAGGCCTTTTTTATTACTTTAAATTCCCTTTATAGGTTCGTTTGAAGGCTTCGAAACGAGGTATTGATACTCCTCTCACGTAACTCTGATTAGGATTTTTCTCGATAAAGTCTTGATGGTACTCCTCCGCTCTATAGAAGACATTTGCCATTTTTACTTCCGTCACAATTGGCTTTTTGAACATACCCGAAGCACCAAATTCCCTTATCGCTTTTTCTGCAATAGCTTTTTCAAAAGCATTCATGTAGAATAGAATAGATCTATAGCTAGATCCTCTATCAGGCCCTTGTTGGTTTGGCGTAGTCGGATCATGTGAGGTGAAAAATACTTTTGTCAACTCCTCAAAGTCAATCACCTTCGGATCGTAATACACCAACACTGCTTCTGCATGGCCGGTAGTTTCTGTGTTTACCAGTTCATAAGTTGGGTTTGGCACATTTCCTCCCGCATATCCTGATACGGCAGAGTCGACTCCTACTACAGCTTCAAAGATATGCTCGACACACCAAAAACAGCCCGAAGCAAATACAGCTATTGCTCTTCCTTCCGGTGCCACGAGTTCAATTTCGCGGACATCGCTCTTTTTGTTCTGTGCTTGGCAAGAAATGGAAGCAGCTAAAAATATGGTCAAAAATAAAATAGGTAAATAGGTTTTCATTTTTCTAAAGATTTAAAAATCGATTGTAAAGCATATACGAGTGAAATCAATAACAAGAACACGCCAGAGCTAAATTGGTTTAGAGTATGGCGGGAGGAATTAAGATTTGGATTGATAATGGCGATTTTTGTTGGCAGCAAAATTATTGTTTTTATTGAATCATCGGCTATTAATATGTCGCTCCTATGGAGCTATGGCAAAATTGAAAACAAAAAGTCACCAACTATTTTTCAGTACATTACCCAAATTCATAAATCAGCAATATATTAATAGCCACAGCGTGGCGAAATCTTAATAGAAAAACATGGCAATATTTATCAAAAGCCACAGCGTGGCGACATATTAATAGGCGATTAATAGCGTGACGAAATATTAATACCGTGGCGACAAGTTAATCGATCAATTAATCACACCTGCCTTACCCTCCAAAACCCTCCTCAAATAATTAATCTGTCCAAGATGGTAGGTGAAATGGCCATAAAAATGAAGTAGATAATGCCCTGTTGGATGCTGGCCTAGGAAGGTTAAGGGAAAATCTTTAGCCAACTTGGTGGAATCTATATTTGGTAGCACTTGCTTCAACATTACGATAGTTCCGTCGATGCTTTTCAATATTTGCTCTCTAGCTACATTTTTGCCAGTAAACTCAAATTCTCTGTTGCGGACATAATCCGTTGCACCCAAGGTCGCTCCAATAAAATGATTGAGATTGCCAACTAAATGCATCGCCAAATTACCAGCTGAATTGCTTATTCCTCCCGTTGTTTCCCAAAGGTTCTGTTCATTGGTGAAAGTTGAAAGTTCATCCTTTAATTTGAGTAAATCTCTCTCAAAGAGCATTTCTAAAGCTTTCGAATCCATATTCATAAAATTATCAATCACAAATAAAAAAATCGGCAAGGTTAAAGCAAACCTTGCCGACTCATTACAATCAATTAATACAAGATGTACTAATCTCGATTCTTATCACCTTGCTTTGCTTTTTTCGCTGCCCGCTTCTCTTTCAAGTTTTTCTCAGGCTTTTTCTTGTCGTTTTCTTTGGCACCCTTGTCTTTTGACATAATTGTAGGAGTTTAATTCAGTTTTAATTGATTACGAAGTTTGGTGAATTATGGCCATTTTCCATTTTCAAATTAATCAAATATACAAGCTATTAAAATAGATACATTGCAGAGGGAGATATTTATTTTTTGACACAGCCCTCATAGAAAGGTGGACTCTATATTGCAGAAAAGCTTATTCAACGTAATCAATTCACCTTTCTACAAATCAATCAAAGCAACTTTCAAAGTAAGAATCACCTAAAAAGCTAATGTATGTCATGTTTTATGGGTTTCTTCCTATTTACCTTTGGTTCATTATTTAAACGATAAAAGTCATGAAAAACACCTATTTCAAAACACGTATTTCGATCCTATTGGGACTATTATTGTTTGTTTTCGGAGCATCTGCTCAGAGCAATTACAAATTAACTGAAAAGCCAAATCTTAAAGTATCTGGTACATCTACTTTGCACGACTGGGACATGGTGTCCGAGCAAGCAACTGGAGAGGCTCTATTTGTAATCGAGGGGAACACTTTAAAAGAAATAAAGAAATTACGTATAGAAATGCCAGCCGAAAGCATTAAAAGTGGCAAAGGCGGTATGGACAAAAACGCCTACAACGCATTAGATACTAAAAAGCACAAAACAGTACTTTTTGAACTTGAAAATCTAGTGAAAGGTGATGGCAATTCTTGGACTGCGAAGGGACATTTCACCATTGCAGGAGTAAAAAAACCGGCTACTTTTCCAGTCACTGCTAAGAGTGAGGGTAAAGGATATCGCTTCGAAGGTTCCCATGCATTTAAGCTCACGGATTACAATGTAGATCCACCAACAGCTTTGATGGGGACAATCAAAACAGGAGATGCAATGAGCATCCATTTCAATGTAGTTTTCAATCCAATACAATAATAACAATTATCAATCATGAAAAAACTTCTCGTACTATCATTCGCAAGCTTAATGCTTGCATTCGGAGCCATGGCTCAAGGCGTACAGCGCGACATGCAATTCTGGCGCTCACCTGATCAAAGAGGATTGGGGGTATTCGAAACTGGCAAAGCAGATACTGTTGCTTATGACGGAATTCGCGTTCGAGTAGGTGGTGCTTTTACTCAGCAATTCCAATCTCTTAGCCATTCCAATTCTGCTAATCCAAACTTAAACCCTGCGGGCGTTAACTTAACCCAATTGATGGATATTGGTGGTGGATTTAACCTTGCAACTGCAAACTTGAATTTTGATGTTGCATTAGCTGATGGTGTGCGCTTGAATTTGGTAACATACCTTTCCTCCCGCCACCACCCAGAAACTTGGGTAAAAGGTGGATTTATTCAGGTGGATAAAGCTGAATTTTTGAATAGCGAATTGCTTAACAAAGTATTCGAAAAAGTAACACTGAAAGTAGGTCACATGGAAATCAACTATGGCGATGCTCACTTTAGGAGATCAGATAACGGTAATGCATTTTACAACCCATTCGTAGGTAACTATATAATGGATGCATTTACAACTGAAATTGGTGCTGAGGTGATATTCCAACATGAAGGATTTCTTGCTGTAGCTTCTGCAACAGGTGGTGAAATCCAAGGTGGTGTAACCAACCCAGATCGTCGTAAAATGGCCTATATTGGCAAAATTGGCTATGATAAGCAAATGAATGAAGATTTTAGACTGCGCTTAACAGGCTCTATCTACACAACTGCTGGCTCTGTAAACAATACACTGTGGGGAGGAGACCGTGCAGGTTCTAGATATTACTTAGTAATGGAAAATACTCTGGCTGCAACAGCTTCTCAGTTTACATCTGGCAGATTTAATCCTGGCCAAAGAAGCAATGTAACAGCATTGGTAATTAATCCATTCATTAAGTTCAAAGGCCTAGAACTATTCGGTAACTTCGAACAGAGTACTGGAAAAGCAGCAAACGAAACTGATGATCGTACATGGAATCAAATCGCTGGTGATGTAGTTTACAGATTCGGCGCAACTGAAAACCTTTATGTAGCGGCTCGTTACAATAAAGTAAGTGGCGAAATGCCGGGCAGCGGACTTGAAACTTCTATAGACAGAGTTCAATTCGGTGCAGGTTGGTTCGTAACAAGAAACGTTTTAGCCAAACTTGAATATGTAAGCCAAAACTACAACGACTTTGCTCCAAATGACATTCGTCGCGGTGGTAAATTTAATGGCCTGATGATTGAAGGTATAGTTTCCTTCTAAGTATAAAATTTAAATGCGTGTTCTTTATCTCATCATTGCAGTAATCCTTTTCAGCTTTGCTCCTACCAACGAAACATTGGTAATCACAGAAAAGCAAATAAAGGTGTCAGGTGTAACTTCCATAGGAAAATTCACTTGCGACTATTGTCTAGATGATATGAAGGACACGCTTATTTCAAACCGCACCAATAGAAGCGGTACATTACAATTTACAATTCCCGTTGATGAATTTTCATGCGGGAATTTTATGTTAAATAAGGATTTTCGCAAAACACTAAAATCCGAAGAATACCCCACGGCTCGAGTACAAGTAAGTAATTTGGTAAAAAAGGATAATGGGTATTTCTGTCATCTCAAACTCCAAATTGTTGGGAAAGAATTAGTTTTCGAAAACTTCCACTTGGCCAAATCCAATCATAAACTTACTGGCAAGCTTGTTTTAAGTTTTGATGAACTAAACTTACAAGCTCCCAAAAAGCTTGGAGGCTTGATCAAAGTTGAAGAAAAGCTAAACCTCCAAATTGAACTGAGCATTTGATTAAGATCATTTGCTCTATTTTTTTCTGAAATTCCTGTAGAATTTCTCCAATCACATAGATTTTATTTACATTTGATCCAAGGCAATGGTGTCTGCCTGGAACCGCTCTCATTTTGAGCTAATGGCGCCTACTCATCCACCCAAATGGTTTGGTAGGTTTATATTATTAGCTCAATGGAAAAAAATCAACTTCAATTTACCTCTGAAAGTAATAAGGAAAATAAACTCATTTTCCTTGTCAAATGGCTGCTTCTATCGGTCATAATTGGCATTCTTGTGGGTTCCGCTTCGGCCTTTTTCCTTGTGTCGCTCGATTGGGCTACTGATTGGCGGGAGGATAATACTTGGATCATTTGGCTGCTACCGCTTGGTGGTTTACTTATTGGCCTCATCTACCATTACTTTGGTAAAGAAGTAGTGAAAGGCAATAATCAAATCATCGAGGAGTATTACCATCCCAAGCAAGTAATTCCTCTCAAAATGGCTCCATTGGTGCTATTTGGGACTATTGCTACTCACTTTTTTGGTGGCTCCGCAGGCCGAGAAGGTACAGCAGTGCAAATGGGGGCTGCCATTTCAGATCAATTTGCGCTTTGGTTCAAAATGAGCAAAAGCGAAAGACGCATGTTGCTTATCCTTGGCATAAGTGCCGGCTTTGCATCAGTATTTGGAACGCCGCTAGCAGGAGCAATTTTCGCCATCGAAGTATTGATAATCGGACGAATGCGCTATCCTATAATTCTCCCGAGTTTGATTACTGCGTATGTGGCTCACTTCACTTGCCTTTGGTGGAATGTAGGCCATACCCATTATGAAATTCCTTTCGTTCCAGGTATCAATTTCGAGCTGATTCTATGGTCAATTTTAGCAGGTGCTGCATTCGGATTGGCAGCCTTCACTTTCTCCAAATCTGTGAAGCTATTTACTCGCCTATTTGTGAAGCTCATTAAATATCCTCCCTTGAGACCATTTGTAGCTGGAATATTTATCGCACTTTTTGTATTTGCAATCGGCACTACAAAGTATATAGGCTTGGGAATTCCTACCATTGTGGAAGCCTTCCAAAACCCTTTACCTCCCGCTGATTTTTTGATCAAAATTGCCATAACAGCTTTTACATTAGCTGCTGGTTTTAAAGGCGGTGAAGTCACTCCACTATTTTTTATCGGCGCTACTTTGGGCAATGCCTTATCACTATTTATCCCATTACCAATGGCTCTATTGGCTGGAATGGGCTTTGTTGCGGTTTTCTCCGGAGCCACCAATACGCCTATTGCTTGCACCGTAATGGGCTTTGAACTTTTTGGAGCAGAAGGTTTAGTGTTTATCGGAATTGCCTGTTTCACCGCCTATTTAATTTCATGGTTTTCTGGCATCTATTCAGCGCAAGCCATCCATCAGTACAAATACTCATTTTTCAGACAATGGCGGAAAAAGCACCCAATTGAAGACTTATAAACAATCTCTTTGCACTGATGTAAAATATGCTTGCGTTGCATGCTGATTGGGCTAATTTTAAGCATAAATATCTCGATATGTTTCCAGCAGATTTAGACTTGAGTGCCGAGCAAAGAAAAGGGCTTTGGCAAAAACTTTCCTCCATTGTGGAAGACCATTATGTGCATGCGGACAAATTTTCCGTTTCGCCAGAACTGGATCCATTGGCCATCCGAATATTCCTTTCCGAGCTCAATTTGGAGAAAGCTAATGAGCCTGATTTCGCACTCCAAAAGGTGAAGGAAGGTCTAGATAAATGGCAAGTTCATTTGGGGCATCCGATGTATTATGGCTTGTTCAATCCACGGCCAACTGCCATGGGCATAATTGCTGATGCATTGGTGGCGGCATACAATCCGCAAATGGCGGCTTGGAGTCATAGTCCTTTTGCTGTGGAAGTTGAGAATTATCTAATTCAGGAAATTGGGAAGCGATTTGGAATGGCTGAAAATAGCATCGACGGGACATTTTGTACTGGAGGTGCAGAGGCAAACCAAACAGCTGTGCTTACTGCGATTTGCCAAAAATTCCCTGATTACATTCTACACGGCGCCAGAGCATTAAATGGTCAACCCGTATTATATGCATCAGAGCAAAGTCACCACTCATTGATGAAAGCCGCGAGAACTTCTGGCTTGGGTTCTACAGCTACTCGAATGGTGCCATCTGATGATCAGCTAAAAATGGATTTAACCGTACTCAAGCAATTAATAGCTGAGGACAGAAAAGCTGGAAATATTCCATTTATGATCACAGGTACAGCAGGCACAACAGGTGCTGGCGTAATCGACCCATTAGTGGAAATCGCTGAACTATGTAAAGCTGAGGATTTATGGTTTCATGTGGATGCTGCATGGGGTGGTGCTGCTGCTATAGTGCCTGAATTAAAAAAAGCCATTGTCGGAATTGAACTAGCAGATTCCATCACGTTCGATGCGCATAAGTGGTTTTCGGTGCCAATGGGTGCAGGTATTTATTTGACCAAACATCAGGAAATACTTAGCCGCACATTTAGCATTGCAGCGGACTATATGCCAAAAGAAGGCAGAGAATTGGGTATTGTCGATCCTTTCTCGCATTCCATTCAATGGTCTAGAAGATTCACAGGACTGAAAGTATATATGAGTTTGCTAGTAGCAGGCTGGGAAGGCTATGAAAAGGTAATTAGACATCAAGCTGAAATTGGAGCTAAACTTAAGGCTATACTCATTCAGCATAATTGGGAAGTGGTGAATGACACACCATTTCCAGTAATTTGCTTTAGAGGCAAAACTGCCGAAACACAAAGCACAGAATACTTGCAAGCATTGTGTGGGCGGGTGGTGAAAAGCGGTGAAGCTTGGATTTCCACCATTGCTTTGAAACCAGGTTTATTCGCTTTGCGGGCTTGTATTACCAATTATGCTACAGAAGACCTTCATCTTCAAAAATTAGTAACAATATTATCACAATACAGATAACCATTAATCTTAACTTATAATTTAACATTTCTAATTATCCAACAGGCTTCGCCATCATTTCAAAATGCTTGCGATTGCTCATATCTGATTTGGCTAGTTTCTCACGGGTATTGCCAGCTTCAAAGCCATCGATGTAATAAAGATCATAGCCCATATCTACGATGGTATTATACAAATCATCCCGCTCAGTTTCGTTTAAGCGCTTATAACATTCTACCAGCAAATTGGGCTTGTATTCAGCAATTATTCCCTTTAGACTTTTCAGAATTTCCTTGTCGTAGCCTTCTGCATCTACCTTGATAAGTGACAACTTGGGAAGCTCGTTTGCATATTCCTTGCGCAAAACATTTTCTAGATTTTTGCCCTTCACATCCAGCGTGAAATTATGCTTATGATTAGTGCTTTCGATATGATCTAAATAGCCTCCATTGCAAAATGAAGCATCAGAATATTGAAAAGTGAAAGTCCCATCTTCGTCGGTTGCTGCGTAGCAAACAGGCTTAATATTGCTTTTATCCTTGTTTTGAGCAGCATTTACTTCCAATATTTTGAAAACAAAGGGATTGGGCTCAAGTCCGAGAACTAAACCTCCCGCCCCTGCAGCCAATGCCATGGGTACCGTAGTGTCACCTGTATGCGCTCCAATATCAATTCCGAATTCACCTACTTTCAACAGCTCCGAGAAGAAATCCACCTGCCCTTGACTAATCTCCTTTTCTCCTTCAAAAGGATGATTCCATTGCGCGTAATTCACCTTACCTGCTTTCGCCAGATCAAACGATTTCATAGTATGTCCGTATTCGCTAAATGTTCTCTTAAGTCTCCTTTTCTCAAGCTTCCTCTTTATATAATTGATCATCGATTTTTGAATTTAAAGAATTTTAAATTTACTAAAATTTTAGGAAATCGAATTCAATCCGACTCTAAAAATTGATCTTGACCTTTCTAAGCCCTTTACTTTTACAGCACAGAGAAATTATCTTCTTCAAAATCCCTACTTTTGTGGCATGTTGAGCAGAAAAAGTAAAAATGCAATTGTGGAGAATGTAGTCATCGAAAAAATGGCTGCAGAAGGCAAATGTATTGCCCGTGTAGATGGGCGGGTAGTATTTGTAGAATATGTGGCCCCAGGTGATGTAGTTGATCTACGGATGAAGAAAGTGAGGAGCAAATTTGCTGAAGCTGAGGCGGTAAATTTCAAAGAGAAATCACCTTTGCGAGAGGAAGCATTTTGTAGCCATTTTGGAATTTGTGGCGGCTGCAAATGGCAACATATCAGCTATACCGAACAGCTAAATTACAAAAGCCAGCAAGTGCAAGATGCCTTAGAGCGCATTGCTAAAATTGAGTTTCCAGCGATCAAACCAATATTGGTTTGTAAGCAAGATCGAGAATATCGCAATAAACTAGACTTCACCTTTTCGGATAAACGCTGGCTTACCATTGATGAAATTCGCAGCGGTGAAGAATTTGAATCCAATGCATTGGGCTTTCATATTCGCCATGCTTTTGATAAAGTATTGCAAATCGATACATGCCATTTGATGCCCGAGCCTTCCAATGCCATCCGTCAAGCTGTTTATGGTTTTGCACTGAAAAACGAATATCCATTTTACAACCTCAAAAATCAGGATAGCGGCTATTTGCGGAATTTGATTTTGCGCCAAAGTAGCAATGGGCAAATAATGGTGATATTACAAGTAGCCCAAGATATGCCCGAAATGCTTGAGCCCATAATGGACTTTATCAAAAATTCATTCCCTCAGATTACTTCCTTGAACTACATCATCAATCAGAAATTGAATGAGTCTTATTACGATCAAGAAGTGGTTTGCTATAGCGGTACGCCATTCATAGAGGAAGAAATGGAAGGCTTAACTTTCAGAGTAGGTCCAAAATCTTTTTATCAAACCAATAGCTTGCAAGCGTATGAGCTATACAAAGTGGCAAGAGATTTTGCCCAGCTCAAAGGCGATGAGATCGTATATGACCTCTACACGGGCACGGGAACCATTGCAAATTTCGTAGCCAAAATGGCTAAAAGGGTAATCGGGATTGAATCGGTACCCGAGGCAATTGAGGACGCTAAACTGAATTCAGAAATAAATAAAATCGATAATACGGTATTCTATGCCGGTGATATGAAAGATATGCTCAATGAAGATTTTATCCTTGAGCATGGTAAACCAGATGTCATCATCACCGACCCGCCAAGAGCCGGAATGCATGCAGATGTGGTGGATGTACTGATCAAAAGCCAAACCTCCCGCATTGTTTATGTAAGTTGCAACCCTGCTACACAGGCTCGAGATTTGGCAATGCTCGATGCTGCATATAAAGTAGTAGCTGTGCAGCCGGTAGATATGTTCCCACAAACTGCCCATGTGGAAAATGTTGTTTTACTCGAAAAGCGTTAATTATGACTACTATTCACAATGATGTAGAACTAGATGGTAAATACATTGGTAAAATCACTACAGATTTTCTAAAAGTATGTGATACAATTAAGGAGGCATCACAGCAAATCCGTGAGCGTGGTTTTTCTGAGTACCCGATATTTCCGATGTGCCAGCAATTGCAGCCTGTGGGCAGTTTGCTCTTCGAAAGAGGTCGCCAGGAAAATGAATGGCATTACTACATGACCTATGTGGATGAATTTATCCAACGCAAATTGATCGAGGACGAAGAGAATTTCAAAAGGGTATATAAAAACCCTGATGAGTTTTGCTGCCTATTCGTGATTGATGCTAAGTTTACCAATTTCATATTCGTACCTTATCCAGAAGATTAGTTTCGTCGAAAAAATCAGGTAGTTGCTCGAATAAAATTTATTCCATGCAAAGGATAATGCTATTTCGAGCAAACAATCACCGATATGAACACAAACACACAACAATTGAAACAAGGCAACAACCAGTGGATTGAAATACTTAATGATCCAAGAGCGCACATAATTCTCCAATTAGTTGGTTGGTTTTTCTTGTTTCTCATTCTGCTTTTCACTTCTAAAGCATCAAACTTTGGTGATGCATTTGCGAGTGCATCGATTCTAACACTATTATTATCCATGGTAGTATATATCAACCATGGCAAGCTTGTCCCAAAGTTTTTCAGCAAAAACCGCTACATCGTTTGGGCATTGACATATACGATTAGTTGCATATTAGCAGCACTTATCTATATGGGCTTAATAAATATCTTTGAAGTCTTCGAACGATCCATAAGATATAACATCAATTTCGGTCCTACATTTGCAATTTTCATCATTTTCAGCTTTTTGATTATGATTGGTAAGTTCATTTCAGAATACTTTATGAACTATGTGCAATGGGAAAACAAAGCCACGCAGCTAGACTCAGAAGTAAAACTCCTTCGTGCTCAAGTAAATCCACATTTTCTTTTCAATAGCCTTAATTCCATATATAGCTTAGCGCTAGAAAAAGATGACCGTGCTCCTGAAATCACCATGAAATTATCGCAAATCATGCGCTATATGGTGGACAGAGCCCATGAAGATAGAATTTTGCTAAAAGAAGAGGTCAGTTACCTAAGAGATTATCTTGATCTGGAAAAACTACGGACTGGGGATAAAGCTGAAATTAGTTTTGAAGTAAATGGAGAAACGGATTTTAAAATGGTGGAACCACTTTTATTAATTCCTTTTGTAGAAAATGCCTTTAAACATGGCATCAATACGCTCAAAAGCGGGGGGATAGTTCGTATCAATTTGGAATGCAAAGCCAAGCAAATCACTTTCACTTGTATCAACAATTTCAACTCTTCCATAAAGAAAGAAAGTACAGGTACAGGCATCAACAATGTTCGCAAACGTTTGGAAAAATTATATCCAGGTCGTTATGATTTGTTTATCAATAAGGAAGATGCACAATTCAAAGTGGTACTAAACCTTTACTTGCAATGAAATATCCTTGCCTGATAATAGATGATGAGCCATTAGCAAGAAGGGTAATCCGAAATTACTTGAGCAAATTACCAGAGTTTGATCCTATATCTGAATTCGACAATGCTGAAGATGCACTTACGCATATTAGCAAACATCCTATTCCCTTAGTCTTTTTGGATATCAATATGCCCGAAATCACAGGATTGGAAATGGCGAAAATGCTTCCCAAAACTACCGATGTCATTTTCACTACTGCATACTCACAACATGCAGTGGAGGGCTTCAGTATGGAAGTGTTGGATTATCTGGTAAAACCCATCCCTTACCCTAGATTTTTGCAAGCCATCCGTCGATTCAAGGATAAGCATACAAAGGAAAGCACATTCTATTTTATAAAAGACGGCGGGCAGTTTCACAAAATAGCTCTAGACGACATTTCTTATGTTGAAGGAATGAAGGATTATGTGAAAATTCACACCACAGAAAAAAGCTATATCCAGCACCAAACCATGAAGAATATGGAGGAAATCCTCCCGCCAAATAAATTCATGCGAGTGCATCGTTCCTTCATTATCAACTATACCAAAATCAACAGCTATTACGCTTCTGAATTAATTATAGAGAACAAGAAAATTCCAGTTGGGCAGGTTTACAAAACTGCTGTAACCGAATTACTCGATTCCAATTTGCTTAAATAGTCAGCAACAAATCATACTCACTTATCTTCACCAAAAAAGCTACCATTCAAAACTATATTTGGCCAAACCATCAAATAAATAGAATAAATATTTTAAATGGCTTGAAAAATCAATCGATATCTATTTGATTGGTACCCGACCATGAAAAAAAATCTATTCTTACTCGTTTTAGCGATATCATTTTTTGTAGCACCAGATTCTTTTGGCCAACAAGGCCTTGAATTAGATCCATTAATAGCCAAAAAAGCAAGAAGCCCAATCGTAATTGATGGTGTATTGGATGAAGCCGATTGGGACTTGGCCATACCAACGGATCAATTTTTCCAATACTATCCAGCCGATACGTCAATGGCAGAAGCTCAAACTCAAGTCCGTATCACTTACGATGACAATTTCATTTATGTGGGTGCCATCATGCAAAACAAAGGGCCAAGAGGATATGTAAGTACTTCATTAAGAAGAGATTTTCGAGGAGAACAAAATGATGGTTTCACTGTAACATTCGATACCTTTTTGGACAGAACAAATGCCTATCAATTTGGATTGAATCCTTATGGAGTACAGCGTGAAGGACTTGTTGCAAATGGTGGGTTGGGTCCTGGAGATTTAAGTTTGGCTTGGGACAATGTATGGTTTGCCGAAGCAAAAATCTACGATGGATATTGGATTGCAGAAATGGCAATTCCTCTTAAAACTTTAAGATTTAAAGAAGGCTCAACCAAATGGAATGCAAATTTTTATCGAATTGATAGTGAATATAATGAGCGATCTACTTGGGCGCCTATTCCTAAAAATTACAGCATGATTGCATTGGCATTTGCCAGAGAAATAATTTGGGATGAACCACTCGGCAGTCCTGGATCCAACATAGCTGTAATACCCTTTACAGCGGGCGGAGTAAGTAAAAACTACTTAGAAGGAACGCCCGAAAGTCGTAATTTCAGTATGGGTGGAGATGCGAAAGTCGCTATTGGCCCAGCGCTGAATTTAGATCTAACATTCAATCCAGATTTCTCTCAAGTAGAAGTAGATCAGCAGGTAACTAATCTCGATCGTTTCGAAATATTCTTTCCTGAAAGGCGGCAATTTTTCTTGGAAAATGCTGATTTGTTTTCTGATTTCGGTATGCAGCGAGCAAGGCCGTTTTTCTCAAGACGCATTGGGGTAGATCGGGACGAAAATACTGGTCAGAATATCCAAAACAGAATTTTACTTGGCGGACGTGTAAGTGGCAAAATCGATAATAATTGGCGGGTGGGTTTGCTCAATATGCAAACTGATAAAATACCTGAAAGTGGAGTAGAAAGTAAAAACTTTACCGTAGCGGCAGTTCAACGCAAAATATTTGGCAGATCAAATATTGGGATGATCTTAGTAAATAAAGAGTCTTTCGATTTGAGCACCACGAATAATTATAATAGATTGGTAGGTTTGGATTACAACCTTGCATCAAGCGATAATAAATGGTCGGGCAAATTCTTTTTCCACAAATCTATTGAACACGATAATCCAGACAAAAGCTTTGCTGCCCATGGCCGGCTATTGTACGATGATTTGAACTGGACGGCTAGCTTGACATACACCAAAATTGGTGAAAACTATAATCCAGAAGTAGGCTTTACTCCGAGAACGAATTATAGCCAAGCTTCACCTCGCATAGGCTATCAGTGGTTTCCGCAATCCACACTGGTAAACCGACACGGACCCACAATAGATCTTGATTTCACTTGGAATCAAGAGTATGGTATGACAGACCAAGACCATTCATTAAGATATGAAGTGAGATTCCAATCGCTGGCAAATTTCAGTGTAAGCGCTAAGCAAACTTACACGTATCTATTTTTCTCATTCGACCCTACCAATACAGGTGGCGCGCGATTAGCAGCTGATACTGAATACCGCAATTGGATCTACGACATTGGATTCAGGTCTAATTTAAGACTTCCATTCAGCTATACAATCAATGCAAGCACTGGAGAATATTTCAATGGCACCAGAGATAATGTAAGAGCTTCTGTCAATTGGAGATTTGGCTATTCGGGTACTATTTCGCTTGATGCCAATTACAATAAAATCCGCCTTCCAGAACCTTATAATGATGCCGATCTATTCTTAATCGGCCCCAAATTCGATTTCACATTCTCTCGTAGTGTATTCTGGACTACTTTCGTCCAATACAACAATCAGATTGATAATGTGAATATCAACACCCGCTTCCAGTGGAGATACAGACCTGTTTCGGATTTATTTATTGTGTACACAGATAATTACTTCCCTGATCAGTGGATGTCAAAAAACAGAGCACTCGTTCTTAAAATGACCTATTGGTTAAATATTTAGCAGTTACAGCATCAAGTTTAGGCTAGCTTC
The DNA here is from genome assembly GCA_964598395.1 of uncultured Roseivirgaceae bacterium. Classification (GTDB taxonomy): domain Bacteria; phylum Bacteroidota; class Bacteroidia; order Cytophagales; family Cyclobacteriaceae; genus CAXBDP01. The sequence goes on from CAZRBW010000020.1 coordinate 43,493, forward strand.
GCTATTTTGAAGAAAATTCGAGCGATGAAAAATTTACTGCTACTCATTTTCCTATTGCCAAGTATTGTCTGCGCTCAAAAAAGTAGAGTGCGAGACCTTGGCATTGAAGTGGGCGTAATGCGAACTGGCGAACAAAATGCCATTACCGATGTACCTGGCGTGCAAGTTGGCCATAGCACCTTGATTGAAGGTGAAAATATTCGCACTGGAGTTACGGCAATTTTAGCGCATGGAGAAAATCTATTTCTACAAAAAGTACCTGCTGCCATTTATGTTGGCAATGGTTTTGGCAAACTGGCTGGCAGCACCCAAGTGCAGGAATTAGGCAATATTGAAACTCCCATAATCCTCACAAATACACTTAGCGTGGGCACTGCCATTTCTGCTACGGTGGAATATATGCTTGGCTTGGAAGAAATGGAAAGTGTAGGCTCCGTAAATGCCGTTGTGGGCGAAACCAATGATGGCGGCCTCAATGACATTAGAGGAATGCATGTGAAAAAGGAGCATGTTTGGGAAGCAATAAAAAATGCTAAATCCGGCGAAGTAGAAGAAGGACATGTAGGTGCTGGCACTGGCACCGTGGCATTTGGCTGGAAAGGTGGAATTGGTACTTCCTCCCGCGTATTACCAAAATCGGCGGGAGGATATACTGTGGGTGTCATTGTGCAAAGCAATTTCGGTGGCGTGCTGCAAGTGAATGGCGTGCCAATCGATAAAGAAATGAATCGCCACATGCTTAGAAATGCCTATGAAAGTGCTGATGGATCTTGCATGATTGTAGTAATGACCGATGCTCCTGTGAATGAACGCAACCTCGAAAGAATGGCCAAAAGAGCCATGATGGGATTGGCCAAAACAGGTGGAATCGCTTCAAATGGTAGTGGTGATTATGTAATTGCTGCTTCCAATGCACCGGAATTGAGAATCTCTCATAATTCTAGAGAAAGCCTAAATCCTCCCGCTTCTTTTCTAAGAAATGATAATATGACTTTACTATTTATGGCCACTATCGAAGCCACGGAAGAAGCTATTCTTAATTCTTTATTTATGGCAGAAGATATGACTGGCCGTGGAGGTAGAACGGTAAAAGCAATGCCAATCTCAGAAGTTATGGAAATTTATAAGAAATATCAGCCAGAGAAATAAGCTAGCTTACTTTAAGATCGCTGCGATTATTTACCATTTCTTAGAATAGCATTCATAGGA
>CAZRBW010000021.1:0-20290 GCA_964598395.1 uncultured Roseivirgaceae bacterium
TCTTTGGGTCGCCTATTTATGGAACATATTTTAGGGAAAAGATCCTCAGCCTTGACTTTTTGGTTCTTTGGCATCAAGGCAAAAGAACGAAAAAGATGAGTTTATTTTTATATTTCAATATTATAAATTGTAATCTATTAATTACAAATAGTTGTTTATAATTCTCACTAAACAATTGATTTTCAAGTATTAATACAATGGAGTCACACGCGACACGCCCACCTTACGGTCGGCAGGTGTGCGTCAGAGGAGGTTTGAATTATGCTTTCAACCTAGCAATTGGTGTGACGCCGCCTTTGGTTTTTTGCTCCTTATTTACCAATATTTCCGTGCCAAGCGGGAGGTAAAGATCTACCCTAGACCCAAATTTGATAAAGCCAAATTCAGCTCCTTGATCGACTGGCTGGTTGGCTTTTACATACCAGCAAATACGACGAGCTAAAGCTCCAGCAACTTGGCGAATCAGAATTTCCACACCATTGGAAAGTTTGTAAACAACGGTAGTGCGTTCGTTTTCGGTACTCGATTTGGGATGCCAAGCCACCAAATATTTGCCTGGATGATATTTAAAATAGCTGATAATGCCTGCCACAGGATTGCGATTGACGTGCACATTAATTGGCGACATAAAAATGGAAACCTGAATACGCTTTTCCTTCAAATATTCATCTTCGGTAGTTTCTTCAATCACTACCACTTTACCGTCGGCAGGTGCAATCACCAAGTTTGGATCCTTCGTAACTTTTACCTTGGGATGTCTGAAAAATTGTAGCACCACCAAAAACAAAATTACGCTGACCACTACAAAGCCCTGGCGAATAATCTCTTGATCAGGAATAAGTCTTGAAAGTGCCAAATTGAGCACGAACAAAACGCCAAAAGTGAGAAACAACGAGGCAGTACCTTCTTTATGAATAGTCATATTAATTAGTATTGAGGGTACAAAGATAACGCATTGAAAGGAATATCATCCAATCCTGCTTTGTCCTCAATTTTTGGAGTAGTTAAGGCCTGATGGGCGACTGTCTTTCAGTAGGTGTTTTCACCGTCAGAAAAGGAACTTCTTCCATTGCATGGCAAGCATTACAATTCACTGTTACAATTTCAAAAGCCTTAATAAATTCAGTAGTATCCTTAGAAGCAATGGCTTTTTCCATCATCGGTAAAATATTTTCTACAAAATTCTTCCCAGATGCCTCATGCTCTGGCCTTCTAATATTTCCCTGCTCTATCGCTTCATAAATATGCTCTACTTGGTAATCGGCATATTCCCAATTCATATCCTTGCCGGCCCAATAAAGCTCTTGGTATCTATAACCTACTTCAGTCATAGTGCGGCTAAAACCTTGCAATTGATGGGTAATTTCTTCGAATTTCTCAATTGGCGTACCTTTTAGCCAACCAGCTTGTCCTACAGCTTCGGTATTTTCTTCAGGTGAGCATGCATTAATCATTGCAAATGCTGAAACAAGTAGGGCAGTCCTTAAAATATATTTCATATCGATTTATTATTGATTCACAAAAAAAACTAAGCTAAGGTAGAAATAGAAAAGAATCATCCTGTTTTCTTCAAATGGATTATTTTTAAAATTTACTCTACATTAAACCAACATTGATAAAAGCATATTTGAATAAAAATGTTAGCTTAAACCTCCCAAAAGTAAAACATGGACAGACAAACCTTTTTGAAAATAAGTGGAATGGTGGCGGGAGGTACACTATTAGGCTTCCCAACTTTTTCCAACTCCCAAAGAAATTCCTTCATTTCTTTGAGGCCTCCATTGGCTGATAGAAATTTCACCAGCCAAGCTGTCGAGGAAACGATAAAGCGAGTAAAATCCGAGATCAAGGATGAGGAATTGGCTTGGCTCTTCGAAAACTGCTTTCCGAATACGCTTGACACAACGGTAAAATTTAACATCAAAAATGGACGTCCAGATACATTTGTGATCACTGGCGATATAGAAGCAATGTGGCTTAGAGACTCCACTGCACAAGTATGGCCCTACCTCCCGCTTTGTACCAATGACGAGCAATTATCGCAACTCATTGCGGGCGTGATCAATCGTCAAACGCAATGTATTTTGATCGATCCGTATGCCAATGCATTCAATGACGGACCCGGCGAGAGCGAATGGATGAACGATCTCACCGAAATGAAACCCGAATTGCATGAGCGCAAATGGGAAATAGATTCATTGTGCTATCCTATTCGACTGGCTTATAACTACTGGAAAACGACCAAAGACGAAGCCTGCTTCGATCAGGAATGGCTTACCGCTATGCGATTGGTAGTAAAAACTTTCCGACAACAACAGCGGAAGGAAAGTAAAGGGCCTTATAAATTCCAACGAGTGACTGGGTGGCAAACCGACACAGTAGCTGGAGCAGGCTATGGAAATCCCATCCGTCCAGTTGGCTTGATTTGCTCCATTTTCCGACCTTCCGATGATGCTACGATTTATCCATTTCTGATTCCTTCCAACTTCTTCGCAGTACTTTCTCTTAGGCAACTAGCGGAAATGGCCACTACTATTCATAGCGATTCTGCGCTTGCAATGGATGCACTAGAATTAAGCGATGAGGTTGAAAAAGCCTTACGCCAATACGCTATCGTAAATCACCCATTATTCGGCCCTGTATATGCCTACGAAGTGGATGGTTTCGGCAATCACCTTTTTATGGACGACGCCAATGTACCAAGTCTACTCGCTATGCCCTATTTAGGCTTAATTGATAAGGGTGATGAAGTTTATCAGAATACAAGAAGGCTAGTTTTGAGTAATTCGAATCCCTATTTCTTCAAAGGAAAAGCTGCTGAAGGAATAGGCGGACCGCATGTAGGCCTAGATATGATTTGGCCAATGAGTATTATCATGAGAGCCTTCACTAGCGATAATGAAGAGGAAATTGCACAATGCATCCAAACTTTGCAGCGGACGCATGGAGGGACAGGATTTATGCATGAATCCTTCCATAAGGACGATCCAGAAAATTTTACTCGAAAGTGGTTTGCTTGGGCAAATACGCTATTTGGTGAATTGGTTATAGACACCTTGAATAAATACCCACAAATCGTGAAAGGATGAGTCAAGAGCCAAACTATCGTGGCCCAATTACGGCCATCACTACGCTTTTTTTCATGTGGGGCTTTATTACTTGCCTCAACGATATTCTTATTCCATACCTGAAAGGAGTATTTGAGTTAAGTTATTTCCAAGCCAACTTAGTACAGTTTGCTTTCTTTGGTGCCTACTTTATTGGCTCACTTATTTACTATTTCATCTCCATAAAAAGTGGTGACCCTATCGGCAAATTGGGCTACAAAAAGAGCTTAGTTTTAGGGCTTGCAGTGGCCGCAATGGGCTGTTTGCTATTTGTGCCTGCCGCACAGCTTTTGCAGTATGGCTTTTTCTTGGCTGCATTATTCTGTTTGGGTTTAGGTCTTACCATTCTGCAAATTGCTGCAAATCCTTATGTAGCTCTATTGGGAAAACCCGAAACAGCATCGAGCCGACTCAATTTGGCGCAGGCTTTCAATTCCTTTGGCACTACCATCGCTCCTGTAATTGGTGGATACTTTATTTTCGAATACTTTTTCGATGAAAATGCTGGCGCCGATGCAGTGAAAATCCCTTATATCTTATTGGCAGCAGGCTTTTTCATTTTGGCTTTTGTGATATCCCGAGCCAATTTGCCTGCAATACCGCAAACAGAAACAAGCAATGTGAAGGGCAGCGTATTGGCTCACAAAAACTTGACAATGGGAATGATTGCCATATTCTGCTATGTGGGCGCCGAAGTAGCCATTGGCTCCAATTTGGTTTCCTTCCTTGCCGAGCCAAGTATTGCTGGCTTCAACGAACAGTTGGCAAGTAGATATTTGGCGCTTTATTGGGGTGGAGCTATGACTGGCCGGTTCGTGGGTGCATTGTATCTGGGCAATGGTAAACTGGGCGGAAAGCTAGGTGGTGCCATTGGTCTATTCGCTCTTGCCTTCCTATTCACAATGCTCATTACAGGTTTTGGATTATCCGAAATACTACCTTTTGCTGGCTTGATGTTGGCGAATTTTGCGGTTTTTATTTTAGGAAAATCATTAACCTCCCGCACATTAGCCCTATTCGCATTAGCATCGGCAGCGCTACTTCTCATAGGATCCTTTAGCGGAGGCTTGCTTGCAATGTGGGCAATTATCGGAGTCGGTCTTTTCAACTCCATCATGTGGTCAAATATTTTCACTTTATCTATCGCAGGACTAAGAGAAAAATCCTCTCAAGGCTCATCCCTTTTGGTGATGATGATATTGGGTGGCGCATTGATTCCTCCCATCCAAGGCTTAGTGGCTGACCAGATCGGAATTCAATTATCCTTTTTAGTACCTGTACTTTGTTATGTATATCTTTTCTATTTTGGAGCCCAATTAAGTAGAGCCAAAATTTGAATTTAATCTGAATCAGAAATGAAAGAAATAGCCATTGGCGTAGATATTGGAGGCACTTTTACCAAATTCGGTTTAGTAGATCGGGAGGGAAATGTATTGGCTGAAAGTTCGATGGCCACTTACAAACATAGCAGTCCTGAGAGCTTTATTAAGGTGCTATTTGCCGAGTTGGAAATTTTGAGACAGCCATTTCAAGGCCAAATAAAACTGATGGGAATAGGCATAGGCGCTCCCAATGCCAATGCCCACAAAGGCACCATCGAGCATGCTCCAAATTTGAATTGGAAAGGTGTAGTGCCTTTTAAAGAATTGCTTTCAAATTACTTTCCATCTACTCAAATATCGCTTACCAACGATGCAAATGCAGCAGCCTTAGGCGAAATGGTTTTCGGCGCAGCCAAAGGAAAATCAGATTTCATGGTGGTTACCTTAGGTACTGGCCTCGGTAGTGGAATAGTTTCCAATGGCAAATTACTGATTGGCCACGATGGCTTTGCAGGTGAGCTTGGCCATGTAACCGTTGTTCCCAATGGCCGACAGTGTAATTGCGGGAGGAAGGGCTGCTTAGAAACCTACGTCTCAGCGCCAGGAATTCGACGCACTTTGATGGAGCTGATTGCAGATACTACTTATGAAAGTCCACTGCGTGATATCAGTTTTATTAAATTATCTGCAAAGGACATTACCGAGCAGGCAAATAATGGTGATAAATTGGCGGTAGCTGCTTTTCGCAAAACGGGGGAGATTCTCGGTGCTGCTCTAGCAAATGCTGTAGCCTTTACCAGCCCAGAAGTAATTTACTTATTTGGAGGATTGGCCAAGTCTGGTGATTTAATATTAGAACCTACTCGCAAAAACTTCGAAGAAAATCTGCTCAATATTTATCGCGGCAAGACCCAAATCGAGCTTTCTGGCATTCAAGATCGCAGTGCGGCTATTTTAGGCGCAAGCTCACTTGTTTGGGTCAATTGATGATTATTGCGTGTATCCTAATTTCTATTTGATCAAAAAATAGGTTGATACCAAGTAAAGCTGTTATTTTTGGAGAATACAAACCAAAACAGATATGATCTCAACAATGCTCACCTCCCACATTATCATTGTAACTGCCTTTTTGCTATTTATGCTAGTGAAGGTAATTTTATTATTCGCTGCCAAAGCCGAAACAGTTGCAAACTTCCGCAGCAAAACAAAAGTGGTGGACATGGTGCTAGGCACCCTAATTTTGGTTACAGGTTTTTACCTTATGTTTTCGGCGGGAGGGCATCCACCCACTTACCTAATGGTGAAGATTGTTTTAGTTTTTCTTGCCATTCCACTTGGAATTATCGGCTTTAAAAGATCTAATAAAGCATTGGCTACGCTATCACTTTTGCTTATTCTCTATACCTATGGTATCGCCGAGACCAAAAGCTTGACCTTCCAAAAAGCAAAAGTGGTGGAAGTAGTACAAACGGAAGGAATGACTGAAATGGAAGTGATTTTGGCCAATGGTAAAAATATATATGCTGTACATTGTGTGCAATGTCATGGCGAAGATGGCAAGCTAGGTTTATTAAATTCTGGTGATTTGACAGAAAGTGTTTTACCTCAAGAAGAAGCGATTAATCAAATCACAAATGGTAAGGGTGCAATGCGTGCATTTAATAATGAGTTGACTGCGGAACAAATCGAGCAGGTTGCCGTGTATATCCAAACCCTTAAGAATAATTAATGACCCAAACCTACGATACCGGATTTAAACAAGAAACAGCCGTTTTAGTATCTGTTGCTCCTCAGGATCAATCACAGAGAACAACTGATGAATATTTAGATGAATTAGCGTTTTTGGCTACCACCCTTGGCGTGGAAACCAAGAAAAAGGTACAGCAAAGAATGCAAAAGCCCGATGTACGAACCTACGTCGGCAAAGGCAAACTCGAAGAAATCCTTGGGTACGTGAAGGCTCTCGAAGTAGATATGGTAATTTTTGATGATGATTTGAGTCCCTCGCAATTGCGTAATCTCGAAAATGAATTGGAAATCAAAATCTACGATCGAAGTTTATTGATATTAGATATATTCCTAAAACGCGCTCAAACTGCTCAAGCCAAAACACAAGTAGAACTAGCGCGATACAAATATTTGCTTCCTCGCCTTACCAATATGTGGACTCACTTGGAAAGACAGCGTGGTGGTACAGGCACTAGAGGTGGTGCAGGTGAAAAGGAAATCGAAACTGACCGAAGAATGATTCGCAATCAGATTTCGGTATTGGAGAAAAAGCTTGAGAAAATCGAGAAGCAAAGCCTCACCCAACGCAAAAGTCGTGAATCACAAGTAAGAGTAGCTTTGGTAGGATATACCAATGTGGGTAAATCTACTTTGATGAATATCATCACCAAATCAGAAGTTTTGGCCGAGGATAAACTCTTTGCAACTGTTGATGCAACCGTTAGGAAGGTTGTCATCAATTATATTCCATTCCTACTTTCAGATACGGTAGGTTTTATTCGCAAGCTACCTACTCACTTAATTGAGTCGTTCAAATCGACTCTGAATGAGGTGATTGAAGCTGACATCCTATTGCATGTGGTGGACGTATCACATCCAGCGTATGCAGATCAGATAAATGTGGTAAATGAAACACTGCAAAGCATCGAAGCTAAGGACAAACCAACTATTCTGGTATTCAATAAAGTAGATAAGCTGGAATTTGATGTAGATGAAACAATGGAAGGCCTACAAAACAGCTTGACAGACTACTACAAAGAATCTGGAGAAGACGAAGTGGTATTTATTAGTGCTATCGAAAAAGATGGAATTGATGAATTCAAAAAAATTCTTCATAAAAAGGTAAAGAAACGCTACATGGAAATTTACCCGAACTACATACAGCCTGAAACCTATTTGCCAGAGGAAGATTAAAAAGGAGAGAAATTATTCCTCTCCTTCTTCATTCTTGTTATTCTTATTTCTGTAATCCCTTAATTTCTTCGCCCCATAAACTGTGCCTGCACCAAGCAGTAAGCTTAAGCCGCCATCGATTGGGTTGTCGAGCACATCGGGCGAGTAGCTGGACAGCAAGCAGCCATTAATTAACCAAGGATTTAGCTAAAATTGATTGGTATCCTTCAGTCAAAGATGCTATTGACTAATAAGCTATCAACGCATTGTGAGTTGCTTTACTTTCAATTGACCACCAAAGAAATCATGCAAATTTGCGATAGCTTTTCTTTTTGACGTAATTTGCAATCCTTTCTAGAGTCTTCTCTAAATTGGCCTCGTAGTTCAATGGATAGAATAGAAGTTTCCTAAACTTTAGATACAGGTTCGATTCCTGTCGAGGCTACAATAATCCCACTTTACATTTCCTAGATAAGGTCTTTTATTGGGTGACGGTTTGGTGGATAGTTTACGAGATTTTCTTAAAACTCTCCCCTACCTAATCACTCTCAAGCATGGATTTTTAACAGCCATGCTATTAAAAATCCATACCACTGAAAGTCAATTTTTAGTTGATTGTTGGATATTTGGCTACCATGAAGAACATATTTCAGGTAGCTTAACCGATGCTATTGTTTGATAAGAAGTATAAATTAGCCTTCTATTAATTTTTAACACAGCGGACAGAAAGCCCTCTACCCTTCTCATAATAATATCTATAAACACTTCCTATACTATAACTCAAAGATCTGAACCAAGCAGTACTTTCATCGTTCTCGGTAGCACACCACCAATAGCCATAATAGCCAAAATTGAAAAAGCTACCATTGTCGAAGCGATTGCCACCTGGAAGGCCAGAAAAACCACTTTCATTAGACCCATTGCCATCGGCAACCCATTCAGTTTTACTTTTCAGCTTGGTTAATCCGTCATCGCCGAGGAAATCTGCCAATTGGTTCCATTCTAGATCAGATGGAATATGCCATCCTTCTGGAGCTATCCCACGTGGATCATTTACAGCATGCCAATTATATAATTTACCATACTTTGCTTCAGTAGCAGGATCGTTACGGTAATATGACCAAGCAGGTATTCCCTTTTCGCCAGCTTCTTTCCACTCTTCATCTGTTTTGGCTTCTAGGATGGCGTCCCCATTCTGAAATTTGTCCACACTCAGATTCCTATCCATCCACACTTGATTTCCAATTTTGACTTCTTTCATTTAACTAAAATTATGCTTCCCCTACTCTGATTTAAGGCTTTTCGGACTCGCCTGTCAAGAATAAAATTGAATTAATCACTTAAATCAAACCAATAATCGATAGAGTAGGGAATAAGATCCTCAGCAATCCATTATTAAACTGAAAGTCAATCTGATTCTTTCATTCTTGATGGTTAAAAATAGGCCAAGCTATTAATAAATCCAATTTGTTTTACAGCCTTTTCGCAATAGGGTATTTGTAATGCCTTATTTCTATAATTCTTAATAAAGCCTTAATAATGAATTCAAACTGTCTAATGGTAGATTTGCCATGAATACACTTTTCGCTCGTGAGTATTTTGAGCCAATGCCCTAATAAACCACCCGCAAATTTTCCAGTCGATCCATAGATTGCGGATCGTGGCTTGGTAGGTACACCATTGGGTATTTTACGGCCAATATTTTCAAACTTTGTATCGTTTCCTTTGCCAAATCCTTCTTTTGGCTAATGCCAGACACTTCTTCATCTATAAGTTGCTCTTGATTGAATGTAGCATCTCCTGCAATCAAAATATTCGCTTCGTTGTTTCGGATCAATACCGACTGATGACCGGCGCTATGTCCTGGAGTGTTAATTAGGGCGATTTTACCATCTTCTGTAAGCAGTTGACTGGTGAATTGCGGAATTTCCGCATTGTTCTCCCATTGGCTATATGCCCATTTTATTTCTTTTGGCAGACTTTTAGTCATTACACCTACTGCTTGCTTTTTTTCACTTTTTGCTAGCCGTATCGGTTTATTTGGAAACAATCCCAAATTGCCCACATGATCCAAATGTAAGTGAGTTACAATTACCTCATCAATACTACGTGGAGAATGACCTATCGCTGCAAGTCCTTCTTCAAAAGAAAAATTAGCAACACCTAATAACTTTACAATACGGCCATTTACCCAGCCATTAATTCCTCCATCTTGGTAATATGCAGCTTTTTCCATGTCTGGATGCATGCCAGCATCTACCAGAAATGTCTTATCTGGATGCTCAATCACCCAATAAATTATGGGTAGCCAATTAGTCCAACGCTTGTCAAAAATGGAAAGCCCTGACCCAAATGACTTTTCAAAATGCGCTTTCTTCAACTTCACATAGCCATTCACAATGCCATGGACAGTGATATCTCCAATTCGCTTGGATATGGTCAGTTTAGAATCTGTAAAAAGCACAATTTGAATGAATGGGTTAATATTGTCGCAATGTTACTAACCACCATTCATTTGTTAATATATACATAACATAAATTAGGCTGAAATGTACAATTCAGACATTACCACTAATCATATTAGGTTGAAATGCAGGAGGGTGAATGTAGCCAACCTAATCATTATTCTTCAGGCCAAGCGAGGGTTTAATGCCGCTCAAGATACTTTTCCACCAATAGTTAAACATGGACTTTTCAGGATCTCTCTCAAATCGGATCTCTTGTTCCTTGGCTTTCCCAAGCCTTCTACTGCTGCGGTTTTTCAGTACAAATGTGTTTGCCATAAATGATATAAATACTCGCTCCTGATCCATATCCTGTGTTTCGGCATTATAAATGGCTACTCTTAGATTGCGATAATCAAGTCTCAGTTCTCCAATCGCTCCTTCCTTATTCGCATCGAATAAAAAGTCCAATTGACGCAAATCTCCAGAACGAACTTCCACAAAGGTAACAGGCTTCAAAATATCGTTAAAAGCCACTAATGGCATGGAATTCACCCTCCCGCTCAAGCGAAATTGATGGTTGATGGTATCTGCTATTTGAGTGCTAAATTTCATTTGCATTTTCCCAATTCCCATCAAATCTGCCGAGGCTTGCAATTCGGTTAACAGCGTGTCTCCCGATATTGGCGATTGATTAGAAATATTTGAAATACTGGCATTTACGTTCTCGAATCGCAACACGCCTGGCACTACTCCATCTTTGGCTAATTCGCTGTAGCTGATAGAGCCATTATGTAAGAAAAGCTCATTTATTATTATGGTATTTTCCATGTTCATCAGCGCCCTCATAGGAACTACTGGAATGCGCGCTTTCCGCTCTTGGTAATTTCGATCACGAAAATCATCCATCACTATATCATAAACATGCACTTTATCAGCTACTAAATTTTTGCTGTCAAGAAAAGCCTTCACATCAATTCCCTCAAAATTGATCTTTCCTGTATTCACATTTATATAATCTGTAGAGTAGCCTAACTTTTTCATATACGAGTCGATATCCAACGTTGGAGCAAATGAAAATGAATCAACCGTCATTGAATTATTCTCTGTATCAAAACTGATTGGGCCAGTGCTGATTCGGTGTAAACTATCAGGCAAATCGAAAGAAACGCCTTCTAGTGAAAGCTTTAATTCTTGTCCGTAAACATTGCTAGCATGCTGATTGTCGAGAAGGAAACCGCGTGTTTGTCCTTGCAAGCCTGCAATAGTCAAAGTATCCCATGTGCTATTGGAAACATTGATCGTATGCAACTTACCCTCCACCAAATTAACCATTTGCAGATCAATGGCATTGAGTCCAGCAGGGATTTTCAATTCCATTTCCTTATCAGATTGGTTGGGAATAACCCAAGCTTCAGGTTTGTAGAATTCCACTAGCCCCGCGCGCATTTCCTTTTTGGTATATAGCACCACTGGATCAAAATCTCCCAAGATTAATCCTTCTAATTGTAGTTGTAGATCAGGTTTACTTATCGAATCGAGAGGTGTGTACTTTAAATTTCTTGCTTCGAGTCTATTGCCCGTTTTACGGTAGTTTAGTAACTCCATCGTTAAATGATGATTGCTAGAATCGCCACCATAAAAAGTTAAATCTCTTAGCTGTGTGAACAAGGTATTTTGGATGACCTTGAGGGTGTAATCACGCTCATCGCCTAGCACATTTACCGTGTCGCCAACCCATTCGAATTTGGTGCTGAGCAATGGCAACACATCCTCTCCCTTTTGCTGCAACAATCTAAATTGGCCATTCTGCACTAATCCTCCATTTACTTGCATGGTAGGCCCAAGTACACTCGCTACTACAGAGTCTAAAGTGGTTTCGCGGTCAGCTTCGGACAGCACGATTTCGACATTTGGGTTGTACAAACTAAGAGGCCCTGTAGCAGAGATAAATAGTGTTTCTTTACTTGGAGAATAATTGTCTAAAATAAGCGAATCGGCACTTACCTGTAAGGTAGTTCTATTCTTTACACTACCTGAGGGATCGATAATTAACCCGACCACTTTGAGCTTACCACTAAGCCAATCAAAATCCACCATTTGGGCATTTACTTTATGCAAATTATCTGGGAGCGTCAGATCAAAATCCTTAAGTGTAAATGTGGTATTTGCTGCATCAAATTCAGCATGAGGGCTCGCAACAGGAGCAAACGATAACTCAAAAATGGAAGCGTCAATCTTAGTATTCACTGCCCAGTTGAGCTCCTTAGCTTGGGAAAGAGTGGAATTCCATTGGCCATTGGAGATAGCTACTTCACCAATAAACAATCGGTTGATATACTGCTCGATGATTTCTTCCAAACCTTCCAAACTAGATATTGGATTGCTATCTCTTGCTGGACTGGCGCCGTTGGCTCGAACGATTGTTTCTGTGTCGAATACCGGATTTGTCGCCTCTACCAACCTGATAGATACGTTTTCCTTGTAGAAAGCATCCTTGATACTTGCCCCAGCTAATTGCAACTGAGGGATGCTAATGTCAAAATACGTTGTGGTATTACGGTTGCTTTGCCTTGATCGACTTATTGGCGATAAACGTACATTTTGGATGGAAATGGTAGAGTCAACCGTATTCAGCGACAATCCAGAGGCTCTCAGTTGATGAACGCCATCAGCCAATTTCAGTTGATAATTCTTTATTTCCATAGACAAATCTCTCGCATAAAAAAGTTTATCCATTGTACGCTGAGAGGTGGCAGAATCAATCTCAAAGCCGTATAAATTGAAGGCAATATTTCCAATAGAAAGCGTATCTCTACCGACATCCTTTTGATTGGTAACTACCAAGCGTCCCTCATTAATATTGAGTTCTTCAATCCTTACAAACTGGAAAAACTCAGATACAAGACTATATAAATCAATATCTTGAGAGGGTTGCTCTTCTTCCTTGTCCAATTGGGTGAAGTTTAGAAAAATCCTCGGCTTGTTAATTAATAACTTTTGAGATTCAAAAAATTTCCCGTGGTACATTTCGTCAAGTCTCGCGCCTGACAAATCGAGCTCGGGCACGTATATTTTGAAAAATGGTGATCCTTGCGCCATCAATTGTGCATCGGATATATCATTTGGCTTGATTTCGATATTGGTGCCGCGAAAAATATTATCGCGGGAGGATAAGATCAGCTCTGATGAAGTCAAAACATGAATGCTATCATTAAGCTCCAAGGAAAGTCCCTCCATACTACCTTCAATACTCTGCGATAAGGCAATTCGAAGTGGATCTAGGTAAGAAATCGAATCAATTAAGAAATCATTGAGTTCGATATTTACTCTGCTCGCATTGATTCTACCGTCAGCTTCACTCCAGTACCTAGCAATTTTAAGATTTCCCTCAACTATTTGTAGCCATCCTATTTCTAATGAGCTGAATAAGCCATTGATCAGGTCGTATGGATTTGGATTTTCTATTTCTTTATTGACCACCGAGAATGACAAATCACTCACAAGTCTGAGTGTGGGATCCTGTATTACGAGTGTATCGATTTTCAATTCATTTTGCTCAAAGTTGGCCATGATATCGCTTCGTAGCCTAATTTCAGGGAAGTGAAAATCGAAAAGTAATTTATCCACCCGCCTTAGACTATCTATGGCTATTAGGGAAACGTTACTAGCTTTTACTTCACCAAATAAAGTATTAATTTCTGCTCTACCGGCTTTTAAAACATGAAGATTATCTGGAAGCATCAATTCATAATCTTTCACTACCAAGGCAAAATCATCTAATGAAACACTCAGCTCACCAAGATCGCTTCTTTGCAGTTGGAGCTGCCAAAGTTTCAAATCCATCATTGAATTTTGCAGGAAATATCCTTGATCGTTTTGGCCAGTTATATTGAGATCGATATTTTCAACTTCTACATAATTAATTTTTCCTCTTTTGAAGAGATTGCCCAAGGCTTGCGGAATATTTTTAGGAGCTCCTTGTTCAGTAGTTTTCCAATTGATTTTAAAAGAAGGATCCTTTATGATTATTCTATCGATTTCTAACTCCCTTGTTCTTAAAAATTTCCAAAGTGAGATATCTTCTACAAATAGTGATTTGATTACCCAAGGCTCCGGTTGAGCATCGTCTTCTGTTTGGTAAAAACTGATGTTTTCTAGTGTAAGATTATTGCTGATAAGTTGTATTTTGGCTTTTCCTAGGCTGAATTCTACTTTCGGACCAAGTTCGGCTTGTAGCCAACGTTCTATCATACGCGTGAGTACCCCGCCAGGCGACCACCATAAGTAAATTATGAGAATCAACATCAGCAGAAAGAGGCTGGACGTACCTATAACCAGATTTTTGTTTTTTCTTTTTTTGCTCACAATCTCTTTTTACAATAGCTAAGTTAAGCAATCGCCGTAGAACTTAAGCAAAAGCTATGCTTGGTTTAAAAAAAGGAAGCGTTTTAAATCTTCAATATGTACAGGCTTGGAAATGTAGTCATTTACTTCCCTGTAGCTTAACGCCTTGGCCTTATCTGAGGGTTCTACTGAAGACGAAAGGATAGCAATGGTAAGGTCATCAGGTAGTTTTTCGAGGTATGGGTTTATTTCGTCTAAAAAGTCCCAACCATTCATAATCGGCATATTGATATCTAACAGTATGAGCGATGGAAGCTTACCATTGGCCTCTCTACTCTTTATTGTATCTAATCCTGCTTTTCCATTTGGGAAACTCTCAATCATATCATTTTCGAGACCCAATTTGTTCAGCATTTTCTTGCAAATGAAAACATAAAGATCATCATCGTCGATTATCCAAACTCTTTTCATTTTATTTCCTTTTGAGATAAGCTTTAAACAAAGAATCAACACCTACTTGGCTCTTGATCAATAGATCTCCGCCCATGGCTTTTAGTTGATTTTTTATCAAATATAAACCTATTCCCTTTCCATCGGATACGATTTCATGAAATCTTTGGTAAAGACCGAAAATTCTGTAAACTTATTTAGCTACTATAAAGCCCTGAGTTGTCCATTTTATTTAATAGCCCTGCATGTTCAACTTGACTTGTTTAGCAAGGAGTTGAAAATAGCGGGAGGTTGGATGCTTTTTAGCCATTAATTATCTTTTCTATTGAATTCACCTGAATATACATTTAAAGCAATATTTTCTTAGCCAATCATATTGATACTGAAATTTATAATAGCTCATTTGCCAAATTAGCCAATTCTGATCTTTCGCCTTTTTCTAAAGTAATGTGAGCATACAAAGGATGATCCTTGATTCTATCAATCAGATATGATAATCCATTACTTTGGGAGTCAAGATAGGGTGTGTCAATTTGGTAAATATCTCCTGTAAAAATAATCTTAGTATTTTCACCAGCACGAGTTATTATGGTCTTCACTTCGTGTGGCGTTAGGTTTTGTGCCTCATCTACAATAAAAAATATATTAGACAAACTCCTGCCACGAATATAGGCCAATGGCTGTATCATTAATTTCTCTTGATTTACCATGTCAGTAATCCGCGAAAAATCCTTATCCACTTCCTTGAATTGATGCTGGATAAATTTCAGATTGTCCCAAAGTGGCTCCATGTAGGGGTTCAGTTTGGATTTGATATCGCCAGGCAAATAGCCAATATCCTTATTGCTCAATGGCACAATCGGTCTTGCCAAATAAATTTGTTTGAAATCACGTCTTTGCTCAAGTGCACCTGCTAAGGCGAGCAAGGTTTTGCCAGTGCCAGCTACTCCTTGTATGGTTACCAATCGCACATCTGGATTCATGATGGCATGTATGGCAAATGTTTGCTCGGCATTGCGTGGTCTCACACCATACACGGAAACTTTGTCCACTTTCTCCATTCGCTTTTCTATCGGATTGTAAACCGACAAAGCCGAGTTGGTTTCACTCTTCAATATGTAATATCCATTTTGTACAGGCTTGCTTTTTTTCATGGCTTCGCGCACAGTACATGAGCCCGTTTGGTATAGCTTGTCTATCACCTCTGGCTCGATATCCTCCCGCACCGACCTACCTGTGTAAAGCTCATTTACGTTTTTGATCTTGCCAGTTTCGTAATCCTCGGCATGCAGATCTAGGGATTTGGCCTTTAAGCGTAAATTGATATCCTTGCTCACCAAAATCACTTTACGGCCTGTTTCCTCGTGCTTTACGCGCAGTGCTGCATTCAATATGCGATGATCGTTTTTAGCATCGCCAAATATTTTCATGGCATCATTTGGCGCATCTTCATTCATTATCACCTTGAAGTTGCCCCGCGTTTTGCCATTTAGCGGATTCCAATTGTGAAGCATATTGCTCTTAGAGAGTTTGTCTAGCAGACGAATAAACTCTCTTGCTTCAAAATTTTTGGTGTCATTTCCTTTTTTGAACTGATCCAACTCCTCCAGAACGGTGATGGGAATGACCACATCGTGTTCTGCAAAGTTCATAATAGAATCGTGGGAATAAAGGATAACAGAGGTGTCGAGGACGAAAATTTTCTTTTCTTTTTGTGCCTTAGCCATACGAGTAAAAGATCAAGATGCGAAATGCCAATAAGTTAGAAAATTAAACGGCATTTGCTTGTTCAGATACGACAAAAAAGAATAAGCAAGGGTAGAAAATAAACTAAATGACTGATAGATAGGAGGAAAAAATACCATAATAAATGGCGGGAGGTCGAAAAAATCTTGGCTTTTTTTTCACCCCACAGCAAAATACCGATCACCATCTTCTTTAGGTTCTATTCGGAGTACATTGGCTAGGACAAGCCGTACGAGGGTGTTTGAGGCTTTGAAGCGGTTGATACCGGCAATTTTCCGAAACTCTGCCAGCGTAATAAAGTCATGCTCGTTGAGGTATTGCATTAGCTTTTGCTCCTTCTCTCCATATTGGAATTTCCAGCCTTTATCAGGTTTGTTTTTGCGGATTATTTCAATCAATTCCTTACTCGCTTGGATGCTTCGGTCTTGTACTCGGAAATATACTTTTTTGTGCTTTTCCTCATCGAGCACATAGTAAGGCTTGCGCTGCCCACTAGGAATATGGTATATGGCCAAACCTTTCTTGGCATTGAGTAAAATAAGCTCGCTTGTAAAGTCTAGTTGCGGCCTAATATATTTTTGGATGGCATTATCTAGCGTAAAAACTTCCTCATCAATAAAACGCTGTCCGCTAAGGGTGCCATCATCATCAGCACCTATTATCAAAGTGCCCCCTCGGCTATTTGCAAAAGCTACGATTTCCTTTACCACCTTTTCGGGATGGGCAATTTTCTTCTTGAACTCCATTGTCTGATGTTCGCCTTTTTCCACCAGTATTTTGAGTTCTTGTAAGGTCATAATGTAGCGATTGAATTTGATGGGATTGACCAAAAATAGCAAACGCTAAAGAAAGTGAATTAGTTGGCTGGGAGAATAATTATGATTGAAACTTATATTCATTATGAAATTTTAATAACTCTAAATCGGGAAGAAATTTAGATGGTAGTATAATTTGCTTATTATTATACCTATTAAAGTACTCTTCAACTACCTTGAGATTTTTACTTTTTGAAAACTTTGAGGATACTTTAATTTTAAATTCTGGTGTTATTGTAATCAAACCAGTCTCAAATGCTTTATCATGTAAAGCATTAATTGCAATTCCATTTCTAGGGTTCAATCTGTTAATTTTATCTTCACTCCAAGGTCTTATATGGCTTGCAATTAATAGTTCGGGCTGAGAAATACCAGTTATGCAGCACGTATTATTATAAGAAGCTAAAACAGAACTTCTGAAAAAAGACTGGTTAACCCTTATTTTAACCATTTTTTCTCTCATTATGCCTTCTTTTGGCAATTCCTCGTCAGGAATGTTATTTAAACTTTCAATAGACCGATTTTCGATTGTTGCGCGTAATTTTTCACTTTCGAAAGGTAAATCATCCCAATTTTGATAATACTCACTCCAAATCAGATTATCTAGTTTACTAGCATTTTTAGCCCCCGTAATTCCTCTTGATTTTAAACTTGGATCTAGGCTAGCAAAATTAACAAGTTTATAAGCAATTGAACTTGGTGTCCTGTTAAGTAAAGTAGCTAATTGGATTACTTCTGGGTTGGTTTTGTGCAATCGACCAAATGGTAATTTGCAATAAAGATTAATTGCTAAAATTAATTCATTTCGTGTCCAAAGTTTTTGCCCTTCCTTCATTAAAGTTAATCTTTTTGGATAACAAACTCCCCGCTGCAATTAATTGAAAGGCATTTTTCCACTTGAATCCTCTCAGCAGTATGGGAAAGGTCTAAAATAACATCGGTTCTGCATCCACATTTAGGGCATACAAATGGCTGATCCGTGTATAAATAAATTTCATTAAAATTAATCATCTCATTAAAAACTAATTGTGTCTGTTAATTTATGGAATTTTATTCAATTTGTATTTTTACTTATAAACCCAATATTCCTTTTGAAGCCCTCAAACTTCGCTCTCTTTACTGGCGAGCCTTTGAATAGTTGGCGGAATACATCTTCGGTTACTTCAAGCCAATCGCTTTTGCTCATTTGAGCCAATTGTTCGTGCGGTTGGAACTGCGGTTCTTGATGTGGACTGGCAAAGCGATTCCAAGGGCATACATCTTGGCAGATATCGCAGCCAAAAATCCAATCTTTCATTTTGCCTTGGAACTCATCAGGAATCTGATTTTTGAGCTCAATAGTAAGATAACTAATACATTTACTGCCATCCACGACGTAGGGCGAAGGAATGGCATCCGTAGGGCAGGCATCCATACAGCGAGTACATGTGCCGCAATAGTCGCCCACAGGATTATCCGCAACTAGCTCTAGGTCACAGATAAGCTCGGCCAAAAAGAAAAAACTGCCCTTTTGGCGATTGAGGAGCAGACTGTTTTTACCTACCCATCCCAAACCTGCTTTGGCGGCCCAAGGTCTTTCGAGCACAGGAGCAGAATCTACAAATATCCTCCCGCCTATTTCACCAATGCTTGCTTGCAACTCGTCAAATAAATTTCGGAGTTTCTCCTTGATCACAAAATGGTAATCTTTCCCGTA
Organism: uncultured Roseivirgaceae bacterium; assembly: GCA_964598395.1. Taxonomy (GTDB): domain Bacteria; phylum Bacteroidota; class Bacteroidia; order Cytophagales; family Cyclobacteriaceae; genus CAXBDP01. The sequence goes on from CAZRBW010000021.1 coordinate 18,829, forward strand.
AGCATATTTGGCGATTTTCAGATTTCCCTCTTTTACCAAATCCTTTTCAGGAAAATAATTATACATAAATACAATTACGGACTTGGCGCCATCGACCAATTTTCTAGGATCTAGCCTTTTGTCGAAATGATTGGCCATATAGCTCATTTCTCCATGCATACTTTGTTTCAGCCACTTTTCTAATCTTGGCGCTTCTTCTTCCAAAAATTCAGCTTTGGCAATACCACAAAAGTCAAAACCATGCTGAGCAGCTAATTGCTTGATAAGGGCAGTATGTTTGGCAGCTAAAGGCTGGCTCATGATTTAATCGAACAGTCGGCCTGCTTGGGCGGGTGGAATTCTTTTCAAATGCTTATAGGCCAGTTCGGTCGCTTCTCTGCCTCTGGAGGTTCGTTTGATATAGCCTTCCTGTATCAAAAATGGCTCATACACTTCCTCAATAGTTTCTGATTCCTCACCCACGGCAGTGGCAATGGTGCTTAAGCCAACAGGTCCACCTTTGAATTTATCGATAATGGTGGCCAATATCCGATTATCCATTTCGTCTAGTCCGTCTTCATCCACATCCAAGGCATTGAGGGCCATTTGCGAAATAGCCATCGTTACGATGCCTTTGCCTTTTACTTCTGCAAAATCCCTTGTGCGGCGTAAAAGGTTATTGGCAATTCTAGGTGTACCTCTACTTCGGCGAGCTATTTCAAAGGCCGCTTCATCTTCGATAGGTGTGTTGAGAATGCTGGCCGATCGTTTCAAAATGGTGGTCAACAATTGCGCATCGTAGTATTCCAATCGGGCGTTGATCCCAAAACGCGCTCTAAGCGGAGAGGTGAGCAAACCGCTACGGGTAGTCGCTCCAATAAGTGTAAATGGATTGAGACTAATCTGTACCGAGCGAGCATTTGGCCCAGAATCGAGCATAATATCTATCCGATAGTCCTCCATTGCCGAGTAGAGGTATTCCTCCACCACAGGATTGAGGCGATGAATTTCGTCGATAAACAATACATCGTGCGGTTCCAGATTGGTGAGCAAACCAGCCAAATCGCCTGGCTTATCCAATACTGGCCCTGAGGTAATGCGAATACTGCTACCCAACTCGTTGGCGATTATATGGGAAAGGGTAGTTTTGCCCAAACCAGGAGGGCCATGCAGCAATACGTGATCGAGCGGCTCTTGACGATTTTTGGCAGCCGTTACGAAAATCTTCACATTATCAACTACTTTTTGCTGCCCCGTAAAATCAGAAAAGGACAGTGGACGAAGAGCTTTTTCAAACTCTTTTTCAACTGGACTGAGCCTTTCGGAATCGGGATTTATATAATCTTCGCGCATGAGAGTTCAAATTAAACATATATACTCAATTCGGCCTTGGTTTCACTCGAAATATCTTTTTGAAATATTATAAATCAACAAATTGGTGTGTCATATATGAATTTGGATTAATAGACAGATTTACCATTGG
>CAZRBW010000021.1:20390-25362 GCA_964598395.1 uncultured Roseivirgaceae bacterium
ATCGACTTTATGGGCGATTTGCAATTGATTGAAATAAATGAAGAAAGCGGGAGGATGCTTGGCATCAATGGCACTAATGGCGAAATCGTAGAACTCGGCTTGAATGGGTCACTTATTGGCACTTATGATCGTAAGGAAGGTCCGAATGGGCACGGTAGATTTATTGAGAAAATTGGCTTCTTAGGTCCAGATAAACGAGTGCTTGAAGACCTCGCAAATGTTCTGATCTACGATGATCAGTGGAATGTGATTGAAAAAATGGATCATAAAGGTGAAGCGCAATTCTATGTGATAAATATGGCCAAACAAGCAGCCCAAATTGTAGAATGGGAAGGAAGTCCGCATTTAATCCTCAATACAAATGATGCTGACTATAGAAAATATGAGAAAAGCGCAGAGCCGTTTTATCGATTCAAATTACTCAACTTGGAAACTGGAGAGAAGGTTGGTGCTTTTCCTTTGGCAAGCGACGATCCCTATTTACAAATTTCAGATTTGAATATGACAGAATTGAAGCCACGATTCCTTTGGAGTGAAAGTCGGGTGTATATCAAAATGCCATTGTCCAACGAAATAGAAATATGGGAAAAGGCGGGAAGTGAATATACGCTTAAGAAATTTACACCAAGCTTAGAAAACATGGACTTACCTCCCGCTATTCCAAGCCAAAGAGTTGCTTCTAATGAAGACTTTTGGCAAGGAATCAAAAACGGCCTTAAAAATGGCTCCTTCACATTCAGTGTTTATCCAATGGCGATAGATGGAGATGAAGTCGTTTTCATTTCCTACCGAACACCCCTTTCAGCAGCACTTGTAGATGACATGGAAGATCGCGATATGGCAAAATACATTGAGTATAATAAGATGGTAAAAACCTATCAATTCCCCATCGTGAATGGAGAAATTGGCTATCCTGAATCAGAATTGACCACACCAACTGCAGGAGCATATCGAATCAACGATCGACAATTCTTAATGAAAATGTCGCTAGAGGGTTTTGAAGAGGAGCCAGACATGATTCCTTTTTTGAAATACGAATTAGTAAAAGAAAATTAGCTTAAAGCGGCTTTAATCTCGTTAGCTTGTATTATCCACCTGCAAGAGTCAATTTTGCAAAAAATAATATGAGATGAAGCCCAATCAGCTTAAAAATATAATCTATTCCTTAATTCTAGTAATTGCTGTATTTGCAGTTTGGAAATACAGGCAAACCCAAGAAATAAATAAGGGTGCCTCTTATGTGGAATACCAAGGCCAAACCATGGGAACCATCGCCTACACAGTGAAATACATTGATAAGGAAGGTAAAAATCTAAAAATAAGTACCGACTCTTTACTAAAAGCATTTAATCAATCACTTTCCACATACATTCCCGATTCTGAACTTTCTACTTTCAACCAAGGCACAGTTTTTCCTTTCGAAACGGAGCATTTTTATAAAGTATTAGCTGCCAGCAAAGATGTATATGAAGCTACAAATGGAGCTTTTGACCCAACAGTTGGGCCATTGGTGAATGCTTGGGGCTTTGGGCCGGAAGGTCGCAAAACGCCTTTAGAAGAAGAAATTGCTATAATCAAGGAAAAAGTAGGTTTCGATAAGATTTTCTTCGATTCTATTTCTGTTTGCAAACTGCATGAAGGGGTGTATTTAGACTTCTCATCAATTGCCAAAGGCTATGCTGTGGACATAGTGGCTGAACTGTTGGAAGCTAATAATATTCACAATTATCTGGTGGATATTGGAGGTGAACTAAGAGCAAAAGGCAAAAATCTTGAAAACCTCACTTGGCGTATAGCTATAGAAAAACCAAATTTTGAAAGCCAAGTACGAGAAAGTTCTGCAATTTTAGCCTTGGAGAACAAATCTATTGCTACCTCAGGCGATTATAGAAATTATTATGAAAAGGATGGCAAGAAGATCGCTCATACCATAAATCCGCAAACAGGCTATCCGGCAGAGCAAAATATCCTTTCATCTACTGTGGTGGCTGAAAATTGCATGCTTGCCGATGCTTATGCGACTGCATTTATGGTGCTTGGATATGAAGCTTCTCTCAAAGTATTGAAACAGCATCCCGAAATTCAAGTGTTTTTTATTTACGCAAATGATTCCGGCGAATTACAAACCTTCACATCCGAAGGGCTTACTCTAGAAGTAGTGGACGAAAACCTATGACCGTACAAGCTCCCAAAACTGAATGGTTCGATGAGTGGTTCAACTCTCCCTATTATCACATTTTGTATCGCCATCGCGACGAGCAAGATGCTGCGCATTTTCTAGACAATATCATTACCTTTTTGAATTTCAATAGCCGACACAAAATCCTCGATTTGGCTTGCGGAAAAGGTCGTCATAGTATTTACCTTAATAAAAAGGGTTACGATGTGATGGGTGTTGATTTGTCGGAAGCGAATATCCAAAAGGCCAACATCTATGCAAACAGTAGGCTGCATTTTATCCAAAGTGATATGCGCCATTTACAATTCAAAAAGGAGTTTGATTTTGTGCTCAACTTGTTCACTTCTTTCGGATATTTTGAAGACGATGCTGAAAATGAAAAAGTAATAAAGCAAGTAGCCAAATCGCTGAACGACGGTGGCATATTGTTTCTAGATTTCCTGAATCCAGAATGGGTGGTCAATAAACTAGTACCCTACGAAACAAAAACCCTCGAAGGAATCGATTTCCACTTAGAAAAGCGGGAGGAAAACGGCTATATTTTAAAAGACATCAGCTTTACTGCAGACGGGAAAGATTATGCTTATCAAGAAAAAGTAAAAGCCATTAGCTGTGAAGAATTCAAGCATTATTTTGTGAAAGCGGGCTTACTGTTAGAGGAAATTTTTGGTGACTACGACCTCAATCCTTTCGATAAGACCCATTCTGAGCGGATGATATTTGTGGCCAGAAAAGTGTAAACCTCCCGCTTTTTTAGATCTCTTCTGGTACTTCTTCCAACTTTTCAATCCAAAAATTATTGAAGCCTTCGCCCAAATGCAGTGTAATTAATCGCTGCTGAAGCAAATCTAAAATAGCCAAGAAATTGAAAATAATGGCAATCCGATCTGGCATCTCAGAAATCAAATCAACGAAGGCGATACGGCCAGATTGCGAAACCATTTGCATGACATAATCACGCTGCTCATTGATGGTATATTGAAACTCCCTCACCTCATGACGAGGCTTATTTTTTTCTAGCTCGTATCGTTCGAGCACTTTTTTGTACACCTTCAGTAGCTTGTACAAATCCACATGTTGGAGTTCGGATTCTACATCTGTTTTGCCAGCTATCGATAGAATTTCCTTTTGAATATTACCTCGCTTTTCCTTTTGCAGCCATTCTTCTTCCCAAGAACTGAATTGTCCCACCACTTCTTTGAATCGCTTGTATTCCAGCAAATGCCTGATCAATTCCTCCCGCGGATCCAATTCATTCCCTTCCTCATCAAGCTCAGGTCTTGGCAATAGCATTTTGGATTTTATGCGCATTAGCGTAGCAGCCACGTAAATAAATTCGCTGGCTACTTCCAAATTCATTTTCTCCAAATGCTTAAGATAATCGAGAAAATCGGCAGTTATTTTCGAAATTGGAATATCATAAATATCTAATTCATCCCTTTCGATAAAGAAAAGTAGCAGGTCGAAAGGACCTTCAAAAAGCGGTAATTTTATTTCGAATGACATAAGCGGGAGGTTAAAAATAGGATAAAATTGCCAAACTATTAATCTCCAATAATAAATGGCTATTTTTGCATCTATAATGTTTTTTTAACTTAGCGCTAGTGTTCAAAACAATTTGTAGTAGAGTGGGTTAGAAAAGAGAATTTTAATTGAGATTATGCAAATAAAACCAGGCCCTCTTCTTTCGGGAATCAATTCGCCAGAAGACCTTAAAAAGCTTGATCGTAATCAGCTAGTAAAAGTTTCCGAAGAACTGAGACAATACATTATTGATAATGTGTCCGTTTTTGGTGGGCATTTTGGAGCTAGTTTGGGAGTAGTTGAGCTCACTGTTGCGCTCCACTATATTTTCAATACTCCTGAGGATCAATTGGTTTGGGACGTAGGCCATCAGGCTTATGGGCATAAAATCTTAACTGGCAGAAAAGAACAATTTCATACGAATCGAGTGTATGGAGGTATTTCCGGCTTTCCAAAAAGAAAAGAAAGTGAATATGATACTTTTGGAGTAGGACACTCTTCTACTTCTATATCTGCAGCACTTGGAATGGCCGTAGCTTCCAAATATTTAGGACATAGCCAAAAACAACATATTGCAGTAATTGGCGATGGAGCAATGACGGCAGGTATGGCTTTCGAAGCGATGAACCACGCAGGAGTTTCTGATACCAATTTGCTAATAATCCTCAATGATAATTGTATGAGCATCGACCCAAATGTTGGGGCGCTCAAAGAATATTTGACTGACATTACTACTTCTCATACATACAATAAGGCCAAAGATGAAATTTGGAATATCCTAGGGAAATTCAGTCGATTTGGTAGTAGTGCACAGGAGATTGTATCCAAAGTAGAGAATAGCATTAAAAGCTTCTTGCTTCAGCAAAGCAATTTGTTCGAATCGTTGAACCTCCGCTATTTCGGTCCTGTAGATGGGCATGATGTAAATCACTTGGCGCATGTACTTGAGGACTTGAAAGATATCCCTGGTCCAAAGATTTTACATTGTGTTACCGTAAAAGGTAAAGGATATGGCCCAGCTGAAAAAGATCAAACTAAATGGCACGCTCCTGGTCTTTTCGATAAGGTAACTGGCGAGATTTATAAGAAAGTAATTACCACTCCAAAACCACCAAAATACCAAGATGTATTTGGTCATACCATCGTGGAGTTGGCTGAGAAAAATGAGAAAATAATGGGCGTGACGCCTGCAATGCCATCTGGCTCATCTATGAATATCATGATGAATGCTATGCCAGATAGAGCATTTGATGTAGGTATTGCTGAGCA
>CAZRBW010000021.1:25462-31438 GCA_964598395.1 uncultured Roseivirgaceae bacterium
CCAATGGATGAAGAAGAGTTACGTAACATGATGTTTACTGCTCAGCTTCCAAGAGATACTGCATTTACTATTAGATATCCTCGTGGCGAAGGTGTGATGCCTGAGTGGAGAACACCAATGCATGAATTAGAAGTCGGAAAAGGAAGAATAATCCGCGAAGGCGAGGATGTAGCCATTCTTACACTTGGCCATATTGGTAATTACGCAGTAGAAGCTTGCCAGAAATTAGCTGAAGAAGGTGTGTTCCCAGCACACTATGATATGCGATTTGCAAAACCAGTGGACGAAGCAATGCTCGATGAGGTTTTTGGTAAATTTGATAAGGTAATCACTGTAGAAGATGGTTGCTTGATGGGTGGCTTTGGTAGTGCCGTATTAGAATACATGGCTGACAAGGGCTACTCTGCCAAGGTGATCAGATTGGGTATCCCAGATAGTGTAATTGAGCACGGAACACAGCTGGAACTACACAGAGAATGTGGTTTTGATCCAGACGGAATTGCTCAAACAGTTAGAAAAATTCTTCAGCCGAGCTATAGTTTAATTTAATTTCCTCCTAATGTGGCCTGATTTATTTCATACGGATGCTGGTAAAGGTGTGCCTGTAGTTTTCCTCCATGGCTTTTGTGAAAACCTATCGATCTGGAATGACTTTATGCCTGATATTGCCAATAAGTACAGATTTATAAGTCTAGACTTGCCTGGCTTTGGTGGAAGCCCTATTTTGGAAAACACTACTATTGAAAAAGTAGGTGAATGTGTTTACCAGTTTTTAAAGAATATTGGCATCAATAAATGCCATATTATTGGGCATTCTTTGGGTGGCTATGTTGCATTAGCAATTGAAGAAAAGTATCCTGAGTTTCCTTTATCTATTGGCCTGATTCATAGTAATGCCTTTGCAGATGGAGAGGAAAAGAAAGTAAACCGAAACAAAAGTATTGAGTTTATTCAAAAACATGGTGCCACAACCTTCTTACAGACTTTTGTGCCATCACTTTTCAACCCTGAAAGAAGAGAAGAACTTAAAGATACGATACAGCTTTTGAGTGACTTGACGAAAGAAACAAGGCAGGAAACAATGATTGCCTACACAGCAGCAATGCGAGATAGGAAAGATAGATCAAGTTTGATATCCCAGGCAAACAAAGCTGTTTTATTCGTAGCAGGAGCTCATGATGGACTTATCAATATGGAACTGAGCTTAGCCCATAAAGCTTTGATACAAAACGGAGAATTCCATGTACTACCAAATTCTGGGCATGTAGGAATGTATGAGGAGCCAGAAAAGTTGGTTGAAATATTGAAGAATTTCTTGAGTAGAGATTAAATCCATATTAGTCTCAATTGAGCCAAGAGAAGAAATCAGATTCCTTATTATCATTTTATGCTTTATATGCCCTAAACTTTTGTGGCCAATAAAAAATCGCATTATACAAAGTAATCCCATCCATTCTATTGACACTGCTCAAATGGTTCTCTGAATGTTTGGGTTTGGTATGCTCCTTCTCTATAATGAATTTTTATTGCGTTTTGGTAAGCCCTAAGTCTCTATTCAACTAATTCTTCTTATTGACTATTGCAAATAAGGCTTGAATTCATGTAATTTATATCATAGACTAATCTATAAAATTAAAAATTTACCAAATTTACCTCAAAATGGAATTCAAAACTCTTGACCCTTTACTACATGTACCTCTGAGGCTGGCGGCTATGTCGATTTTGATATCCGAAGAAGAGGCAGACTTTGTTTCTTTAAAAAAGCGGATTGAAGCTACGGCTGGAAACCTAAGTGTTCAATTGGATAAACTGAGTAACGCTGGATATATAGAAGTTGAGAAAGGCTATAAAGGAAAAATGCCTCATACCATTTTCAAAATAACAGATAAAGGAGTCGCTGCCTTTGAAAATTACCTTGATGCGCTAAGGAGTTATTTACCCTCTCGCGGGAGGTAGGAATTTAAGATTAAAGCAGGTATTTTAGTTTTAAAATGGCTTATGAATACTGAAGCTCAAATTAAAAATCCCTTTAGCTACATCAATTTATTGATTGCTGTACTCTCAGTTTTTGTGTTGATTATTATGTTCATTGATACTGTTGCAGTACTAGATGAAGAGACGAGTCGATTGTTCAATTTTTTAGATTTTGGAATATGCCTCGTTTTCTTGGTCGATTTTATTTATCGGTTTTACAAAGCTCCAACCAAATTGGAATTTCTAAAATGGGGTTGGATTGATTTACTCTCAAGTATCCCAAACCTCGACATCTTTCGCTACGGCCGTATTTTTCGTCTGATTAGAATAATACGGTTATTTAGAGCCTTTCCTGATTTAAAAGCATTTATAAATGGGCTATTTAAAAATAAATCCTATGGCACCATTGTAAGTGTATCTTTATTGACCTTGATAATTGTATTGAGTTCATCAATATTTATTTTGCAAGCCGAAAATTCATCTGAAAGCAATATAAAATCGGCTGAAGACGCTATTTGGTGGGCATTTGTCACAGTCACTACTGTTGGTTATGGAGATTTGTATCCAGTTACCAGTGTTGGAAGATTAATTGCTGTGGCGGTAATGACTTGTGGTGTAGGCCTATTTGGAACATTTACTGCTTTGGTCGCATCTTGGTTTGTAGAAAGTAAGTAGGAAGAATTTGAAGTCGACTATTTGTAACGTTTGTGGCAAATATCTAACCTACGAATGCTCATTCGACCAGGCAATTACTTCCCATCTAAATGCCCACTTCCATTTGATGCTGTAATTTTTGATTTCAGCTTTTTCCATGAGTTCTTGCAGTTCATTTTTATGGAAGCTTCGCAATACAGAAAGTCGTGCATCGTTTTTAACCATCTTGGATCGTGAAAACAAAGTTGTAAGTAAATTAATAGAATGATATGCCAAAGGATGCCGCTGCAGATCGTTAACCAAAAAGGCAATGGCCGAAATCTGATAGAATTGATTGTAAAGTTGAATCAGTTGATCCTTAGTAAAATGATGCGTAAACAAAGTGCAACAGCAAATGTCTGCTTTGAATTGAGCCATTTCGGGAGAAAATACATCCATTACCCGAAAGGATATCTCCAGCCAATCTTTACAATGATTTTGGGCTTCTTTGATAATATGTGGATTGGCGTCTATCCCTATAAGCTGCACTTTTAGCTTTTCCTTTCTGCACCATTTGGCAATATGTAGCAGGCTATCTCCTCTTCCACAGCCAGCGTCCACAATTACCCAATCTTTTTTCTGAGGACATTTCGCTATGATTTTATTTAAACCTGCAAGTGTTAAATCATGACCTCCAAGCCATGTGTTGATGGTTTCTAATTCTCGCAAGGCCTGCAATAAGTCCTCACCTCCCGCCTCAAGGTCATCCATAATTTCGGCTTGATATGACCTTTGGCTAAAATCAGGCATGATATACTAAATGAAGTGCTTCGAAACTCAAGCCCGGCCCAAAGGCCAAACTTAGGATATCTTTATTTTCTCGGAAACCCATATTCATAAATTCCTTCAACACAAATAAGATGGTAGGAGAGCTCATGTTGCCATGGTCACGAAGCACTTTTAGTGAAGAGGCCAATTTTTCCTTCTCCAATTCAAATGCTCGTCCAATACTTTCTACAATTCCCTTGCCGCCAGGATGTATGGCAAACTCCCAATTATTATCTATTCCCTTTCCAATAGCAGCTTCTAATGACCCACGCAACTTAACAATATGCTTTTGCAGGATGGCTGGTATTTGCTGGCTGAGCTTCATCTCGAAACCGAAAATGCCCGCGTGCCAAGCCATGTCATCTTTGCCTTCATCAATTATGGCCGAGAAAGAATCCATTATTTCAAAACAAGCTTCTGTGCCTTTATTTGCCGAAACCATAGCCGCGGCACAGCCATCGGCGAATAGGCAATTGGCAAGTAAATTATCCGCTGTGGGCTCCCTTTGGAAATGTAGTGTGCAAAGCTCTAGGCATACAATTAACACTTTGCTGTCGGGTTTACTTTCGCAGAGTGACTTTGCCAAGCGGAGTGCTGGAATAGCTGCATAGCAACCCATAAACTGGATACCATAGCGCTCGACTCCTTGCTCTATATTGAGATAGTTCAAAAGTTGGATATCAAGACCTGGCGCTTGCAAGCCTGTACAAGTTACCGTAATCAGGTGTGTGATTCCTTCAGTATTTATCCTCCCGCTTTCTATTGCTTGCAAACCAAGGGAAAGAGCATTCTTGAAATAAGTGTCCATCCGCTTTCTTGTATCAGGAAAGGGCTCTAAGGATTCGTTATTGGGAAAAAATGTTTGATCTTCACTTTTTTGACCAAAATCAGCCAGAACAGAATACCTTTTTTGAATACCACTTGCTCTATACAAAACTGATAATTGGTGAGCATCATCAGCAGATAGGCGATGCGCCTTGACCATAAAATCTAAAAGGTCTCTTTGTGAAAAACCAAAAGGCGGGAGGGCAGTTCCAAGAGCGGTTAAGTATGCTGGCATAATGTTATATTAAACAAAAAAACCATAACTTGTTTCTCTATGAAGTCTATTCTTTTGCATCTGAGAATTCCTTTTTCCATTTTATTAATGCCGGTGTTCTTTTTTGCTTTGGCTATTTCGCCAAATTTTACCGAAAATGGAATATTATGGGTGTTTTTGATTTTGCATTTACTAGTGTATCCTGCAAGTAATGCTTTCAATTCTTATTTTGATAAGGACGAAAAAAGTATAGGCTTGCTAAAAAATCCTCCCAAAGTAAACCTTGGCTTATATTGGGCAGCAACGGTGCTAGACATTGCAGCATTGTATCTATCATACGATAAAATTGGTCTCACGTTCGCCTTATTGGTGTTGGGATATATTTTGATATCGAGAGCCTATAGTCACCCTTGGGTTAGGCTCAAAAAATATCCTTGGTATGGTTGGATTGCTGCTGGACTTTTTCAAGGCTTTTACACATTCATCACGGCTTATGTAGGAATAAATGGCTATTCATTGGAATTGGCGCTGAGGCCTCAAATAATAGCTCCAGCCTTGCTTTGCTCTGTTATTTTGTGGGGCTCCTTTCCCATCACGCAGGTGTACCAGCACGAGGAGGACAAGAAGCGGGGGGATATTACGATTAGTCAATTACTAGGCATCAAAGGCACATTCCGATTCGCCGCAGGCATGTTTCTAATTGCTGATTTGGGCTTTATCTTTTACTTCAATCATTACCACATTAGCAAATATGCATTGGCCTTTCAGTTTTTCTTGGCCCCAATTGTCCTTTTCTTTTTCTTGTGGTATTTAATGGTTCGTCGCCGCCCAAAATACGCTTCTTACAAATGGACCATGTGGATGAATTTCATTTCAGCCCTTTGCCTCAATGCCTTTTTCATTTGGTTTTGGCTTGATCGTACTAATGTTGGGCAAGTATTCTAATGCTCTGTGACTATTCCTTAATCAGTCGCTTATTGTATTTTCTTCCATTCATTTCCAATTCCAATATGTAAATGCCCTTTGGAAGCATTGAAATATCCAATGCACTTTCTAGTCTTTGCTCCACTTTTGACAATGGTTTTGTTTCCAATTCCTTGCCCATAAGGTCAAGAAGGCTTAATTGAACAAGACCTAAGTATGCATCAGTAATGAGCACATTCGTTAAGTTCTCTGTTGGGTTTGGAAATACATTTAACTTCGCATTAAGTTTTTCTTGATTCAACCCAACCACTTGGTTGATAAATTCGAAACTACTTGAACTCACTGAACAAGTACCGTTGGAAACTAAAACTGTATATTCTCCAGTATTGATTGGCTCAAAAAACCTTTCTGTAGCGCCCTCAATAAGGATTCCATTTTTGTACCACTGATAGGATAATCCTCCCACAGAGGCAACTAGGCCAAGCGCGTCTTCGAAAATGAACACATCGCTCAAATCACTTTTAGGGACATTAAGCTTAAAACTTCTCACATATTCTTCTCCATCGGAATCCGTGAGA
>CAZRBW010000021.1:31538-42274 GCA_964598395.1 uncultured Roseivirgaceae bacterium
GCATTCAGGGTGGCCTCGCCAACAGCACTTACATTATTAATCTCCAAGAAATCATAACATAACTTTTGTAGGCCATTTACTTTTAAATCAGCCGCAACTTCGCCTCGACTTAAAAGTCTAATTGGCGCATCAGCGCTACTCAATAGTGAAAGCTGATTAATCTCAATCAAGGATTCAGGAGCAAAAACCAATTCATTCCCTCCAGTAATTTGGAGTACATCAATCACCGCATTTTGAGTAAACTCCAGATTGGAATTGATAATCAATGTGTCTGTTTTAAATGCGCCTTCTATAATTCCTTGGCCTCCTTCAAAACTTAGCTTTTTAAAATTGATGTTATTAGACACCAACCTCATTAAATCTGTACCGTTCGATTCGAAATTAATTTCAAGATTATTTGTTTCAATATCAGCTCCTTTTATCAAGCTTAAGTCAAGCTCCTGTATTCCTCTTATCACACTATTATTCAAATTAATTCCTTTTACTGAGCTATTTTCCTCAATCAAAAGCCGTTTAGTCTGAATATTCTTACCTGACAAATCGATAAAACCAGATTTAAGAATTATCTCTTCTACAATTAACTGATCCTCCAATTCCCATCTTGAGGTTTCACCATCGAAAACGAAGGTTGTGTGGTCGAATGTGGTTCCAGAGGTTTTTAAACCGTTAAATCGAAGTTCATTTCCTACAAAGTTTAGAACACCGTTTTCTATTTTTTGCAACTTAGAATTCGTGTAAAAACTACCATCTATTTGCAAAACATTGTTGTTCAAGTTGATACTTACCGTGGAATCAGATTCAAAAAAGAAGTTGAGACATTCGGCATTCACATCTATTGTAATGGTACTTTCATTTAATAGCGCTGAATGATTAGAAATCCTTACCATATCCATAGCCGTTGGAATTCTATTTGCTGACTCCCCACCATTACTTTCCGACCAGTTTGCCGGATCTGACCAATTTCCACTGCCACCAATCCACCATAAACTTTCGAAGCTATTAGAGGCTTGCCCACCATTGCCTATCAAGGAAATTATCTGCTTTCCATTTACTAAACTTGCTTTTTTATGACTCAATTCAATTACATATTCTCCTTCTAGAGGCTCCGCCACTATTATTTTCTCTACATTATCAAGCCAGTTTACTCCTGTAGTGGGTGCGGCAATTGGATCTTTAAAATCTAGCAAAAAGGGAAAATGCTCTTGACCATCCGGTGCTATCAATTTCAGATCTATATCATTTACCAATATGGTATCTCGTGGGTTCAATGACATGCTTGGCGACCTTCCTGGGGGATCAGTCCAAGCAATAGTAACTTCAAGAGGCGCAACTCCATCCGAGCTAATAGTGCGATTTACTTTTTCTCCGGAAGTTAGTATTAACTCTTCTATAAGAAATTGCTGCGAATCTAACTTAGTAATTTGAGCAGTTGCTCTTTCTACGTCCATCATGCCCCAGCCAGTTCTAAAATCTGGGCCTATTGGCAAATCTGGGTGTTGTTTGGCCGAATGAATTGCTAAAGCTTTTAGTGTAGAAGCCAAAGGAACATAATTATGTGTTTGCACAAAGTGCTGGCGAACTAATACCATTCCTCCCGCTACATTTGGAGAGGACATAGAGGTGCCTGACATATTACCATATCGGTTGGTCTGTGAGTCGGAGTGCTCAAGTGTACTAAGCACAGAAACACCTACACCCATAATATCTGGCTTTATTCTGCCATCATCTGTTGGCCCCCAGCTGCTAAAAGAGGCAATACTAAAAATATCTGAATCCGAAGCGGAGGCGGCCCCTACTGTAAGAATATTTTTTGCTACGCCACTTGGAGGAGTGCTATCATAGGGACCGTTTTCATCCCTTCTTTGAGATGATTTTACCCAGCCTTGACCGGAAATAAAGATTTCGTGGTCGAAAGGTGATGTACCAGGGCCTCTTTGGCTTCTTGAGTTGCCAGCAGAGGTTATAAACAAATGAAAAGGATAAGCCTCTACAAATTCATCATGATATCTTGCGGTACTATTATAGAATCCAAATTTCCAATCCTCATGCTGACTAAGTGTAGTATCACCATGCCAACGCCATTGGTAAGTATATTCAGTATCCCTCCTCCAACCAGCTATAGTTCCATATGAATGATTACTTATTGGAACTTCATCCTCTGCCGCGAGTAAAATTTTTGATGCCCAACCACTATAACTGTAAGCATCCACAATGGCTTCGTAAGCCATCCCTTTGATATTACTATTGATGCCCGCTGCTGCAATTATACCGGTTACGTGAGTAGCATGAGCGCTGACCGTTCTTACGTTATCCTTTTGTTTTACTCTTCCTCCAAACTCCTGATGATCTAACTCAACAGCACCCCCGTCGAATACACCCACTACTTGGCCACGACCAGTAAGACGTAATCCAGAATTTCCCATTGGATATACTTGATTTGCCTTAATTACCCTACCTGATCGCACTTCATCCAAGCTCATATACACCGGATGTCCATTGGCGTCAATATCAAAGACAAATGGTCTTTCCGGGTTTAGGCTATCTGGCTCAAGTAATTCATATCTCTGAGAGAAACTTTTAATAAAATTTTCATTACTGCCTAAATATCTTGGACTACCTATTTGAGCTTTCTTGTCTTGATTCGACCAAGATTCTAACAGTCTACTTTGACTAAGTGCAGTACTAGGAGTAAGAAAAATAAACAATATAGCAGATATGCTCAGGAAATAGATTGTTGTCGTTGCCTTACAACGAAGCGAAAAGATAGCATGCATGAGAAGGTATTAAAATAAAGTGCCTAAAATATGTGACCATTCTTGTTTATCAAAACATATTTAATTTTTTAATTATAATTTTTACTTTTTACGTTGCTTTTACCTTTCCAAATTTTACGTTGCTTCGGTATCTATATAAGAAAGCGGGAGGAATTTTGTGTTTAATTCGTCTAGACCTCGATTAAGAATTACCTAATAACGAGGGTGATTTTCAAAATGGCTTCCCATGAGTCAGCGGCATTAGAACCTTCCCTAGAAAAGGCATTTTTGCGGCCAAACTGCTTGTGTGCCTATTACCAAAGAATCCTTGAATAGCTCTTCCTGCTTTTAGTCTTAAAGCGAATTCTTTCGTCCACTTGGTTTTATAGTCTCTTTCAATCTCTGACCTTTCTGCAAAATTGAGCAGACTTTCCGCTGCCATTTTACCTGATCGGATGGCAATGGACATGCCATTGCCGCAAAGCGGTGTAATCAATCCCGCCGCATCCCCAATCATCAGCACATGGTTTTCAATAGGTTCTTTGCTTGCAAATGTAAAGGCATTAATAACCTCTGGTTGGTCAAATAGGAACTCGCTTTCTTGAAATAGCTTTTTAAGAATTGGGTTTTGATAAAGGAGAGCTTCTTCCATAGCATGGATGCTGCCGTGTGCTTTTAAATCCTTCCGGAGAGCCAAATAACATAAATTAGTTTTGCCTGCTTCGATCGCACTTACCCCACAGTAGCCTCCATTGAAATTATGAAGGGCAACTTTATCGGCAGAGAATTCGGTTTTAATATGGTATTTCACTCCAATGTAAGGCGCTTCAGCATTTAGGAACGAGCGTGACAAAACATTATCAAGCCTGGATTTCTTCCCAAATGCCCCTAATACATGTTTGGCGCTTAGAGTGGAATTATCTGAGAGTGTGAGCTCAAAAGTTTGATCTCTAAATTCCAATTTAATTACGTCAGTGAGTTCATGGCAATGGACACCTTCCTGCTTGGCAATATCCCATAGGTATTTGTCGAGTATATATCTGCTAATACCAAAGCCTCCTAAATCGAGGGGAATTTGAAAGCCCTTACCTTTGGAGTCGCTGAACTCAAAATTTTTGATATCAGGGAGTTCAGTATCTTTAGGTAGAAAATTTTCTCGCTCTAAAAATGGCTTAGTTTCATTTGAAATGTATTCGCCACACACTCTATGAAATGGAAATTTCTTCTTCTCAATAAGTGTAACCTCCCGCCCTTTTCTAGCTAATAGTATTGCTGAAGTTAGTCCAGCAAGCCCTGCACCGATTATTATAATATCTTTCACATTTACACTCATGGGTTATATATACAAACAATTCATCTTTAAAAGCCATTTATATCAAAATTGTTAGTGAAAATCACATTAAAAAGACTACTTTGGCTCCTATTATTTTAATTAAGACAAACAACGAACTAGAATGACGAGAATTAGAATGTCGATGATGATTATAGCGGCGGCTATGATTGTGGGTTCTTCAGCAATTGATGCTGAAGCTCAAAATCGTCGTAACCAAAATCAGCAGGCACAAACGCCCCCTGCAGCAGAAGCGCCAGCAAGACCTGCCGCTAACAAAAACGGAATCAAGCCATACAAGGATGTAATTACCTCTGAAGCAGTTACTGACAATGGAATGTTTGACGTACACTATTTAGATAAAAAATATTTCTTCGAAATTCCTGCAAAGTTATTAGGAAGAGATATGTTGATGGTTTCTAGAATTGCCAAAACGGCAACCGGTATTGGTTATGGTGGCGAGCAAATCAACAGCCAAGTACTAAGATGGGAAAAATTAAAGGATGATAAAATCATCTTGAAAGAAGTTTCTTACCAAAATGTAGCAAGTGATTCTCTACCTATATCGACTTCGGTAAAAAACTCAAACTTTGAGCCTATCATAGGTATTTTCGATATCAAAGCATATGGTGATGGCAAAGAGACCATCGTAATTGATGTGACTGATCTTTGGGAAAAAGATACTCGTCCTTTCGGTATGCCAAATAATAGAAGAACTCAGTACAGAGTTACAGCATTGGATGCGTCGCGTTCTTTTGTTGAGTTTGTAAAGAGCTTTCCTGAGAATATTGAGATTAGACACGTAAAAACGTACAACGCTGCTGAGCCTCCTTCAGGTAGAAGCAACAATTCAATCTCTATTGAAATAAATAACTCTATGTTATTATTGCCTGCTGTTCCAATGATGCCACGCATCGCCGATCAAAGAGTTGGTTGGTTCACGACACGTCAAGTTGATTTTGGTCTTGATGCTCAAAAAGCTGAAACGAGAAGATATTTGGACAGATGGAGACTTGAAATCAAGCCTGGTGACGAAGAGAAATTCAAACGAGGTGAACTAGTAGAGCCAGTTAAACCAATAATTTTCTACATAGATCCTGCTACTCCAGACAAATGGAGACCTTACTTAAAGCAAGGTGTTGACGATTGGCAAGTTGCTTTTGAGGCTGCTGGTTTCAAAAATGCAATCTATGCTCTTGACCCTCCTACACCAGAAGAAAATCCTGAGTGGGATGTTGATGATTCAAGATATTCGGTAATTCGTTATTTCGCATCTGATATTCAGAATGCATACGGTCCACACGTTTCGGATCCAAGATCTGGCGAAATATTAGAATCGCATATTGGTTGGTACCACAACGTAATGAACTTGGTTCGCAACTGGTATTTTATCCAAACTGCCGCAGTGAACCCTGATGCGCGTTCGGTTAAATTCAAGGATGAAGTAATGGGCGATTTGATTCGTTTCGTTTCTTCTCACGAAGTAGGTCACACCTTAGGTCTTCCACACAACTTCTCTGCTAGCCATGCCTACCCAGTAGATAGTCTTCGTTCTACATCCTTTACCAAAGATAGAGGAACTGCTCCATCAATCATGGATTATGCAAGATTTAACTACATTGCCCAACCAGGTGATAATGTTAACTTATTAGCCAAAATCGGTGAATATGACAGATATTCTGTTTCGTGGGGTTATAGACCAATTCTAGGAGCAACTACGCCAGAAGAAGAAGTTCCTACGCTAAACCAGTGGATTCTAGACAAAAAAGGTGATCCTGCTTACCGTTATGGTCGTCAAGGAAATCCTAATGATCCAAGTGCTCAGTCAGAAGATTTGGGCGACGATGCAATGAAAGCAAGTGAATATGGTATTGCCAACTTGAAAAGAATTGTGCCAAACCTAATCGAGTGGACTAAGGAAGATGGTAAAGATTATAGCGACCTAAGCGAAATGTATGGTCAAGTAGCTGGTCAGTATGGTCGCTACATGGGTCACGTTCGTACCAACATCGGTGGTGTGTACGAAGTGTACAAAACGTATGATGAAGAAGGAGCTGTTTATACTCACGCATCTAAAGACACGCAAAAAAGAGCTGTTGCATTCTTGAATGAGCAATTATTCAAAACACCAACTTGGATGATTGACAAGGATATTATTTCAAAAATTCAAGATTTCGGCATTCAAGAAAGAGTTCGCGGATTGCAAACTGGTACTTTATCTTCCATCCTTGAGCCACGTCGTTTAGGTAGAATGCTTGAAAACCAAACGTTAAATGGCGCTAATGCTTATACTATGGATGAGCTGTACACAGATTTGCGTAGAGGCATATGGTCTGAACTTGCTAATGGAACTACTATAGATCCATACAGAAGAGCATTACAGCGTGCGCATGTTGAAAGATTAGAAACGCTTGTAAAGGCTGAACAACCAGCAGCGGGAGGATTCTTCGGTGGTGGTACAGCAATCAATGCAAGCCAATCAGATATTCCAGCAATCTCAAGAGCTGAATTGAAAACACTTCAAACAAACCTAAGAAGTGCCCGTGCAAGATTTGGTGATCGTATGAGCCAAATACATGTGGATGACTTGATCGTAAGAATTGACAATATCTTAGATCCTAAATAAGGATCAACATTTGACCAATAAAAAATGCCCTCTGAAACTAATCAGAGGGCATTTTTATTTTATTTCATACACCTATCTGTCTTTTAATGGCCTTCTTGGAGGCATTTGGCGACCACCTTCTGATTGCCTTCTTCCTTGCTGACCTTGACGCAACTGTGCTCCATTTTGGTCTGCATTTGCGCGCATAGCATCCATTTTTACTCTTTGCTCCTCTGTAAGTATTGCTCTGAATTTCATTTGATGATCTGCATCCAGTCTGAGCAATTGAGCATTCACTTGAGCAATGTCATCAATCACTAAATTAATTTGTGCTTGATCAGGATTATTGCCTGCCATAAGACTTTTCTGTCTTGCTCTTAGTACGTTCAACTCATTTTTCAATGGAGTTGTAGCTTTCAAATGCTCAAATCTAAGCTCCTTAATCTCTTCTTTTTGCTCTTTAGTAAAGCCTTTCATGGATCTTGGGTTCTGACCTCTCTCCTTCATCTGATCTTGCCTCATGGGCCTTTCCTTCTCCTGCTTGCTTTCAGCACTCTTTTTTTGTGCTATTACGTCTGCACTCACTAGGCTTACAAACAGTAAGGCCAAAGTGAAAATCATTTGCTTTCTCATATTTCTGTTGTTTTGTTTTCTAAATTCAAGGATTGGATAGCAAACGCTATGACAAAGTTTAATCAACAATAAAAAGATTTAGCTTTCAGCCATTTATACAGCTAATTTCAATTGCTGACCAATATCATATTTTCAGATAGGTTGCATCTGCATCTTTGCATCACTAATTTATGACTCGATCAACATGGCAATTGAGGTGGAAGAAAAACCCGTGCAGAAACTTGTAGCAACCGAATGCTACCATTGTGGAGGCCCAATAGAAGATGAGCATATTCATATACATGACAAGGACTTTTGCTGCCTTGGTTGCCAAACTGTATATGAAATCCTGAGTGAAAATGATCTTTGTGAATATTACGATCTCGAAAAGAACCCTGGCATTAGGCTAAAAGCCAGACAGTTCGAAGGAAAATTCGATTATTTGGAGAATCCTGACATCAAAGCAAAACTGTTGGACTTTGCCTCGGACGAAAGAGAGAAAATACGGCTTTCTCTGCCAGCAATACATTGTAGCTCATGCATTTGGCTACTCGAAAACCTTGCAAAACTTAGTGAAGGAATTATATCCTCCCGCGTAAATTTCCTTAGCAAAGAGCTTAGACTAGATTACAATCCACAAGAAACTAGCTTAAAGAAAATTGCCGAACTTTTAACAACCATAGGCTACGAACCAGAATTTTCCTTGCAAGATTACGAAGGGAAAAAAGGGAAAAAGATCAACAATGGATTGGTATTGAGAGTAGGCGTGGCGGGCTTTTGCTTTGGCAATATTATGCTTCTTAGTTTTCCGGAATATTTTGGTTTCGAAGGACTTAGCGATGAATCGATTCGCGTTTTTATTGGCTATCTAAATTTCGCCTTGGCGCTGCCTGTAGTCCTATATTGCTCCACACCCTATTACGAATCAGCCTACAAAGCATTGCGAAAAGGCTTTATCAATATCGATTTCCCGATTGTATTGGGCATCGCTGCTTTATTTTTCCGAAGCACTTATGAGCTGCTTTCAAATACGGGTGCAGGTTATTTCGATTCCTTGGCTGGCTTGCTTTTTTTCCTTTTGGTAGGTAGATGGTTTCAAAGTAGAACTTATGAAAGCCTGTCTTTTGAGCGGGATTACAAGGCCTATTTCCCAGTGGCTGTGGGCAAATGGATAAAGGGTGAAATTATTTCTACGCCTATAAATGACCTTGATTGTGGCGATCATATAATGATTAGAAATCAAGAGTTAATACCAGCAGATAGTAGATTGATAGAAGGTGACGCTCGTATCGATTACAGTTTCGTTTCGGGCGAAATAGAACCTATGAAAGTAGGCCGAGGTGAGTTGGTATATGCGGGAGGTAGGCAAATGGGCTCTCAAGTACGCTTAGAAGTAATCAAACCCGTATCGCAAAGCTACCTTACTAGCCTTTGGAATGAGGCTGGAGAAGAAAAAGCCGATTTGAGTAAAGAGGCCACTATAAATAAGATTAGCAAAAACTTCACTATCGTCGTGCTATTTATTGCTTTTGCCTCATTGGCTTATTGGTTGGTATTTGATAGCTCCAAAGCGCTCAATGCCTTCTCGGCAGTATTAATTGTGGCTTGTCCTTGTGCATTATCTATGGCTACGCCATTTACTTTGGGCAATGTAATGCGCGTATTCGGTCGCAATGGATTCTACCTCAAAAATGCCTTAGTCGTTGAAACCTTAGCAGATGTAAATGATTTGGTTTTCGACAAAACAGGCACGATTACCCAAACTGGCAAAAACAAAGTAAGCTTCGAAGGAAAAGCATTGACCGAAGAAGAAAAGAAAATGGTAGCTCTATTGACCAGCCAATCTACCCATATTCTGAGCAGACAAATACTTGATTTCTTAAAACTTCTTCCTGCAAAGAGCAGTCAGATTTCCAATTACGTGGAAATTCCAGGGCAGGGAATTCAAGCTCAAATAGCTTCAAATAAGCTTTTATTAGGCTCAGCTTCATTCTTGCAAAATCATGAAATTGAGAATATTCACGCCCAACAAACCATTTCGGGTAGCGAAGTATGGCTGGCCATTGATGGCCAACTTAAAGGCCGATTTGTGATTAAAGCAGAATATCGTAAAAACATAAAGGAGACCATCTCCCAATTGAGTGCTAACTATCGCGTTTCGCTAATTTCCGGTGATACCGAACAGCAAAAACAAGAGCTTGAAGGTTTATTCCCAAGCAATACACCTATGTTTTTCAAACAAAGTCCGGGAGATAAGGAGAAATACATCATAGCAAAAAAGAGTGCTGGAAATAAAGTTGCCATGATTGGAGACGGTCTCAACGACGGCATAGCCTTAAGAAGCAGTCATGCCGGCATTGCCATTAGCGATGATGTGAATACTTTTACTCCAGCAAGTGATGCCATCCTAGATGGAAAAAAACTCCATCTGCTGCCCGACTTACTTTCCTTTAGCAAAATAGGCAAGCGGATTATCTATGCGGCATTTACTATTTCTTTTCTGTACAATATTGTTGGCTTGGCCTTCGCCGTTACTGGGAACCTAACTCCCATTTTTGCTGCTATACTAATGCCATTGAGTAGCATTACGGTTGTGTCATTCGCTACCTTTAGCGTTACTAGCTTGGCCAAATGGCGAAAATTAATCTAGCATGGAAGTAATCATTATACTGATACTATTTAGCGTTGTGATCGCGGGAGGTTTTCTTGCGGCATTTATCTGGGCCACACGCTCTGGCCAATACGACGACACCTATTCACCATCCGTACGAATGTTATTTGATGATAGCAAAAAGAAGAAGGTGAAAAAAGGGGAGGATTTGGGGGAGGGGAAGGATTAAAAATGTAATAATTACTCATTCAAAGCGATAAATTATTTAGGATTTATTCCTCCCGCCTTCATTTATTGCTTTCGTATCTTTAGCCATCACCAATTGAAGCCAATTCGGGTATGCCATTTACTTTTTCTACTTATCAAAATCCACCTATAGTTAAGTTAAACTGGCATAAGCCTATTTCGCAGGAAATCTATATACTAAGAGAAGACCTAAGCCATCCCGAATATGGAGGCAATAAATATTGGAAGCTAAAGGGCAATATAGAAAAGGCTCTTGCGGATGGTTATACCCAAATAATAACAGCTGGCGGCGCCTACTCTAATCATATTTATGCAACAGCCGCACTTTGCGCTGAATTGAATTTGCCATGTATTGGCCTCATTCGCGGCGAGGAACATCAAAACCTGAACCCCACCCTTGCCTTTGCGCAGCAAAAAGGGATGAAACTCCACTATGTAGATAGGCCAACTTACAGGCAAATAAGAGAAGAAGGCTTACCGGATATACCAAACTTGGCACAATTGGCAGAAAGTGCATATTATATTCCTGAAGGTGGAAGTAGTATTGCCGGTGTACAATCTTGTGCCGATTGGGCGAAA
>CAZRBW010000021.1:42374-43755 GCA_964598395.1 uncultured Roseivirgaceae bacterium
GCGCATAATATCCTATTAGACCCGATTTACACTTCCAAAATGCTTTATGGCATCGACATATTATTGGCTGAACAGAAACTGGAAACTTACAAGCGAATCCTCATTATCCACAGCGGTGGGCTGCAAGGCTGGGCTGGGAAGGAGCCTGTTTAAAATCTAGCTTGAAGAATTGTTAAATTTGGGCTTTACTTTTCTCCTTGTACAAAAATTTTGGATTGAGCTTTTCTAACTATTACTTAGGCCAGGTTCCTATTTTGATAGTGTTTGATTTTGCTTAGTTCTAATTTTTTAGATTCCTGTTCTTCTTCAATATCATAATCATCTTGAAGTCCAAGCCAAAATTTGGCAGAATTTCCAAAATACTTACTCAAGCGCAAAGCAGTGTCTGTGGTAATTCTACGATTTCCTTTTGTGATCTCCGAAATGCGTGTTTGAGGTATTATTAAATCTTTCGAAAGACGATATGCCGTGATTTCTAGAGGTTTAAAAAATTCATAATTCAAGATTTCACCAGGATGAACATTTGCTAGCTTTTCCATTCTATGCTTTTTAGTGGTAATCAATTAGTCGAACTTTACTTACGTTTCCCTTTTCCCAAACCTGCGTTCATTTTGCCATAATACAAAAATTTTCATTGATATTAAATGCTTAATTGAAAAATATTAATTTGTAGTTTAATACCGAAATGAACAAACGACTTTCCACAATCACTTTATTATTAGTAGCAATAGTCTCCCGCCAGCGAACTATGCAGGAATCTATTATTACCCCCTCAACTTTAAGTTAAGTATAGATGAGGTAAAGGTGTCAATCCCGGATGAATCGATTCTGCTTATCTTTTCATATAAACCATAGTACTTTAGAAGGAAAATGAAAAAATAAATGAAAAATATCATTCGGATATTTGCATAATTCCCCCCCCCCTCCATATGTTTAAGCCAAGCTTATGTTTCTTTAGTACTAATGATTTGTTTTTAACCTTTAATTCTTTAAAATCATGAGAAAATATTTATTTTCATTTGTAGCAGTATTGGCCTTCACAGGGCTATTTGGACTGCAAAGTGCGTTTTCGCGGAATTGCTCTACTCCTACTGAGTCCTTCACTTGTTCTGGTGGTACCTTCTACGGAACTCAAGCAGAGATAAATTGTTGGTTAAGCCAGTTAACTGCCTTTATTTGCGGCGGAAGTGACTGCGGAGTTTCATGGACATTTCATAGTACTGAAGGTGATTATAGTTTCCATACCTATACTTGCCCTAGCGTTGAATAAATATGAAGTTTTTTCAAATTTTAATGTTTGTTTGTATAGTTTCCTGCCAATCTAAGCAGGAAACTATTATTGTTCCGCAGCTACGTTTAAGTATTGATGAAGTAAAAATGC
>CAZRBW010000022.1:0-42795 GCA_964598395.1 uncultured Roseivirgaceae bacterium
TGTAATTAAAGAATTCAAAGAGTTCGCCATGCGCGGCAATGTCGTGGACATGGCTGTGGGTATCATCATTGGTGGTGCATTTGGTAAAATCATAAGCTCCTTAGTCAGCGACATCCTTATGCCACCAATTGGCCTACTAGTAGGTGGTGTGGATTTCAAAGATTTACAGTACGTGCTGAAAGAAGGTGTCTTAGAAAGTACCAATGCTGCTGGAGATGTAATCGCAGCTGTGCCAGCCGTTACTATCGGCTATGGTAATTTCATCCAGACTACCATTGATTTCCTCATTATAGCTTTTGCTATCTTTATGGTAATCAAAGGGATGAATCAAATGAAGAAAAAACCTACGGTAGCACCAGCTGCTCCTCCCGCTCCACCAGAGCCCAGCAAAGAAGAAAAACTTCTTGCTGAAATTAGGGATATCCTAAAAAATCAGAAATAAATTGAAAGCCGGTTATGCCGGCTTTTTTTATTTAAAAGATTTTTACCCTGAAAAATCATCAATAAGATTCCTCATTTTCCGATAATCAACATTTTGAATCCAACTTCTTGTAAATCACATATATTTATACAAGTAATATATGAAACTACCAAAATGGATACCGCCCGTAGAAAGTTTGATCTGGACCCTTAGTTTGGTGGCATTAGCTGTGTTTAATCCTGCTACAAGTACAGGTAGTTTTAGTCTTTGCTTGATTGACCAAATGGGCTTCGATTTTTGCCCTGGTTGCGGACTAGGGCATTCTATTGCCTGGCTTTTCAAAGGTGATATTTTAGCTTCATTCGAAGCACATTTCTTAGGTCCTTTTGCTGTAATCGTTTTAATTACAAGAATTTTCAAGCTGAATTATCAGCACTATTTTACCACCATTAAAATAACAAACCATGCCTAGTGTATTAAAATTACTTCCTGAGTTACAAGGTAGCGAAATGGCCTTTGTACAATCTATTATCAATAACATGACTGACGAGCAAGCGCAGATTTTTGCAAATGCCTACCGTAGTCGTCGCAAATCTGAAGAAACTTTTCTGCTTGCTGCAATTTTAGGTTTTGTATGCATTGCAGGTGTTCAACGCTTTTTGAAAAATGAAATTGGAATGGGGCTTTTATTTCTATTTACATTTGGTTTATGCTTTATTGGAACCATCGTAGATTTAATCAGGTACAAAGAGCTAGCCTACGAAAACAACCAAAAAGTGGCTATTGAGCTCGCTGGAAATCTCAACCTAATGAAATAAACATCAATCGCTAATGAAAAAATCAGTCTTATTACTTTTTACTAGTCTATTGGTAGCGAGTTTATATTCTTGTGAGATTACTCTAAACGAAGGTAAGCTTTTGGAGCGATCGATCTCCAACAATAATTCGATCGATGTCGGGGACAATAAACGAGTGAAAGCCTATGTTGAAATGAATGCTGGCGAACTCCGTATTGAGCCTGGCACCATTAAATTGGTGGAAGGAGAATTCACCTACAATATGGCGGACTACGCTATTAAGTTAGACTATGTAGAAGCAAATAGCGACGTTGGTGAACTACACATAACAGGTGGAAGCAATAATAATAAATGGGTTTTCAATAGAGATGGTGGAAAAACGGAAAATACTTGGAATTTGCGGATCAATGAAGAAATTGAGTTTGAACTCAACGTTGAACTGAAAGCTGGTTTGAGTAATATTAATATTACCAATTCTAATGTGAAAAGACTCTATGTTGATGCTGCTGCTGGTAAATGTGAAGTACAACTTGGCAATTCATCGTTGGAGTTTCTGAATATCAATACCACTGCTGGGAAGGTGGAAGCTGATTTCAGAGGTGAATGGAATCAAACGCTTGAAGCAGAAATTAATACCACACTTGGTGCAGTAGAAATTTGGTTACCAAACACCGTGAACGTGGAAATGACGACTTCTACAAACTTGGGAGAAGTTGATGCTAAAGGATTAACCAAAAAAGGAAAGACCTATGAATATAGATCTACCTCCGTGGAAAACCCAGTAACAATTTACTTGGATGTTAAAAATACTATTGGCAAAATTCAAGTTCACATAGAGGAAGTGAAATAGAAGTTCTTATCGCCTGACTACTACATTTTTAAGGTCAATAATAGAAACTTGCTTCAACTTTTGATCTTTCAATAACTGATCGAAATCTGCAATATTCTCAACTTCATTTTCTGCCGTATAGTTGATGTAATCTTGGAAGGTAATACCATTGATCTCCCTTCTATTTATGGCTTTTCTAAAACGTGTGCCTCCACCATTTACATGGAATGAGTAAGCCAAGTAATCCATGGTGTACCCATCCTTATTGAACCAATAAACATATTCATCTTCGAAGTCAACTCCTCCGCCTTCAGGACTAAATGACACTCTTATTTTGTAATAATTCTCACCATCAATCTCCACATCACCGAGCATGGTTTTATATACTGCAGGATCATTTAAGAAATATGGAAGTAATGCAAAATAAACTACAGAATTGAGGCTATTTGCTTGAGCAAGTGAATCCTTATCACTCAATCTGAAATGCTGCCCATCGATTTCCCGTGCGAAATAATCATTGTTAAGGAAATCGTGAAAAGTGCCCAAACTATCCGTAAAAATCCTTTCGTAATTGAATACGCCACCATCACGGTGTATCTTATAATCTCGGTCTCTGAAAGAAAATTCGATGGTGCTATTTTCATATAAATTACCGCCATGAGCATTTATACTTTTGCTAACAACAGCTTGTGCATCGATTTTTTCTTGGCAGGCGAACAATCCAAAAACGATAAAACTTAAAATGAAAAAGAATACTGCTTTAGATTTTTTAAGCATTTCAAAAATATATTTTATTAAGATTATTTGCACAATATTAAGTGAAGATATCTAATGAACGCAATTTTATTTGATAAGTTCTTTTATCGTGTGCCCAAAAGTGCTGCTAACAAAAATACATGTTTTGCTGACTTATTCATTGATTCAATATCGGCCCACTCGTCTGCGAAGCCTCTCCTCCCGCCTCTTTCACCACCCAACCCAAGCGCAGGAGTACCTTGCGAAATAGCGACATTCAGATTGCTAGAGCCTCTGTTACTCAATGATGGTTCATATCCAAGAAATTGACTGATGGATATTCCTGTAGTCACCAATTCGGATTCCAGTGCACCAGGAATTTGTCCTCCTGGTGTCAATTGAAACGGCTCCATTTTCAGTGTAACACCAGTTTCTTCGCCCACTTTTACAATAATGGAGGCCACTTCTGTTTCAATTTCATCAATTACTTTCCCATCCAATGAGCGGATATCTAATGAAAACCAACCTTGTTCCGGCTTGTGATTAAACACATTGCCACTTTCGATCATCCCAACATTAATTACTGTATTTTGATCTTTATACCTTATTGGATAATCTAAACTCAGAATCCTATCGATAGCTCGTCCAATTCCCTGATTTACATTGGGTAAACCGCCATTGAGGGAGTGACCCGGAGGGCCTGAAACTTGAATTTTCCACCAATGAATGCCCAATGCACCATAACTTAATGAACGACCGTCCCCCAGTATATCAACAAATGCAATAGCATTATTTTTTAATTCATTATACAGCAGCTTCATCCCTTGCAAGCCTGTTTCTTCCTGAGCGACCGAAGCAAACACCAATGTGTATTGCGGTTTAATTCCCGTTTCTAAAATTGCCTCAGCTGCCAATAGCATCGACACGGTGATGGATGATGTGTTTGTACCTGGCCCGATTACTTTGCCATCGGCAATGTAGGGTTGCTTATTGGCAGCCTGTTGATGCTCAGCAACTCCAGCCAGATCGTCCAAAGTAGATACAAAAACCAATTGTTCAGTTCTTTGACCTGGAATAATCCCAATAACATTTGGTCCGCTATCCATTCGTACATTTTGCAATCCAATTCGCTTCATTTCCTGCATCACTGCCTCAGCTCTTTCATGCTCTTGACCAGATGGGCTAATTATGCCACCAATTTTGATTAAACTTTCTGCCGAAATTGACTTTTGATTCTCAATCCAAGAAAGGCCCTTTTGCAAGGTTGGACTTTGACTAATGTCTATTATTTGAGCGTTGCCGATGATAGAAATGAACAATAGTAGTACTAAAGAAAAATTACGCATATCAAATCATTTTTAGGGAAAGTAAGTTTATAAGTCCACATCCACAAATGAATTTATATTAAGAATACCAAACTGTCGGTTTAAAATTTATTGTCTAAAATTGCAAACCCAGAAACAAGTCCACATTATGAAGAACAGCGTTATAAAAGGCATTGGCCATTATGTGCCTGAGAAAATTGTCACCAACAAAGATCTAGAGAAAATAATGAACACCACCAATGAGTGGATAGTGGAACGAACTGGAATTGAGGAGCGTAGGTGGTTTAATCCAGAAGTGGATACAGTAGCGAATATGGCTACCAAAGCTTCCAAAATGGCGATCGAAAGAGCTGGAATTGACGTGAAGGATATTGAGTTTATCGTTTTTGCTAATATTACACCCGACTATTTTTTCCCTGGCTCAGGTGTGCTGTTGCAAAGAGAATTAGGTCTCGGTGGCATTGGCGCATTGGATATACGCAATGCTTGCTCGGGCTTTATATATGGCTTGTCTGTTGCTGATAAATTCATCAAAACAGGCACTTTCAAAACAATTTTACTAGTAGGAGCAGAAATACAATCATCGGCATTGGATATTTCGGATGAAGGCCGCTCGTCTAGTGTAATTTTCGCAGATGGCGCTGGTGCGGTGATTTTACAATCTACTGATGATACAAGTAAAGGAGTATTGACAACTCACCTCCATGCAGATGGCAGATTTGCCGAAGAATTATACGTAAAAGATCCTGGAAGTAGCCGTGCGGAGCGTCTCTCGCATGACTTAATCGATGGCCCAACTTTCAAACTAACCATGAATGGCAATACGGTATTCAAACACGCCGTGGTCAGATTTCTGGAAGTGATTCAAGAAGCTTTAGATGCTACAGGCAAAAGCAAGGAGGATATTGACCTTTTCATCCCGCATCAGGCCAATTTGAGGATCAGTAATTTTGTACAAGAAAAGCTTGGCTTACCAGACGATAAAGTGTTCAACAACATTATGCATTATGGAAACACCACGGCTGCATCCATCCCAATAGCTATGAGCGAAGCCTTCGAAAAAGGTAAATTGAAAGAAGGCGATTTGCTTTGTCTGGCAGCCTTTGGTAGTGGCTTTACATGGGCATCAGCTATGATCCAAATGTAATAATATGAGTTCGCAGGAGATTTTTGATAAAAAAGAACTCTCTTTTCTTAGTGATATAGAAATTCTCAAATATCGCGAAACTGCCTACGAAAAGGTGAAGCATTTATTGCGGGAGGTTAAAAACCAACTTGAGCCAACCGTAATTTCTCTTAATAATTTACTTCCGGCGGGGAGTCTCACGCAAGGAGGAAAAATTTCCAAAGGCGAGAATTTACTCGGGCTTCCTTATCTGATTTTGGATTATCCGCGATTTAAGCAAGGTGAGGAGCTATTACTATTCCGAACTATGTTTTGGTGGGGTAAGTATTTTAGCGTGACGCTACACTTGCAAGGAAATTTGGCAAGTCGGGCATTTGCGAATTTATCTCATGTCAACTTCGAACCAACCTCCCGCTTTTCTGTGGACGAGGACTGGAATCATGATGTAAATTCGTATGTACACAATGCAACATCTATTACCCAAATCAATAATCAGCCAAGAGTTCTAAAAATTGCCAGAACAATCCCCCTAATAAACTCGAACGACTTGCCTAATTTTTCGTTAATATGTTACGAATCATGGATTGAGTTAATTCGCAAAGGATAATTTGATAATTATTGTCATAATTTTAAAGGCGAACTAATTCGCATTCATTTTTCTGTTATATTGTTATCATATCAATACATCACATAAATCAATTATGCATAGGTTTATTATCCTTTTTTTAGGTTTTCTACTCATCTTTCAATCAAGTATATATTCTCAAGTAAACCCTCCAAAAGAGGAGCAGACTTTACGGGCGATTGGCAAAATGGAGGATGGACAACGTGAAGGCCAATGGGCATTTTATGATGAAAATGACCAATTAGTGCAAACAGGAAGTTACGAAAATGGAGCACGAGAGGGTCTCTGGCTATTTTATGAGAATAAGGCTCTACGATATGAAATCACTTATAAAAGTGATAAACCCTCAGGCAATTATAAGGAATATGGTGTAGATGGCAGATTGAGTTCTCAAGGACAGTTTCAAGATAGTTTGATGGTGGGCACTTGGACATTTTTCCATCCGAATGGAAACCCACAGCTTACTGGAGAAATGCTTAATGGAAAAATGCATAGCTTATGGAAAGGGTATTATGCTGATGGAAAAATCTATTCAGAAGTGTATTTCAGTGATGGGCTCCGTGAAGGCCCCAGTCGCATTTTTGATATGTCTGGCAAGCAAGTTTCTGAGCTTAATTATAGAAATGGCGAACCCAATGGAGACTACATAGCCTACCATTTTGGCAATGTCAAAAAAGAAGAAGGTAGATATGATGATGGCAAAAAAGTAGGGCTTTGGAAGGAATATTATCCTAGTGGAATGCTTGCTGCTGAAAAGCCGTATATCAGTGGCGAACCACATGGTATTTGGAAAGAGTATTATGAAAATCGCCAACTAAAAAGTGAAAATTCATTTGACAATGGCCTAGCTACTGGAACATGGAAAGCTTACCATGATAACGGAAGAGTAGCCAAAGAAGTGATTTATGAAAATGGGGTTCCCAATGGAGCATATTTAGAAAATCATTATAATGGCAGATTAAGTGTAGAAGGCCAATACCGAAATGGTTTCAAAGATGGTCTGTGGAAAATGTATTTGGAATCTGGCAGAATGTTCTCCATCGGTAATTATAGGGAGGACTTGAAAGTGTCTCTTTGGAAATATTTTAATGAACAAGGCACACTTGAAGCCGAAGGTCGCTACCGTTCTGACATGGAGGATGGCCAATGGTTTTTTTATTATCCTACAGGTAATTTAAAGTCTGTTGGCTCATTTCTATTGGGTGAAGAAGATGGTCTTTGGGGGCTTTTTCACGAAAATGGCCAATTGATGCAAGAAGAAACTTGGTCGAATGGGAAACTAATGGAGCTTGGGCCATATACCAATATTTTTGGAGACACATTACCTACTGGCAGCTTTGCAAATGGCACTGGCATTAGATATAGCTACCACCGCAACGGAAACAAGGAATCTGAAGGAGCTTACTTAGATGGCATGCCTCATGGTGAATGGACCTACTTTTATCCAAATGGGCGGACTGCTGGCAAAGGCAGAATGGTAGATGGTGTGAGAGAAGGACAATGGACTTTTTACCATGACAATGGCGCAGAGGAATCAAAAGGATTATTTAGAAATGGCGAACCTGATGGCGAGTGGGCTTACTACGATCGCAGAGGCTATCTGATTGAAGTGGTGACATTCCAAAACGGGATTCAATTAGGGCTTGACGACGAAATAGAAAATTGATTGAACAGATATTGAATTAGCTGGTTATATTATAAAATCTACAAATATGTTTGGACTATTCAAGAAAACCAGCGAGAAAGAAAAACTGCAAAAAGAATACGCAAAGCTAATGGCCGAAGCGCATAAACTCTCTCATTCCGACCGGAGGAAAGCAGATGAAAAAGTAGCCGAAGCAGAGGAAGTAGCAAAGAAAATTGATGCTTTGAATAGTTGAGTTGGATAAGAGATTTTTGATCCTACATTAATGGGTTAGCTCGAATCAATATCTTTCGATATTATAATCCTTAGACCCGCAAGGTTTTAAAAACCTTGCGGGTCTTTTCGTAAATTTTGCTAGGAAGATTTCACTCCTATGGAGCTAGATGGAATTTTCCGCATATTCCCCACCTATTTCAAGCGTCCGCTTGGAATTTTGCTGCTCTCCAAACAATTTCAAATCTGTAATCAATCTTTAATCGCCACATTTCGCGTCTATAACGATCACACTTACCGATCTGTGATGGGAATTTACTGAATTAAAGAATGTTCAAATTTTCTCCTGACGCAAGCTCTTTTAATCAAAAAATCCCTTCGATCTTAATTCGAGGCTATTGAGATGTCACACCTACGGCGCTGTAGGTTTTTTCGCCCGATGGGCTACGAAGATTTCACTCCTACGGAGCTTTAAGGTTTTTGTGTAATCTGTTGCTAAAAACAGGACGCTCCGATGGAGCTTAATCAAAAGACCCAAAATCCATTATCCAAAATCTCCTTCTTTATTGACGGCCAGGATTATTTAGGTATTCACTTCCCGTCATCCGTCAACATTTCCATCCTCTCTCCTCCTTCGGCCAAAAAAAAAGCAGACTCCCCAGTCTGCTCTTTTTTTGCTATAAAACCCCAATCAAATTATCTTAAGAAAAGTAATTCTCTATACTTCACTAATGGCCAATGTTCGTCATCTACCAATAGCTCTAGCTTGTCAACATGGTATCTGATTTCTGAGAAAAATCTCTCCTTCACATCATGGCAATAAGCAAGGGCTCTTTCTTTCGAATCCTCAATTTTATTGATTCTTCTTCTTTCGTCTATCATCTTATCCACATCCACTTTGATGGCGTGGATGTGCTTTGAAATAGTCTGAATAGATTCCACAACAGCAGAGTTATCTAGACCCAAACCCTTCAGGCCGTTTGCGTTTTGAATCAAAATGTTCTGGTAGGCAATCGCCGTTGGGATAATGTGGTTCAATGCCAAATCACCCATCATCCGCGATTCGATTTGCACATTTTTCACATAGCTTTCTAGCATGATTTCGGTACGGGCATGTACCTCCCGCTCGTTCATCACTCCATTGCGTGTAAATAAATCCAAAGTCTTCTTATCTTCAAATACATCAAATGATTCTGGTGTACTTTTGATATTCTTCAAACCTCTTTTTTCTGCTTCTTTAGCCCACTCGTCGGAATAGCCATCCCCTTCGAAACGAACCGCTTTTGAAGATTTGATGTACTCACGAAGCACTTTTACAATTGCCAATCGCTTGTCACTTCCTTTTTTGATCAAGGCATCAACTTCTTTCTTGAATTGCGTAAGTTGCTCAGCTACGATCAGGTTGAGTACTGTCATAGGTCCAGCTACGTTGGCAGAAGAACCAACCGCTCTGAATTCAAACTTATTACCCGTGAATGCGAATGGAGAAGTACGATTACGGTCTGTATTGTCTAGTATAATAGAAGGGATTTTATCGATACCCAACTTCATATACATATTGTCGCCCTTTTCAATTTTCACATTGCCTTTTTCCTCAAGCTCATCCAATACACTACTCATTGTAGAGCCTAGGAATACTGACATAATAGCGGGAGGTGCTTCATTTGCACCTAATCTATGATCATTGCTTTCTGAAGCAATGGATGCTCTCAACAAATCATTGTATTCGAAAACGGCCTTCACTGTATTCACAAAGAATGTCAAAAACAGTAAATTCTCTTTTGCACTACTGCTAGGTTGAAAAAGGTTGATTCCAGTGTCCGTCACCAATGACCAGTTGTTATGCTTTCCGCTACCATTCAAGCCAGCAAATGGCTTTTCGTGGAACAATACTTTCAATCCATGACGATCAGCCACTTTACTCATCACATCAATAAGCAAGCTATTGTGATCTGATGAAAGATTCAGTTCTTCATATAGTGGAGCTACTTCGAATTGGCCTGGAGCCACCTCATTGTGGCGAGTACTTACAGGAATTCCCAATTTCAAAGATTCAATTTCGAAATCGCGCATAAAGTCATACACACGAGGAGTGATAGAGCCGAAATAATGATCTTCAAGCTGCTGACCTCTAGCTGGATTATGACCAAAAATGGTACGTCCACCCATTACTAAATCCGGACGGGCAGAAAACAAAGCCTTATCTACTACAAAATATTCCTGTTCGCAACCCAACTGTGGAATTGCCTTTGTCGCTGCTCTGTCAAAATAATTTACTACATCAACAGCTGCTTTGCTCACCAAATCAATCGCTTTAAGCAATGGTGCTTTGTAATCTAGCGCCTCACCAGTGTATGACACAAATATGGTTGGGATACATAAGGTACCATCGAAAATGAACATTGGCGAACTTGGATCCCAAGCTGTATAGCCACGAGCTTCGAAGGTACTTCTGATGCCACCATGTGGAAATGAAGACGCATCTGGCTCTTGCTGCAATAATGTACTCCCTTTAAATTTCTCAATACCAGACGAAGCATCGAAGAATGAATCGTGCTTTTCGGCAGTAAGACCTGTCAATGGTTGAAACCAATGAGTATAATGGGTTACATTTTTGGACATCGCCCATGATTTGGCTGCTGCTGCTACCGCATCGGCTGTTTCAGCATCAATCTTTTTACCATGCTTTATAGCACTTTCTACTTTCTTGAACACATCCGGTGAAAGTGTAGATCGCATTTGATTAGAACCAAATACGTTCATTCCGAAGTAATCGGAAATTTTACTTGATGGTGGCGTTACCACTACTTTCTGTCTCTTATGGAGCTGAGCAATCGCTTGGAATCGTAGATTTGACATTGTTGGTTGAAATTTTACCCAAATCTACGACGATAATTATTAAAAAATATTTTTCAGGGTATTTTTTTAAGCTATCTTGAAAATAAATTACTTAATATTTATTGAATAAGGGCTTTAATGAATGCATAATCTGAATTTTTATCAAAAATTAATGGCAAGAGGCTTAAATAATAGCTAATCAAAAATATAAATAGCTTTTTTGTACCTTTGCGCCATGCGAAAAGTGGCATTCTATACCCTCGGCTGTAAACTCAATTTCTCAGAAACCTCCACTATCTCAAGGCAATTTGAAGATAGAGGTTTCCGCAAGGTAGATTTCACCGATTCTCCAGATATTTTCATTATCAATACTTGCTCTGTTACCGACAATGCTGATAAAAAATGTAAGAAGATTGTAAAGGAGGCTCAAAAAATATCTCCAAATGCTTTTGTGGCTATAGTGGGTTGTTATGCTCAACTCAAACCAAAGGAAATATCAGAAATTCCTGGTGTGGATGCCGTATTGGGTGCGGCTGAGAAATTCCAGCTTTTAGATTTGATTCCCACTTTTGAGAAAAAGCCCGAGTCTATCATTCTTGCTTCTGAAATAGCAGAAGCCAACACTTTTCATGCAGCTCATAGCATCCACGATCGCACACGTACTTTCTTGAAAGTACAAGATGGCTGCAATTATTCGTGCTCTTTCTGTACCATTCCATTGGCGAGAGGGGAAAGCCGAAGTGATAAGATTGTGAATATTGTAAAAAGCGCACAAGCCATTGGCGAAACAGGCGTAAA
Organism: uncultured Roseivirgaceae bacterium; assembly: GCA_964598395.1. Lineage (GTDB taxonomy): Bacteria > Bacteroidota > Bacteroidia > Cytophagales > Cyclobacteriaceae > CAXBDP01. The sequence continues at coordinate 11,353 of CAZRBW010000022.1, forward strand.
AGAAATAGTACTCACAGGTGTTAATATTGGTGACTTTGGCTGGAACGAAGGAAAGCGGGAGGAAAAATTCATTGACCTAGTTAAGCAACTCGACACTATAAAATCTATTGAAAGATTCCGAATTTCCTCCATAGAGCCAAACCTATTGACCGATCCTATTGTCGAATTTGTATCAAAGTCGCGAAGTTTTGTGCCGCATTTTCATGTGCCGCTACAATCGGGCAGCAACAAAATTTTGAAGCTAATGCGCAGGCGTTATCAGCGTGAGCTATATGAAGAGAAGGTGGATATCATAAAGTCTTACATGCCGCATGCCTGCATTGGCGTAGATGTAATCGTGGGCTTCCCAGGCGAAACTGAAGCTGATTTCTTGGAAACTTATGAGTTTCTAAATGCCCTCAATATCTCATATCTGCATGTATTCACTTATTCCGAAAGACCAAATACCTTGGCGGATAAAATGGCGGGATTTGTAGAACCGAAGGAAAGAGCAAAACGCTCCAAAATGCTTCGGATCCTTTCTGACAAAAAGCGCAGGAAGTTTTACGAGGAGAATTTAGACAAAGAATTCACTGTGCTTTTCGAAGAGGATGTGGAAGATGGCAAAATGCAGGGCTTTACTGAGAACTACATTCGAGTAGTGGCCAATTATGACCCGCTACTAATTAACGAAACCAAAAAAGTGCTTTTGAGAGAAATCAATCCTCAAGGCTTGGTGGAAGTGGAAGAAGTATTTGAATACGCCAAACATTGAGTTTTTAGGTCTAGATAACATTTCCTTAAGAAGCTTTCGTAAATTGGTATAAAATCCTACCGATATGAAAGCTTACTTCAAAATTCTCGCGCTCAGCTTATTAGCAATCATCACTTTTTTACCTCCCGCTTTTTCACAGAAAATTGCGATTACTGATGTCCATGTTATTCCTATGGATCGGGAGATACTGCTGGAAAATCAGACAGTTTTAATTTCCAATGGAAAAATCGAATCTATCTCCAATTTCGCTGATTTTCAAAATGATGGAAGCTATCAAATAATTGAAGGTCAAGGAAAATACCTTATTCCCGGCTTATCCGAATTTCATTCACACATTCCAAATACTATGGAGCTGGCAGAGGAAACCATGTGGCTATATGTGATGCATGGAGTGCTTACAGTTAGAGGCATGATCGGCCATCCAAATCATTTGGTGCTGAAAGAGAAAATTGCCAATGGCGAACTAGTTGGCCCAAGAATATTTGCTGCTGGACCATCTCTTAATGGCACTTCGGTAGAGAATCCAGAAAAGGGACGCCAAATGGTGAAAGAACAAGCCGCTGCAAATTATGATCATTTGAAATTGCATCCAGGACTTGACAAAGCTAAATTTGATGCTATAGCAGAAACTGCACAAAAAGAAGGCATTTTCTATGGTGGACATGTATCTGTGGATGTAGGTTTGGTACATGCATTGGCGGGAGGATATCGTTCTATTGAGCATATGGATGGCTATATCGAAGCTTTGGTAAGCGACAATTCATTGCTTGACCCACAAGTTTCAGGTCTATTTGGTGTCAATCTGATCGAGCATATCGACAGAAGCAAAATGGACGAATTGGTGAAAATGACCAAAGCTCAAAATACTTGGATTGTACCTACCCAAAGCCTTTTTGAGCGCTGGATGGGACCTGCATCGGCTCAGGAATTTGAACAAATGGAAGAATTTAAGTTGATGGCAGTCGGGACAAGAGCAAATTGGTTTCGCCAAAAGCGTATGTTTGACAATTCGCAACCAAGTAAAGAGAAATTGGAGGCTTATCTGGCCTTCCGTAGGGAAATGCTAATGATGCTGCACGATGCCGGAGTTCCATTTGTGATGGGTTCCGATTCACCGCAAATATTGAATGTGCCTGGTGTTGCTACAATTCATGAAATGGCTTCACTTGCACAAGCTGGAATGTCACCTTATGAAATTTATAAAACTGGAACCGTAAATGCAGCTGAATATTTTGAGCAAAAAGGAAGCTTTGGACAAATAACAGTTGGAGCGGATGCTGACTTAGTTTTACTAAATGCGAATCCATTGGAAGCTGTTGAAAACTTCCAAACAATTGAAGGGGTAATCGTTCAAGGAAAATTCATTTCGAAAGAAATACTAGCTCAGAAAAAAGCTGAAATAATTGAGGCTAACAAAGAGTGAAAACTTCTGAATTTACCTTAACTTGTTATGCCTAAAATCACTTCTTTAATCTTTTACAAAATCATGAGAATACTCTCAAGCTTAGCATTAACAGGGATCGTCACATTCCTTATAAGCTCATGTGGACCAACCTATTATGTCCCCAATTCTCAGAATGTTCCACTATTCACAGAGCAAGGGCAAACTCATGCAAGCGCGAGAATATCAGGTGGCTTATACCAAACAGGCTTCGAATTTCAAGGAGCACATGCTGTATCTGACAAGAGAGCGGTAATGCTGAACATGCATGCAATAAATCTGGAAAATGGTGGCGGAGGATATTTCGGTGAAGCAGGCTATGGTCTTTACAAGCAACTAGGCAAACGTTTTGTGTTCGAAACCTATGGTGGATTAGGTTATGGGAGCCTTAACAATCTATATTATACAGAAGATGGCGAAAGGGAAATTAAGGTAAACACAGATTACCTACGTCTTTTTGCTCAACCACAAATAGCCTTGACAACGAAAGTTATTGACTTTGCATTCACCTCCCGCTTTACCTACGCCAATTTTGGGCAAGCTCCTAATATAATAGGACTGCCTGAATACGTTCAAGAACAGCTCCAATATATACGCGACAATCAAGGAAATTTATTCTGGGAGCCTGGTATAACGCTACGGCTCGGTTGGGACTATGTAAAGCTTGAAGGGCAATTACTATTTAGTGCTCCTTTCACAAACAACGATTTGAATGCAGATCCAATTAATTTTAATTTGGGAGTGACTATGAAGTTACCAGGTAAGAAAAAGTAACTCTGAATACTTTTAAAACCGCTGAAAGCTTATTTATCAAAAGCTTGCGAAAAATCAAAAAAATCAAACCTCAGTTCATCATCATTTTCTTTAATTGCCGCTAGGGCGAGGCCTTTGGGATGAATAAATCCGCTGTGGAATAGATATTCGTTTCTTGAAAATTCTAATTCAGCTAAGAAATTACCTTCTAGATCAGCCACCAGAACACTATACTTCCTCTTGCTCATATCATTGCCAGGAGTAGTATTTTCCTGGCTCATAATTCTATAGAATACCTTCCTATATGGATCGTAAAGCATACCAAGATATGCAGCAGAAGAGCCAGCAGTGATGGTAATTAAACCTCCTTTTGATTCGTCAATTGGCACGTAAAGAAACTTATGATCATTTAAAGATCGAAGAGAAAAAGCTGGCTTAAGTTTTTGCCCATCAAGCTTGTAAATGGAATCACCAAGAGCAAATGAGACAAAAACATCTTCTCCAACTTGCTGAGAGAACATTCTAATGTAATTTATATCTCTATCATACTCCTTATAGATTTCCGGGTAGCTATAATTTATCAATCCGGAAACCTTATTTTCCTTAGTAGATAATTTTATAAACCTTTTATCAGGCAACCATAATTCAGACTCCCATAACCCTGGCATTAGTCCGATAATTATTTCATCCTTAAGAAATATTGGATGGGCATAGTTAGAGATTTGTGGATATTTATCTTCTGCCGATTCAATGAAATTTTCCAGTTCAATTTCATTAATAATTTCACCCTCCCAGTTCATTATATACCTCTTCCTTTTGGTAATAAGGAGTAATGAGTCCAAATTAAGCATCCATACTTTAGGTGGCAATGGGACTCCATTTGGGCCTTCTAAAGGCACATGCAGTCTTTTCAGCTTTTCGCCATTATTCAAATCGTAAAGATCAATATTTGGGCCTTTGGTAGAACCAATCCCTCCTGTCTCTACCATTAATAAGTATTCATTGTCGCCTATTTGACTGTACTGGAATAGCTGGGAATTGCCTGTTGAAAACTCATCCAATACTAACGTGATATCTTCAACCTTAAAATCCTTTAAATCACCTTGTACTATTTTGATTTCCCTTTCGGAATTACAAGCCAGTAGAGCTGAAATGAAAAACATGTAATAAGGGAGTCTATCCATTAAGCTATGGGTTGAATACTTTTCTTTTTAGTAGAAACCAATTCAGCCTTTTTCACCAAGAATATCGGCAGAAGAATAAATATTGCCACCATAGAAAATATAAGCCCGCCAATTGTTCCGATAGCTAAAGAGAACCAGAACACTTCATTTTGACCCTCAATAATAAATGGAACCAAACCTAGGCAGGTAGATAAAACGGTAAGTATAATTGGAATCCATTTGCCAGTTACAGCTTTCATTACTCTTCTATTGTGCTTGACTGTAGGCAAATTATTGAAGTCATTCACCACAAATATTGCTGCATTTACTACCAAGCCCCCCAGCATCAGAAAGGCTGCATAGCCACCTTGATCGAAATTGAAATCGAACAAAGAGAATATCAAAAACAGGCCAATAAATGAAACTGGAATAGAAATGATAATGAGGAATGGTTGCTTTAAATTTTCGAATAGAATTCCACAAATGAAGAAAATACCAAACATTAAAAGTACAATCAATCCATATTGAATATTCGAACTTTGGTTGCCAAACCAGTAACCATATCCACCAACTTTCGCTGTGTATCCAATCGGCATGATGGTTTTCATCTCTTCCAATACTTGATCACGATACTCTGCGCCGAACTTGCTTGAGCCAAAATAATCGAATCGAACCACCCGCTTGTATTGTCTATTCTCTTTATAAATGGTATTCGGAGTTTTTACAAATTCTAACTCAGCCAAATCCTTTATTCGTACCAGTCTAGATGTATCCAATGGCAATGCATCTTCCATCATTTGATATCTAGAGAAATTATCCGATCCTGATGTTTTCACGAAAATCGGGTATAATTTATCGTCAAACTCGATAGAGCCAGAGGCTGAGGTTGTTTTACTCATATTACGTAACATACTCAGCAATTGACCTTGATTTACGCCATTTAAGGCCAATTTTGAAGGCGAGAAGGAAAGGATGTATTCGTCCATTGAGCGATCTTGCCAGCCAGATAATGCGTTGATATCAACTTCTTGAATTCGTCTATGCTCTAAAAGTTTGTCGGCCATAATTTGAGCTTGCACAGCAAGTTCATCAAAGTTGTAGCCCCACATTTCCACACTATAGCTTGGTATTTGATTGCTCCCACCCGTACTAAAGCCTTGGCCCACTCCTACCACTTGCCAATTCACGCCGGACCAATCCAATGACCTGGCAATAAGTTCACCTTTAAGCTGATAAGGGATAGAGGAAAACTCATATTTATCTAAAAAAGTAATATCAATAGAGGCGTTTTGCCCTGAATTTACCGATGTTACAAACTTCTCAATACCTTCGTAGCCAACCAAGAAGTCTTCGAAAAAGCTAATTACATAATTCATTTGATCGAGTGTAGTACCATAAGGCATGCCTGCTCGTACATAGAGGCGGGTTTTCTCTGGTTCACGATAGCTTGATCTTTCGTACACACCTCTTTTGAACATCCTGAATGAGCCGCCAGTAATTTTATCCACCCATGGCCTTACGTGCTCCAAATACTTTTCATTTCCGAGAGATTTATTGTACCAATCTTGGCCATCCCACTTGGTTGGAAGCATAAATATTGGAAAGCCGAAAAGCCAAATAATAAGAAAAACCACTAATTTTCTTCGATTTGCAAGCCAAAAAATCAATTTTGAATAGCCTCTAAAGTGCCGCACCTTTTTGCGCAGTTTAGAGAATGTATGGAGATTGTTCCTTTTTAAGCGCTCCTTGAAAAGTAGAAAATATAAAGCTGGTGTGAAAAACAAAGCCACAAATAATGAAACGGCCAAGGTAATTGCTACCACTTTTGAGAAGTCAATTAAATTACGCTGAAGTTGCTCTGGCAATAAAAATACCGATAGCAAAGCCATTATTGTTGTTAAGGATGCAGCCAATAAAGCCAAAAATATCTTTGCATTCTTTTTCCTATGCAGGTGATCCACCATTACGATGGCATTATCCATTATCAATCCGAAGGAAATGGTAATACCTGCTAATGAGTATAAATTGATATTGACCTCAAGGAAATAAACCAAAATAGCTGCTAGACTGAGGTTTACAAATAAACCAGCAAAAATGGTTAAGAGATACCGAGGATTACGGCTGGCAAGGAAAATGAAAATCGTAAGTATTAATACAGAAAGGCCTGTTCGCTTGTAAATTTTATTTAGCTCCTTTTGAAGAAACTCCGACTCGTCCGTTTGCAGAAACAAAGAATAACCTTCTGGCAATAGGTCAAGAGAATTATTCACAATTTCCTTCACTGCATTGGCGACTACTACTTTATTGACACCATCGCGGGGGGTAATACTAAGGTTAATTGCATTTTTACCATCAATCCTGAAATAGCTATTGGGCTCTTGCTCTTCCATGAAAATCCTACCCACATCCTTGATGGCTATTTCTTTTCCATCATATGAGCCTAGTATGATGTTTTCTAGCTCTACTATATCTGCAAGTTCCCTATCAATTCGAATAAAAAATTGCTGTGAAGAAGAGGTTGTGGCTAAACCTGGAAATTCACTTCCAGTACTATTACGAATACTTGAAGCCACGTCATTTACGTTTATTCTGTATTGAATAAGCTTGGCTAAATCTAAATCGACGGTAATCTGCAAATCTCTTGCACCTGAAATTACGACATTCTCTAATTCAGGCATTTGGATCAACTGCTTTCGGATAACATCTTCTACTTCCTGCTTTATTTTAAATGGCGCAAAAGGTGCGTTGATTGTGTAAACCAAAAAGGGACCCTTAGTTTGCCTACTGTTATCGTCTCCACCAAACTGCTGGGTAAATGGATAGGATACATTCTCTGGCAACTTATTATACACATTGCGAATGAGGGTATTAACCTCAAATTTCTTAAAGCCTATATCAGCATCCTTTTCAAATTCAAGTGTAATTGTACCTCTATCGTCCCTACTTGTAGATGAAATCTTTTTTAGCCCGCTCACTTGCGACAGCGTATTTTCCAGGGGTGAAGTCACCATTCGCTCCACTATTTCAGGAGATGACCGAGCCATAGAGTAAGTCACCTGGATTTTAGGATCAGGCGGAGTTGGCAAAAAGTCTACTGAAAGCTTGGGTATGAGTGCCAAACCTGCAAAACTCAAAGCCAAAAAGAGAATAACCGTACGGAATGGGCTAAAAAAGTCGTTCATTTTTGCTTTTCGAAGGGACAAACTGTTATTACAGATGGCCTATTTTTAGAAATAGTTTTATTAAAAGATAAATTTTAAAATCTTTTTGCTAATTTATTTTTTAGTTTTAATAAAAAAAATGTTTTTTTGAGAAAGTTTATCTAGGTAAGCTTTTATTTAAAACTTTCTAAGTGAAATATGCATCCAGTATGCAAAGTAGAACATAACTATAAACTCATGAAAAAAATCCTTTTCTTACTAATCCTCCCGCTTTTCTTTGCATGTGAAGAAGAAAAAGAAGACAACTCTGATGTAGATGCCCAGGCCATCCGCAAGGAATTGAGAGCTACAGAAGTTGAAGTTGGTTTTGCCCAGATAAAAGATTTTGAATACCTAGTAAATACGTCAGGCAAAATAGAGGCGAATAGAGAAATCATTCTTCCATTTGAAAAAAGTGCAATCATAAAAAAAATGAATGTCGCAAATGCTCAGGTTGTAAGGGAAAACCAAACCTTAGCCGAGCTAGAGAATGAAGATGAGATAATGGCAGTAAGGAAGGCTAAAATGAATTTGGAGCAAAACTATGTAAACTTCCAAAATGACTCCTTGAATTTTGGTAGTGGTCAATTCACAGAAGTAATTCGGAGAAATCTGGAGCTGAGAAATAATATTTTAAGTGCAAGGATAAATATTGAAGAGGCCGAATTGAATCTTGAAAAAACCTTTATAAAAGCACCCATTTCTGGAGTAGTTGCTAATTTGGTGACTCGTGAAGGAGGAATGGCGAGTAGTGGTAAAGAGTTTTGTCGCATTTATGATCCTAATTCTTTGGTATTGAATGCCAACATTCTGGAATCGGATGTTTCACTTGTGAAAATTGGGCAAAAGGTAGATGTCTATCCTGTGTCAAGAAATTCAGGAACTTTTGTGGGTACGGTAAAAGAGATTAATCCATTCGTAAATGAAAATGGCTTGGTAACAGTAAGAATTGCCATTACAAATGGTTCTAGTTTGATTCCTGGTATGAATGCCAATGCTGTGATTCGTATTCCGCAAACGGCTAATGTAATTGTACCTAAAAGAGCAGTGACTGTTCGTGGAGGGCGGGAGGTTGTTTTTACTATGGAAAATGGAAAGGCAAAATGGAACTATGTAGAATCTGGTCTTGACAATGGCTTGGAAGTAGAAATCCTAGAGGGCATTTCAGCGGGTGCTCAAGTAATCCTTACCAACAACTTACAATTAGCTCATGATGCAGAAGTAGCAATAGTCGCTCCTACTGCTATTCAAACCGAAAACTAAGCCTTTCCCTTCATGGTAAAATTTCTAATTCAACGCCCCATAGCGGTGATTATGACCACCATTTTGGTGATCATTTTCAGTGTACTTTCCGCTCTGCAGTTACCTGTTTCCTTATTACCCGAAATCGATGTTCCTGAAATAGTGGTGAAGGCAAATTACCCAAATGCCTCGCCATCAATTATGGAAAATAATATCCTAAAGCCGATTAGAGAGCGACTGAGAACGGTTTCGGGAATAGAATACCTAGAAAGCAAAGCTGGTAGCGAAACAGGAACTATTCATTTGCGCTTCGCATATGGCACCCAAATGGACTTAGCCTATATCGATGTGAATGAGAAAATGGATAGGTTGTCCGAAACCCTACCACGCGATATGTCTCGCCCACAAATAGTACGCATCAATACCTCTGACATACCTGTAATTCGCATTCAAGTAAAACCACGTAGCGAAGCCGACCTTACAGATGTATCAGAACTTACCGAGAAAGTGCTCAAAAAGAGAATTGAACAGCTTGAAGGCGTGAGTTTGGTGGATGTAAATGGACTACAGAGAAGTTTAATTCAAGTAGAACCCTATCGTGAAAAATTACTTGCGCTTGGCCTTACAGAAGCTAATATTGCACAGACGATCCAAACAGCTAATCTAGAACTCTCTACACTTTCTGTGGCTGATGGCCAATACCGATACTTCCTCAAAATTGCCAACCGACTTGACAACCCAGAAGAAATTGAAAACCTTCCTGTAAGAGCGAGAGATGGTACAATATTGAAATTGAGAGATGTAGCGAAAATCTCAATTGGCTCAGAAAAAATACTCGGCTTTCACCTAATTGGTAAGGAAGCTGGATTGGTGATCACAGCTCATAAACAAGCAAGTGCCAAGATGAATGAGGTGATGCCACGCATTTATGAGGCACTTGAATATTTTAAAGACGACTATCCAAATATTGATTTTGAAGTTACTCAAGATCAATCCATTCTATTGAATGCAGGAATTGGAAACTTACAAACAAGTTTACTATTTGGTGGTTCATTCGCATTTGCTGTATTGTTTCTATTTATTGGAAGTGTTCGGCTTCCTATAATTATTGGTATTTCCCTCCCGCTTTCTGTTATTATCAGCTTTCTGCTTTTTAGAGTTACTGGGCTAAGCATCAATATCATTTCATTGAGTGGTCTAGCTTTAGGTCTAGGTATGCTTATCGATAATTCCATTATTGTACTTGATAATATTACTCGCCATCGTAAAGAAGGCCTCCCTCTTATCGATGCATGTGTGAAAGGTGTAAATGAAGTGATGTCTGCACTTATAAGCTCCGTATTAACTACGCTAGCGGTTTTTGTGCCTTTGATTTTCCTTAGCGGAATTACAGGTGCATTGTTCTTTGATCAAGCTGTTTCTGTAGCTATAGTTCTTGGCGTATCCCTTTTAGTAGCCTTTATTGTATTGCCTCTACTTTACAGATTGTTCTTCGAGAATAGCAAAAAGAAATATGCCGACGATAGCAAGGGTTTCTTATTTATTTACAAACTATATAAAAAGACCTTTGGCTTTACTCTGCGCTACAAAGCTCCAGTTTTTATAGTGCTTTTTCTTATGATTCCATTAGCAATATTGCTTGGTTATCTTTTGCCAACAGCAGGTTTGCCAGAAATAGAGAAGACAGAAACTCAAGTTAGCATTAACTGGAACGAGCCAATAGAAGTGGATGAAAACCGAAGAAGAGTAATGGACTTTTTTGACGCTATTCCTTATGAAGTTACTATTTCGGAAAGCGATATAGGGATTAATCAATTTCTCCTCTTTCAAGGAAATAACAGTGTAGAAAATGCCTTAATATATTTCATGTTTCCAGACATGGACGAAAAGCAGCAAGCAGAAAAGTATTTTCGTGAATATTTCAGTGTGAGATTCCCACTTGCCACCATCGAAATTGAAGATGCTCCAAATGCATTCGATCAATTATTCGCTTCGGACAAGCCCTATTTCGAAGCGAGGTTTAGAAATCTAGGTCGTGGTGAATTGATAGATTGGGAGAAAATTGAACCACTTGCTTTTGAAGCCGCAAGATTCACAAACGATTCTGTACCGATTTTTGGTGATGGCTTGATAAGAGAATCTGTATTGCAACTTAACATCAATAGCGACAAAATTAGACTTTACAATTTGAGTGAGAATGATGTAAAGGAAAAAATTAAAAATAGCTTTAGCAATTACCTAGTTACTGAAATTAAGCGATTTGGTGAAGTAACTCCTGTGGTAATTCGTGATGTGAATGATGACCTGAGTAATACACTACGAAGAGTAACCGTTCGCAATAATCAGAATGGGATCTATACATTAGATCAATTTATTGATTACGAATTCACCCAAGATTATAAATATTTAACTGCCTCAGATAATGGCGTTTATCACTCCATAATTTGGGATGACCTAGAAAATGAAGAAGCTCTTTCGAATGAACTAGTAAAACTTGCGGGGAGCAACAATTTGCTAGTCGATTTTCAAGGTAGAATATTCGACGACAAGGAAAATCTTCGTCAGCTTATATTCATTCTAATAGTATCTGTTGTATTGCTTTACTTTATTTTATCAGCTCAGTTTGAGTCATTTTCGCAACCGATCATTATTGTACTTACCCTCCCGCTTGGTTTGGGCGGAGCTTTCTTAGTATTGCTCACTATGGGTGAGAGCTTGAATATCATGAGCTCCATTGGTATGATTGTAATGTTGGGTATAATGGTGAATGATGCCATTTTGAAAGTGGATACAATGAATCGATATATGCAAGAAAAACTTGGAGATCAAGGCCTTAGTCGAAAACTTGCAACAAGCGAGTTTTATAATCAACTTCTCGAAGAAGCCATGATGCGTGCAGGTGCCATACGATTGAAGCCAATCTTGATGACATCAATTACTACAATTCTTGCCTTGCTGCCAGTAGTGTTCTCATCAGGCTTAGGTGCCGATTTGCAGCGACCATTGGTTTATTCAGTAATTGGTGGTTTGACTATCGGTACTTTTACAGCGATATTCTTCATTCCGCTTGCTTATTGGTATTTACAAAAGAAAAGAGCCTAATCGTCCACGAATTTTTCAAATTGACTATCGATACACTTACAGTACCGATAGTCAATTTGCTATTGCAAAAGCAACCTTGCTTCACGTAATTACAATGCTCTAAGAGATTGAAGCCAATTCAAACTCATTCAAGAGCTTTACCCAAAAGGAATAAAATTATGCTTAAGCACATTCTCACAATTGCTTTAATAGTTGGGCTTTTTAGTAGTACTCAGGCTCAAAACAGTTACCCAAGTCCAAAGCTGGGCACAGTTGAAGTGAAGGATTTTACTTTTCATACTGGTGAAAAAATGGATTTGGTGAAGCTTGGCTATACCACCATTGGCACACTCAAAAAGGATGCTAATGGCAAAGCGACCAATGCAGTACTTATAATGCATGGAACCACAGGCTCAGGCTCCAGCTTTTTGTCGGATCGATTCGCAGGCAATCTCTTCGGCAAAGGCCAAATTTTAGATGCCAACGAATATTTTATCATTCTGTCAGATGCAATTGGGCATGGACGCAGTAGCAAACCAAGCGATGGGCTACGCATGAATTTCCCTCGCTACAACTACGACGACATGGTAACTCTGATGCATAAAATGCTTACTGAGGGCCTTGGAGTGAATCATTTACGATTGGTAATGGGCACATCTATGGGTGGAATGAACTCTTGGGTATGGGGATATCTTTATCCAGATTTTATGGATGCACTGATGCCACTAGCAAGTACGCCTGTGGAAATTGCTGGCCGCAATAGAATGATGCGCAAAATGATGATAGATGCAATAATGGACGATCCAGCTTGGTCAAATGGTAATTATCAGACCAAACCGCTTGGACATAAGCACGCAATGCACACCTTAATAATGATGACAAGCTCACCATTACAGTGGCAAAAAAATTACCCAACTCGTGAAAGTGCAGAAGCCTATTTGAAGCAAAGGGTGGATAGTTATTTCAATTCCATTGATCCAAATGACTTGATCTATGCATTTGATGCTTCAAGAGATTATGACCCAAGTCTTCATTTAGAAAAAATAAAGGCTCCTCTACTTTCGATCAATTCAGCTGATGATCAGGTAAATCCGCCAGAATTGGAACTTACCGAACAATTGATTGAAAGAGTACCAAATGGCAAATTTATCCTTTTGCCAATTACAGATGAAACAATCGGCCATAGTACACATTCCGTTCCTTCGGTCTGGGGACAGTATTTAGCTGAATTTTTGAAATCAACAGAAAAGTAAATTTTTAAACAGCCTGTATTAATGCTCAAATTCCTGAAGGTAAGTTTTGCCATTTCAGCCTTATTATACCTTCTGAGTTACACTGCCAACTGGCTTTGGTTAGGAGAAGTATTGGTCAATTTCCAACTCCAATTTGCAGCAATATTTGTACTCTTTGCAATTGTATTTCTTTTCAAAAAAGTAAAAATTTTTACCCTATCAGCATTCCTTTTCATTATCCCTCCTGCACTACAAGCCTTCTTGGTACTGTTACCTACCGAACAGATAGAAATAGAAGGAGAAATTAGTCAACTCAAGGTTCAATTGATAAATGTTTGGTCGGCTAATACGGATTATGAAAAAGTGCAAACATACATTAAAACAGAAGCGGCTGATATTTTGATAATTGTTGAATTGACGCCTTCTTGGGCACAAGCAATGAATCCACTTAAAAGCAACTTTGTAGAATGGCGGGAGGATGTGCGCACCGATAATTTCGGACTTGGCATTTATAGCAAAGTCCCACTTATCAACATCCAAACCCATGAATGGTCCGAAACTGGCCATCCTAGTTTTAGCATGGAGATAGTCCAGAATGGAAAAAAGGTGAATTTAATAGCTACCCATCCCTACCCTCCAAAGCATCCTAATGGATTGATACTAAGAACGGAGCATTTCGAAAATATGACTCAATTTATAAACGAAATGGAAGGGCCAATCATTCTTATGGGTGATCTTAATTGCAGTCCATATTCGCCTCACTTCAAAACCCTTCTAGCAGAAACAGATTTAAGTGATTCACGAAAAGGCTATGGAATTCAAGCAACTTGGCCTGCCCTATTTTTGCCTGTCTCCTATCCTATCGATCACGCACTTATGAGCAGAGAGTTTAGGGTAATAAATAGAGACAATGGACCAAAAATCGGCTCCGATCATTTACCAATAATTTTAACAGTGCAATATTGAGGATTAAGTTATTACCTATCTCTTTTCCAAATCACCGTTCTGCCAAGTAGCGGAGTACCTATATATCCTCTAAGTTCTAGTGTGTTTTTATCCTTGAGGCTTATATAACTAGTATAAGTTTTGCCACTTTTCGGATCGTAGGCCTCTCCATTTACCCAGCGATCCTTTCCATTGAAGCTAAATCCTTCAAGCACCTTCATCCCCATTACATCCCGCTTTTTCATTTGAGAATTCGAATTATTCTCATCCTTCACGGGATTACCATCATCGTCTTTGGGGTTTCTCAGCCAAATCACCTTTCCACAAAGTACTTCTCCACATCTATAGATTTCAATTTTCGCATCCCTTTCAGTATTCCACCAAACTCCCATCAGTTCCTCATCGGGATTATTTGTGAAAGATGTCAAAAAAATAATTGTTAGTGCAAAAAGAGCTGACCGAATCATTTTCATAAAATAGTTATACCTAGTAAAGAAAGAAATATTAGAATTGTTTAAAAAGTGTTGCTTCAAAAGAATTTCAATTTAACACCTACTCCATTTATGCAAAAAAGCTACCAAAACCGCAATTTTGATGGTATTTTAAAGCTTTTAATCGACAATTATGAAAAACGTAATAATAACAGGAAGCACAAGTGGAATCGGCCTTGGCATCGCTAGATTTTTCGCGAAAGCTGGAAATAATATATTGCTAAACGGACTGGAAAAAAATGGAGCTGAAATAGCTAAATCCATTGCGGATGAATTTGAAGTACAAACAATTTATTCACCTGCAAATATGCTAGAGCCTTCACAAATCTATGAAATGGTGGCCGAAGCAGAAGGGACTTTTGGCAATGTGGATGTTCTTATCAATAATGCTGGAATTCAGTTTGTTTCGCCTATCGAAGAATTTCCAACCGAGCGATGGGACGCGATTATCGGCGTGAATATGACGTCTTGTTTCCATACCAGCAAGGCAGTATGGGCAGGAATGAAAGCTCGAAACTGGGGCCGAATTATCAATATCACCTCAGCTCATGGGCTAAGAGCCTCCGCATTCAAAAGCGCATATGTGGCAGCTAAACACGGCGTAACTGGCCTTACCAAAACCCTAGCCATTGAAGGAGCAACTTGCGGAATCACAGTAAATGCCATTTGCCCTGGCTATGTAAAAACTCCATTAGTTGAAGGCCAAATAGCCGACCAAGCAAAAGCCCACGGAATGACTGAAGAAGAAGTGATCCAAAATGTGATGCTTACCAAACAGCCTATTAAAGAATTTGTGGAAATAAATGATCTTGCAGCTTTGGCTATGTTTATCTCATCCGATGCCGCCAAAATGATTACAGGAGCTAGCATCCCGGTAGAGGGCGGCTGGACAGCGCAATAAGAAAAACCGCATTTCAATGGAGATAATTGGGATTTTAATATCGCTGCTACTTTTGATGTACTTAGCTTATAAGGGCTATAGCGTGATTATCATTGCGCCAGTGCTGGCTTTATTGGCAGTGGCAATTAATGGCGAAGGCAAATTACTTGCTTTTTATACCCAGATATTCATGATGGGTTTAGGTGGCTTTGTTATCAAATATTTTCCTGTATTTCTACTTGGTTCGGTTTTCGGTAAATTGATGGAGGAAACCGGCGCAGCCAGTCGCATTGCCAAAGCAATTGTATCGCGACTTGGAAATTCCAATGCTATTGCAGCGATTGTACTTTCTTGTGCGATTCTCACTTATGGTGGAGTTTCCTTATTCGTAGTAGCATTTGCAACATATCCATTGGCCGCAGCTCTTTTTCGCGAGGCTGATATTCCCAAAAGACTTATTCCAGGAGCTATTGCTTTAGGTGCTTTCACCT
Source organism: uncultured Roseivirgaceae bacterium (assembly GCA_964598395.1). Taxonomy (GTDB): domain Bacteria; phylum Bacteroidota; class Bacteroidia; order Cytophagales; family Cyclobacteriaceae; genus CAXBDP01. Next base: position 27,026 of record CAZRBW010000022.1, read on the forward strand.
TCTCAATGACTGCCTTGCCTGGCACGGTTCAAATCCAAAATTTGATCCCTATGCCCTATTTCAAAACCAATGCATTTGCTGCTCCTGTTTTTGGCCTTGTTGCCTCGGCTATTATTTTATGGCTGGGTTTGTATTGGTTTGCCAGACGAGAAAAAATCGCACGCAAACAGGGTGAAGGATATGGAGGTCATAAAGAAATAGACAGGCCGAGAAGTGATAAAAAATTACCTTCAATTACATGGGCCTTATTACCTGTAGCAGTCATTATTGTAGCCAATTATTTTTTGGCGAATTATGTGATTCCCACATGGGATTTAAGTTTTTTGAATGAAACTGCTTTTGGCAGCATCTCAGCCGAAAGTGTAAGTGGACTATGGGCGATGATATTGGCAATGGTGGCTGGGGTTATAGCTTTGCTGTTACGCTTAGGCGGGAGGTTAGAAAAAATCAACCAATCGCTCGTGAAAGGGGCGAATGGATCGCTTTTACCCATTTTCAACACGGCATCAGAAGTTGGCTATGGCGCTACTATTGCTTCCTTGGCGGGCTTTGCCATTATCAAAAATTGGGTATTGTCTCTTTCGCCAGAGAATCCGCTTATCAGTGAGGCAGTAGCAGTAAATATTCTGGCTGGAATTACTGGTTCCGCTTCTGGTGGACTATCTATTGCCATGGAAGCATTGGGTGAGCAGTATTATCAATTAGCTTTGGAAAAAGGCATCGATCCAGAGCTATTGCATCGAGTTGCATCAATGGCTTGCGGCGGCCTGGATTCCCTCCCGCATAATGGCGCGGTTATTACATTATTAGCCATTTGTGGGCTGAGCCATAAGGAATCGTATTTGGATATTGGCGTGGCTACTTTGCTGATTCCACTTTCCACGTTAGCGTTGATGCTTGCTTTTTCTGGCTTCTTTATCTGATCCTACAACTCAGGATTCTCGATAAATTTAATCGCGGGAGTTTCTGCACTAAAATACTGGATGGTCAAATCATGGTATTTATCCAAAAGTCTTTTAGCGATACTTTTGCTAGACAAATCGCGGAAAGTCATTTGAGAAGAAATAATGGCCAAATATGCTTTGCCACCAATTGGATCCAAAAACCTTGGAAACCATGACCTTACCAACCATGCCTGCTCGTCGGGTGTGAGCGGGAGGATTTGCCGCTGATCCACCAAAATTTTATTGATATCCCGCTCTTGCAAATACTGAATGCAAAATTCCAAAGCGTCGATATAATCCTGCTTTGCAACTTTCCCTTCCCAATTGATCCGTAAATAAGAATGCTCCTTATTAAGTAAGATTCTGACTACATTCTTTTCGTATAATATTTCCATATATGCGGAGGCTGCCAATTGAACTCCCAATTTACAAAGGCCATATTAATTCTCCTACCGATGGTGTAGTAAGGCAATTAAAATTGCTTTTTTAGGTAGAAATACCTATTTTATGAGTTTGCAAATCCTGAATAGTGCCTCCTTGACCTAAATTAACATCAATTTGAAAGTTTATAGGCATTAAAAATCTTATGCACAATAAAAGAAGTAATTTTGCAAAGCTGGAGGATTGTTTTTCAACAGGATGAAAATGAAAAACTACAGCCTCCTAAGATTAATAAGTTAGAATATGACAGATCAATTAAATATAGAATTAAGAAACCTTCAAATGGACGATTATCTCGATCTGAAGGAAACAATGAAAGAAGCCTATCCAAGTATGCAAGAGCAATACTGGCGGGAAAGCCAATTAGAAAAATTGATGGACGTTTTTCCAGAAGGGCAGCTATGTGTGATTGTGAATGGAAAAGCTGTAGCTTGTGCATTTTCGATAATTGTAAATGCCAAGCTTGCTGAGAAAAATCACTCTTATAAGGAAATTACAGGTAATTATACTTTCGATACACACGACCCAAAAGGAGACGTGCTTTATGGCATTGAGATGTTTGTGCACCCAGATTATAGAGGTATGCGACTAGGTAGAAGGCTGTACGATACTCGAAAAGAGCTTTGCGAAAACCTAAACCTACGCTCCTTAATGATGGGAGGCCGAATTCCAAATTACAGTAAGTATTCTTATGAAATGACTCCAAGGGAATACATCGAAAAGGTAAAAAAACAAGAACTCTTCGATCCTACTTTGAGCTTTCAGTTGGCTAATGACTTTCATCCAAAAAAGATCATTAAAAACTACCTTGCTGGTGATGAATCATCGCTAGAATATGCTGTATTGCTGGAATGGAGCAACATTTATTATGAAAAGAATGAGCCTATTCTAAATAGAAGCCCATCGGTAGTGAGGCTAGGATTGGTACAATGGCAGATGCGTTCGTTTCCAGATTTAGATGCACTTGTAAACCAAGTAGAGTTTTTCGTGGATGCAATAAGCGGCTATAAGTCGGACTTTATTCTTTTTCCAGAATATATCAATGCTCCATTGATGGCTCCATACAACAACTTGTCGGAAGCGCAAGCAATTCGTGAATTGGCGAAATATACTGAACCACTTCGACAACGATTTGCCGAGCTTGCAGTAAGTTATAATGTAAATATCATCACAGGCAGTATGCCTCTATTGGAGGAGAATAAATTGCTAAATGTTGGCTACTTATGCCGTAGAGATGGCAGTGTGGAGCGATATGATAAAATTCACATCACACCAAGTGAGATTACTTCTTGGGGTATGGTTGGTGGAAATAAACTCCGCTTGTTCGATACAGATTGTGGCAGAATCGGAATTATGATTTGCTATGATGTGGAATTTCCAGAATTGGCGAGACTGTATGCGGATCTGGGAATGCAGATATTATTTGTTCCATTCCTTACCGATACTCAAAATGGCTACATGCGTGTAAGGCGTTGCGCTCAAGCTAGAGCAATTGAAAATGAGTGCTATGTTGCGATTGCAGGTTGCGTGGGTAACTTACCTAATGTAGAAAACATGGATATTCAGTATGCTCAATCGGCTGTATTTACTCCATCGGATTTTGCGTTTCCTACCAATGCAGTGAAGGCTGAAACAACGCCTAATACAGAAATGACCTTGATTGTGGACGTGGATTTAGATCTATTAAAGGAATTGCACTTACAAGGAAGTGTAAGAAACTTATTGGATAGAAGAACAGATTTGTTTGAGGTAAGAACAAAGACTGGGATTGAGATAGATTTGGTTTAAAGATTAAGGACACAGAGAGAGGAAATTTCGCAACTTCCTCTCCTGTCCCTAAACTACCCTTTAAAGAAATCCAATCATGTTGGGCATTAATGGATTCCTTAGGCAATCCTCCGCATTACGGATATCATATTAGACGCTCCGGAACCTCCGATATTTAGCGTCATTCCAATTTCAGCATTGTTTACTTGTTTGCCAATGGCTTCACCTAGCAGTTGCTTATAAATAAGTGCATGCATGGAAACTCCTGTAGCTCCTACTGGATGACCTTTTGCTTTTAATCCTCCCGAAGGGTTGATTACACATTTGCCACCCATCAAAACATCACCATTTTCTAAAGCTTCAAATTCCCTCCCGCTTTTCACAAAGCCTAAAGCACTGTAAATCAACAATTCGGTGATAGTGAAACAGTCGTGAACTTCAGCCACTTGCACATCTTTAATTTGGACACCAACTGTTTTAAAGACTTTTTCTACTGCAAAAGCCGCTCCTTCAAGCATAAAATTTGGCCTTTTGCCATTTACGATGTCAAGATAATCAGAAGCATTGTAAAATCCAGCAATTTCTACCTTAGATTTCAGATTAATTCCAGTTTCCTTCGAAATCACTATACCAGCGGCTCCATCTGATATTAGTGAGCAATCGTGTAAGCGAAGTGGATAAGCAATCATTGGATTTTTTTCATCAGGCAAATCCAAAATTTCTTCTGTTGTACGTGCTTTTTGCATGTGAGCCAGCGGATTGTCCGCCGCATAAGTATAAGCTTTGGCAGATATTTGTGCTAGCCAGTTCCTCAACTGGGTTTCAGAATACCCGAATTTGGCCATCCAGCCCTTGGCATATTCTGCAAACAGCCCAGGAAAAGTATATTGCTCATTTCCCTCGATTGGCCAGTAAGATGCCATAGACAAAGCTCTTGTGGTATCCTTGGTATTGAGCGTATTCATCTTTTCCACACCAATTACCAATGCTGTATCCATCATCCCTGATTGGATAGCCATAATGGCCATATGCACTGCCGAACTTCCAGATGCACACGCATTTTCAGTTCTATACATCGGTTTGTGCCTAAGCTCAGGCAATATATTTACTCCAAATGGCGCAATGTGTTCTTGATTATTAAAAGCTCCACCACTATAATTCCCAACAAATACACCATCAATATCTTTGGCTTCAATTCCTGCATCGGCGATTGCGCCAATTGCAGCTTCGGAATATAAGGAATAGAGGGTTTGATCTTCGAGCTTACCAAATTTGGTATTATAAGCTCCAATTATTTGAACTGGCTTTTCCATCTTAAATAATGATTTACAGAAATGTAGGAAAACTTATTTAGATAAGAAATCTTTGATGGCCTGCACTATCTGCTTTGCTCCTTGGCCATACAGCATAGTTTGATGGTTGCCTGCCACTTCTAGATATTGGCAATTGGGCATCATTTCCACCGTTTCCTTCGCAAGTTCCCTTGGGAGCAAAGGTGGGGCATTTTCATCTCCATAAGGGTCAGTGGCATTTATAAGCAGACAAGGTAATTCAGTATTACGGATCAATGGCTCCCAATTTTCATCAAAAACACCATTCACTGCTTCTGCAATATGTTGAGGTTTTGATCTAGGAGTTACTTTTCCATCAGCCAAAAACTCTATATCAGCATCGAAATAAGATTGCATTGCCTCATCCCAAGAATCTACCAAAAAGGGTGCTTCACGAACCCAAATCATATACTCTTTGTATGACGCGAAAATTTTGCCTAGACGACTCAAGGTAGGCTGGAGTAACTCACGAGTCTCAGGATGAAGTCTAGCGGCAGCATCGATAAAAACGATTTTTTCAATTCGATTAGGAATAAGGCTGTACAAATACCAACTCATTAATGCACCAAAAGAATGGCCAACAAGAATTACTTTTTCCAAACCCAATGAATCCATCATACCGATGATGTCATTGCAATGAGCTCTCATCGAATAATCAGCGGGAGGTTGTTCACTTTTACCTCTGCCACGCAAGTCCACTGAATAGATACGTCCTAAATCTGCAAAATATTGAGAAAACAAACCATCAAAAGCGTTTGCATTTGCCGTCAATCCATGCATTACAATTATAGGCTTCCCTTGCCCTGCCTCCAGATAATGAAGTCGCACTCCGTTGGTTTGTATATATTTAGATTGCATTGCTCGCGATTAATTAAAGAAATAAGCCAAGAATTTTATTACTTAAACAAAACTCCTCGCAAAAATGAATTAAGTACCGATAAGCTTAAAGCCGATCGGTACTTTTCATCCATTCAATTTTCAGAAACCCTATTTACAATTAATTCTTCTTTTTGATTGGAGGCAATTGTAGCTTAAGCTCAGCGCTGAACAATCTGCCAATCATTGGAGAGCCTACAAATTCTCTTTGCTCTACATTAAATAAGTTGGAAACACCCGCTCCAAAACTTAAATAATCACTGATTTGGTAGCCAGCAGATAAGTCTACTGAAGTGAATCCACCCAGAGGGCCATAGTTGTAAAGCGAACCTGGCACTCTAGACATAGCTCCCGCAGCCGTAGCTATTTGCTGTCCAGACCGGAAGTCAAATTCAGGCACAATTCTCACATTAACAGATGCAAAAAGTTTATCATCCATCAAATTTCTTGCACTGAAGTTAAAATTGAAGCGATTTTGAGCTGCATTCAAATATCTAAGCGATTCTCTAACTGCTGGAGATACTCTTTGAAGAGTTGGATCATCTTCAAATTTATCTTCATCTGTAATATCAGAGTCGAAGTAAGAGTATTTCACACCGATACTGTAATTATCATTCAAACCTACATTCACACCAAAGTCTGCTCCCCAGCTATTTACTTGTCCGAAGTTCAAATAAGTGATGTGTAAATTTCCTAAGTTGGCAGGAACTGGTATATCACCTCTTGCGATAATCTTTTCGCCTTCAATAGCAAATGTTTGCATATTCACAGCAAACAAACTTACTGCAGGGCTTACAAAATCTCTTGAGGATGAGTACCATAATGTACCGTCAAAAAATACATTTTTGGCGGGACTACCTTTGTAGCCAAGCTCCACAGTTTGCACACTTTCTGGCTGCAATGGATCAATTTGACGAGTCTCTCCTAGTGTAGTTTGCCCAGTAATTAAGCTTTGGCTAAACTCCTGTACGGTAAGTCCTTGACCAGAACCGATGATTGCACCTCCTGCAAATGGGAACAAAAACTCCAAGAATTGAATAGAAGGAGCTGCATAGGCGCGGCCATAAGTAGTACGGAAAGTACCTCCCGCTCCATTCATCGTCAAAGCTAGACGTGGGCTAAATTGTGTTCCATAATAGTCGTGCTTATCTACGCGAGCAGCACCAGTGAATTTCAAATTGGTAGTAAGCTCTTTCTCCAACTGCACAACTCCACCAAATTGATTGATGATAATATCTCCATTTACATCATAAAGATAAGTACCATCACTAAATGCCTGATCGCGTTGGAAACTTGCGCCAACAATGAAATTGAATCCTTCGAAATTATTATTGTATTGTACTTCACCATTCAAGCGAGAGCTCTTATCGATAAAGCCAGGGAAACCAAGTCCTCCCTCAGAAACAGGTTTTAAAGACAGTTCACGTGCTTCTGCTTGACTTTTACCCTGTGCTAGTAGGTTGCGATAATTGGTTGTTCTGCCGTTAATTTGGAAAGTATTACCTGCATCATTCCAAGAATTATATACTTGAGCAAATATTCTTGGCGAAACATATCTACCATGTAAATAGCTAAAAGTCCAATCTTCGATCTGGTTTCGTCCTAGGTTGGTTACTCCCAAATTGGAGCCACGGCCAAAGCCATAATCTACTATGATATCTGCATCATCATTTACACTGTAGTATAAAGCACTGTTAAATCTCAAGCTTTCAAAATCAAAATTTGGCTCAAGTTCAGGAACAGCAACATTATTGACATATACTGAATCAACAAACTCAAAATCAGTGCCTTTAGTGTATTCAAAGTTTGCTTTGAAAGCGAATTTATCATTCAACACTTGGGCATGACGAAGGCGGGTGGAAAGAACATTCTGGTTACCAGCACCCAATACCACTGTAGTACCTTCACTTGCGCGAGGATCTTTTGTGATAGTATTCACAACTCCTGCATGAGCATTTGGCCCATACAATGCCGAAGCTGGACCTAAAATTACTTCTACTCTTTCGATATCTTCTTTGATAATGGTATTATAGAAACCAGCAGGCAAACCTGTACCACCTGGAAGCATGCCATTTCTGCCATCGTTCATTTGGAACATCCGCACATTGAATGCGCTATTGAATCCACGAGCATTGATACCAATACCAATGATACCTGAACGAACTACTTCAACTCCTTGTACCTTATTAAGTAATTCGCCTACGTTGAAAGAAGGAAGTTCTGCCAAATCTCTGCTAGTGATTACGCTAATAGCAGCTGGAGCTTCCGTCAATTTCTCAGGACGTCTTGTTGCAGAAACAACAATTTCATCACCTAATAGATAGGTTTGGCCTAGACCTATTTGACCTAAATCAACATCGGAAATAGATACTGCGACTACACTTGAAAAAGTAGCATATCCTACATAAGTAGCGATTAACTTGTACACAGCACTTGGCACATTGGCAATGACAAAATTCCCATTGGAGTCGGTAACTGCTCCTCGTGATGAGCCTTCCAATTTCACGTTTACGCCAATCAATGGCTCGTTGGTTTGTGCATCGACAATCTTACCTTTAATACTGGCAGTTTGTGCCCATGCAGAGCCTACCATTACCAATAGTAGTAAGGTTAATGTAATGTATTTCTTCATCATAGTTTTTAGGGTTTAATTTTATTTACAGCATTGGAAAGCTATTTAAAGTAAAATTGATTTGCAAAATATAATTCTGATGAAAAATGCTTTTTAAAGATAAAATTTTGCCTAAATACAATTTTTAAATATTTTCAATCGAAATTTACTCTCTTAACATTTTTACTAATTATTGAAAATCAGTTAGTTACGGATAGGTCAGAAAAAATTAAAAAATAGCCATATTAGAATATTTATATACTATTTAGACGTTTTATAAATAATAAAAATTCGCAAATATTAGAATATTTATATTGAAAATTCGTTCTGAATTTTGAATTATACGGATTGAAATCGGCATATAAAGCATTATTTAATGAGTTTTTGAAAATTCTCTCAAAAATTGATAATAAATATAAAGATTCTTATTATTGGAAAAGATCAAATTTAATAACTTCAAATATTTATACTGACAAAGGATGTCATCTGGAAATAATGAAATTTATCAAAATAGAATTGAACTCCGATGCTTTTTCGATTTGCAACAAATGGCCCGCACCAGAGATCACTTTTGTCTCCGCATTTGGTATACTATTCTTGGCTGTATTGGCTAGAATTTCAGCTGATGAATTTGGGTTCATAAATCGATTTGGGATGAGGGCATCATCACTAGAAAATATGACCAAGCATGGCTGAGAAAGTTCACTCAATCTGTCAATTACAGGTTCGTTTACCATGCCAGCAACACCGCCCGCCACAGTTTTTGCGTGCGCTGAGAACAGTGTTGCTTCTTTGATCGCAATCCTGTCATTTACCATTTCATCAATAAAAGGATGTCCCTCCAAAAAATTGATTTTGAGATTGGCTCTTATCTGCTCATTGGAAGTACTCATTATGGTATTTTGAGTTACAGTATTTCTAAAAAGACCCTTTTGTACTTCTGTAAATGTTTCGATCCCAGCAGGGGCAGCTAATACTAATCCTTCAATTAGCGATGGGTTTTCAAGAGCCAATGTCATGCTTATTTGCCCACCCATACTATGGCCAACAAGCCAAACATTTTGCAGATTTAATTTCTCAATAAACTCAGCTAGCACCTCCGCTTGAAAAGTCATTGAGCCTGAGTAATCACCTTTTGAGGATTTACCATAGCCAGCCAAATCCACTGCAATGCAACGAAAATCTTTGGATAGATCAGGCACATTATACTGCCAGTGCTTGAGATAGCCACCAAGCCCATGAATAAAAATCAATGTTTTGTCACCATCGCCTGTATCGGTGTAGGCAATTTCGATATTATTAGAAAGGCTTACTTTTATTACTTCCGCATAGTATTGAATCTCTTGAAAGGGATCTTTTTCAGCTGGCTCTACTTGAGCGCAGGAAAATATTGATTGAACAAGAAGGAAAATTAAGGCTATTGAAGTTTTCATAATGAATGGATTTTAATAGTGGCAATCACTTTAGTTTTTCTTTTTGGTAATGAAATAGAAAATAAAGCCAACCATGACTGATGCAAGAATGGCGATCGCGGCTGCAATACCAGGATTGCGTACAGGCCCTTGCATATAGGATGTAAGGCCTCCATAGTAAATAGAAAAGTGAACCAAAATTGCGGTGACAGAGGATGCAACAGGCACAATTAACGGAACGGCATTTCGCATAAAAGTACCCACAAGAACTGGCACAAACGCCGCTGAGAAATAGGCATACACTCCATTTTGAGCAAAAATACCAACACTTAAATTAGGATTGATTAATTGATCATAGCACAAAAAGCTCGTGACAATTGCCAGCCCAACAATCACAAAGCGATTGATTACCACTTCCCTATTGAGCTTGGCGCTTGGGTTGCCTTCAATAAGTTTGGCACCCATAAGTGGCTTTAAAATATCTGAAGTGATAGTAGTGGAAAGCGATTGAATAAGACCCTCCAGCGTGGACAAGCCTGCCGAAATCAATCCTAATACTAAAATGATGCTGACATAAACTGGAAATTCACTCACCACAAAAGCCGACATAATGCTATCTACATTCATGGCTGATCCATTAATGGTCAAATCTGGAAATGTGATACGAGCATACAATCCTGCGAAAACGACAAAGAAGAATAATAGCTCCGCAGAAAGCCCAACCCAAAGGTACTTTTTGACATCGCTGTCATTTTTTAATAGAAGAGACTTAGTAATAATATGCGGCTGGCATACGATGGCAATACCAACCACTATTTGACAAAATATAATTTCGAAGTAATCTCTGAATAGAAAGCTATCTGGATTGGTGGGCTTGGCTAATGCGGGATCAATAGCGGTGAGTTTTCCTAAGAAGCCTTTGATTCCTCCCGCAAAATGCTCATAACCTGAGCCTAGTAATGCAACTGCAACGATCAACATTAATCCTGCTTGTAGCGCATTGGTATATACCATCGAATTTGCGCCACCAAACATCATATATCCAAAAATAAATATCACCAACCCGAGCATAATATACAATTCTTGAACATTCAAAGAACTTGAAATTACCTTGGTAAGCCCAACTACAATAAGAATAATAAATGTGATTAACAGCAAAGAAAGGAAACCAAAAAAAATGCTATACGTATGGCTTTTGAACACAGATCCCATCCATTGCGCCATTGTGTTTGCTTTTACAGTTTGACCATGTTTACGGAAGCCTTTAGTTAAGAAATATAAAGAGAATAATGCCGATATCGGGAGTACTATTCCCATCGATAAAAAGCCGCTTATTCCATATAGAGCAACAAAACCAGGGTTGATAATAAATGTGGCAGCACTCGTCATGGATGCTGCTAAGGATAAGCCAACGGCAATAGGTGAAAATGAGATATTGCCTACTGCGTAATCAGAAATACTTTTGATTTTTAATGCCCCTCGAACAACGAAAAATAGAATGAGGGCAGCATATAAGACAAGTAATATGGTGGTAGCAACCACCATTTCGGAAGAAGCAAGTTGGTTCATAGGATTTGGTTAAAAATGTTAGTTGCTGTAAACAAAATGAAACCCTAATTCACCAAGACCAATGCAATTTAGTATAAATAATTCTTATTGTAAATTTGTATGACCAAATTGCCCGCAAACAAAAGCCTTACAATTGATATTGCTGGCACCACTATTTGTCTCCTTGCGGATAAGGCGATTTATTGGCCTGATAAGAATTGCTTGCTGGTTGCCGATATACATTTGGGAAAAGCAGGGCACTTCCGCAAAGCTGGTATACCCATCCCATCAACAATCCATGATGCTGATCTGAAAAAATTAGCTGGCTTGATCGAAATATATGCAATTGAAAAAGTATATCTATTAGGTGATCTTTTTCACAGTAATTTGAATTTGGAATGGCTACATTTTAAAAGCTGGATTAAAAATTTCAAGGATACTCAGTTTGTATTAATAATGGGCAACCATGACATCCTTGGGGCCAAAGAGTACGAAGCAACTAATTTTAAACATATCAATAAGCATTTAATTGTTGAGCCATTTTTATTGAGTCACTCACCTATTTTACGAAAAGATATTCCAGAGGCATTATTTAATTTATCTGGACATATCCATCCATCAATTTATTTAAAAGGGAGCAGTAAGCAAGGAATGACCTTGCCTTGTTTCTATTTCGATACCAATTATGGTATTTTACCAGCCTTTGGCGCATTTACAGGTACAGCAAATGTTAATGCTACCAATGGTTCTTCTATATTTGCTGTTGCAGAGGATAAAATAATTCCAATTAAGATAAAGCAACTCAAAAAACATTGAAAGCCCAAAAGAGATATAAGCGAACAAAAGTAGGTAGTTATCCATACCTGAGTGTGATTTTCAGCACTACGTTAGCTTTATTTCTACTTGGTCTTTTTGGTATGCTCCTCATCAACACCAACAAACTGGTAGATTATATTCAAGAAAACCTCGAAATGCAGGTTTACCTTAATAGCAATGTTACAGATAATCAAGCAAATAGACTTCAATCTCAAATACGCGAAAAAGACTATGTGCTCCACAAAGGAGATTCAGCAATAATGAACTTCATATCCAAGGAAGAGGCAGCAGAAGATTTGATTGCACAAACGGGCGAAGATTTTCTGACCTTCCTTGGCGACAATCCACTTCGCGATGCAATTACATTTAAAATTGCGATCGAAAGCCAAGATAGTAGTCAATTGAAATCCATTAAAGAAGAACTAGAGGCATTGCCAGAAGTATATGAAGTGACTTATATAGAAAGCATGGCTCAGGTCATTAATAAAAACCGCACAAAAATAGCCATAGCACTTGCTGTGGGTGCCGTACTCCTATTATTCACCATCAGCACACTTATTAATAACACCATCAGATTAGCCTTATTTTCTCAAAGATTTTTGATAAGAAGTATGCAATTGGTAGGTGCCACTCAAGGTTTTATTATTCGGCCTTTTATCACAAGAGCATCATTGTATGGATTGATTTCTGGGCTCTTGGCGGGAGGTTTACTCGCTATATTGCTTACCTATGCACTTCGCGTATTACCAGAACTTGAGCTAGTGCAAGACCAAGAAAAAACCTTATTTTTATTTGGAGCTTTATTGCTAGTGGGAATATTTATAGCTTTGTTCAGCACTTTATATGCGGTACGCAAGTACTTGAAGATGTCGTTAGACGAACTGTATTGATCTTTAAACCCAACCTCAATAAGCGATTAGACGGTTGTGAAAATAAATTGAAACAATGAAGAAGACAGGAAACCTCGGATTCAAAAGAAAAAATTATCACTTGATGTTGATTGGTTTAGCCATTCTAATATCAGGCTTTATTGTTATGAACTTAGATACTGAGCCACACGGTTTTGGCTTTATTGGCCTTACCCTCGGCCCAATTATAGTGATGATAGGTTTTCTGTTTCAATTGTATGCAATCCTATACAAGGCCAAAGAAGAAAAATGAGTGTATTTGAAGCATTCATCCTTGGCATACTGCAAGGCTTGACTGAATTTCTTCCGGTAAGTAGTAGTGGGCATATCGAATTAGGAAAAGCTGTACTGGGCGTAGAAGTTCAAGAAGATCTGAGCTTTACTGTTGTGGTTCATGGCGCTACAGTTTTAAGTACCATAGTAGTTTTTCGCAATGATATTTGGACACTTCTTAAGGAGGCATTCAAATTCCAACTCAATCCCTCCACTATTTACATCCTCCAATTAGTGATTTCTATGATTCCCGTTTTAATAGTCGGGCTATTTTTCAAAGATCAATTAGAGGAAATTTTCTTTGGCAATATTCAGATTGTTGGATTTATGCTTTTGGTTACGGCTGCATTATTAGGCGCAAGTCAATTGGCCAAACCAAAACTTGGCGGAATCACTTTTCTGAAAGCATTTATTATTGGTATTGCACAAGCTATCGCGGTAATACCCGGCATCTCTCGCTCAGGAGCTACCATTGCCACGGCATTGATGGTAGGCGTAAATAAAGAAGAGGCGACTCGATTTTCATTCTTAATGGTATTGGTGCCTATCCTTGGCGCCAACCTTTTAGATATCCTGAAAAATGAAGGTGGTGCTGAAGCTTCAAGCTCATTTATGCCATTGCTAGTTGGCTTTATTGCCGCGTTTTTATCAGGATTATTTGCCTGCTCCATCATGCTTCGTATTGTAAGGAAAGGCAAGCTTGGCTACTTTGCCATCTATTGTGTAATTGTAGGCCTTATCGCCATTATCTCGTCATTATGACCGATTCATCATTCAATTTTGTGGAAGGAGCTATATTGCTAATTGACAAGCCTTATACATGGACTTCCTTTGATGTGGTGAAGAAAGTGCGAAATAAAGTTGGGATCAAAAAAGTAGGCCATGCAGGTACTTTGGATCCATTAGCTACAGGACTTTTGATTATTTGCACGGGTAAAAAGACTAAAGAGATAGATACGTACCAAGCACAGGAAAAAGAATACACTGGTACTTTTGAGCTTGGAAAAATCACGGCTTCTTACGATGCCGAAACTGAAGCTGTGGATCATCAGTCGATCGATCATTTGCGGGAGGATGAAATTCTATCAGCAACAAAACCATTTATTGGTGAAATCACCCAATATCCTCCCGCCCATTCGGCAGTGAAAATAGATGGCAAACGTGCTTATGAAATGGCACGCGCTGGGCAAGAGGTCGCAATGAAATCTCGTCAGGTAACAGTATCCGAATTCGAAATCACCAAAATAGATTTACCTCAAGTTCATTTTCGAGTAGTTTGCTCCAAAGGAACTTATATTCGAAGTTTAGCCAATGATTTTGGAAAGCAATTAGGCGTTGGCGCCTATTTAACCAGCCTTTGCCGCACCCGAATTGGAAATTTCAACCTAAAAGATGCTTGGCAATTGGATGTATTAATTCAAAAAATAGAAGAATTAAAAAAAGCATGAAAATTCACCAAGGTCTGAATGCTATACAACCAATTCGAAATGCAGTGGTCACCATTGGCACTTTCGATGGGGTACATATTGGGCATCGAGAGATTCTGCAAAGGTTGAAGGAGATTGCTTTGAAAAATAATGGAGAAACAGTTGTTGTGACTTTTTGGCCCCATCCACGATTGGTTTTATTCCCAGATGATGACAGCCTGAAACTCCTCAGTACCTTCGAAGAAAAAGCAGAGATATTATTAAATTTGGGTATCGATCATTTGGTGGCAATTCCTTTCACTAAGGAATTTTCGAACCTTACAAGTGAGCAATTTACACGACGAGTGCTTTTGGATAAAATAGGTACTAAAAGGCTAGTAATTGGCTACGATCACAGATTTGGCAAAAATAGAGAAGGTAGTTTTGAGCATTTGAAAGCCAATGAAAAGGAATATGGTTTCAAAGTAGAGGAAATCTCCAAACAAGAAATTGACAATATAGCTGTTAGCTCTACGAAAATCAGAAAGGCCTTGGAAACTGGTGATGTGAAAACCGCAAATAGCTATCTAGGTCAGCATTACTCTCTTAGTGGCAAAGTAGTAGAAGGCAATCGGATTGGACGGACAATAGGCTTCCCTACAGCCAATATTGATATAGCCGAAAAATTTAAACTTGTGCCTGCAGATGGAGTTTATGCGGTAAAAGTATCGCTGGCTGAAGGCATCTTTCAAGGAATGCTCAACATTGGCAACCGACCAACAATTGGCGATGCAAAGCGCAGCATCGAATGTAATATTTTCGACTTTTCGGCAGATATTTACAATAGCAGTATCAAAGTGGAATTAATTGAAAGAGTGCGCGCTGAACTCAAATTTGAAAATGTAGAACAGCTGAAAAAGCAACTTGAGCAAGATCAAATATTAGTAAAATCCTTTCTTAAGCCATATTTTTAGGCAACAATGAAATTATAAATCGTCATGATAAATAAAGTTGTAAAAAACGCCATAGAAGCCACGGCAGATATCCCAGAAAATGCGGTATTGATGCTTGGAGGTTTTGGCTTGTGTGGTATACCAGAAAATAGTATTCAAGCATTATTGAAGTCTGGCGTAAAAGGCCTTACATGTATCTCTAATAATGCCGGCGTAGATGATTTCGGAATTGGTTTATTACTAAAAACACGCCAGGTAAAGAAAATGATTTCTTCCTATGTAGGTGAAAATGCCGAATTTGAAAGGCAATTGCTTAGTGGAGAATTAGAAGTTGACCTGATACCACAAGGTACATTAGCAGAGCGAATAAGAGCGGGAGGAGCAGGAATTCCGGCTTTCTTTACACCTGCAGGCGTAGGTACGGAAGTAGCCGAAGGCAAAGAAGTTCGCGAGTTTGACGGCAAGCTTTACTTACTAGAATCTT
>CAZRBW010000023.1:0-8024 GCA_964598395.1 uncultured Roseivirgaceae bacterium
CTGCCATCTTTGGCGGTTTCTATAGGGCTTTCTTCAACCTCCCGCTTACTCCCTCCGCCTATTTTGGGAGAGCATACGGAAATAATTTTAGGCGATAAATTAAACTATTCTTTGGAATACATTAATATTCTAAAGAGTAAGCAAATTATTTTTTAATCTAATCCCACTCCATTCCACTTTCTTCCCTTTTTAATTTGAACGTCTTGTAAATAATTGTAAAACAGTTATTTAAGTAGATATTTCTTTGTTCATATTTTTCTACGGAATTGAGAAAAGGGACAAATTTTTTCATTTTTTAAAAAAATGTGGTAAAAAGTGGGAGAAAGTGGTGATAAATGTCAATTCTTTCGTTAAGTTTGCGTAAGGGACTAAATTTTAATAAGGCTCATGTCATTTTTCACAAGCGAATACGAGTGCAAGCTAGACGCCAAAGGGAGATTGGTTTTACCATCTCGTATCAAGGCGAACTTGCCAGAGTCAGCTCCAGGTGAGTTGGTATTGCGCCGTGGGTTTGAGCCTTGTTTGGTTTTGTATCCAATGATTGAGTATAAGAAAATTTTTTCACGTATTGCCTCACTTAGCGAGTTCAACGAAGAGTACAGATCACTTCAGCGTAATTTTTTCAGAGGCAATACGGATATTGATTTAGATAGTATGGGGCGTTTCCTTATTCCTAAATCCATGATGAAGTATGCGCAGCTTGAGAAAGATGCTATCGTGGTGGGAATGGGCAATCGCATAGAGATTTGGAATCCGGAGTTGTATGAGCAATACCTCATCAGCGATCCGAGTGAATTTTCTAAGCTGGCCGAAAAGTTTTTAGCTGAATAGCCATGATGGATTACAGTTATCACCGGCCAGTCATGTTAGATGAATGCATGGAAGGCTTGGCGCTTAAGCCAGGCGGAATCTATATAGACTTGACCTTTGGTGGCGGAGGCCATACAAAGGAAATACTCAGACAACTGCACGGAAAAGGAAAAGGCAGTGTGTTCGGCTTCGACCAGGACGATGACGCCAGGTCGAATGCCGAATTGATTGAGGATTCATCCTTCACGTTTGTACAGGCCAACTTCAGGTATTTTGCGAAATACCTCAAGCTGTACAAAGTGAGCAAAGTGGATGGAATTTTAGCTGATTTGGGGGTTTCCTCACATCAGATCGACGAGCCGGAGCGTGGTTTCTCCACTCGATTCGAAGGCCCATTGGATATGCGAATGGATCGAAGCAAAGGACATACAGCTGCTGAAATTTTGAATGAATCTAGCGCAGAAGAACTGCAAAAGATATTTGGAATGTATGGCGAAGTACGAAATGCGAAAACACTAGCAGGAGCAATTGTGAGTGCTAGAGTAAATAAGCCCTTTGAAGATACAGGAGCATTTGTAGCGTTTTTGAAATCTTTCGCTCCTCGGGGCAAAGATTTCAAATACTACGCCCAGGTTTTTCAGGCATTGCGCATAGCGGTGAATGATGAAATGGCAGCGCTAGAAGATATGCTTCTTCAGTGTGGGGATTCACTTAAAGAAGGCGGGAGGTTGGTGGTAATGTCCTATCACTCGCTAGAAGATCGCTTAGTGAAAAACTACATTAATTATGGCAATGTAGAAGGGATTCCCGAAAAGGATTTTTATGGAAATCTATTGAGGCCAATAAAGCCAATCAATAAAAAGCCTATCGAGGCGAGTGAAGAAGAAACGAAGCTCAATAATAGGGCGCGTAGTGCAAAGCTGAGAATTGGAGAGAAACTATGAAAGCCAGCAACACCATACGGATAAAGGATACAAAGCAAAAGAGATGGAGTCTCTTTTCTGTGCTTTCAGGCTATTTCAAATTAGATGGCCTTTTTGGTGAAGGATTGCCTACACGATACCTGCCACAAGCATTATTTATCTCCTTGCTAGCTATTATATACATATATAATACACACATGGCAGATCGCATGGCGCGCAATATCGATAGCCTTACGCTGGAAGTAGAAGATTTAAGAGCTGACTTTACTACGCTTAAGTCGGAATATATGGTGCAAAGCAAACGCTCTGAAATCAGCAAAAGAGTTGCGCCTATCGGATTAGAACTAAGTACAGAGCCTCCATTTAAAATTTTGGTGGATAAGAATGAATATTAAGAAGTCCATATTGCTCCGCGTACGAATTGCCTTTTTGGTTGTAGCCTTATTTGCTATGGCCATTATTGGTAAAATCGCGCACATCCAATTCAATGAGGGTGAGCATTGGACAGCTATGGCCGAGGAAGCCGGTATTCGCTATATGAAAGTAGGCGCTAGCAGAGGCAGCATTTTTTCAGACAATGGCAGTTTGATGGCAACTTCATTGCCATTTTATAGATTGGCCATTGATGCAACCATCTCATCAGATGAAAAATGGAGATCGGGCCTTGATTCACTTTCATTGCTTCTGAGCAGACATTTTAGAGACGAATCGCAAGCGAGTTATAAGCGCAAATTACAAAATGCCCGCACCCAAGGAAAACAATACATAGCGATCAATAGCAAATCCATCGACTTTCAAGCCAAAAAGAAAATGTCCGATTGGCCAATTATCCGCGATGGCAGAATGCGTGGAGGGGTAATCTTCGAAAAAGTAGATGTACGATATAGACCATTCAATCAGTTGGCAATGCGCACCGTCGGCTATACGGATGATACTGGAAATGGAGTGGTAGGCCTTGAATATAGCTTCAATGATCAATTAGCAGGTAGAGAAGGCGAAGCTCTATTTCAAAGAATATCTGGAGGTACTTGGAAGCCGCTTTTTGATGGAAATGATATTGAGCCAGAAGATGGCCTAGACATCATCACCACCATAGATGTGAATTTGCAAGATGTAGCCGAGCAAGCTTTATTGAGTTCTCTATCAAAGCATGAAGCCGAATATGGCTCAGTGGTATTGATGGAGGTTTCTACCGGAGCAATCAAAGCGATGGCAAATCTAAGCCGCGATGCAAATGGTAATTATGGCGAGCGCTACAATTATGCCGTGCAGGGCACAATGGAGCCTGGTTCCACTTTTAAGTTAATCTCACTCTTGGCCTTATTAGACGACGCCAAACTTAGCCTAAACGATACAGTAGATACTAAAAACGGCGCACATCGCTTTTACGATCGCATTATGCGCGACTCCAACGAAGGTGGCTATGGGATAATCACTCTGAAAGAAGTTTTCCAAAACTCATCGAATGTAGGTTTCTCCAAACTAATTCAAAGACACTTTGGCGCAAACCCTAAGAATTTCATTAAGTATATCGAGAAATTCCATCTTCATGAGCCTATTGGTTTTCAACTTAAAGGTGAGGGTATTCCTTATGTAAAAACACCAGGTACTGCGGAATGGTACGGCACTACACTGCCATGGATGAGCATTGGCTATGAGCTAAAACTTTCGCCACTCCAAATGTTAAGTGCCTACAATGCTGTGGCAAATAATGGTGTATTAGTGAAGCCTTATTTGGTTTCAGAAATCAGAAGAGGCAGTGAAATTGAACAAAAATATTCGGTAGAAGTGATTGAAAATTCCGTGGCTTCGGATCGTACAATCAAAGCCTTGCGGGAAGCAATGGAAGGAGTAGTAGAAGAAGGAACCGCTACCAACCTAAAGGGTGCTCACTTCAAAATCGCTGGCAAAACAGGCACAGCGCAAATCGCATTCGATCAGTCAGGCTATCGCCAAGGAAATAAGATTACTTACCAATCTTCCTTTGCTGGATATTTTCCAGCCGAGGATCCACGCTATTCATGCATTGTAGTAGTGGGTGCGCCATCTACGAGCAGCTATTATGGCAATGTAGTAGCTGGCCCAGTTTTCAGAGAAATCGCAGATATGGTATTCACGGGCAATAACGAATTTCATAAGTCAATGGCTTTGAATGCTGACCAAGATAGCTATCCACTTATCAAGGCTGGCTATGCGGAAGATTTGGAGACCATAATCAATACGCTTCAAGTGAAGGCCGTGGCCAATTATAGCGAGCCAGTAGAATGGGTTCGTAGCTCGATACAAAACCAGGAAGTGAAGTTTGCCCAAATGACGAACACAGATGGCCTTATGCCAAATGTAGAAGGAATGACTTTAAGAGATGCGCTATTCCTATTGGAAAATAGAGGCATCGCTGTACGATATAGCGGAAGAGGAAGAGTAAATGAGCAATCAACTGCTGCTGGAACAAGAATAGCGGGAGGACATACAGTAAAGCTACAATTGCAATGAAAGGACTGAAGGACATATTATATAAAGTGCAATTACTTGCTACATCGGGAAATCCTGATGTAGAGGTGGCGGGCATCACTATGGACTCCAGACAAGTGCAGAAGGATTTTGCCTTTGTAGCCATAATGGGGTCCGCAATAGATGGACATACATTTATCCCTAAGGCAATTGAAAGTGGTGCCTCGGTAATCATTTGTGAAGAAATGCCTGAGGAATTAGCGGGAGGTATTTCTTATGTGCAGGTAAAAGATGCTTCGAAGGCATTGGGAATCATGGCTTCTAATTTTTATGACAACCCATCCTCCCGCCTTCAATTGGTGGCAATTACTGGAACTAATGGCAAAACTACCGTAGTCACTTTGCTATATCAGCTTTTTCAGCAATTGGGTTATAAAGTTGGAATGCTTTCTACAGTAGTCAATCGAATAGACGGGAAAGATTTTCCCTCCCGCCTCACTACTCCTGATGCAATTGAAACTAATCGCCTATTAGCAGAAATGGTGAAAGCTGGCTGTACTTATTGCTTTATGGAAGCAAGCTCGCATGCCATTGTACAAGAGCGAATTAGTGGTCTCACTTTCAAAGGAGCTGTTTTTACCAATATTACACACGACCATTTAGACTATCACCTCACATTCGACAATTACATCAAAGCCAAGAAAAAGCTTTTTGATGAATTGCCAAAAACTGCATTTGCATTGGTGAACGCAGATGATAAGCGTGGGCAAGTGATGTTGCAAAATTGCAAAGCCAGCAAGCACAGTTTTGGTATTCATTTCCCTGCTGATTATAAGGCTAAGATTTTGACCAACTCGCTGCAAGGCTTGGAGTTGGATATTGATAACAAGCAAGTATGGTTTAGACTGATTGGTGATTTCAATGCTAGCAATTTGATGGCAGTATATGGAATTGCCGATTTGCTAGGCGAGGATTTGGAGGAAGTGCTCATGGGATTGTCTCAAGCGAATCCAGCTTCTGGGCGTTTTCAGCAGGTGGCCAATAATGCTGGCATTACGGCAATTGTAGATTATGCGCATACGCCTGATGCCTTGGAAAATGTGCTAGATACCATCAAATCTGTACGCACCGGGCAGGAGCAAGTAATTACGGTGATTGGCTGCGGCGGCAATCGCGATAAAAGTAAGCGCCCATTGATGGCGCAGATTGCTTGCAAGTTTAGCGACAAAGTGGTGCTTACCTCTGACAATCCTAGAGACGAAGATCCTGAGCAAATATTGCAAGAAATGTATGATGGCGTGAGCGTGACTAATCGTCGCAAAGTACTCACAATTAGTGATAGGAAAGCTGGAATCAAAACCGCTTGCACATTAGCAAATAAGGGCGATATAATATTAGTGGCTGGCAAAGGCCATGAAACTTATCAAGAAATAAAGGGCGAAAGATTCCCTTTTGATGATAGGGAAGTAGTAAAGGAATATTTGGAAATGTTACACGAAAAGCAAGGATAAATGCTGTATAACCTATTCAGCTATCTCGACCGACAGTTTGACCTACCAGGAGCAGGTGTATTCCAATACATCTCATTCCGTGCAGGTATGGCTGCTGTATTGTCATTGCTGATTACGATTTTCTTTGGTAAAAAACTGATCGCCATGCTTCGCAAAAAGCAAATTGGTGAGGAAGTTCGTGATTTAGGACTGCAAGGTCAGATTGAGAAAAAAGGTACACCAACAATGGGTGGACTGATTATTATCTCAGCTATTGTGTTTCCAGCATTGCTTTTCGCAAGGCTCGACAATATTTATATCATTTTGCTACTGACGGCTACTTTGTGGTTAGGCTTGGTTGGCTTTGCAGATGATTATATCAAAGTATTTAAGAAGAATAAAGCTGGATTGGCTGGCCGATTCAAAATAATTGGTCAAGTAGGTTTGGGATTAATTGTAGGGCTCACATTATTCTATCATCCAGATGTGAAAGTGAGAGAGTTCAAAGGTGCTGTGGCAGTAGAGCAAAGTGCCGAAGGCGCGCCAGTCAATTTCGAAGATGTAAAATCAAATACGACCACCATTCCATTCTTCAAAGACAATGAACTTGATTATTCAAGAATATTCGGTTTCCTAGGCGATAATGTAACGCCAATTTTATTCGTGCTTTGGGTGGTTTTGATCATCACTGCCGTGTCCAACGGTGCAAATATTACCGATGGTTTGGATGGCCTCGCAGCAGGAACTTCCGCCATTATTGGTCTGGCTTTGGCAATTTTTGCCTACATCTCTGGTAATGCCATTTTCTCCCAATACTTGAATGTAATGTACATACCGGGTTCTGGCGAGTTGGTGATTTTCTGTGCAGCATTTGTTGGTGCTTGCGTCGGCTTTTTATGGTACAATGCCTATCCAGCGCAAGTTTTCATGGGCGATACAGGCAGTCTTTCCCTTGGTGGTGTTATTGCCGTTTTGGCTTTGACGGTGCGTAAGGAGCTGCTCATTCCAGTGCTTTGTGGCATTTTCCTAATCGAAAATTTATCAGTGATTATACAAGTCTCTTATTTTAAATATACCAAAAGGAAATACGGAGAAGGTAGAAGGATATTTAAAATGTCGCCTTTGCATCATCATTATCAGAAAATGGAAATGCATGAGTCGAAAATTGTCACAAGATTTTGGATTGTCGGGATACTCTTGGCAATCATCACATTAGCAACTCTTAAACTGAGATAATGAGCAAAAGAATCGTCATACTAGGAGCAGGAGAAAGCGGAACAGGTGCGGCGCTTTTGGCAAAAGCCAAAGGCTACAAAGTATTTGTGTCCGATGCTGGATCTATTGCTGCAACCTATCGCGATGAGCTTATTGCCAACCAAATCAAGTTCGAAGAGGGAGGCCATGATTTGGAGAAAATCCTAAAAGCGGCTGAAGTAATCAAAAGCCCTGGAATTCCAGATTCTGTACCCGTAATGCAGGCCATCATCCAAAACCGCATTCCAGTAATCGGTGAGCTGGAGTTTGCTTGGCGATTTGCAAAAGGCCGTTTTATCTTGATTACAGGCACCAATGGCAAAACCACTACTACTTTGCTTACGCATCATTTATTGAAGCAAGCGGGTAGAAATGTAGGCTTAGGTGGCAATATCGGAACCAGCCTAGCGAGAATATTGCTGGATCAGAGCTATGAAACTTATGTGCTTGAAGTGAGCAATTTCCAGCTCGAAGGCATGTCCGAATTCAAGGCTGATACCGCCATATTGTTGAATATTACCCCAGATCATTTAGATAGATATTATAATCATTTTCAGAGCTATGTAAATGCGAAGTTGAAAATAACGCAGAACATGACTGAGAATGATCGCTTCATATTCTTCCAAGATGATGACGTGATAAGCAAGGAAGTGATTACTCGTGGCTTGGATGTGGATATGTTGCGGGTTTCAAGAGAGCGGGAGGTAAACAATGGCGCTTTTCTAAAGGACGGCCAATTGTACTTTAGGAATCCTGATGGCAGTTTAGCTTTTACTGTTTCCGAAGATGAAATCCCATTGCGTGGCCCACACAATATGGTGAATGTAATGAGCGCCATCCTTGCTGTATGGAAAGAAGGACTTACCGAAATAGAGATAAAAGAAGGATTGAAAAGCTTTGTAAATGCCAAGCATAGATTAGAGCCAGTGGGTGAAATCAATGGCATCAAATTCTTTAACGATTCCAAAGCTACCAATATAGATTCTACCTTTTTCGCACTGTCTAGCTTCCAAGAAGATATCGTATGGATAGCGGGAGGAAAAGACAAAGGCAATGATTACAATACGCTATTGCCTCTAGTGCAAGAAAATGTAAA
>CAZRBW010000023.1:8124-27538 GCA_964598395.1 uncultured Roseivirgaceae bacterium
AATCATGAAAGAGTGGGTACAAAAGAATTTAAAGGGTGATCCGGTGATTTGGGGGATAGTATTCGCGCTCTCAATTATCAGCATATTGCTGGTTTACTCCGCCACTGGAACCCTTGCATTTAAGCGAATGGGAGGAAATACCGAGCATTATCTATTTAAACATTCCGCATTGGTAGGATTGAGCTTGATAGTAATGTGGGTAGCTCACAAAATTGACTATCGCTATTATTCCAAATTGGCACGGTTGAGCCTTTGGCTTTCTGTGCCACTTTTGGTGATTACTTGGCGCTATGGTCTCAATTTGAATGAGGCAAGCCGCTGGCTTACTATTCCAATTATCAACCAACCATTCCAGCCCTCCGATTTTGCGAAACTGGCTTTAATTGCTGGCTTAGCTAGCTATTTATCCAAGCGACAAGCGAATATCAGAGAAAATAAGGAAGCCTTTATTTACATCCTATTGTGGAGTGGAGCAATCTGCGGTCTAATTGCATTAGCCAATTTAAGTACAGCGATACTTTTATTTTCCACCTGCATGTTGGTGATGTTTATTGGCCGAGTGCCAATGCGCTATTTAGGTATGATGATCCTTATCGGCGGACTAGCTGGTAGCCTTGCTTTAATGGTTGGCCAAAGAAAAGAAACTGCTATCAACAGAGTAAAGACTTTCCTTTATTCTGAAGAAGTACCTTATCAAGCGCAACATTCATTTATCGCAATTGCAACTGGTGGTGTTACTGGCAAGGGGCCAGGCAAAAGCGAACAAAGAAACTTTTTACCTCATCCATATTCAGATTTTATCTTCTCCATTTTGGTAGAGGAGTATGGGATGATAGGAGCAGTATTCGTGGTATTCCTCTATTTGGCATTGCTCTATCGAGGAATGCTCGCTGTGTCTAGAAGCAATAGAGCTTTTGGTGGTTTACTTTCCGCTGGGCTCACATTCGCACTAGTATTACAAGCGATGGTCAATATGGCTGTTGCCGTTGGTTTAGGGCCAATTACTGGACTTACCCTCCCGCTTGTCAGCATGGGTGGTACTTCATTATTATTTACAGGTTTGGCCTTGGGTATTATCCTAAGTGTAAGTCGTGGCGATATTGAAGAAACTACTATGCAAATAGCTTCACCAAAACGCAAAAATTTAGCATTAGCATGAGCCAAGCAAAATTACATAGCGTCATAATAAGTGGTGGAGGCACAGGAGGTCATGTATTCCCTGCAATTGCCATAGCAAATGCACTAAAGGAGATTAACCCGGCCATCAATATTCTATTTGTGGGCGCTCAAGGTAAGCTGGAAATGCAGAAAGTACCAGAAGCTGGCTATCCAATCAAAGGACTTTGGATTAGTGGCTTGCAGAGGAAATTGACCATGAGCAATCTGCTTTTCCCTGTAAAGTTGATTTGGAGTTTGCTTAGTGCAAAATCGATTATAAGGAAATTCAAACCTCAAGTGGCCATTGGTGTGGGCGGTTATGCAAGCGGGCCATTATTAAGAGTTGCAGCTTCAGCTGGGATTCCTTGCCTATTGCAAGAGCAGAATTCCTATGCCGGACTTACCAATCGATTGCTAGCCAAAAAGGCCAAAACTATCTGTGTGGCTTATGAAGGCATGGAACAGTATTTTCCAGCAGATAAAATCGTGCTTACAGGCAATCCTGTACGGTCAGATATTATGGCTTCGGGCAAAGATAAAGCGAAAGCAAGAACTCATTTTGGCCTTAAAGCAGACAAACCAACACTATTGATTTTGGGTGGAAGCCTTGGCGCTCGCTCTATCAACAATGCAATAGTTGAGCATTTGGAAACCTTAGCGGGTAGTCAGATTCAAGTAATCTGGCAAACGGGCAAATTGTACGAAACCGAAATGCTCCAACATGTAATTGATCATGGTGGGCCATTTAGCAATATTATTCCAACTGCTTTTATCAAAGAAATGAATATGGCTTATGCGGCTGCTGATGTCGTGATCTCACGAGCTGGGGCATTGTCTATATCGGAACTGTGCATGGTAGGCAAGCCGGTAATTTTTGTGCCATCAGCAAATGTGGCAGAAGACCACCAAACCAAAAATGCAATGGCTCTGATGGCGAAAAATGCAGCAAGAATGATAACCGATGCCGACGCGAAAGCTTCGCTTATTCCAGCTGCATTGGAATTGCTTATTGATGAGACCGAGTGCAAGCGATTAGCAGAAAATATACAAGGCATGGCCAAGCCAAATGCCGCAAAAGAAATTGCAAACGAAATATTAAAACTAGCAAGTTGATATTCAATAAATACCATATAGTTTATTTCATTGGAGTGGGTGGCATCGGCATGAGCGCACTTGCCCGTTGGTTTATTTCCAATGGCAAGCGAGTGTATGGCTATGATAAAACACCTTCGACAATTACTCAGAAATTAGAAACAGAAGGTATTGAAATAAGCTTTGAAGATTCGATAGAAGCCATTCCTGAAATGGTGAAATCGAATAAAGAGCATGCTTTGGTGATATACACACCAGCAATTCCAAAAGCGCACAAAGGCATCAACTATTTGCGGGAGGAAGGATTTACGATTCTGAAAAGAGCGGAGGTTTTGGGCTTAATTACCAAGAGCCATCAAACAATTGCCGTAGCTGGTACCCATGGCAAAACCAGTACTTCTGGAATGATCGCCCATGCACTCTATCATGCAGGTGTGAATGTGACAGGATTTATGGGTGGAATTATTCGGAATTACGAATCTAATTTTATTCAGAGCAAGAAAAATAGCTCCGATTCATTAATGGTAGTAGAGGCAGATGAGTTTGATCGTTCATTTCTTCAATTGGAGCCAAATATTGCCATAATCACTTCTGCAGATGCCGATCATTTGGATATCTATGGAGACCGTGAGCAATTGGTGCAAGCCTATAGGGATTTCGGAATGAAGGTGCGGGAGGATGGATATTTGATATTGAATGCAGCGATAACTTCAACTATCAAGGAAGACACAAATTTTCCTGCAACTATCATTACATACGGTATCGAAAAGGGCACATATCAAGCGAAAAAAGTACGTATCGAAAAGCATCGCTTTGTATTTGATTTGCTAGGGCCTGATTTAGATATTCAAGGTATTACACTCCAAATGCCAGGCTTTCACAATATTGAAAATGCCGTTGCAGCTATTATTTCGATGCATTTAAGAGGTGTTTCGGCTGAAAAAATCAAGAAAGGTATCGAGAGCTACAAAGGTGTTAAGCGCAGATTTGAAACGGTGTATGCTGGGCCAGATACTATTTATATCGATGACTATGCTCACCATCCTGCGGAGATAGAAGCTTTTATCAAATCGGTGCGAGCAATGTACAAAGGCAAAAAAGTTACAGCCATTTTCCAACCGCATCTATTCACTCGTACTAGAGATTTTGCTATTGGTTTTTCTAATAGCTTAAGCTTAGCCGATGAGGTGATTTTACTTCCAATTTATCCAGCTAGGGAAGAACCAATTTCCGGAGTAAAATCAGAAATGCTGCTGGATGACATTAATGCAGACGATGTGCGCTTGGTGGAGAAAGACGACTTGATTGATGAATTGGGCACTCGTCGTTTAGAAATTCTTCTAACAATCGGAGCTGGCGATATCGACAGATTAGTGGAACCTATTGCTAAACATTTAAAATCCAGAACCTATGCGGATTAAAAAATCGGTACGATATGGATTTACTTATGCTGTGGCAATTCTGATGCTTATCGGACTGATTGGTTTTGTGGAGCACAAGCAAACCTCCCGCACCATTACCAGTGTGGCTGTAGAGCTTGATCAGCCCAATGGGCAGTATTTCCTCGAGGAATCAGATATCCTTTCATTAATCACCGAAGGCGGTCATCTAGATTTCACAGGTATGAACATGTCTTCACTAGATCTACGTCTCCTTGAGGAAAAATTGAGAAGCAACCAATACACGGAAAATGTAGCAGCATTTATCGACCAAAGGGGAAACCTAACGGTACGCTCAAGTCAGAAAGTGCCAATGGTTCGCTTTGTTGATGAAAAAGGAAATAATATGTATATGGATGAGTTTGGAAGGTTGCTTCCATTATCCGAAAAATATACTGCAAGGGTATTGATCCTTTCTGGGCAAAAGGCCTACGAAGCGATTAATGCGGATATGAACTCAGAAGACAAAATGCAATTGATGAGGCTGCTAGATTTCATCCATGCCGATAAATTTTTGAAGGCTCAGATTGCAGAAGTTGTGTGGGAAAAGGACGAAGTAATCCTATATCCACAGGTTGGAAATCAGGTAATCGAATTCGGTGACCTGAGCAAAATAGAAGAAAAGTTTAAGAAACTGATGATCTTCTATAAGCGGATTTTGCCCTCACAGGGGTGGAACCGATACGCAAGAGTAAACTTAAACTATGAGAACCAGATCGTTTGTGAATAATAACTCAGCTATGTCAAACCAAGAAATTATTGTCGGACTCGACATTGGCACCACCAAAATATGTGCAATAGTGGGGTGCAAAAATGAATATGGTAAACTCGAAGTATTGGGAATGGGTAAAGCCGTTTCCGATGGCGTAAATCGAGGTATTGTTACCAATATTGATAAAACTGTAAGGGCTATTCAAAAAGCTGTAACCGAAGCAGAAGCACAATCGGGCATTGAAATAAATGTGGTGAATGTGGGGATTGCTGGCCAGCATATCAAGAGTAGCATCTACCATGGTAGCATCACCAGAAATTCCAATGAGGATGAAATCAGTATCGAGGATGTAAATCGTCTTACTGAGGACATGTATCGGATTGTAACACCGCCAGGTAGTCAGATCATCCATGTGATGCCGCAAGACTACATTGTGGATTACGAAGATGGTATTATGGATCCTGTGGGAATGACTGGGGTACGTTTGGAAGCAGATTTTCACATAATTACTGCCCAAACCAATGCAATCAACAATATCAACAAATGCGTGAAGCGCGCAGGTCTCAAAATCCAAAACCTGATTTTGGAGCCTCTTGCTTCTTCTCTTGCCGTGCTGAGCGACCAAGAAAAGGAAGCGGGTGTTTGCTTGGTAGATATTGGTGGTGGCACTACGGATATTGCCATTTTCCACGATAATATCATTCGACATACAGCAGTGATTCCATTCGGCGGCAATATCGTGACAAGCGATATCAAGCAAGGATGCATGGTACTGGAAAATCAAGCAGAACTGCTAAAAGTGAAGTTTGGGAAAGCGATTGCTGAGGAAGCTAGCCTAAACGAAGTAGTGTCTATTCCGGGAATGCACAATCGCCCACCAAAGGAAATCTCAATCAAAAATTTGGCGCATATTATTGAAGCACGCATGCAAGAGATTATCGAGCATGTGCATAATGAAATCATTACATCTGGCTATGTGAAAAAACTAGCGGGAGGAATTGTAGTAACTGGTGGTGGTTCTCAATTGCAAGGTGTAAAGCAGTTGTTCGAGTTCATGACTGGCATGGATACCCGCGTTGGTCATCCAAATGAGCACATGGGCAAAGGCAAAGTAGATGAGGTGAAAAGCCCAATGTATGCTACTTCGGTAGGATTAGTGTTGAGCGGATTCAAAGCATTAGACGAGCGTAACCCAATTTGGGGGTCAAATCCAAATGGAATGAATCGCCCAGTAGCCAAACCTGTGAAAAAGGAGAACTACTTCTCAAGATTGATCAATAAGACCAAAAGCATTTTGATTGATGACTTTGAGGATGAAAGAGATTACTAGAATAAGGAACCCATTTTATAAAAATATATAAACAACCATTTGTCATGGAAGATACCTATAAGTTTGAATTACCAAAGCACCACAAATCTATCATCAAGGTGATAGGCGTGGGAGGAGGTGGCAGCAACGCTGTCAACCACATGTACAATCAGGGAATCAAGGACGTAGAGTTTGTAGTCGTAAACACCGACATGCAGGCACTTCGCTTTTCACCTGTGCCCAACAAATTACAAATTGGGACTAGCCTCACAGAGGGTCTAGGCGCTGGAGCGAATCCTGAAAAGGGTCGTCAAGCAGCGTTAGAAAGTAAGGAAGATGTTCGCGATATGTTGAGCGATGATACCAAAATGGTATTTATCACCGCAGGCATGGGTGGTGGTACTGGCACTGGTGCTGCGCCTGTGATCGCCAAAATTGCCAAGGACATGGACATCCTCACAGTAGGGATTGTAACTGCTCCTTTCTCTTTTGAAGGCAAGCGCAAAATCCAACAAGCCTACGATGGTATCCGCGAGCTGAAGGAAAGCTGTGATACCGTGTTGGTGATCCTCAATGATAAATTGAGAGATATTTACGGTAACTTATCCATCACCACTGCATTTGCGCAAGCGGACAATGTATTGCTTACCGCGGCTAAAGGAATTGCCGAAATCATCACAGTAATTGGCTATATCAACGTCGATTTTGAAGATGTGAAAACGGTAATGAAAAATGCTGGTGCCGCAGTAATGGGCTCAGCTACGACTGCTGGTGAAGGACGTTCACTCAAGGCTGCTGAGCAAGCGATTACTTCTCCATTGCTTAATAGCATTGATATCCTTGGTGCAAGAAAGATTTTACTTTCTATCATCTCAGGTGAGCAAGCAGAGTTGCAAATGGATGAGCTAACAGAAATTTCTGAATACATCCAGTCCAAAGCAGGAGATGAAGCTGAGGTAATTTTCGGCCACGGTATTGATACTGAACTAGGCGAAAGTATCCGAGTTACGGTAATTGCTACTGGATTCGATCAAGGCGAAGTGAAAGGTAAAACTGAGCTAGAAGCAAGAGTAATTGATTTAGAAAGCGGCAGAGTAAAGCCGAAAAATCAAATTCCATTGTTTCCAGAAAAGAAAGTTGAACAAAAGCCAACAGGTTACACACCAATAACTAACCCAACTATTGGAATGAGACCTGCTGCTCAAAGCTCACCGTTTACTACCAAACAAGCTAGGCCAATTGAGCAACCGAAGCCTGTAGAGAAGCGGGAGGAAAGCTTTGCCAATAACGCACTTAGCGAATTGAATGGCTATGAAATTGAAGATAAAACTCCTTCTAAAGCTGTGGAGCAGCCAACAGCTGAGACAGCTCCAAAAGCCAAGCCAGCAGATTCATTGGATGAAAAACGCAAGCAATTAATCGAAGCGGCAAAGGAAAGAATTAACAGATTGAATGGGTTGAAAAGCTCTAGCATGAATCAGGATGAGTTCAAAGAAAAATTGGATACACCTGCTTATATGCGTAAGAAGGTAGCTTTACAAGAAGTAACTCCTTCAAGGGAAAAGAATATCAGCAGATTTCAATTGAATGAAGACAGTCAGATACTCGGCAACAACCGTTTTCTGCATGACAATGTGGATTAGAGCTTAATAAGCTCGTCCATCTGAACTTCCAGAAACCGCTGATATATCGGATTCTGAAGTGTATCCTCTGACAAATGGGAAGCTATCTGGGCTAGACGTGGCTTTGTCGCCAATACGTTCATGCCCAGATAGTTTAATATATCAGTAAGATGGCTCAAAGCCAAGCTGGCACCTTGTACACCGGTGGACACCCCCACCAAAGCTGCCCACTTACCTGCCAAAGGACTTGGGTAGGGCAATCCGTCAAAAAATGTCTTTAATACACCAGGAAAGGAATTGTTATATTCAGGTATTACAAATACCATTTTATCAGCTCCTCTCAATCGCTCTACAAATACATTGAAGGCTTGGTTTTTACCTGTGTTCTCATACAAAGCCGAAAATGCAAAGTCTTCTGGTAACTCCTCCATACTAAGGATTTCCGCATCCTCCCGCCTTTCATTCAACATGCGCTGATATATTCTCGCTATTGTTTCAGATTTAGAGTTCTTCCTGTTGGTGCCAATTACGATTTTTATCATGAATGCAAATGTATATTAAGATGTGAAAACCATCAAAGTATGTGAATGGTTTACAATTAGCAATTGAAATTTGACCTTCCAGATGACATGGATTTCTAAATCCATATTTTCAAGCTCATAATTCCGTAACTTTAACCAAAATTAACAGCAGTGAAATACATAGATCAAGTAAAAGAAACGACTGAATTTTTAAGAAATCGTATTCAAACTATTCCAGAAACGGGCATCATCCTAGGAACTGGTTTGGGTGCATTAGCAAAAGAAATAGAAGTTGAAATTTCATTTCCTTATACTGAAATCCCACATTTCCCGGTTTCGACTGTAGAAAGTCATAGCGGGAGGTTGCTATTCGGCAAGCTAGAAGGTAAGCCTGTAGTAGCCATGCAGGGGCGTTTTCATTATTACGAAGGCTATAATATGAAGCAGGTTACTTTTCCTGTTCGAGTAATGAAGTTTCTTGGAGTGAAGCGACTAATGGTAAGTAATGCCAGTGGAGGTTTAAATCCAGATTATAAAATTAGTGATTTGATGTTTATCAACGATCAAATCGATCTGTTTCCAGAAAGCCCACTTACTGGAGCAAATGACAGTGAATTTGGGCCACGCTTTCCGGATATGAGCGAGGTGTACGATAAGGGAATGATTGCCGAAGCACATAAGATTGCGAAAGAGCATAATATACCAGTGCAAGAGGGAGTTTACATAGGAGTGAAAGGGCCTAATCTAGAAACACCAGCCGAATATAAATACTTGAGGATTATAGGTGGTGATGCTGTAGGAATGAGTACCGTGCCGGAAGTTACTGTAGCGTGCCAAATGGGAATGCCAGTATTTGCAATTTCTGCTATTACCGATTTGGGCGTAGAAGGAAAAATCAAAAAAGTATCCTTGGAAGATGTAATCGGTGCGGCAAATAAAGCTGAACCAGGCATGACAAAAATTATTCGCGAATTAATCGCTAGACTTTAAAAGACTATTATGAAATTAAAAAATAAGCTTGCCGTAGTAACAGGGGTATCAAAAGGAATTGGACTGGCAACAGTGAAGGCGCTTCTAGAAAAAGGAGCGATTGTAGCTGGCTGGGGAAGAACTGAGCCTGAAATTGACAATTCAAACTTTCATTTCTTTCAAGTTGACATTGGGGATTTTGAACAAGTAAATGCCGCATGGAGAGCTACTTCTAGTAAATTAGAAATGCCTTGCCATATTTTGGTAAACAATGCGGGTTTAGGATATGAGTCAACATTTGAAGAAATGGACGTCAGCCTCTGGGAAGAAATGTTCCGTACCAATGTGCACGGTCTTTTCTATTGCTCCAAAGTGATAATACCACAAATGAAAGCCATGGAAGCTGGACATATCATCAATATTGCCTCAATAGCGGGCACCACGGGTATAGAAGGCATGGCTGGCTACTGTGGAACCAAATTCGCCGTGAGAGGTATTTCACAGGCTATGTTCAAAGAGCTTAGGAAATCTGGGATTAAAGTGACTACCATCAACCCAGGATCAGTAAATACAAATTTCTTTGATCCGATAGAATCAGTGAATGCAAATGAGAATATGATGCGTGCAGAAGATATCGCAGAAAGCATTATTTATGTATTGCAAACGTCTGAAAACTACCACCCAATCGAATTGGAAGTAAGACCACTTAGACCAAAAGGAAAATAAGCCTATGTCTGTAAGGGTTGAAAATCTTACCAAAATATATGATGATCAGAAAGCAGTAGATAACCTTAGCTTTGAGGTGACCGAAGGCCGAATATTGGGCTTTTTGGGGCCAAATGGAGCAGGTAAATCTACTACTATGAAAATCGCAACCGGATACATACCACCAAGCCAAGGCACAGTGTATGTAAATGGGATGGATGTAAGAAGTAATTCCCTTGCTATTAGAAAAATAACAGGCTACTTGGCCGAACAAAATCCGCTTTATACAGAGATGTATATTGCGGAATTTCTACGTTTTTGCGGTGGCTTATACGAATTGAGCGGGAGGAAACTCAAACAAAGAGTAGCCGAAATGATGGATTTGTGTGGGCTATTGCCTGAGCAAAAAAAGAAAATTGGGAAACTTTCCAAAGGCTACAAACAGCGCGTAGGCTTAGCACAAGCACTTATTCACGAGCCAGATGTAATCATTCTAGATGAGCCTACTTCTGGGTTGGATCCTAACCAAATTACTGAAATTCGTAATTTGATCAAACATCTGAGTTTAGACAAAACTGTTTTACTGTCCACACACATAATGCAGGAAGTAGAAGCCCTTTGCGAAGATGTCATCATTATCAACAAAGGAAAAATTGTTGGCAGCGGTACGGTAGATGAACTCAAAAGTAAGTCTGAAAAAGGAATGGTGCTGGTAGTGGAGTTTTCTGAAATTCCAGCAATTGAAATCCTTATGAGGATAGATGGTATTTCTGAGATTGAATTCGAAGCCAAGAATAAAATCAGATTGTATTGTAGTAAAGATGCTGATCCTCGCTCGGCCATTTTTCAATATGCCAGCGAAGCCAAAATTGAATTACTTGGGCTTCAAGTCCAGAAAAATTCCTTGGAAGAAATATTCACTCAGTTAACCAAAAAATCGGATAAATGAGGAGGATATTAGCCAAAGAACTCAACGCTTTTTTTAGCTCCATTGCTGCCTATTTGGTGCTTGGAATATTCTTGGTTGTTACCGGATTGCTCATGTGGGTTTTTCCAGATACGGCAGTTTTAAGCTACGGTTATGCCGATATGAGCACTCTATTCACCTTTGGGCCTTACATTTTTTTATTTCTTGTTCCAGCGATCACCATGAGGCTTTTCGCTGAAGAAAACAAGGGCGGAACCATGGAATTGCTATTGACCAAACCACTCAGAGACTGGGATATTATTGTAGGTAAATACTTAGCAGGGATTATAATAGTATTGGTTGCATTAATTCCCACACTCATTTATTACTATAGTGTATATACATTAGGCAACCCTGTCGGCAATATCGATTCGGCTGGAGTTGTAGGTTCATATATCGGACTGTTTTTGTTGGCAGCTGTATTTTGTGCGGCAGGATTATTTGCCTCATCACTTACCGAAAATCAGATATTAGCTTTTCTATTAGGCGCGTTTCTATGCTTTTTGATCTATGCAGGTTTTGATGGCTTGTCCCGAATGAGTTTATCAGGAAGTGCCGCATACATGATGGAGCGAATTGGTATTTTGTATCACTACGAAGCCATGAGCAAAGGCCTTTTGGACTCACGAGATATTTACTATTTCGTGTGCACTATTTTGCTTTTTCTATTTCTCACCAAGATGAAAATATCCTCTAGAAAATGGTAAACTGGGAAAGTAAAAAACTGACCGATTACCTTGGGCTTGGAATATTGCTTGCCGTGTTGAGTCTATTGGGTCTGTTTGGGAACGATTACTTTTTTCGATTAGATCTGACGGAGGAGAAGCGATATACCTTATCACCGACCACAGAAAATCTCCTAAAAGAAGCGACAGAAGAAATCTATGTTGAGCTTTATTTGGATGGTGACCTCCCGCCTGGTTTTATCCGATTGAGGAAAGCAATTATTGAGACTTTGGAGGAGTTCAAGTATCAATCAGGTATGGGTTTGACTTACCGAATTATCGACCCAAATAAGACAAGTAGCGAAAGAGCAAGAAACGAATTCATTCAAAAACTAGCTGAGAAGGGCATACCACCTACTGACGTTTTTGCCACCGAAAATTCAAAGCAAG
This sequence comes from uncultured Roseivirgaceae bacterium, assembly GCA_964598395.1. Lineage (GTDB taxonomy): Bacteria > Bacteroidota > Bacteroidia > Cytophagales > Cyclobacteriaceae > CAXBDP01. Next base: position 19,734 of record CAZRBW010000023.1, read on the forward strand.
TTCAGCGCAGGGTATTTCCTGGAGCCATTATCACATACAGAGGTGAGGAAGTGGGTGTCAATTTCCTTAAAGGTGGCCGAATGGGTTCTGCGGAGGAGACGCTTAATCAATCCATCGAAGGTGTTGAATATGAACTGGCAGCTGCAATTCAGCTATTGTCTAAACCCGCCAAAAAGCGTATTGGTATAGTGCAAGGACATAATGAATGGGATTCGCTGGACATTGCTGGCCTTACAGGAATACTTAAAGATCGCTATGATGTATTTCGCATGCGATTAATCGATAGGCCAAAAGTGATCGGTTTTGATGCCTTGATTGTGGCTGGGCCAAAGGATAAATTCACTGAAGCTGATAAATTCAAGCTTGATCAATTCTTGATGAGTGGAGGCAAATTGCTCTTTTTTCTCAACTCGCTTTATGTGAATATGGACTCAGCTACAAATGCGGAGCAGAACAATTTCGCCATTGCCGTAGATTTGAATTTAGATGATTTGCTATTCAAATATGGCGTACGAATAAACGGAAATTACATTCAAGATATCAACAGCGGTTTTTATCCAGTTGTGACAGGTAACTTTGGCGACAGACCCGACATTCGATTGATGCCTTGGCCATTTTATCCAGTTATCAACAACTTTGCAAATCACCCGACGGTTCGTAATCTCGATGCAGTTTGGACACGCTTTGTAAGTAGTATAGACACCGTGCGAGCTGATGGAATTACCAAACATCCGCTATTGATGACTTCGCCATATACTCGCGTAATCGCCGCACCAGCCCAAGTACGGATTAATGACGTGCGCGACCTTACACCGACCGATTTTCAGAGCGGAACAAAAGCAGTTGGTTATTTACTCGAAGGCTCATTCAGTTCGCTATTCAAAAATCGATTTTTACCTGATTTGGTAGATACCACCGATTTTAGAAGCGATGGTTTTCCCAGTCATGTTTTAGTGGTTGCAGATGGGGATTTTGTGAGAAATGAAAAAAGCTCCAGAACCGATCAAGCTTTTCCTGTTGGTTTCGATCCGTATGATAATCAGCAATTTGCAAATGGTGATTTTATAATTAATGTGTTGCAGTATATGCTCGATGAGCAAAATTTGATTTTGGCGCGCAACAAAACAGTGCAAATCCGCCCGCTAGATCGAGTGAAGGCCGAACAAGAAAAAACAATTTGGCAAGTATTGAACATAGCCCTCCCGCTGGTTTTTGTCTTAATTTTTGGAATAGTTTGGCAATTATTTTATCGAGCAAAATATAGACAATAATGGCACGCAAGAATAAAATATTGACCTTCATATTAGTGCTCTTGATTTTTGCCAATTTAATATTCTGGCTCAATCCATTTTCCTCAAATCGAAGCAATCAAGCCAATATGAAATTTGCTGTTGCCGATACAGCAACTATTACACACATTCGACTCATCAAAAATGACACTACAATAGTACTTTCTGAAAGAGACGGAATTTGGATGGTGGATGATAGATGGCCAATTGAAAAAAGCTGGGAAGTGAATTTGAAAGCGATTCTTTTGAGACAGCAGGTAAGAAGAACTTTGGGTGAAAGTGAAGTAGAATTGCTTAAAAATGAAGTACCCAATTGGGTGAAGGTAGAAGTTTATATTGGCGATGAGTTGATTCAAGATTTCAGTGCTGGAGGGAATGCTACACGCACCCAATCCTTGATAGAAGCGGGAGGTGAAATTTATGCCACCTTTGTGCCTGGATATGATAGCTATCTTACAAGTATTTATGAATTAGGGCCTTATGAATGGAGAGATAGGACATTGTATAGCGGTACCGATGGTAGTTTGCGTACATTTGAAGTAATTGCTATTAAAGAAGATATAGCAAAATCATTCGTAATTGCCTATGAATCGGGTGCATTTCGAAGTAAAGAAAATGGTGAATTAAGCGAAGATGAAATAAGAAGTTTCATGCGAAATCTAAATGGTCTTTATGCAGATGTTTGGGTGCCTTACAATCAAAACGAAACAGTTCAGCAATATTTGACCATGCCAATGGCTGAATTGATTCTGGATGATTTGTCAAAAGAAAAAAGTGTCCATTTAAAATTTTATGATTTGCCAGAAGATCCCAGGTTTTACTTGGGTGAAATTCTGGGTAAAGAAGACTATTTCCTTATAAGCAGGCCACGTTTGATGCCAATGATACAAGGGCCAAGTAGTTGAACAATGACTCATTTTTAATCCAGAAATAACGTTGAAAAGACAAATTGAAAATCTCATTTGCAATTAAAGCTTATATTTTTGATGTTTATTTTTAAATTTACCCATATTTGTTTCACTCGAACCAAAAGCCATCAATAGATAATGAAGTTTATAGTATCATCAGTAGCATTGCTTAAGCAATTGCAATCCATAAATGGTGTTATTACCACCAATCCTGTAGTTCCAATTCTTGAAAATTTCCTATTCGAAATTGAAGATGGCCTTTTGACGGTCACTGCTTCTGATTTGCAAACTTCGATGACAACGCATATTGGCGTAGAGGCAAAAGAAAATGGAAATATTGCTGTGCCTGCGCGTATCCTGATGGACACCCTAAAGAATTTGCCTGAGCAGCCGGTAGCATTTACTATTGACGATGAAACCTACAGCATCGAAATCAGCTCAGATAATGGTCGCTATAAATTAGCTGGTGAAAATGCCACTGATTTCCCGAAAGTGCCTAAAGTAGATAACGGCTTCAATGTGAAGTTATCTACCGATTTATTAGCTAGTGCAATTGGCAATACAATTTTTGCTACTAGTAACGACGAACTTCGTCCAGCGATGACAGGTGTGTATGTGAATTTCTCTGATACCAACATCACCTTTGTGGCAACCGATGGGCATCGTCTTATCCGCTATCGCAGGGTAGATGTTACTTCAGATACTAATATGTCTATCATCATTCCTCGCAAAGCACTAAATTTACTAAGAGCAACTTTGCCAGCTGAAAATCTTGATGTAGATATGGAATTCAATGGCTCACATGCGTTTTTCAGCTTTGGAAATATCCGTATGATTTGCCGATTAATAGACGAGCGTTTCCCAGATTACGAAAATGTAATTCCAGGTGATAACAACAACCATATTGTATTGGAGAAATCTTCTTTCCTGAGTTCACTTCGTCGTATTGCTATCTATGCGAATAAGACTACTCACCAAGTACGATTGAAAATTACTGGCAGCGAAATGCAGATTTCGGCTGAGGATTTAGATTTCTCAAATGAAGCTCAAGAGCGTATTAGCTGCGACCACACTGGAGAAGATATCCAAATCGGTTTCAATGCAAGGTTCCTTGTGGAGATGCTTAGCAACTTAGATTCTAAAGAAGTGAAGCTTAGCTTGGGCAAACCAAATAGAGCAGGCTTAATTGTGCCAACAACCAAAGACGATGCAGAAGATATCCTTATGCTCGTAATGCCTGTGATGCTTTCCAGCTACGGATCGTAAACAAAAATATTTATACCAACCAACCTTGAAAAAGTCCCTTAATTGGGACTTTTTTTGTTTTCCTTCAGATTTTCTGCTAATATGATATTCAATATGAAAGTGCAGTGTAGAAATGAATTTTGAAGCTTTTTGCACAGGTCATAAATCATTTTAAATTCATGTTTTTCTATTATTATGATGAATACAATAAAGACATACGAGGAGTATCAAGAGGCATATGATAAGAGCGTAAAAAATCCAGAAGGCTTTTGGGATGAGATAGCTGAAAGTTTTTATTGGAGAAAAAAATGGGATAAAACTCTGGAGTGGGATTTTGAAGGACCAAATGTAAAGTGGTTCGTCAATGGAAAATTCAATATCACCGAAAATTGTATCGATAGGCATTTGAAAACCCGTGGCAACAAGCTTGCATTAATTTGGGAGCCCAATGATCCAAAAGAGAAATATATCAGATTTACCTATAAGGAACTTCATGAGCGGGTTTGCCAAATCGCAAATGTGATGAAAAAGCATGGAGTGCAAAAAGGCGACAGAGTTTGCCTTTATATGCCTATGATTCCTGAATTAGCTTTTTCTGTATTGGCTTGTGCTAGGATTGGCGCTATTCATTCAGTGGTATTTGCAGGTTTTTCAGCTCATGCGTTGGCAGATAGAATCCAAGATGCCGAGGCCAATTTCGTTTTCACTTCAGATGGACTGAATAGAGGCACTAAGCAAATTCCAGTAAAGCGGGTGGTAGATGAAGCGCTGGAAAGATGCCCTACAGTAAAGAAAGTGATGGTAGTGGAAAGAGTTGGCTGGGCTGTGAATATGGTCGAAGGCAGAGATTTTTGGTTGCACGAGGAGTTGGAAGGGATTAGCAAAGACTGTCCAGCAGAAATAATGGATACAGAGGATAACTTGTTTATTCTCTATACATCAGGTTCAACTGGCAAGCCAAAAGGAGTTGTTCATTCTTGTGGAGGATACATGGTTTATGCAGAGTACTCTTTCCGAAATGTGTTCCAATATGAGGAGAGCGATATATTCTGGTGTACTGCTGATGTAGGCTGGATTACAGGGCATACCTATTTGGTATATGGCCCTTTGCTTGCTGGCGCTACCACAGTGATGTTCGAAGGAGTACCAAGCTATCCCGATCCAGGCAGATTCTGGCAAGTTGTAGATAAATGGGGTGTCAATATATTCTACACTGCACCAACGGCTATCCGCTCATTGATGGCGGCAGGCGAAGATCATGTGCTTTCCTATAGTTTAGATTCCCTCAAAACATTGGGAACAGTAGGCGAGCCGATCAATGAAGAAGCGTGGAATTGGTATAATATCAACATTGGAAAAGAGCAATGCCCTATTGTAGATACTTGGTGGCAAACTGAAACAGGCGGAATTATGATCACCTCCCTTGCAGGAGTAACACCCCAAAAGCCTTGCCATGCCACCCTCCCGCTTCCGGGCATACAGCCTGTTTTGCTAGATGCTGATGGAAAGGAGATTACGGAAAATGAGGTCGAAGGATATTTGGCCATGAAATTTCCTTGGCCTTCACTATTGCGCACGACTTGGGGCGATCATGAAAGATGTAAGTTGACATATTTCAGTACGTACAAAAATTACTACTTCACAGGCGATGGCGCCAAAAGAAATGCAGAAGGCCAATATCGAATTATAGGACGGGTGGATGATGTAATAAATGTGTCAGGCCATCGCTTTGGAACGGCAGAAATTGAAAACGCTATCAATCAAAATAAGCATGTGGCAGAATCGGCAGTTGTTGGCTATCCACATGATATCAAAGGGCAGGGAATTTATGCTTTTGTGATTACCCGAGATAAGCCAAATTCTGAAGATAATTTGCGAACCGAGATCGTGCAAACCATTGTAGCTGAGATTGGTAAGATTGCGAAGCCCGACAAAATTCAATTTGTAAATGGGCTGCCAAAAACTCGATCAGGAAAAATAATGAGAAGGATTTTGCGCAAGATTGCCGAAGGTGAAACAAGTAGTTTAGGAGATACTTCTACTTTGCTAGACCCGCTGATTGTGGATGAAATAATCGAAGGCGCTATAAAATAAAGATTCGTTTACATGAGTGAGTTGCAACTAGGATTTAATTACCCGAATTTTGCGACAAATTATTTTACGAATGAAAAACCTTAAATATATCGTCTATTGTCTCTTATTGGCAGTATCATTTATTAGTTGTAATCAGCAAGAAAAAGAGCCTGAGAAAAATTTTCTTCTGCTAATTTCTTTTGATGGCTTTAAGTATGACTATTTCGAAAGAGCTAATACGCCAAATTTTGACAAATTAATAGCGGGTGGAGTAAAAGCTGATGGTTTGATTCCAGTTTTCCCTACCAAAACATTTCCCAACCATTACTCTATTGTAACTGGACTTTATCCTGAGAATTCTGGAATTGTATCGAACACCATGTACGATAAGGAAATGGATAAAAGCTATAGAATTGGTGATCGAGAGGCAGTAGAAAACCCTGCTTGGTACCAAGGTGAGCCAATTTGGAATACAGCTGAAAGACAAGGATTGACAGCGGGAACCTTGTTTTGGGTAGGTTCGGAAGCGCCTATTAATGGAAAATATGCCACCTACTGGAAAGTATATGACACGGGGATGGATGAGCACGCTAGAATTGATACCGTAGTCAATTGGTTTACTCAAACAGATAGACCAAGTATTGATTTTGCTACTTTATATTTTTCTGAGGTAGATAGTCAAGGTCACTCAAGAGGGCCAACTACTGATTCAATGAATGTGTATATTGAAAAGGCTGATCAATTGCTAGGATACCTTGTGGAGAAATTAGAGGAGAAAGGTATTTATGATCGCACCAACATTATTATTGTGAGTGACCACGGAATGACTGAATTGTCTGCAGATAGAGTGGTGTTGATCGATCAGATAATTGATGTTACTAGAGTGCAAATGGTAGATTGGACGCCTGTATCAATGATCAATTTCACCGATAGCACTTATAAAGATGAGGCTATTGCTAAGCTTAAAGCCGCGGAGCAAGAAATCGGGAACTTTCGAGTATTTACCAAAGATGAAATACCGGATTATTGGTATCTCAAAAATCATCCAAGAACTACTGATTTGATTGTAGTGGCGGATAATGGCTGGCAAATCACTAGTCGTAACAGGCTCAATTTTTTTATCCAAGGCCTTCCAGCAGGCACCCATGGCTTTGATAATCAAGAGAAGGATATGCAAGGAATATTTTTAGCTCATGGGCCAGATATAGTAAAAGGAGCTAAAATTGAAGCATTTGAAAACGTGCATATTTATGAAATGATGTGTAAGCTTTTGGGTATCGACCCAGCGAAGAATGATGGAAATGGTGAAATATTAAAGCTAATCTTTAGGTAAAAATATTAGATTGTATTAAGATGGGTTTTCAGGTTTCTTCTTTGCAAAAGTGCCTCTAATATCATGATATAAATCATAAAACTTAGATTTCATTTTTCGTGTTTCTAACGTAGGAGACCAATCAAATTCGGACTGATTTGGAAATCATTTTTTTTATAGATAATTAAATCTTCTACCATGAAAAAAATCTTATTTTATATTATCGCCAATTTTTGGCTGATCATCCCTCCCGCATTTTCGCAATTTGCAGGAGGATTAGGTACTGCCCAAGATCCGTATCAAGTTTCTTCAATAGAGCACTTGAATAATATTCGTTTCAATCTTGATAAGCACTTTGTACAAACTGCACATATTGATATGGTTAATGTTACGAATTGGGTACCAATAGGTGGTGGTCAGCTTGGTAATTATGCGGATTACTCTTTATTGAGATTCTCAGGTTTTTACAATGGACAAGGATTTGAAATCCGTAACTTGAAAATTGATAGACCTGATTTACCAAATATAGGTTTATTCGGAATGATTGGTCATGCCAGTGGAAGCAATACAACTCAACCTACTGTAATCAGAAATGTGAAGTTGGTAAATGTTGATGTGAAGGGTGCAAGAGGTACTGGAAGTTTGGTAGGCAGGGTGCATGGGAATGCGAATACACTAATTGAATATTGTTATGCCATCAACGGTTCAGTTGTAGGTGACGCTGTGACTGGAGGTTTGGTTGGTGGTAATAATAGCTGGCGCGAAACTCCTGGTGGTGAAGATAATCCAGTTATATCTGAAAGTTTTTCGGAAATAAATGTTACAAGATCCTCTAAAGTGGGAGTTGTGGATCCAATTAAATATGGTGGTTTGGTTGGTTGTAACCAAAAGGGAACTATAAGAAATAGCTATGCTAGAGGTGATGTAACCGTACTTGATAGAGATAGAGTAGGAGGGCTTGCGGGCTGTATTGATATA
>CAZRBW010000023.1:27638-32653 GCA_964598395.1 uncultured Roseivirgaceae bacterium
GAATATTTCACCTAATGCAGTGGATGTGACAAACTCAGTAAATGATGGTTACCCATATTTACAAATCATACCAAATGCAACTCAACCAATTGAACTCTTATCCTTCTGGGCTGAGGATCCTGGTAATGGAACCTTGCTACTACAGTGGACAACCGCAAGAGAAGAGGATAATGATTACTTTGAAATATTGAGGAGTAGTAATGGCCGAGACTTTGAAACCTTAACTCAAATCGATGGTGCTGGAAATTCTTCTCAGATACTAGAATATACCTTTGTCGATCAAAGACCATTGCTTGGTCGTAATTATTATAGACTAAAGCAGGTCGATTTTGATGGCACAAGCACCATATCGAGATTGATTTCTATTCGACTGAATTTCGGGGAGCATAATCAACCATTTATTTACCCAAACCCAAATAATGGGACTACATTTTTCGTAGTATTACCAGCTGCTCCAGGTGAGTATACTTTTACGATGATGGATACTCAAGGCCGGCAAGTATGGAGGACTACTAGAAATAAAGTTGATTATCTCAAGACCTTGGAGTTTGATATGCCTGAAAGGATGAATTCAGGCTTGTTTTTCCTTCATATTCAAGGGAAGGATGTGAATACAATTGAAAGAGTTTTGGTTGAGCAAGGCAGATAATATGTCCGCAAAGATTGAGGAATTACTTACAATCTCTCAATTTTTGCTCCTAATGCTCTTAATCTTGTGTCGATATGCTGATAGCCACGGTCTATTTGCTCTACATTATCAATGATGGATTCGCCCTTGGCACTGAGTGCTGCAATTAGCAATGCAACTCCAGCTCTAATATCTGGACTGCTCATTCTAATGCCTTTCAAATCATATTTGCGGTCTAGCCCAATAACGGTAGCTCGGTGTGGATCGCACAAAATAATCTGAGCGCCCATATCTATAAGCTTATCTACAAAGAAAAGTCTACTTTCAAACATTTTCTGATGAACAAGCAAAGTGCCTCTAGCTTGGGTGGCAACCACCAAAACGATGCTTAATAAATCTGGCGTAAAGCCCGGCCAAATTGCGTCCGAGATGGTAAGAATTGAACCATCAATATACGTTTCAATTTCGTAGCTGTCTTGAGCTGGAATATGAATATCATCTCCAATAATTTCCATCTTAATTCCCAGCTGCTGGAATTTTAATGGTATCAACCCTAAGTGTTCTACACCTGCATTTTTGATAGTTATGGCAGATTGGGTCATTGCCGCTAATCCTATAAAACTACCAACCTCAATCATATCTGGCAACATTGTATGCTCTGTGCCCGATAGTGAATCTACACCTTCAATTGTCAATAGGTTAGAGCCCACACCAGAAATCTTAGCGCCCATACGATTAAGCATTTTGCAAAGCTGCTGTAAGTATGGTTCACAAGCTGCATTGTAAATGGTAGTAGTGCCTTTGGCCATTACTGCTGCCATCACAATATTGGCAGTGCCAGTAACGGAAGCTTCATCTAGTAGCATGTAACAGCCCTTCAAATCTGAGCCATCAATGTAATACATACTTGAGTCAGCTTCGTAGCGAAATTTAGCTCCTAAGTTTTGGAAGCCAATAAAGTGTGTATCTAGCCTACGACGACCAATTTTATCCCCACCTGGCTTAGGTGCTTTACCTCTGCCAAAGCGACCTAAAAGTGGGCCTAATATCATAATGGAGCCTCGAAGCGATGAGGCTTGTTTTTCAAATTCGGAAGAGTCGAGATAATCAAGATTAACATTTGATGCAGTAAAACAAAAAGTCTCTTCAGATAATTGTTCCACTTTCACGCCCATGTCCTTGAGCAGTTCAATAAGTTTGATTACATCACGAATCGCAGGTATGCGATTAATCGTGACAGGCTCTGAAGTAAGTAATACTGCACAAATTATTTGGAGGGCTTCGTTTTTTGCTCCTTGTGGTGTGATTTCGCCCTTAAGTTTTAGCCCTCCTGTTACCTTAAATGAACCCATTTAGTTTCTTCTTTTTTTGAAATGAGGCTTACTGCCACGTCCTTTTTGGTTTCTATTCCGCATGTTTTGTGGAGCAACACCCGCTTCTTTCTCTTGGTTGCGCTCTCTTATGTTCGAGTCGAAAAGATTTTCAGCTCTTACTCTTTCTAGATCAATTTCGAGCTTGCCACCCGACATTTCCTTTATATTTTTCACAATCACACTATCATCGATATTGTCCTTGTTCCAAGTGCTATAAAAGGTCTTCATCAATTTACCTAGGTAAATAATTGCAGAGTCGATTTCTTCTGGGTCTTCCAGCTCCATCGTTCTTTTTATAAGCAATTCCACACTTTTTCCGTAGTGCTTGTAACGAATGTTCGTAGCTGGATATTCTACTCTTTGCGGCCTCTTTTTCAATAGCGTTGCCTCTGGGTTTGGAAAGGGTGCCTCTACATCAAGTTCGAAATTGGACATGATGTAAATATCGTCCCAAAGCTTTTGCTCATATTCAGGATAATCCTGTACAGTTGGAGCAACTTGCTTCATCAAGCTCACCAAGGTGTAGGCCAAGCGAGTTCTCACATCGCGGTCTGGCTCTTCTTTGATAAAGCTTACTATATTATGGATATTTCTGCCGTACTCTCTCAGAGTAATATTAATTCGGCTAGTATTGTATTCGTGCATCTAATATGTAATTAATGGGGAATTCGGATTCCTGTGGTTCAATTATCAATTATCCGAAGCTTTGCAAAGCTAAGTAATAATGTTTTCTCTCCAAAATGATCAAAACTAACCTTTGCTTTTCTGTTTGCTCCTTCTACTTGCATTTGGATTACAGAACCTTCGCCAAATTTAGGATGCTCCACCCGCATTCCTTCTTTCAGACCGGTTGTGTCTGATGCCACAAAATCCTCAGCTGGTTTTACACCCTTCGGTGGAACAGAGCGGGAGGTTGTTCTCAAGGGCATTTTCGGTAAGGAGCTCACTAAGTTTTTAGCATAATGGCTACTACCCATAGCGGCGTCTCTACTGCTATAAAGCTTGTCCACTTTTATATATTGCCCATCTATTTCTTCTAGAAAACGGCTTGGATCACAGTTTTTCAAATTACCAAAACGATAACGGCTAAGAGCATAGGTCAAGCTCAGTTTTTGCTTGGCGCGAGTAATAGCCACATAAAAAAGTCTTCGTTCTTCTTCCAAATCGGCTCGGCTACTGAGCATCATTTGAGATGGAAAAAGTTCTTCCTCCATTCCAACCACATACACATGGTTGAACTCCAGGCCTTTGGCCATGTGAATGGTCATTAGCGTCACTTTATCTTGATCCTCGTCTTTATCTTCATCTACACTAGACACCAACGCAATTTCTTGCAAAAAGGCTGTCAAATCTTTGTTCTCGGTTTCTGGACTGTCCACAAATTCCTTTATGGAGTTCAGGAGTTCTTGAACGTTTTCATAGCGATTTAGCCCTTCTACTGTCCGATCTGTATAAAGTTCTTTTAAGAGACTGGAGCCTTTAGCTATTTCCATTGAAGCTTCATAGGCATCTTTTTCACGGACTTCCACCATGAAACTTTTGATCATCACAGCGAAATCTTCCACAGCATTTGCCGCTCTGCCAGTAAGAAATTGGCGAATATTACAAAGCACTTCCCACAATGATAATCCATGATCATCTGCTGCTACAATTATTTTATCTACAGTAGAATCACCAATTCCTCTTTTTGGATAATTAATAATTCGTCGTAGCGCTTGCTCATCATTTTGGTTGATGGTGAATCGCAAATAAGATATCAAGTCCTTAATTTCTCTACGCTGATAAAAAGAAAGCCCACCTATAATTTTGTATTTAATGCTCAACTTTCGAAGAGCTTCTTCCATAGCTCTAGATTGGCTATTGGTACGGTATAGTATAGCAAAGTCGGTGTTGCGTAGATTTTTTTGAGCCTTTTCTTCAAATATCGAAGTGGCCACCAATCGGCCTTCTTCATTGTCGCTGGCTGCTTTGATTAGCGAAATATGCTCACCATTATCATTGGCCGTCCAAACATTTTTCTGTAGCTGAGCTTTATTTTTTCCAATTACCGAATTGGCTGCATTCACAATCGTTTGAGTAGATCGATAATTTTGCTCTAGTTTAATGATTTTGAGCTCTGGAAAATCCTTCTCGAAGTTCAAGATATTGCGAATGTCGGCTCCTCTAAACGCATATATACTTTGCGCGTCGTCGCCAACTACACAAATGTTCCGATGCACAGCTGCTAGCCTTTTTGTGATTAGGTATTGACTGTAATTGGTATCCTGAAACTCATCCACCATCACATATTCGAAACGATGTTGGTATTTGTGCAATATTTCTGGATGCCTCTTGAAAAGCAAATTGGTATTGAAAAGCAAATCATCAAAGTCCATAGCGCCAGCTTTGAAGCAACGCTCGGTATAGGCTTTGTAGATATGAACGGTCTCCGGCCGATTGGTCATCGCATCGTTTTCCATCAGCTCGGTATTGGCCATATATTGCTGCCAGCCTATAAGGTTATTTTTGGCTGATGATATTCTGCCAAACACAGAATTTTTCTTGTAAGCCTTATCGTCCAGTCCTTTTTCTTTAATGATAGTCTGGATAAGCGATTTGGAATCGTCCGCATCGTAAATAGTGAAATTGCTTGGGTAGCCTAGTAAATGACCTTCTGACCGTAAGAGCCTTGCAAATACAGAGTGAAAAGTGCCCATCCAAAGGCTCTTAGCATCACCACCGACCATTGATTGGATACGGTGGCGCATTTCGCCTGCGGCCTTATTGGTAAATGTAAGTGCCAATACTTTGAATGGATCTACATTTTTTGCTTTGAGGAGATAAGCAATTCTATAGGTTAACACACGGGTTTTGCCAGAGCCTGCACCAGCAATAATCATTGTAGGCCCATCTGTGTGGATTACTCCTTCTCTTTGAGGAGGATTCAATTCATTAAGAAAATCAATCGCTTCATTCATACCGTTGCAAGTTAATCAATACAGGCTTTACAGCGTAAGGATGAACCTGTTTTTGGC
>CAZRBW010000023.1:32753-35543 GCA_964598395.1 uncultured Roseivirgaceae bacterium
GTAGAGCCAATGGCATATACCGTTTTGTGTTGGCTGTATTGCTCTACTTCTAAGTTTGCATCAATATCAATTTTATCATCTACGAGATCCATCCCAAGTCTATACTCATTTTCCATCCCTATGTATTTTGAGATTCTCATCATTACATCTGAGTTTGCTAGGAGGCAATTTGCATAGTTCGGACAATTCAGCTTAAAACTATGCTCCCATCTGGTGAGCATATTCATAAAAAACTCATTGGATGATTTGTGAAAACCATCTTCGGTGAAGTCGGCTTCTGCAAGAGTGAATGGGTATTGGTAGGACATGAATTGCTAGAAATTATATCTTTACAATTACAATAATAATTTTTATTGCTCCAATAGAATTCGGTTACTTCCAAATCTCATTTCAACATTTCATTGAAATAATTTTCATAAGCCGTTACAGTATTTTCCAGAGAGAAATCTACCAAAGCGGTATGTTTGCCTTGAGTGGCAAGCTCACTTCGTAGAGTTGGGTTTTGGTGGAGTGTGTTAATTGCGCTGGCGAGTTCAGCGATATTTCCCTCTTGGAATAGCAGGCCATTTACCTCCCGCTTGATTAAATCTGGGTTGCCTGCAGCGTCGGTGGCGATCACCGGAATTCCCATAGCCATTGCTTCGAGCAGCGATTGGGACAAGCCTTCCATATTCGAAGCCAATATTTTCACATCAAATAAAGGGTAATAATTCAGGATTTCATTAGCACCAACTTCTCCCTCGAAAAATACTTGATGTATTGCTGGCAATTTCTCCAGCCATTTTTCCAAATCAGTCTCTTTCCTTATTCCCACAAAAATCATTTTCACTGGAAATTCAATTACAGCCAATGCCTGTAATATTTGCTCTTGCTGTTTGCGTCTAGAAACACAGCCTATCACAAAGTCATTTTCCTTTATTTCAAATTTCTGCCTAAGTTTTTCCGTGTGAGGAGGATCTAAATGTTGGTATTTCTCTACCGGCGTACCATTATTTATCACTTTGATTTTGTGTGAGGCCAGTCCCACCTTTTGCAGCCCTTCTGCCACGCCACTGCTCACTGCTACAAATCCATCAGCGCCTTTATTGTACAAGAAGTTTTGCAAAAATCCGCCCATGCTCAGTGGTCGTTGCCTGCGAGTATGGATAATCTTGACAGGGAGTTTATATCGCCATTTGGCAAATATGGATGTGTATCGATCCCAGCTACTTTGGGCATTAATAAGTTTGATGTGATATTTTTCTACAGTGGACTTAATCTGCTGCATATTTTGAAAGTCCAGTTTGCCAGAGAAAGTCATGGCAATAAGTTTGACCTTGCTGCCTTCGAGCATTTGATAAATAAGGCTTTCCTTTCGGCAACCAAGGTAGATTTGATGCCCTCTTTCGGCAAGTGCATTGGCCAGCATTGCTATGGAATTAGTGCTGCCGGCCATGTCGCCTTGGTAGGTCAGAAACAAAATTTTGAGAGAAGGCATGGCGTAAAAATAACCATAATTGGTACAGAAGGTATAATATTATGTGAAAGCAAACTGAAATTAAGTTTGCGGATAGTAATTGTTTAGTATTTTTGGAGATCTTATGTCGGAACAAGAAAAGCCTATTCTATCAAAAGTAGAGAAACAGCGCATATTCGAGAACGAATTTATGCCGCATATCAATAGCATGTACAATTTTGCGTACAGGCTTACTTTTGACGAAGACGACGCCAAAGATTTGGTGCAGGATACTTATTTGAAGGCTTTCCGATTTATCACCTCTTTTCAGGCCGGAACTAATGCAAAAGCGTGGTTGTTCCGAATTTTGAAAAACAGCTTCATCAATGACTTCCGTAAAAAGAGTAAGCAACCTTCGAAGGTAGATTATCAGGAGGTTGAGAACTTTTACAACTCTGATGATGTAGATGAAGCAATCACCACAGATTTGCGCGTTGAAACTGTGCAAGATATGATTGGTGATGAAGTTGCCATAGCACTTAATGCACTAGACGTAGATTTCAGAACAGTAATTATTCTTTGCGATCTTGAGGGGTTCACTTACGAGGAAATGGCCAAGATATTGGACATCCCGATCGGTACCGTTCGCTCCAGATTGCACAGGGCTAGGAACTTGCTGAAGGAGAAATTGAAATCTTATGCTAAAACAATGGGTTATAAATAAAACGTTATTATGGGTTTACATTTTACAAAGTGGTTTCAGTGGTCGAGGGGAAAGCATGAAAAGCCATGTCCTGATAGAGAAGAATGCCTAAAAGCACTTCAGCTTTATATCGATGGCGAAGCAGATATAGAGTTGGAAGGAAAGCTGAAACTAAAGCTTGAAAAATGTATGTGTTGTATAGAGAATTACAACTTGGACAGAAGCATCAAAGAAGCGATAAAAACAAAGCTAGAAACCAAATGCTGCCCAGAAGAACTAGCAAATTCCATTCGAATAAAAATTAAAGAAAGCGTCTGATACTTTCGGATTTTTCTTAAACCCAAGTCACTTACATTATGCCAGAAGGAAAAGCCTTCATATTCGCCGCACCTTCTGGTTCGGGAAAAACCACCATCGTAAAACATTTATTGGAAGCCTTTCCAACCCTAGGATTTTCCATTTCGGCTAGCACCCGTGATCGTCGCGGGAGGATGGAACAAAACGGCAAAGATTATTACTTCTTAAGCAAAGACGAATTTAAGCAGAAGATTGATCAAGACGAATTTGTGGAATGGGAGGAAGTGTACGAAGGAAATTATTATGGCACCCTCAAATCAGAAATAGAGCGAATATGGGCAGAAGGACGCCACGT
>CAZRBW010000023.1:35643-42617 GCA_964598395.1 uncultured Roseivirgaceae bacterium
AATCAATATGGGGTAATTGTATATCCACGCCCAGGTTCTAAAAAATCCGAGTTGCTGGAGCATCCCAAGGTCCGCAGAGTAGAGTCTCCACAGTTCAATATATCAGCAACGTTTATTCGCAAACTGTTTAAGAAAAACCGTAGTCCAAAATATTTATTGCCAAATTCGGTGATTGATTATATTGTGGCAAAAGGCTTATACAATTAAGCCAGATTTTATTTTCCTCGTTTTTCCTCCCGCTTTTTCAAACTACTAAGCCGTCGGCAATGATAGTCTGCAGGAGAATAAGTTTTTGCTAAAGCAAGCATAAAAAAAGGTGCCCTTAAGAGGCACCCATTTGATATTTTAAGTTTGGCTTGTTTTTAAACTGTCATAATTTCCGCTTCTTTCTTGGTGTAGGCTTCATCACATTTCACAATATGCTTATCAGTAAGCTGCTGCACGGTATCTTCAGCTCTTTTTACATCATCTTCAGAAGCACCTTCTTTTTGCAATTTCCTCAAACTCTCATTAGTTTCTTTTCGAATATTTCGGATACTTATCTTACCGTTTTCAGTTTCCATTTTAGCTTGTTTGGCTAATTGCTTTCTTCTATCCTCAGTAAGCGGGGGGATATTTAGACGAATTACTTCTCCGTCGTTTTGTGGGTTTAAGCCCAGGTCAGAATTAATAATAGCTCTTTCAATTTCGCCCAACAATGATTTTTCCCAAGGCTTGATCAATACTGTACGAGCATCTGGCACTGTGACCGATGACGCTTGATTCAAAGCAGTAGTTACGCCATAATAGTTGACGGTGAGACCATCCAGCATAGATGGTGAGGCTTTCCCAGCTCTAATTTTACCAAGTTCCAACGATGTATGCTGAACTGCCTTTTCCATCAGTTCTTTTGCTTCATCCAAAAATAATTGAATCTCTTCCATGATTTTCTATTATGCAGTTATGAGCGTTCCAATTTCTTCGCCCAGAATAAGTTTTTTTAGATTTCCTGATGTGTTCATATCGAATACGATAATCGGCAGATTATTTTCATGACAAAGAGTAAATGCTGTCATGTCCATAACATTGAGGCCTTTTTCATAAACTTCTTGAAATGAAATATTAGAGTATTTTATCGCATTAGGGTCTTTTTCTGGATCAGCGCTATATACTCCGTCAACTCTTGTACCTTTTAATACCGCATCAGCTTCAATTTCTATGGCACGCAAACTAGCTGCTGAGTCAGTTGTGAAATAGGGATTGCCAATACCAGCTCCAAAAATAACAATTCGCCCTTTTTCTAAATGCCTTACAGCGCGGCGTCTAATAAATGGCTCACAAACTTGTTCCATTTTGATACCTGCCATTAATCTGGTGAACATCCCATGTTTTTCGAGTGAGCTTTGAATGGCCATTGAGTTGATAACAGTTGCCAACATACCCATATAATCTCCTTGCACTCTATCGATACCACTTTTTTCAGCATCTACTCCTCGGAAAATATTCCCACCGCCAATGACAATCGCGATTTCGATTCCGAGGTCTTTAATCTCTTTGATTTCTTGGGCATATTGCTCAAGTCTTTGTGGGTCAATGCCGAACTGCCTTGTTCCCATCAGTGCTTCACCACTTAGCTTGAGCAAAATTCTTTTGTATTTCATATAGGGGGTAAATATAAAAGGTATGAGGGTTTATTTGTTAGTTTTCGAATTCAATTAGGATTTGATTTTTTTCTACACTGTCTCCTTTTTTCACAATTATAGACTTGACGACACCTTCGCCTGGAGATTTGATTACATTTTCCATTTTCATTGCTTCCAATACCAATAGCTGATCTCCTTTGGCCACATTATCTCCTGGTGCTACTTTGATGTCTAGAATAAGTCCTGGCATTGGAGCTTTAAGTTTGCTTAGTTGTTGGGAATGGACAGCACTAAGTCCCATTTTATCGAGAAGCAAATCGAATTTATCTTTTAGGGCAACTTCGAGGGTTTGGCCGTTGATTTTCAGCGAAACTGATTTTTCCTCCCGCTTTATCTCTACAACTTCGGCATTGTAGGAGACATTATTAAGTAATATGTGGAAATGTCTGTCTGAAATTCGAGATATATTCCATGGAAAATCTTTGTCATCGATGGTGAAATTAGTGTCATCTGTTTGAATACGGTATGATTTCTTGCCGATAGTTGCTTGATATTCCATAGCAGGGTTGATAGGTTCAAAAAAAATTATGTGTAAAATTAAGATGGATGATTGAAAATACTATTGTGTAAGGACGTAGAATATTGAAATTTTGGGAAATTAGGCGGTTGTTGAAAACTAAATGAAAGAAAGGGAGATATTTTATTTGAAAAATTTGATTAAACGAAAATTGCCATTAATTTTGCACTTCCTTTTTCAAAAGACCTAGTTCGAAATGGGTTTATGAGGAAGATTTTGGGGAGATACCAAAGCGGCCAACTGGGACGGACTGTAAATCCGTTGTCTTATGACTTCGTAGGTTCGAATCCTACTCTCCCCACAACTCGAAAGAGATTAATGTTGTAAAAAGCGGGTGTAGCTCAGCTGGTAGAGCGGCAGCCTTCCAAGCTGCAGGTCGCGGGTTCGAACCTCGTCGCCCGCTCTTTTTATATAAGCGGATTGCGGGTAACCCATGATACTTACCGGTTCCCGAGTAGTTGGTGTAAGCCGATGTAGCTCAGAGGTAGAGTACTTCCTTGGTAAGGAAGGGGTCACGGGTTCAATTCCCGTCATCGGCTCAAGGCATTGAGAAATTTAAAAACGAATAATTTTTCATCTAAACTGAGACTTTTCAAATATGGCTAAAGAAAACTTTGACCGTTCCAAACCACACGTAAACATTGGAACAATTGGTCACGTTGATCACGGAAAAACTACATTAACAGCTGCAATTACAAAAGTGTTGGCTGAAAAAGGTTTTGCTAAAATGCGCGATTTCTCTTCAATCGACAATGCTCCTGAAGAGAAAGAAAGAGGTATTACTATTAATACATCACACGTTGAGTACACTACTATTAACCGTCACTATGCACACGTTGACTGTCCAGGTCACGCGGATTATGTGAAGAACATGGTAACAGGTGCTGCTCAAATGGATGGTGCAATCCTAGTGGTTGCTGCTACTGATGGTCCAATGCCACAAACAAGAGAACACATTCTTCTTGCTCGTCAGGTAGGTGTACCAGCTCTAGTTGTGTTTATGAATAAAGTTGACCTTGTGGATGATCCAGAGCTTCTTGAGCTTGTTGAAATGGAAATCCGTGAGCTTCTTTCATTCTACGATTTCCCAGGTGATGATATTCCGGTAATTCAAGGTTCTGCCCTTGGAGCACTTAATGGTGAGCCTGAGTGGGTAGAAAAAGTTGTTGAATTGATGGATGCTGTTGATAACTTCATTCCGCTTCCAGAACGTCTAGTTGACCTTCCTTTCTTAATGCCTGTAGAAGACGTATTCTCGATCACTGGTCGTGGTACAGTTGCAACTGGTAGAATTGAAAGAGGTATTGTTAACTCTGGCGAGTCAGTTGACATTTTGGGTATGGGTGCTGAAAACCTTAAATCTACAGTTACGGGTGTTGAAATGTTCCGTAAGATATTAGATAGAGGTGAAGCTGGTGATAACGTTGGTCTATTGCTTCGTGGTATTGAGAAATCAATGATCCGTCGTGGTATGGTTATTTGTAAGCCAGGTTCAGTTAAGCCTCATGATCACTTCAAGGCCGAAGTTTACGTTCTTTCAAAAGAAGAAGGTGGACGTCACACTCCTTTCTTTAACAAATATCGTCCTCAGTTCTACTTCCGTACAACAGACGTAACTGGCGAAATCAAACTTCCAGAAGGAGTTGAAATGGTTATGCCAGGTGATAACGTAACTATCGAAGTAAACCTTTTGAGTCCGATTGCAATGGAAAAAGGTCTACGTTTTGCGATTCGCGAAGGTGGTCGTACAGTAGGTGCTGGTCAGGTAACAGAGATCCTATAATATAAAATCAAATAAAACGGCGCGTTTCTGAGTAATTTCGGAAACGCGCTTGTTTATTACTTGAAATTCACTAATTTTGCAGTCCTTTTGGCTGTATACGGGTGTAGCTCAATTGGTAGAGTAGTGGTCTCCAAAACCATTGGCTGGGAGTTCGAGTCTCTCCACCCGTGCTAAGATTGATAATTTATCACTATGGTAAAACTTACAGATTTTATAATGGGCTCAATTGATGAGCTTAAAAATAAAGTGACATGGCCAGACTTCGCTAGCTTACAAAGTAGTGCGAGTTTAGTTTTGGTAGCTTCCCTTATCATTTCTCTTATTATAGGAGTTATGGATTTGGGTTTCGAAAATGTTATGTCTTGGTTTTATCGTAACTTCTAAAATCATTTAGCTGGAATGAGTGAAACTAACTGGTATGTAGTAAGAGTAGTAAGTGGTCAAGAGAAGAAAGCAAAAACTTATCTTGAGAACGAAATTGCTCGTCAGGCATTGGAAGAATTCATTCCGCAAGTAATGATACCATCGGAAAAGGTATATGAAATGCGTAACGGAAAAAAACGTGTACGTGAAAAGAACTTTTTTCCTGGTTATATGATGGTCCAAGCGGACCTCACACATGGTGAAGCTTACCACACTGTTACAAGTATTCCTGGAATCATCGGCTTCCTTGGTTCGGGCACTGGAACATCAAAGACTCCTGTTGCCTTACGCCAAAATGAAATAAACAGGATATTTGGTAAGGTTGATGAGATAGATGAAGAAGAAGTGACACATAGCACACCGTTTATCGTAGGAGAATCGGTGAAAGTTATGGACGGGCCATTCAGTGGCTTTACGGGAACTGTGGAAGAGGTCTTTCATGATAAGCGTAAGCTAAACGTAATGGTTAAAATCTTCGGCAGGAACACGCCTGTTGAACTTAATTACATGCAAGTAGAAAAAGTTGACTAGCAGATGGCTAAAGAAATAATTGGATATTTGAAATTACAGGTAAAGGGTGGCCAAGCCAACCCTTCGCCTCCGATTGGTCCTGCCTTGGGTTCAAAAGGATTGAACATTATGGAATTCTGTAAGCAGTTCAATGCACGTACTCAAGAAAAAATGGGACAAGTTTGCCCTGTTTTGGTGACCATCTATTCTGACAAAAGCTTTGAGTTTGTTGTTAAAACTTCTCCAGCTGCTGTTTTGGTTCTTGAAGCTGCAAAAGCTAAAAAGGGATCAGAAGAGCCAAATAGAAAAAAAGTGGGCAGCATTACATGGGATCAGGTTAGAACTATCGCAGAAACGAAGATGCCTGATTTGAATGCCTTCAAAATTGAATCTGCCATGAAAATGGTAGCTGGTACAGCCCGTAGTTTAGGTATCACCGTAACAGGTGCTGCACCTTGGGACAATTAAACAAGAAGAAATAATGGGTAAGCTAACAAAAAACAGAAAAGCTGCACTAGAAAAATACAACCCTTCCCAGGCCTATTCGCTGGAAGAGGCCGCTTCCCTGGTGAAGGAAATAACCAATACCAAATTTGATTCATCTGTAGATATTGACATTCGTTTGGGTGTTGATCCTCGTAAAGCTGATCAAATGGTTAGAGGAGTTGTAGCATTGCCACATGGTACTGGTCGCGAAGTTCGTGTATTAGTATTATGTACGCCTGACAAGGAAGAAGAGGCAAAGCAAGCGGGTGCTGATCACGTAGGGCTTGACGACTATATTGCTAAAATTGAAAGTGGATGGACTGATATCGATGTTATCATTACCATGCCTACAGTAATGGCAAAAGTTGGTAAGCTTGGTAGGGTTTTAGGTCCAAGAGGTCTAATGCCAAATCCGAAAGCCGGTACTGTAACACTGGATGTCGCAAAGGCTGTACAGGAAGTAAAATCTGGTAAGATTGATTTTAAGGTTGATAAATTTGGAATTATTCACGCCAGTATTGGTAGAGTTTCCTTTGGTCCTGAACAAATCAAGAAAAATGCTGAAGAAATGATTTTAACCATATCAAGGTTGAAACCAGCTTCATCAAAAGGAACTTACTTCCGTAGTATTTCATTGTCAAGCACAATGAGTCCGGGAATTAATATTGATAAGAACGGTATCCCAGGAGTATAATCATGACGAAAGAAGAAAAAGCTGCGATAATTGAAGGCCTGGTAGAAAAGTTCCAGTCAAATGGACATTTCTATATTACCGATGCGGGTGGTCTTTCAGTAGCAAAAATAAATAACTTCCGCAAAATGTGTTATGACAAAGGAGTAGAGTATAAAGTGTATAAAAACACTTTAATAGCTAAGGCTCTTGAGCAAATGGACACAGATTATACAGATTTTTCTGATAAAGTATTAAAAGGTTTTTCAGGCGTTATCTTTTCGCAAGAGAATGGTAAACTTCCTGCTCAAATCTTAATAGATTATCGTAAAAAGTCTGGTAAAGATAAGCCTTTATTGAAAGGTGCCTCTATAGATAGAGACGTATTTGTTGGTGATGACCAATTGAAAACACTTAGCCAGCTTAAGTCTAAACAAGAGCTCGTTGGTGAGATCATTGGCTTGTTACAATCTCCTGCAACTAATGTTATTTCTGCCCTACAAAGCGGTAAGCATACGTTAGCAGGTTTAGTAAAAACCCTTTCTGAAAGGGAATCATAATTTTTGAAATCTTTTCTTTTATCCTAAAATAAATAATAAAATGGCAGATCTTAAAGCGTTCGCTGAACAGTTGGTAAATTTAACTGTGAAGGAAGTTAACGAGCTGGCAACTATTCTTAAAGACGAGTATGGTATTGAGCCTGCTGCTGCAGCTGCACCTGTAATGGTTGCGGGTGGTGGTGGAGACGCTCCTGTTGCTGAAGAAAAATCAACTTTTGATGTTATTCTTAAGTCTCCAGGTGGTGCTAAGCTTGCTATCGTTAAGCTTGTTAAAGATCTTACAGGTCTAGGCCTGAAAGAAGCTAAAGATCTGGTTGACGGCGCACCATCAACTGTTAAAGAA
>CAZRBW010000024.1:0-38674 GCA_964598395.1 uncultured Roseivirgaceae bacterium
AGACTTTGCAAGGCAATGAGGTATCGCTACAATCATAATGATATGGCTGATTTGGAGCAAAAACTTATCGAAGCCAATGAAGCAGGCGCGAAGGAGAAGATTATCGTAACTGATGGTGTTTTTTCTATGGATGGGACGATTGCCAGCCTAGATAAAATCTGTGACTTGGCTGATAAATACAATGCGTTAGTGATGACTGATGAGTGTCATTCAACTGGATTTATGGGCAAAACTGGCCGTGGTGTGCATGAATTCCGCAATGTGATAGATAGAGTGGATATAATCACTGGTACTTTGGGTAAGGCCTTGGGAGGTGCTTCTGGTGGCTTTACATCAGGGAAAAAAGAGATTATTGAAATCCTTCGTCAACGATCAAGACCTTATTTGTTTAGCAATACCCTTGCACCATCTATTGTTGGGGCATCTATTGCAGTATTTGATCGACTAAGTGAGACTACCGAGTTGCGCGACAGGCTTGAAGAGAATACAAAATATTTCAGGAAGCAAATGACTGATGCTGGCTTCGATATAAAGCCTGGTGAACATGCTATAGTCCCAATTATGCTATACGAAGCGCCATTAGCTCAGCAATTTGCTGAGAAGTTGTTAGCGAAAGGTATTTACGTGATAGGTTTCTATTACCCAGTAGTACCAAAGGGGCAAGCCAGGATTCGAGTTCAGATTTCTGCTATTCACACTCGCCAGCATCTTGATAAAGCAATACAGGCGTTTACCGAAGTAGGTAAGGAACTTGGTGTATTGAAATAGAATAACTCACAAAAACAATTAATTAGCGGATTCTGGTTCTTCCAGAGCCGCTATTTTTTTACCCTTCACTTTCTCAGATTTTGTTGATTGCGAATCAAGAGTTGCGCTGTTTTCTTTATCTTCTTCATCTTCAAAAAGATATGCATGGATTCGTTGACGGGCTTCTTGTGGTGATAAATTTGAATAAATAACACCATTTCGAGCAGTACTTAATTGGCCAGTTTCTTCTGACACGATAAGAACTAAGGTGTCCGTAGATTCTGTCATGCCAATAGCTGCACGATGTCTTAACCCTAACTGCGCAGGAAGATTTTCTCTTTCAGTAACTGGTAAGATACACCTTGCTGCTTTAATCCTGTTTTCATATATAATTACAGCTCCATCATGCAACGGACTGTATTTATTAAAGATCGCCAATAATAGTCGTTTAGAAATCTCCGCATCCATTATATCACCTGATTCTTGGTAGAATTTGAGTTCTGAGCCTTTTGAAAAAACAATAAGAGCGCCAGTATTGCTACCAGCCATAATTTTGGAGGCTTCAATTATTGGGGTTATGTTGGTTGCTCCTAGGCTTGCTCTTTTACCAAAAATGCTAGCAAATATATTTTCTCTATTCAAGGCGGTGGTTTTGCCGATTATTAGCAAAAATTTCCTAATTTCTTGCTGAAACAAAATGATAGCAGCCAATACACCAACACTCATAAATTGACCAAGAATGCTTGAAAGAAGCTCCATTTGAGCTGCCCTCACTACCAAATAAATAAGATAAAGGGATAGTAATCCAAGAAATACTCGAAGAGCAACGCTACCTTTAAGTAGTTTGTATAATTGGAAAATAAGGAACCCTACTGCTAGTATATCTAGCAAGTCTATCCATCGGATGTCGAGAAAGCCTATTTTAAAAAGATATATCAATGCCTTGTTTTTTCTACTAATTTAATGGTCTGTTTTGCTTCTTTCACATCATGAACTCGGATAATTTTTGCTCCGTTCATTACGGCAATAGTATTCAAAACTGTAGTTCCGTTTAGTGCCTCATCTGCACTTATGTCTAAAAATTTCCATGTCATGGATTTTCTTGAAAGGCCTACCAAGATAGGACAATCTAAAATATTAATATAACTTAATTTTTTGAGTAAATGATAATTTTGATCCAAAGATTTTGCAAAACCAAAACCAGGGTCAATTATTATGTCCTTTATTCCTAACTCTTTTGCTAAGAACAATCGTTCCTGCAAGTGTAATATTACTTCCTGAATAAAATTGTCATAATGGGTTAAGTTTTGCATAGTTTTAGGATTACCCTTCAAATGCATTAATATGTATGGGATATTCATTTTGGCCACTATGGGCAACATTTGAGCGTCTAGTGTGCCACCGCTTACATCATTGATCATAAGAGCGCCATTATCGAAGCCTACCCTTGCTACATCCGCTCGGTAAGTATCTATTGACAATATAGCTTCAGGGAATTCCTTCAGGATAAGTGAACATGCTACTTGGATTTGCTTTGATTCATCCGAAATAGGAATCTCTTCTGCGCCGGGTCGGGTAGATTGAGCACCAACATCAATAATATCTACACCCTCACGCATCATTTCTTCAACTCTTTTGATAATTTGCATGGCTGTTCGGAATTTACCGCCGTCATAAAAAGAATCGGTAGTAATATTCAAGATTCCCATTACCTTGGTATTTTGAATATCAAACAAACGACCATTGAGGTTGAGTGTAGATTTTATCTGGAAAGTATTTTCTTTTCCGTGAAGCACCTTATTTTTGAACAAAAGATTTTGGAATGCAAGACATAACCGTAAGCCAAACGACTGGCGAATATAGAGAAGTTATTAGGGCGTGTAAAGAACTATTTGAAAAGAAAACGAGGGATTACGGCACATCGTGGCGAATTTTGAGACTACCATCGATAACTGATCAAATTTTCATAAAAGCGCAGCGCTTGCGTTCGATTCAAGATAAGGGAAAGCAGCTAGTTGAAGATGACCCTAAGCTCGAATTCATAGGAATAATTAATTATTCAATCATGGCAATCATCCAGATGCAATTGCTGAATGATGAACGATTGGAGATTCCTTTTGAAGAGCTTGAGCCACTTTATGACGCAGTGGTGGAGGACAACATATCATTGTTATCGAAAAAGAATCATGACTATGGTGAGGCATGGCGGGATATGCGCGTTAGCTCAATAACCGACATTATCCTTATGAAGCTTTTAAGAGTTAAGCAAATTGAAAATAATGAGGGAAAAACCATTGTTTCTGAAGGTATTAAAGCCAATTATCAAGATATGATAAATTATGCTGTGTTTTCTTTAATACTTCTTAAAAGCGATAAACTATGAGAGTTATAACAGAGTTTTTTAGATGGTTTACTGGCTTACTTTTTATATTTTCAGGCTTGATCAAGGTGAATGATCCGGTTGGTACATCTATAAAATTGACCGAATATTTTGAAGTTTTTTCGCTAGATATAGCACCTTTCTTCAGGGCCTTCATTCCCTATTCCTTATATCTATCCGTATTTTTATGTGTATTTGAGGTAGTATTAGGCTTGGCATTATTAATTAGGTATAAGCCAAAATTGACAACAAGCTTGTTATTAATAATGATTGTATTTTTCACCTTTCTCACTTTTTATTCAGCGTATTTCAACAAAGTTACGGATTGCGGTTGTTTCGGTGATGCAATCAAACTTACTCCTTGGCAGTCTTTTTACAAAGATTTAATTCTTCTATTTACTATTGGATGGCTGTTTTTCGCAAGACATCGAGCTGTTCGGCCAGAGAATCAAGCAACTCGTCACTTGGCGATTATTTTGACAACTTTATTGAATTTGGCCATAGCCTATTACGCAATTGCTCATTTACCTTTTATTGATTTTAGAGCTTTTAAGGTTGGCACACACATCCCAACCAATATGCAGCCGTCTGCTGAATTTCAGTATCAATACATAATGTCCAAAAATGGTCAAGAAGTGGTTTTTGAAGAATACCCAGCAGATGAAACTTACGAGTTTAAGGAAATGATATTGAAAAATCCCGAAGCAAAACCCAAAATCACCGAATACAATATTTGGAATGATGAGGGAGATTGGACGGATTACACCCTACAAGGCAACAAGTTGTTTGTGATTATTACCAATACCGAAAAAACTAATATTCGTAGTTTTAGAGCAATTAATCTTTTGATTGAAGGATTAAATGAGACAGACATTGATGCTATAGTAATCACTTCTAGTGAAAGGCAATTGTTTGAAAACTTTCGACATGAAGTTCAATTGGCCATTCCATATTTTTTTGGTGACGCTACTGTGCTCAAAACGATGATTCGGTCTAATCCAGGATTGATCTTTCTGAAAAATGGGGAGGTCAAGGCTAAATATCATTACAATGATGTCCCTTCCATAGAAGAAATAAGAGAGCTTTATGCGCGATAAAATATTCCTAATAGGGATGCCTGGCACAGGTAAAACTACCTTAGGGATGCTTCTTGCACAACAATTAAAGTGCGCTTTTTTTGATCTAGATTATGAAATTGAGCGGGAGGAAGGAAAAACAGTTTCTCAAATTTTTAAGAGTTATGGAGAATCTCATTTCCGAGAATTGGAAAATAAAAAACTAGCTCATTTTGTTCACCAAGAACAAAAGTTTTTTGTTCTTGCTACTGGTGGAGGGACTCCTAGTTTTTATGATAATCTTCAATTGATGTTGGATGCAGGAGATGTAATTCATGTTTTCACAGATATTCCAATTTTAGCAAAACGACTCAATAGGAAAACTGGTGCTAGACCATTATTAAAAGGGAAAAATGTACTAGAAACTATAAATGCTACCTGGCTAGCGAGAAGGGATTTTTATCAAATGGCACATTTTCAATTCGATTCTTCTACACATTCACTAAAGGATTTGATTGCCATGTTAAAAAATAAAAAAGGCTCACAATAGGAGCCTTTTTGCATGATTTTAAAGTTCTTTTTGTCTCAAAAGTTGAATCCAAATGTGAGAAATGCACGAGTATTTCGATCCGTTATATTCACATTAGGGTGAGTCCCATTAATAAGTGTATAAGGACTGTAGGTATTATTTGTAAAATTATGTACCACCGCAAGATCAAAGAAGTATTTAGGCATCCTTATGCCCAAACCGCCCGAAATTGAAGAGATACTTCTATTTACATTATCATCAATGGTAGTAGGGTCTTGATAGTAACCGTAACCGCCTCTAAGTCGGTATATTTCATATCTATATTCACCGCCAATTTTAAGATTAATTGTATTTGAATAAAGGTTAGCGATGGTTTGATTATCTGAGGTTAGATCTATTTCTATGGAACTTAAATTTCCCTGTGAATAATCAACATACTCAATATCAGCTGATATAAATCCATTTTTCCCAACAATAAAACTTGCCCCAGCATTTACTCTCCATGGAGTTCTCATTCTATAATTTGTTAGAAATATATCTGAAACAGAACTTAATTCTCTCAAAGTTGTGTCTCCCTCTGGATAATAGTAATTATCATAATTGGCTATAAGTCCATTTGAAAATTCCTCATCTAAATTGTACCAAGTTGGAGAAATTACTGAAGCTCCAATTCTTATGTTATCATTTAACTTGGCAATTGCTCCTAGGTTAAAGTTGAACCCATTTCCTGTAATAAAAATATCTTCATAAGTAAGTAAGTCTAGAAGTGGCTCACCTACAAAAAACTCTGAAAAATCTTTGGAGCTAGTATATTCAAGTGTTGTAATTCCTATACCCCCACCAAAGTATAATTTATTGTCATAATTACCTCCATAGCTTAATTGAATTCTGTCGGCTCTTCCGCTTGACACTAAAACTTCTTGCTGTTCTGGAAAACCAAGCACAAATGAATCATAAATATCGTCACTACCTGGGGTGGGATTGATTAGATAGGTGTCAAAGGCTCTACCCACCAAGCCAGAATTACCAATTGATCCTGTGGGAATACCATCAGCACGCTCAATGAAGTAATCAATGATTGAATTATCATCATTAAAGCCTCTATATCCTACTTCATTTCTGAAATCCTGGACTCTTGCAAAGTTTATTGCAAATGAACCACCGCGCCACTTACCCAACTCAATATCATCTTTTACATTACTTATTACTAAACCTATTTGCGGTAATGAAAAATTATTGACTGGTCTATTGGAAGTAAATCCATTGAAATTTGATTCGGAATTATAGAAGGTCATCCCTCCTGTAACTGAAAATTCAGATCTTCTGAATAATCCCAATCCAGCGGGATTTACTAAAGCTTGGGATACATCGCCACCAAGTGCAGTCTGAGCACCACCAATTCCCAGCATCCTAGCCGTACCTGATGATTGCATTCGGCTAAACCTTAAAACATCCTCATAATAACCTATTGATCCCGGAGCTATTTGGGCTTTAGCAGATTGTAGAGCGCATAGCAATATCGAGCTCAATAGAATTGCTGTCATTCCTATTGAACGAATCATATATAGAAGTTAAAATTATAATAAGCGGAAAAATTATGAGAGAGAAAAAAAAAGAGGGATTATCTCCCTCCTCTTCCGCCTGAAGATGATACTGAACCACCTCCAGAAGATCTTGTTGCTCCACCTCCTGAACTCATGCCGCCACCCATTGTGCTTCTTGTAGCACCACCGGTTGACATTGTTCCAGTTCTGGAAGGAGGAGTAGAAGTTCCCATTCTGCTTCTTGTTGCAGAATTATTTATTACTGAGTTACTTCTCGAATTAGTAGTAGTTGGCCTGCCGTAATTAGCAGCTGAGGTAGAACCTCTTCTACTGTTAGCAACATTTGAAGGCACATAACCTCTTCTTGTATTGGAAGTAACTGCACTTGCCGAATTATTTCTAGTTGTACTCGCATTAGAGTTTACCATACTTCTTCTAGAGTTTTGGTAGTACTCATTTTGCGTTTGAGAAAAATCTCTTCTTTGACTTGTCACTTGATTCGTCCCAGCATTTGACCTTTGCGCAGCGACTGCAGAGCGCGTTGAAGGTGCCGCGCTTGAGCTTGCATTAGCAAATTGACTACTTCTGCCATCACGTGGGCCTCTTACATATTGCTGTCTTGGAGCTTCTGAATTGTTAATTATTACAACTGGACTGTAGAATCTATTTCCAAATCCGAATGGACTTCCAAACCCACCAAATCCAAAGTTATTGAATCCGAAAGGAGACATCATAAATGGATCCATGAAAAATGGATTACCGAAGCCACCACCGAAACCATAAGACATTGCCATCATATTTCTCATTCTCATAGAGCCCATTCCAAAACCGAAGTTACTGAAGCCAAAGCCCATGCTAAAACCAGTTCTAAAACCAGCTCTTGGGAAAAATGGATCAAAGAATGGATCATAGCCAAAAGGACTCATTCCAAAGCCACCCATGTTCCACGGACTCATTCCAAAGCCGCCCATATTCCAAGGGTTCATTCCGAAACCACCCATTCCCCAAGGACTCATGCCAAAACCCATTCCCATTGCAAATGGATTCATGCCACCAAAACCATTGTTGTTTGTGATTCTGTAGTTATTGTAAGTTGTGTTTTCGCCTTGACTTGAGAAATTTCTGTTGTTATTTAATCCAGTATTTCCATAATCTTCTACGAAATAATCATCGCTTCCAAAGTTTTGAGTGGATGCGTTGCTTTGATTCGCGTACCTTGCTATGTAGTCAGGATTAACATTTTTTGCAGAGAAATTTTCCATTTGGACGTTCTCTGAATTATTGTGATAAGAAGAAAAATTTTGTGCCTCATTGTTTTGCACTAACGAAGCATAATTTACTTCTCGCATGTCAGCTGAAGAGAAATATATATCATCATATTCGCTTACGCTGGCATATTGATCCGGCATGCAAGACCAGAGCATTAAAACTGCCACTGGTATGCTTAAATTTCTTAAAATATTCATAATTTTAGTTTTTGTTTTCTCTCTCATGATAAATATACGGCAGCAAATTTAAAAAGATATAATTACAGCCTAAAAACTTATCTTTGTCAGCATAAATACATTAAAATGATAATTTTAGTTCGTTAAAGGATTATGAGCAAAGGAATAACGAAACGCAGTGATGACTATTCAGCTTGGTATAATGAGTTGGTGAAAAAGGCAGATTTAGCTGAGAATTCTGCAGTAAGAGGTTGTATGGTTATTAAACCTTATGGCTATTCAATTTGGGAGAAAATGCAAGCTGAATTGGATCGGCGGTTTAAAGAAACTGGTCATTCAAATGCTTATTTCCCGCTTTTTATCCCTAAGTCATTCCTGAATAAAGAAGCAGCGCATGTGGATGGTTTTGCAAAAGAATGTGCTGTAGTAACCCACTATCGGTTGAAAGTAACAGATGACACAAAAGAGTTAATTGTTGATCCAGAAGCTAAACTAGAGGAGGAGCTTATTGTTCGCCCAACCTCTGAAACAGTGATTTGGAGTACTTATAAAAACTGGATACAATCTTATAGAGACTTGCCACTTTTGGTAAATCAATGGGCAAATGTTGTCCGCTGGGAAATGCGGACAAGGATATTCCTTCGTACGACTGAATTCTTATGGCAAGAAGGGCATACTGCTCATTCTACTAGCGCAGAGGCAATTGAAGAAACGATACAAATGCTCAATGTGTATGCAGACTTTGCTGAGAAAGAATTGGCCATGCCTGTTATAAGAGGTGTGAAAACCGAAAGCGAAAGATTTGCTGGAGCTGTGGATACCTATTGTATAGAGGCATTGATGCAGGATGGGAAAGCCTTACAGGCAGGCACATCTCATTTTTTGGGTCAAAATTTTGCCAAAGCATTCGATGTGAAGTTCACAAGCAAAGAAGGTAAACTAGAGTATGTTTGGGGTACATCATGGGGATCGAGCACAAGATTAATGGGCGCATTAATAATGACCCATTCTGATGATTATGGTTTGATCGTGCCTCCAAGACTAGCACCAATACAAGTAGTAATTGTCCCAATATTTAGAGGAGCAGAAGAACTTGAAGTAATTTCAGTGAAAGTACGTGAAATTGAAACACAACTAAGGAGTGCTGGAGTCAAAGTAAAGTTTGATAATCGCGATACCCATAAGCCAGGGTTCAAATTCGCTGATTACGAACAAAAGGGTATTCCTCTTAGAATAGCGATTGGCCCACGTGATTTGGAAAAAGGAACCGTTGAACTGGCCAGAAGAGATACTTTGACTAAAGAAGTGGTGAATGCAGATGAAAATCTTGCTGATTATATAGTTGATTTGTTAGATCAGATTCAACAAAATCTCTACAATCGAGCGTTGAAGTTTAGAGAAGAAAATACGCGGAAGGTAGATTCTTATGAAGAATTTAAAAGGCTATTGGACGAAGAGCCTGGATTTATTCTTGCGCATTGGGACGGTACTGCCGAAACGGAAGAATTGATAAAGCAAGAAACAAAAGCAACCATTAGATGTATTCCATTAGATGCAATAGAGGAAAGTGGTAAGTGCATTTACTCTGGAAAACCAAGTAGTAAGAGAGTTCTTTTTGCTCGTGCTTACTAAATTTAAGGATAATTAGGTACATTTAGAAATGGGAAGTCTCACGATAATAATAGCCTTAATTCTGATAGGTTTAATATTGCTTGGAGTTGAGCTATTCTTAATTCCAGGCACAACTATCGTTGGTATTTTAGGCTTCTTATTCACAATTGGAGGCGTTGTCATCAGTTTCACTACGTTAGGCACCAATTTGGGCTTCCTGGTATTAGGCATCAGTCTTAGCAGCGCGGGACTAATGCTTTATTTTGGAATGAAGGGTAACGTTTGGCAGAAATTTTCCTTGAAAGATCAAATTAAAAGCAAGTTCAACGAAGATGTTGAATTACTCGTTAGCATGTCGGAGGAGGGAACTACCATCTCAGCCTTGAGGCCGATGGGAAAGGCAGAGTTTAGGAAGGGCATTGTTGAGGTGAGATCAATGGGAGGTTATTTGCCAACCAACACCAAAGTGCGAGTAATTAAAATTCAAGAGAAGATTATAATGGTTGAGGCAATTGCTGATGTCATTGAACAAGTATAAATTAAATGTGAGTGTATTATGGAATTAGCTTTATTAATATTGGCGATAGTCGTCGCCATTTTTGTTTTCTTGTATTTTGTTCCGCTTAACTTGTGGATTACAGCGCAGTTTTCTAATGTAAAAGTTGGCCTATTCGAGCTAGTATTTATGCGCATAAGAAAGGTGCCACCTGGGATAATTGTTGGGTCTATGATTACGGCAATAAAAGCTGGACTTGATGTGACTACTTCTGAACTAGAAACGCATTATTTGGCGGGAGGTAATGTGCCCACTGTAATCAAAGCACTAATTTCAGCAGATAAGGCAAATATTAAACTGACATTCAAACAGGCTACGGCAATTGATTTGGCTGGTAGAGATGTGTTTCAAGCAGTCCAAATATCTGTAAACCCGAAAGTAATCAATACGCCAAATGTAGCTGCGGTTGCGGCTGATGGTATTCAGCTAATTGCCAAAGCTAGAGTTACTGTAAGAGCTAATATAGCTCAACTTGTAGGTGGTGCTGGTGAAGAAACTATTCTTGCAAGAGTAGGTGAAGGTATTGTAACGTCAATTGGTTCTTCCAAGTCGCATAAAGATGTGCTTCAAAACCCAGATGAAATTTCGAAGCTTGTGTTGTCTAGAGGACTTGATGCAGGTACAGCCTTCGAAATATTGTCGATAGATATTGCCGATGTAGATGTAGGTTCCAACATTGGGGCTAAACTACAAATAGACCAAGCAAATGCTGACTTGAAAGTAGCCGAAGCCAAAGCTGAAGAAAGACGAGCAATGGCAGTAGCCCAAGAGCAAGAGATGAAAGCGAAATCACAAGAGGCAAGAGCTAATGTGATCCAAGCTGAGGCTGAAATTCCCAAAGCAATTGCTGAAGCATTCAGAAGTGGCAACCTTGGTATAATGGATTACTATCGCATGCAAAACATTCAAGCCGATACTGATATGAGAGATTCAATATCCGGTGGGTCGGATAAGGATAAGCCATCATCAAGTGGAGGCAGCAAAGGTAGCTCTCAGAAATAATTGGAAATAATTCTCTAAAAACACAAAACCCATCTGAGAGGATGGGTTTTGTGTTTTATATCTACTTAAATTTTTTTCAGGGATTACTTGACCGGATTTTTTTCCAAATCAAATAGCTCATTAAGCACATCGATCAGATTCTCAGGATCTCCTCTTCTACAGGCAGCTTTTAATTGAAGCACAGGTAGTTTGATGATTTTCTGCATCATGCTCTTAGTTACCTTCTCAATTATCTCAGCTTCTTTTTCACTTGCATTTTTAAGATAGCGAGACAACTCTTCTTGTCTTATAGCTTCTAAGGCATCTTTGATTTTATGAATAGTTGGCGAGACCACCATTTCTCTATCCCAATCATTAAATTCCGTTAAGGCTTCTTCCATGATGGACTCAACCAGTGGAATAGATGCTAAGCGATTATCCTGAACTTCAGTTACTTTCGATTGGATATGGTCGATATTATAAACGAAAGCACCACTGATAGATTCTACATCGCTGCTCACGCTACGAGGAACGGATAAATCTATAAAAAATTTAAAAGCATCGATTCCTCCCGCTTTTGTTATCAAAGCTGTATTGATCAATGGAGTATTCATATTTACAGAAGACACTACAACGTGAGCTTCTTTAATTCCTTTTTCTAATTCCTCGAAGGGAAGCACTTTAAAACCACAACTTTCAGCTAATTCCTCAGCTGTAGATAATGTTCTATTACAGATAACCACATTCTCAGTTTCCAGCTTAGTTAGATTTTTACATAAATCTGTACCAATCTCTCCCAAACCGATTACCAAGATATTTGGATGGTGAATATTGCTCGTAAGCTCTTCTATAAGCTCAGCTGCTGCATAGGAAACAGAAGCTGCACCATCTCTGAAAGGTGTTTCTTGCACCACTCTTTTATTAGTGAAAAACACAGTGTGCATTAATCTGTGCATAAAAGGCCCTGCCAATTGAGCATCTGCCGTCCACTGGTAAGCACGTTTCACCTGGTTGGCTATTTGCATGTCGCCTACTACCAATGCTTCTAAACCAAGGCTAACTCGAAAAAGATGGCGTACCGCTGCTTCACCTTCAAGCTTTTTGAAATAGCCAGTAATATTGTTTTTAGGCGAAAAACCTTTAGTAATACAAAGTAAACCAATGAGTTGATCACTTAGATCGATATCGGATAAATAGTGAAATTCAGTTCTATTGCAAGTAGAAATTATTAAAATCTCTTGGCAAACACCCTGATCCTTAACGAACTGCAAAATTGAACGAGTTTCACTCTCACTAAGAGACACAATTTCTCGCAACTCCACTGGAGCTTCTTTGTAACTGATGCCTATGTTCCTAAAGATTCCTTTCATATACACTAAAATCGATGCAAAAATAATTGGCTAATTCCATCAATAAAAACCAAACAGGTTGTTTAGAATTATTCCAAATTAGAACAACCTAAGTATGCACAAACATAAGCTGTTTCTCTCTGCCAAAACCTGATATTAATCAGACTTTGAAACAACTTTTGAAAATCGTTAAAAGTTCGAGTTTTGCTTCCTTTACTTACTGTTCTTATTTTTTATTATATTCCATATTCGTAATTGATTGATTATTAGATTGGGTTAATTGATTTTACTTTCAAGCAATTAGTGTAAATTGAAGTATGAAGTCATATCTATTTTGGATATTATCTGGAGTTCAAGATTTGTTTGGCGTAAGTCGTAAGCAGGCCAAAGGAATTTTGGTATTGCAATTTCTTATTTTGATAATGTTGGTAAGCCCAATTGTATTTTCTGTGTTCCTGCCCAAGGAGAAGGATGAAATTGCGCATGAAGACGAAATCCTCTTAAATGAATTGATTGCTAAATGGGAAACCATGGAGGAAGTAAAACAAGAGAATCCTTCAGCTTTTACAAGTGGTCAATCTGAGCCCTCTTATTTCTTGTTCGATCCTAACAAATCAAACCAAGAAGAGCTAGTGAGTTTGGGTTTTCCTGGTTGGCTTGCGGAGCGATTGATTAATTTCAGAAATGCGGGAGGAAAGTTTGCTGTGAAATCCGATTTAAGAAAAGTATATGGATTGCAAGATTGGCTATATAATGGACTCGAAGATTATATTCAGCTTCCAGATGAAATCAACCATAAAGATTTTTTGGAGGTTGTGGAAAGTGAAAAATCTGAAAATACCAAAAATGAGATTGTTGAGAATAAGAAAGTTGATTCTGACCTCCCGCTTCTATTGGATATTAATTTGGCCGATTCGATTGAGCTTCAAGCTATACGAGGAATTGGCCCAGCTTTTTCTTCCCGAATTATTCGCTTTCGAAATATTCTTGGAGGATTTACAAGTATTGAGCAACTAAAAGAAGTTTATGGCCTTACGGAAGAAACTTATGAAGCCATCAAACCATACTTTGTATTAAATGGAGAATTTGAACTCAAAAAGCTGCTTATAAATTCGGCTGATCAAGCTCAACTGTCGGCTCATCCGTATATAAATTACAATACAGCAAGAGCACTTGTGAATTATCGCAATCAGCACGGCAGCTTCCAAAGTTTGGAGGATTTAGCTTTTGTAAAAGTGCTCTCCGATTCAGTCATCAATAAAATCGCGCCATATTTAGATTTCACTACCAATGAAACTCCTTAGCTCAGAA
Organism: uncultured Roseivirgaceae bacterium; assembly: GCA_964598395.1. GTDB lineage: Bacteria > Bacteroidota > Bacteroidia > Cytophagales > Cyclobacteriaceae > CAXBDP01. The sequence continues at coordinate 13,509 of CAZRBW010000024.1, forward strand.
CAGATAAAACTAGCAGATCAACACACGATTAATAATGAACCTATTTCCTCAATAGATTTGATGGAAAGGGCTTCTATGGCTTTCGTTGATGAATTTTTTAGACATTTTCCAAATTTACAGCCCGCGTACATACTTTGTGGCAAAGGAAATAATGGTGGTGACGGCCTCGCAATTGCTAGAATGATGATTCATATGGGCCGAGAAGTTTACGTTTGCATAATAGATATTGCAGTGGAATCTTCTTTTGATTTTCAGATAAACTTAGGTCTCCTTCCAAAGAACATACGGGTTCAATATTGCAAATCTGCCAATGAGCTAATTCCTCCCGCATCCGATAGCTTGTTGATCGATGCAATATTTGGTATTGGCTTAAGCAGACCATTAGAAGGAGAATATGTGGAAATAATTAATTCAATAAACAAATGGTCAAACAAAAAAATCGCTGTAGATATTGCCTCAGGTTTGATTGCAGATTCTTCCTCTAAAGGTTTTTCAAAATTGAATGTGGATTTAACTATTTCATTCCAAGTTCCTAAAATGGCTTTTTTTATGCCTGAGAATGATGAAAATGTGGGTGAATTGGAAATCGTAGATATTGGTCTAGATGAGGATTTTATTCAGTCTCAAGCCTCCAACTATACTTTGTTGAGGCGGGAGGATGTGAAATCGATTTTACCTCAAAGAAAAAAGTTCGCTCACAAAGGAAATTTTGGCCATGCGACAATATTTGCAGGCTCACTTGGCAAAATTGGAGCAGCGATTTTGACAGGAAACGCATGCTTAAGGTCTGGTGTAGGTTTACTCACCATGCACATTCCAAGGTGTGGATACGATGCAGTACAGAGCACCTTGCCAGAGGCGATGGTTCAGCAAGATTCGGCGCACGAGTGGCTGTCTAGTTTAGGTTCGCTTGATGCTTTCACGGCAATTGGCATTGGTCCTGGAATTGGGCAACATTTGGAAACAGCAGGTTTATTGAGCGACCTTTTAAATAAATTTCAAAGAAAATTAGTCCTAGATGCAGATGCTTTAAATATTCTTTCTAACAATAGACATCTCCTCGAACTTCTACCTGCAAAATCGATTTTAACTCCTCACCCTGGGGAATTCAAAAGACTATTAGGAGATTGGGAAAATGATTTTGAGAAGCTCGATAAGCAAAGAGCTTTCTCAAGACGCTATAATGCCATCGTTGTTTTGAAAGGAGCTTATACAACTATTTCTGATGTTGATGGTCATATTTATTTCAATAGTACAGGAAACCCAGGAATGGCGAAGGGAGGAAGTGGTGATGTTTTAACAGGAATTATTACTGCTTTTTTGGCGCAAGGATTAGCAGAAATTGATGCGGCAATCTTGGCAGTTTATATTCATGGACTTGCAGGAGATTTGGCAAAAGAGAAATTTGGAGACAAAAGTATGTTGCCAAGCGATTTGATTGCTCAAATTCCATTTGCTTTTAAGCAACTTTAAATTTACTTTTATTTCAACCTTTGGCAAGTTTAACCCGTTATAACGGAAGCTTGGTTTGAAAATTGTTTAGAATAATTCATGATTAAAAAATTATCCATATTAGTTGTTGCTCTCAGCATTTTCCTTTTGGGAAGAGTGGATGCGCAATCTGCTATGAATAATGCTAATCAAAATACGGTCAATTCGAAAATCGAAGTTAAAGCTTATCCCAACCCAGTGGTGGATGAGTTGAATATCGAAACTCCAGAAGGGATGAAAGTGGAAGATTTGAGCATAAGAATTTTCAGCTTGATTGGAACTGAAATGAAAATCTCGAAAGAAATTGAGGATTCAAGAAAGTTAAGAATCGATGTTAAGAATTTTCCTCCAGGTTATTATCTAGTAAGTATACGAGACGAGGTAAGTCGAAAGACTGATTCGATGAGAATATTAAAAAAATAAAAAGGCTACCCAATCGAGTAGCCTTTTTTGTTATTAGAATTCAGCATTTTTTGGAGTCCTTGGGAATGCAATCACATCTCTGATATTCGTCATTCCAGTAACAAATAGCACCAACCTTTCGAAGCCCAAGCCAAAGCCAGCATGGGGTGCTGTTCCGAATTTTCGGGTTTCTAAGTACCACCAAAGTTCATCTTCTTCAACATGCATCTCTTTCATACGGGCTTGCAGTTTATCCAATCGTTCCTCTCGCTGCGATCCACCAATGATTTCGCCAATACCTGGAAATAATACATCCATAGCTCTTACTGTTTTTTCATCCTCATTCATTCGCATGTAAAATGCTTTAATGTCTTTTGGATAATCAGTTAAAATCACCGGCTTTTTGAAATGCTTTTCAACCAAGAAACGCTCATGCTCTGATTGCAGATCTGCTCCCCAATCCTCGATGAGATATGTGAATTTCTTCTTTTTATTTGGTGTCGAATTTCTTAAAATCTCAATTGCTTCTGTATAGGTAAGCCTTTGGAATTCATTTTCGGCCACAAAGTTGAGTCTTTCTAATAATGAAAGCTCACTTCTTTCCTCTTGCTTTTTGCCTTGGTCTTCATCAAGAGCTCTCTTATTCAAGAATACTAAATCATCTTGGCAATTTTCCAAAGCATATTTCACTAAATACTTTAAGAATTCTTCTGCCAAATCCATATTATCTTTCAAATCATAAAAAGCCATCTCTGGCTCTATCATCCAAAATTCAGCAAGGTGTCTGGTTGTATTAGAGTTTTCCGCACGGAAAGTTGGGCCAAAAGTGTAAACATCAGATAATGCCAATGCGCCGAGCTCGGCTTCTAGTTGGCCACTTACGGTAAGATTAGTTTCTTTACCAAAGAAATCTTTCTCGTAGTCGATGCCGCCCTCATCTGTCAAAGGTGGTTTCTTCATGTCAAGGGTAGTTACTTTGAACATCGCACCCGCTCCCTCTGCATCAGAACCAGTAATGATTGGAGTATTGATATAATAAAATCCTTTGTCGTTAAAGAATTTGTGCACAGCAAAAGCCAAGGAATGCCTCACACGCATCACTGCACCAAAAGTTGAAGTGCGAGGACGTAGGTGAGCAATTTCTCTAAGAAATTCTAGGGAGTGCTTTTTAGGTTGCAAAGGGTACTTTTCAGGATCTGCCGCGCCAAGTATTTCTAGAGATTCAATCGACAATTCCACCGATTGCCCTTGACCTTGGGACTGCACTAGAGAGCCAGACACGCTGATACATGCGCCAGTATTCACTAATTTTAAGTCATTTGCATCAAGTAAGTTTGGGTCGCCTACAAGCTGTAGGTTGTTAATGGTGGAGCCATCATTAAGATTAATAAAAACAACATTTTTGTTTTCACGCTTAGTTCTTACCCAGCCCTTTACTAATACTTTCTGACCTACAGAATACTCCTGTAGCACTAATTTGATCTTAGTTCGTTTCGTTGCTTCCACCTTTTCGGTTTTTTTTCGTTAGAATTAAATACAAGAATTTTTAAAACACCCCTTTATGGCATATTTTATGAATACTCGTTAACATTTGACACCTTGGTTAACTGATCATAAAATTCAGATGCAAAAAAACGATAATTAAGTGTCATAGTCAAAGAACAAAGATTTTATAATAACTTTACAGTAAGTATTTCTCCACAGTATTGTCAGTTTAGATTTATGCAGAAATTAGGTTTACAGCAATCGCTTCAACAAAAGTTATCTCCACAACAGATTCAATTCATCAAGTTGCTTCAAGTGCCAACTGCAGAATTGGAATCCAGAGTTGAGGAGGAATTAGAAGGGAATCCTGCATTAGAAGAAGGAAAAGAAGAGGCAGAAGATCAAAAGCAAGAAGATGAATTCGAGCAAATCGAGAACGAACAGCGGGAGGAAACAAAAGACGAAGTTGATATAAGGGACTATTTAGCCGACGATGATATAGCCGGCTACAAAATGCAAGGTGATGGCAATTACAACCAAGAGGAGGATAGAGAAATGCCAATTGCCATGCATTCTTCCTTAGGAGAGCAATTACTTACCCAATTAGGATTTTTAGGCTTAGATGAGAGACAAGAAGCCATCGCTATGCAATTGATAGGAAGTATCGAAAGCGATGGATATATCAGAAGAGAAATGGAAGCTATTGCGAATGACCTCCTATTCTCGTCTAATATCGAAACTGATGTAGATGAAATTGAGACTATACTTAATAAGGTTCAGACATTTGATCCTCCCGGAATAGCCGCAAGAGACTTGCAAGAATGTCTTTTACTTCAACTAGAGAGAAAAGATGATCCAAGTCCATCGCAACAACTAGCGATTCAAATTATTCAAACTTGCTTTGATGAGTTTACTAAAAAACACTACGATAAAATTATCCGTAAGCTGAATATTGAAGATGAAGCTGATTTGCGAGATGCCATTAAGTCTATCACCAAGCTCAACCCTAAGCCAGGTGGAATTTCTCAAGGCTTTGTAAAGACCCAATATCTTATTCCAGATTTCATTTTGGTGAGCAATGCCGGCAAATTTGAATTAAGTCTGAATTCTCGTAATGCACCAGATTTACGCATTAGCAAATCATATTCAGATATGCTGCAAGCGTATGATAAGAGTGATAAAAAGGACAAGAAACTTAAAGAAACGGTAACCTTTGTAAAGCAAAAATTAGATTCTGCTAAATGGTTCATCGATGCTATCAGACAAAGGCAGCAAACTCTATTAAGAACAATGAACTCCATTTTACAATACCAAAGTGAATTCTTTGTAGAAGGGGATGAAACCAAGCTTCGTCCAATGATATTGAAAGATATTGCCGAAGACGTGAGCATGGACATCTCCACTATATCCCGTGTTGTGAATAGCAAATCTGTTCAAACAGAATTTGGTATTTACCCATTGAAATACTTTTTCTCTGAAGGAATCAGCACCGATTCAGGAGAGGACGTAAGTAGTCGTGAAGTGAAAAAAGTATTAGAGGAGTTAATCAGCAATGAGGATAAATTTAAGCCTCTATCGGATGAGAAGCTGGAGAAAGCTTTACATGCTAGAGGTTATAATATTGCTAGAAGGACTGTAGCCAAGTATAGAGAACAATTAAATATCCCTGTAGCTAGATTAAGAAAAGAGATATAGTGAAGCGTAAGGGAGCACAGGTTTTAAGTATTTTGTTTCAGCCATTGCTGATGCCCACTTTTCTGTGTTTGGTACTTTTTGCTTTTGCGTCGTCCAGCCTCCCGCCTTGGACTTTCCAAACCCAACTTTTAGTAGCAGGTCTTATTCTACTCACAACTTGCATTGTGCCACTAGTAAGTTTAGTCTTATTGAACTATACCAATGGTGTCAAAGATTTTTTTATGGAAGACCGAAAACAACGAGTTCTTCCCTTCTTTTTTATAGCCTTTTATTATGCATTAAGCACCTACTTATTTACAACAAAACAACTTACAGTTGTGGCAGATGTGCTAATTGCTTGTTTAGCCACCATCACCGCCTTGATAATGCTGTTGAGCATCATCACCATTTTCTGGAAAATCAGTGCGCATGGTATCGGAATGGGAGGGTCTATTGGAGTACTATTTGCCATTCAGCTCAGTAATCCAATGAATAATTTATATTGGCCTATAGTGGTTTTAAGTGTAATTAGCGGTTTCGTTTTATCTGCTCGGCTTTATCTCAATGTCCACAAACCCGCCGAAGTTTGGGCAGGGTTTTCCTTAGGCTTAATTTTCAGTTTTATTTCAATAACTTATTTAATAAGCTAAAAGATTATGAACGAGTTTGAATTTATCAAATTAGAAAAGAATAACGGTGTAGCGACTATTATACTCAATAGACCAGAAGTTTATAACGCCTTCAATGATGGCCTTACTTATGATCTTCAGAATGCCTTTAAACTAATTAAAAAAGATGACGAGGTGCGAGTGGTGGTAATTACTGGAGAAGGTAAGGCCTTCTGTTCTGGGCAAGATTTGAAAGCTGCCTCAGCTGATCCGAATAGGTCTTTTTCGGATTCATTACATAAGCGATACAATCCAATGATTCGAGCAGTGCGCAATTTGGAAAAACCTGTGATTTGTCGTCTAAATGGCGTAGCTGCAGGTGCTGGCTGCTCTTTGGCTTTAGCTTGTGATTTGATAGTAGCTTCAGAAAATGCCATGCTCATTGAAGTATTTGTAAATATAGGTTTGGTGATGGATAGCGGGTCGTCCTACTTCCTGCCAAGAGTTGTTGGTTCTACCAAAGCATTCGAATTAGCAACAATGGGAACTAGATTGTCCGCAAAGGACGCTTTTGATTTGGGAATTGTAAATAAAGTGGTGCCTGCAGAAGAATTAGATTCGGCAGTAAAAGGCTATACTGATTACTACGCAAACGCACCCACTAGAGCAATTGGTATTATGAAGAAAATGCTGAACAAATCCCAAAACGCTAGTTTAGATGAGATGCTTGAGTATGAAGCTTACTGTCAAGAGATAGCGGGAGGAACGTACGATTATAAAGAGGGCACAACGGCATTTCTCGAAAAAAGGAAGCCGAACTTCAAAGGAAATTAAATAAAAAAGCCGATTGATGAGATCGGCTTTTTTTATGCTTTAGAGTATGACTGCTAAAATAGTGCGAAAGAAATGCCTGCCATAAATTGCGTAGCTTCTGTTCCTTGAGGACCTTTGCCATCTTTGAATAAAGTATTAAGGCCATAATAATACCACCCGCTAAAACCAGGAGTACCAACTCGACCTGTAATACCATATCTAAATCTATTCAATTCGAATTGATCTTTTGTCTTCACAGAAAAATTCTCATCAGCTCTTGAGTAGTTTACTTTGGTATGTGCACTATATAAAAATCCGACTTTACCACCAAAGCCAACCATTAGGCCACGGTCAATATCATTACCAATTCTATATCTAAATTCTAAAGGCACATCTAAATAATTTGCAGCAAGTTTTGTCTTGTCGAATTCAGAGCTTGCTCCATAAATACTCACTAAATTCACAACATTAACAGAGGATCTTTGTCCTTGAGAAAATGAACTTACAAGAGTAACATTACTGCTGAAAGAATATTTTTCTAGCCCTAAGCCAATGCCAGGATGAATCGAAAATTTTGAATCACCAAGCTGAATATCTTTAATGTAGGCAATATTGAAAACCTTAGATCCAAAAAAACCAATGCCCATATTACTAGGCTCATTTTGAAGAAAATTGAATCCAAAATCTAATCTCAAAGTGCCAGGAAGGTCTGGTCTTGCATTGGCAGCCTCAGAAGCAAATAGCTTTAAAGGTTCTTTCAATGGAGGGTCTTGATCATGCTTGGCAAATAATGAATTTGCTGAAAGTAGTAGGGTAACTATTAGGCTGGTTAATCTCATTGCTAATTTCAAAAATGCTTTGGATAGTAACGTACAAAGTTCAAAGATACTATAATCGTCGAATTAAATTTAATTTTCGAGTATTCTATGACTCATTAACCATGCAATCTGACCATTTATGAACAATTATAATTTTTCGTAATTTAGATATTTGAAAAATTTCACAAACATTCTCGATTCAACGTTTTTTCACAATAAAGTTTTTCCCTACATTTGCAGTCCTTAAGGGAATGGCCTCGTAGCTCAATTGAATAGAGCACTTGATTACGGCTCAAGAGGTTTCAGGTTTGAATCCTGACGAGGTCACTTGAATTTTAGGCAGTTATGATAGAAAATCATAGCTGCCTTTTTTTTTCTGGGAATTATTCGTTTGTTCTAATTTAGCTTTTTATAATTAGCTCTTGAATTTACCCGACTCTAATTTCTCAAACTTGTTGTGAATAATAAGGATAAGTAGACCAAATAATATTGAAGATACTATCAAAATATTGTTCAAAAGCCCATCAGTAGAAAAAGATAATCTAATCAATATTGTAGAAATAATAAAACCCGAATTCCTGATAACCTTGTGAAAGCTATCTGTATAGAAGAAAGAAACTAAGAGGAGTAAAACGTCTACCACAATGAGAATTGTAAAAAATTCTTCGAAGAAAATATTGTTGATTTTAAGAAATGCTGTGTAGGCAAGTACATTGCTGGCAGTAACTTCAGATATCCAATGGGCTAGAGAATAGAATGCGAGTATTAATAATGTAGGTAGTAAAAGAACTGAAATACCTTTCTTGAAATTAACAAAATTGTCAAACTTTAGATTTTCTCCGTCGAGGGTATTTTGACTAATAATATTCTTTTTGAATAGATAAATACTGAAAAAGACAATAATAGCAAGCAGTATATCATAGGTGAACTGTAGGTCACCTTTTATATCAAACCAATTCTCACTTAGCTCAAGTTTAGAGAAATCTTTGAAAAGTCGCCTGATCACAATTAAAGTAATGATTTCGTATTGCTTACTTACATAGGTAGTAATCGATCTAGGCAAATAAAATACGAGTAAGTAAACTTCATAGACTAGGATGAAAGAAAATGGAGTATAGATAGCGGCGATTGGGCTTTTAAAGAAGTCTTCTTCTACTCCAATGGAAATAAGATTAGATTGTACTAAAAGAATAATAGATAGATGCGCTAAAAAACTAACAATTGCCAAAATGAGAATTGTTCTTTCTACAGATTCTTTGGATTTTTCGGACAGTAAATTCCTTGTAAGGAAGTCAATTAACCTAGCTTTTTTCATGCTTTCCAATTATGGATTTTACTACCTACTTATATGAAAATCTTAACTAGGTTTTGAAGTTCTTTGTTTATGGCACTCTTGATTCAATTTTTGAATCCTAAGCAAAGACGATAATTTGAATGTCATCTTTTAACTTATTGGCTTACAAAACCTTTTCATAAAAATTTAAGCCTTAAAAATAGATTTTATTTATGTAATTGCTGCAAGGCTGAGATAGATTGGTGATAGCGCATTGATCTTTACCTTTACTCGGCTATTTGTTATTAGTATTAAATAATTAGTATTAACAAATAAATAAAATTCAGTGCTTAGACCTTGACTTCTAATTTTCAAGTGAATTATTACCATTTAGCTGATGCATAAACCGCTCATTCGCTTCTAAGCAATTGTATGAAACCTCAGTGGCAATTTTGTGTTAAGATTAATGAATTCAACTCACCACGAGAATCTATATCCATGCGATCAAGCTTACTAATTTTCATATTACTTTGCCTTGGTTCATTGTCCCTGCAAGCCCAAGAAAAATTTACGATCAATGGTTACGTGAAAGACCGCGCGAATGGCGAAGATATGTTTGGAGCAACCATTCAAGTGCAAGGGCAAAATCTGGGAACTACTTCTAATATGTATGGTTTCTATTCCCTTACACTACCTGTTGGAAATTACACCATCGAGTATCGATACCTCGGATACCTTACAGAACAGCGGGAGGTGGCACTTACCAAAAATACTCGTCTGGATATCGAATTGAGTACAGAGCAAACAGAACTAGAGGAAATCATCATTACTGCAGAGGATGAAGACGAAAATGTCAAAAGCACGGAAATGTCAGTTGTTAAAATTGACATTCAAACTATAAAGAAATTGCCACCATTTTTGGGTGAAACTGATGTGATTAGAACGATCCAACAATTACCAGGAGTAAGTTCGGTGGGCGAGGGAGCATCTGGTTTTAATGTACGTGGAGGTGGTGTCGGCCAAAATTTGGTGTTATTAGATGAGGCTCCAGTTTATAATACATCTCACTTATTTGGCTTATTTTCGGTATTCAATCCTGATGCGGTAAAAGATGTGAAACTCTATAAAGGAGGTATCCCAGCAAGGTACGGCGGGAGGATAGCTTCTATATTAGATGTGCGAATGAAAGAGGGTAATAATAAAAACTTTACTGCTGAAGGCGGTGTAGGTACAGTATTTAGCCGCTTTTCTGTAGAAGGCCCAATTATTAAAGACAAAGCATCATTTATTGTAGCTGGAAGAAGATCCTATGCAGATGTTCTGGCAAAGCCATTTACTGATGTGCTAGATGATGGGGCAGCTTTGTATTTTTATGACCTTACCCTCAAAGCAAATTATAATATCGATCAGAAAAACAGAGTTTTTGCATCAGGATATTTTGGACGCGATGTTTTTAGATTTGATGCTAATCAAGGCTTCAATTGGGGCAATCAGACGGCTACCATTCGCTGGAATCACCTATTCAATGATAGATTATTTTCAAATTTCACAACATACTATAGTGATTACGATTATTCTCTCCGTTTTGGTGACAATGATTTGGATGTATTCGAATGGAAGTCAAATATTCAAACCTTCAATTTTAAGCCCGAATTCACCTACTTCCTTAACACCTCTAACGAATTGAGTTTTGGTGGTGAGGTATTGTATTACTCTTTTGATCCTGCTTCTGCTCGTGGCATTAGCAATGGAGAAACAACCGACATTAGCGTGCCTAATAAGCAAAGCATGGAGTATGCGCTGTATTTCTCAAATGATCAGAAAATCAGTTCGGCGCTATCCATGAATTATGGTTTGCGCTTTTCGGGATTCAATTATTTTGGGCCAGGTAATATTTACGAATTTGCAGATCCCGAAATTGCTGGTACCCGCAAACCATTAACTGGAATCACTGAAATTGGTAAAGGAGAAAGCATTGCAAATTATCAAAACCTAGAGCCGAGAGCTTCTTTGACTTATTTGCTAAACGAGCAGCAATCCATTAAGGCAAGCTACAATCGTACAGCGCAATATCTTCACTTAATATCCAATACAGTTGCTTCCAATCCGCTGGATGTGTGGACACCAAGTACTAACAATATTAAACCGCAACAGGCAGATCAAATTGCACTGGGCTATTTCAGAAATTTTGGACCAAAAAAGGCTTATGAAACGTCGATAGAAACCTATTATCGTGTGGCTCGCAATCAAGTAGATTATATAGATGGAGCAGATATTTTGATCAATGAATTGCTCGAGGGTGATTTGCTAAGTGGCGAAGGGCGAGCCTATGGATTGGAACTGTATGTTCGTAAAAATACAGGGAAACTTAATGGCTGGGTAAGCTATACTCTGGCACGAACCGAATTGAAAGTAGATGGTATCAATAATGGCGAATGGTACCCAACCCGATTCGATCAGCAGCATAATTTGAAGGTAACAGGTTTGTATGAGCTGAATGAGCGATGGTCATTTTCGGCTAATTTTACCTATCTAAGTGGCACGCCTACTACTTTTCCTACCTCCCGCTTTTTGTTTCAAGATTACGTAATCCCACACAACTATGACGCTTCTCGTAATAATATTCGCATTCCTGATTTTCATCGTTTAGATATTTCAGCAACACTAGAAGGAAAGAAAACCAAGGCCAACGGCGAACCCAAACTGATTCAAGGTCAATGGATTTTTGGAATATACAATGTGTATAGCAGACGAAATCCCTTCACCATCTATTTCTCACAAGATACGGACAGATTGCCGGTGGGCCAGCCTGCAAATACAAGCGCCACACAGTTGGCTATTATTGGTTCAGCCTTTCCATCAGTTACTTACAATTTTAAATTTTTAGGAAAATGAGTTTAAGTAAACGAATAGCCCTTTTGGCGATTTTCTTTGGCGTGATGGCTTGTGAGGATCAGATTTTCCCAGAATTGCAAAATGCACAACCAATAATTGTGATAGATGCGTGGGTTACCAATAAAAATGAGCCTCAGGTAATAAAAATCACTCGGACCCAATCCTATTTCGATAGTAGTTTGCCACCAGGAGTACCCAATGCAACCGTTTTGGTTAGCGATAATGAAGGTAATTCATTTGAATTTTTGCCAGGGACCAAGACGGGTGAATATGTTTGGAATCCAGCAACAAATGGTGGTGTATTTGGTAAAATTGGAAATACCTATCGCTTGTATGTAAAAGCGGGAGGTCAGGAATTTGAAGCTGAAGCAGCAATGAGTAGAGTACCTCAAATTGACAGTGTAACCTATTACTTCGAGAAAGGTAGTTTTGGTTTTCCTGACTCGCATTTTTCCGAATTCTGGGCGCGCGATTTTCAGGGTTCTGGCGACACGTATTGGGCACGAGGCTGGAAAAACGGACAAGCACTTAACAAGCCAGGTGAAATTATTACTGCCTTTGATGCAGGATTTTCCCGCGGAGGAAATGTAGATGGAATTATCTTCATTGCACCAATCAGACGCGGTTTCAATCCTGTGGAGCAAGATGCTAATGATAATTTCTTGCCGATCTTTGTTTCGGGTGACTCACTATATGTAGAACTGCATTCCATCACAAATAAGGCCTTTGATTTCCTCTCACAGATAAGTATCCAAACAAATAGACCGGGTGGCTTTGGCGAACTATTCGCACAGCCATTGGCAAATGTGCCAACTAATTTGCAGCCAACAGCAGCAAATCCCGAAGCGCGGGTTGTAGGCTTTTTTAATGTAGCCGCTGTAAGTGGAAACGGTAAAAGACTGGTGCTTGATTAGTAAATATATTCTTGTCAAATGGCTTTAATTGCGGGGATTGATTATGGAAGTAAATTAGCTGGAACCACTGTTTTGGCTTTGCTGCAGGGTAGGAAAGTTCTGCTTTTCCAAAGCCTCAAAAAGCAAGATGCGGATGCAATGCTGTGGGAGAAATTGAATCATTTCAAACCAGTGTATGCAATGCTAGATGCTCCCTTATCATTGCCTGGAGTATTCCAAAAATTACCTCAATTCGAAGATTATTTTTATAGGAAAGCAGATAAAGAGCTCCAAGCAATGTCGCCTATGTTTCTTGGTGGCTTAACAGCTCGTGCAATGAAACTCAGTCAGCAGTTGGCGCAAATTGAGATGCCCGTTTATGAAACCTATCCTAAATTTGTAGCTGATATTATTGGATTCAAATCCGAATATACCAAAACCCAAAAAGGGAATGTCTCAGCGTTCCTAGAGCTGGTAGGGAATAAATTCTCTCTAGATATCGATTTGGCAATGGCGAATACCTGGCATCATGCTGATGCAATACTTGCCTTAATTGCGGGAATTCGTTTTCGTGACCTACAGATTAAATGTGTAGGTGATGAGCGGGAGGGATTGATTTGGATATAATTTGACGGTCGTTAAGAATTGCTCATTATCAATTCACCAAAAGTGGAATCTTCCGTGTATTCTATTTCTACTTTATTAGCACAAATATTTTCAATAGTGCTAGCAATAAAGTTTGAGCCACTTCCAATCCACTGCTTATAGGTTAAATCTTGATTGCTTGGCGAGTCTATGAGTTCAAGCAGAGGATCAAGAGAGTAATCCTTTTGATGAATTACAGTTTGGATTTCAGAGGCGTCCAACGCATTACAAGCCTGCTCATATTGCCCTTGCACTGGCACCATCATCACTTGCTTGTTCAAGTATAGCGCCTCGCAAACGGACTCAAATCCTGCAGTGCAAATGTAAGCTTTGCATTGAGAAAGCTTCTCCAAAAACAGCTTGTCATTAATCGGATGAAATGTGAGGTTTGGATGTGGTTGAAATGCTTCTGTATGATCGGGATGATTCCAAAAGCATTCAATTTTCACCTCTTGATTTCGGCTATGCCATTCGATAATATCTTGGCCATAGCCTGCATATACCATATAGGCAAGATAGAATTCTCCAGATTCGCTTTTTAAGTTTTTGATTTCAGCTCTTAGCAATGGTGGAGATACTATGAGATTTTCATTAGCGAACGTAGGATATGGGCGATAGGAGAGGGCTATTAAGTTAGTCGCACCGAGGGAAGTAATAAAATTGGTAAATTGAAATAACCATTTGTTCACCTTACCTCCCGCAAAAGGAAAGTCGGGATGCTTAGCCAAGTATTGATGTCCAATGCAAATGTATTGGCAATCTGGCTGATAGAATTTCACATAAAGCCCTGGCAGAAAATCGTAGAAATTGATGATGACATCAGGCTTTTTCTCCTTTACCCACTTATCGATATAATGCATGCTGCGGAGGTACAAAGCAAACCGGCTAAGATTGTAAAGGATAGTTTTGAATACTTTTATTCCCTTGCTTCGCTTGTCGGTGATAAAGCTCGGGCTGGCAAATGAATGAACATTGCCTTGCATGGCTTTTCGCAAAAAGGCAGGAATGTTACGATTTTTGTTGATGCCAATGAGGGTGGTGATTACGACATGTCCATTGGCCTCCAACTCATCCTTCAAAGCGATGGCTTGAGTCATGTGCCCTCTACCTTCGCCTTGTACAATAAACAGGAATCGTAATGCTTTAGATTTGCCCATTAGAGCCCAAGAAGCTTACTAGTTTTGGGTATATTTTTCCTGATAATGAGGAATTTAAGGTTATTTCTTTTTCATCCTCTTTTTCGCTCACAAATTTTTTCACTGGTACACTTCCCGTTTCGGTATAGTACACAAGTGACCAATCTCCGTCGTTATCTTCCACTAAGGCAGAGAGGCTTTCTACCCAATCGCCAGAGTTCATATAAATTACATCGTTGATATTTTTGATGGCCGGCTGATGAATATGTCCGCAAATGATGCCATCACATTCCTTCACTTTCGCAATTTTTGAAAGCTCATTTTCGAAGTCATCAATAAAGGAAACTGCGGACTTCACTTTGCTTTTTACTAGTTGTGAAAGAGAGTAATAAGGTTTACCACGTCTTCTGCGATACAGATTATACTGACTATTAAACCAAAGCAAAAATGTATAACCCATATCTCCCAATTTAGCGATCCATCTAAAATTGGTGGTGATCGAATCGAAAATATCTCCATGGGTGATGAAATATTTTTTGCCGAACGATTCATAGACAAGCTCCCTGCCTACTGTCAAATTACCAATATTGAGCGGGAGGATTTGGTCCAAGAAGTCATCATGGTTGCCACGCAGATAGTGAACTTTGGTATTGTCTTCTTCGATCATAACCAAAATCCTACGAAAAAATCGAGTGTGTTTTTTCTTCCACTTCCCACTTTTTCGAAGCTGCCATCCATCTACAATGTCGCCATTGAGAATAAGATTTTCACATTTATACTGCTTTAGAAACCGGACAAGCTCTTTAGCCTTCGAGCCCTTGGTACCAAGGTGAATGTCCGATATTACGAGGGTTTTTACTTCGTTTCGCACTTTCTAAGTTTGCAGCAAGTAACGAAGTAGGTTTTATTTCTGCTTTACGCCCTGTTTAAGTTTAAAATAACTTTTCGAGCTATGATTCTAAATCCTTAATATTTAGGTAATAAGGGAGGTTTATTGGCAGTTGCAAAGTCTAAATTAGGAGCTCTATTTTGCCGCTAACTTTTCTGAAATATATTCTACAGCCTGCTTCATAGTCTGCATTCTTTCGGCATCGGAATCAGGAATTCGGATATCAAAACTTTGCTCAAATTCCATAATAAGCTCGGCATAGTCTAGAGAATCGATGCCTAGATCTTTGATGAAATTCGCATCCATTGTTACTTCTGAGTCGGCTATGCCCATTTTCTCTACCAGAATTTGGGTTATTTTATTAGCTATTTCTTCCATTGGGTTTGTTTTGGGGTATATCGATTCGAATCCTCAAGACTCAAACATCATACAATAATACTAAAACCGTAACGTAAATTCAGTTCCTTTGTCAATTTCTGATTTAACGCTTATGCCACCATTGTGTTTGCGCATTATTTGCTTGCTCAAACTTAGTCCAATTCCTGAGCCTTGTTTTTTGGTCGTAAAGAATGGAATAAAAATTCTACTCATAGCTTCCTCGTCTATTCCCGTTCCATTGTCACTTATCAGAACTTCTGCTGTTCCATGTGAGCCAATTCGAGCAGTAATATCAATTTTTCTTTCTCGATCTTCTGTGTCCGACAATGCATGTGTTGCATTCTGTAGCAAGTTAATTAATACTTGGCCAATGAGCTCTTTATCACAGTCAATTTCCAAGTCCTCTGGAGTAATATTTACACAAATCTCAATTTTGTTTTCATCGAAATCTTTCTTTAGTAAGAGCACAACTTCTGAAATCAATTCCGAAGCTTGTACTTCTTTGATTCGAGGATTCGGAATGCGCGTAAGATTGCGGAAATCAGACACGAAACGGATTAAACCCTCACTTCGTCTTTGGATGGTTTTGATGGCCAAATGGATGTCTTCTAAATCTTCCTTGGCAGGATATATGGATTCTTCTTCGCTTTGGATGTACCTAAGGATATCGTCGTTTACAGTGGATGCAAGTGAAGATATTGGCGTGACTGAATTCATGATTTCGTGTGTCAATATTCGAATCATATTCTGCCATGCTTCCATTTCCTTTTCTTCCAATTCACTTTGAATGTTCTGCAGTGAAACGAGTTTGAAATGTTCATTCTGCATGGCCAATTCTATCACATAAATAGAAACAGGGAGCGTACTTCCATTGTATGGAATTTTGATCAATTCCCTCCCGCCTGTTTTCAATCTCTGCAGGCAATCCACCAAAGCTGGACTGAAGCTATTCAGCTCTTTTATATTTTTTATTTGTTGCTGGTTGAGCAATCGTTTGGCTTCCACATTCATTATCTGCACCTCACCATCTGCCCGAAAAGTCATTATTCCCATCCCCGCATGCTGCACAATCGTTTTTAGATATTGATAATTAGCATCCTTTTCTTCTTTCAATTCCTTCAGGCGCAGCAATACAGCATTAAACTCAGCTCTAAGATTCTCGATAACAGGATTTTGTGTGTGAAGTGGGAAAGTCTGATCGTAATCTTCGAATTGCAAAGATTTCAAAAACAAGGAAATCTCCTCCTGCCCTTTTTGAAGATAATTTACCAAATTATTGATTTGATAAAGCATCAATAGCAAGAACAAAAACCACAAGAGAAATGGACCTTTATCTACCAAAATAGCCGAAACCACCAATGCATTTAATGCAATGAGGGCCATTTTCACATATAGGTTTTTCTTATACGTTTTAGATGCCATATTTCTCTAATCTCCTGTAAAGAGATGCTCGTGTCAGTCCCAAATCCTTAGCTGCTTTGGATATATTTCCATTGTGCTTATCAATAGCTTTATGAATAATATTTTTTTCAACATCATCCAAGTTTAGCGTATCGAGGGTTTTATCCTTGCCTTCTTGTTTTTGGTTCAAAAAGAAAAAGTCTTCTGGACTAAGCGTAACACCATCGCTCATAATAATGGCGCGCTCTACGGCATGTTGGAGTTCACGAATATTTCCAGGCCAATGATAGGTCTGAAATTCTTTGATCAAGCTTGCAGATAATTTTTTGAGAGGCTTGCGGTATTTTTTGCAATACATTTTTAGGAAATGCTCAGCCAATGGTTGTATATCTTCGCGACGTTCGCGTAATGGCGGGAGGTGGATCTCTACCGTATTGATCCGATATAGCAAATCTTGTCTGAATTTGTTTTCATGCACCATTTCATATAATGGCATATTGGTGGCAAATATCAGACGTACATCAATTTTCACAGGCTTATTGCTACCTACTCGAATGATTTCCCTGCGTTGCAATACTGTAAGCAATTTCGACTGCATCGGCATACTTAGGTTGCCAATCTCATCAAGAAATAGCGAACCGCCATTGGCTACTTCGAAGCGACCCGTTCTATCATCTTTGGCGTCTGTAAATGCTCCTTTCTTATGCCCAAATAACTCACTCTCAAACAAAGATTCTGGTATTGAACCCATATCCACACCTACAAACACATTATTGCGTCGAAGCGATCGCTGATGTATTGCTCGGGCGATCACTTCCTTACCTGTGCCATTCTCTCCAAGTATCAATATATTAGCATCGGTATCTGCTACTTTATCTATTATCGAGAAAATATTTTTCATCCCAGCACTTTCGCCAATAATATCTTTGAATGGCTGGCTCAAATCGTCTTCTAACTGCTTTTTAGCTTTCTGTAATTGCTCTACTTCGTTATAGGAGTTTTTTAGCTTATTGGCAGAAGTTATGGTAGCCAATAGTTTTTCATTTTGCCAAGGCTTAAGCACGAAATCTGTAGCACCTTCTTTCAATGCTCTTACTGCCATTTCTACATCGCCAAAGGCAGTAATTAATATCACCACCGCTTTCGGATCTGCTTCCATTATCTGACTTAACCAATAGAAACCTTCCTTGCCACTTGTCGTATCGTGACTGAAATTCATATCCAACAAAATCACATCATAGGTGTCGTGATTTAGTAAAAAAGGAATTTTTTTAGGGTTTTTTTCGATGATTACTTCCTTTGCATGTTTCTTCAAAAACATCTTTGCTGCTAAGAGCACGTCTTCATCATCATCTATAATCAGAATTTTACCTAATTGCTTATCCATTTCTGCGGTTTATTTATGAGTAGTTGTCCTAATTCATGCCAAAATAAAAAGTCCTTCAAATTCATTTTATGGGCTGAATATACAGTAATAAAAATTATTAACGTACGATTATGAACACTATGTGTGCTATATCGTACAATTTTAGAATAAGGTTAAGGGATGTTTTTATAAGCAGGGATAAAAGGGTAAATTGCCGTTCAATTGTAAATTATTTTCATTCAATTTATTATTATGAGCAAAGCAACGATTGGAAACAAAATTAAAGTCCATTACACAGGCAAATTAGAAGATGGAACAGTGTTCGATTCTTCAGAAGGACGTGAGCCTTTGGAGTTTGTGTTGGGAAATGGAAGTTTGATAAAAGGATTTGAAGATGCCGTAACAGGGCTAGCAGTGGGTGATAAGACAATTGCTACTTTGCCTCCAGCAGAAGCCTATGGAGATGTGCGGGAGGATATGATGGTGAAAGTACCAGTAGATCAAGTTCCAGCAGATATCAAGCCTGAAGTTGGTTTGAAATTAACAGTACAGCAACAAGACGGACAGCAAGTACCAGTTACGGTAGTTGACGTTACAGAAGAAGCTATAACACTTGATGCAAACCATCCATTGGCTGGCAAAACCCTTGTATTTGAAATAGAAGTACTTGAGTTGGCATAAGCCTAAAAATTATAAAAACAGAGAAGCCAATCCAATTTATTTTGGGTTGGCTTTTTTTATTTTCTTTTGGTTCAAATTCTCTAATCACTGAATTGTATAACTAACGATTTTTTTAAAAACTATGATAATAATTGTGTATTTTAAGTCATAATGACTTATCGCTGATTACTTCATTTGGATTAATCCAATTCCTAATTTTTGATGGATGAAAAATATTTATTACCTAATTTTTATAATCTGTTCTTGTACAGCCACTGTACTACATTTGCAATGTCGTACAACAGATAAATAGGATTTGCAATCCGAGAATGTGTTTTAGCGAATCATTTACAGCCATCGAAATTGTCTGAACTATGATTTTTTTGATTCTAGGATTAATATGATATTTCCATAACGGAGGGATAAAGGAAAAGCCCATTCTGCAAATCCAATTTGAATAGGAATGTTACTTTAGTCCATTCCTAACGAAGAAAGAGAAAACCGGCTTTAGCTGAATTTTGTTGGATCTCAATCAATTCCTTAAAACCTCAGCCAAAGTAAATTCATTCGATTCAATGGTATTGCTTCTGTTGAGTGCGCGATCCTGTATTTGGATTCGAAGTTTGATGGTTTTGTTGCCAAATAGGGTGTTAAATTGAGAAGAAACCATCCCATAACGTAAAGTACCAGCAAGTGGTCTAGTCTCTCCAGTGCGATTCAGAAGTGGGAATCTGCCATTGAATGTTTGATAAAAAGGTGGGTTGCGTGGATCAAATAAGGTGAAATTTCCTCCCGCTTGTTTTACCAAGAATTCAACAAAATAATTGTAATGATTTTCATTGACCTTAATCAAAAATGTATCTTGAACAACTTCTCCATTTATTTCTGGATTTATAATCCAATCTATCGGATTGTAGGGAGGTAATCCAGCCCTACTTCCAAATCTTATCAGATTACCGCCATCATCTCTTACAAAATCAAAAGCTTGATAAGGAGGTAAAGTCTCATCACCTGTAAGTCCCAAATCGCCATCCCCATCTTCAAATTTGACGAATACAATCAATGAATCGAGAAATCCTGCTTCCACAAATTCCACTCTATCGAAATTTATTTTTGGTGCCATGCCTAAGTTTGGCTCAGTCCAACAGGAAACAGTAATACAGATAATTAATAGCGAAAGACCGCCTAGAGGGATTAATTTCTTCACATTCAAAATATTTTCAACCAATATTAAAGCAAAATTAGCAATTCCTCAATAATAACGATATTTGGGTGAATTTGATCTGAACAATTCGAAATTTCTCTACATGCAATCATTCGATTCTCGCGCATTAGCACTTTTTCATCAGCAGGCTTCGGCTAATCCCATTTACAAAGCCTATGTAGAGGCCTTGGGAAGAGATGCGAAAAGCATAAATCGCATCAATGAAATTCCATTTTTACCCATTCAGTTTTTCAAAGAGCATGAAGTAAAAACGGGTAATTGGAGAGAGGAAACAATCTTTACAAGTAGTGGAACCACAGGAGCAATTACTTCTCAGCATTTTGTGAAATCCACAGCAGACTATTTGCAACAATGTGAAAAATGCTTTCAACAATATTATGGAGCTATAGAAGATACCGTTTTTCTTTGCTTGCTCCCATCTTATCTGGAGCGGGAGGGATCTTCTCTGGTATTGATGGCGGAGCATTTTATAGAAAAAAGTGGCGTACAAGCTTCAGGATTTTATTTGTACGACTTTGAGCGATTGAAAAACGAATTGCTTCAATTGAAAGGAGGAGGGAAGCGGGTGGTTTTGCTGGGAGTGACTTTCGCACTGCTCGACTTTGCAGATCGCTACTCAATCTCCTATCCTGAGTTGATTGTAATGGAAACAGGCGGGATGAAAGGTCGCCGCCGAGAAATGATTCGAGAAGAAGTGCATGATCAATTGAAGATTGCTTTTGATGTCAATTACATTCATTCCGAATATGGCATGACGGAGCTTTTTTCACAAGCCTATTCTAAGGGTGATGGTATTTTCAAACCAACTTCGGATATGCGCATTATTCTTCGAGATGTCAATGATCCTTTCGACTTCCAACCCAATCGTGCTTATGGGGCAATTAATGTAATAGATCTAGCAAATATCCATACATGTGCATTTATTGAAACACAAGATTTGGGAAAGCTACATTCGGATGGTACTTTTGAGGTGTTGGGTCGAATTGATAATTCGGATTTGCGAGGATGCAATTTGCTGGTTTATTAAATTGCTTATACCAAAGCACTCAGCCCAACGTTTAAACACGAGATTCCAAATAAATTTTTACTATGAAAAAGGCATTTTTTATCCTTGCATTGGTTTTTGCTACTGGCGTTTTTTCATCTTGTGCTCGCAAAGCACCTTGTCCAGCGTACACGGATGCTACTGAAATGCCAGGCGATCGTAGCGTACGCCATGTATAAAGAAGATTTGAAATAAGGCATTCCTTAAATAAGGGCTTATTTCAAATCCCCATATTTCTTCACGTCAGCCTCAGTAATTTCCTTTTCGGACATTATTACCAATCGCTCTACCACGTTGCGTAGTTCACGGATATTTCCAGTCCAATCATGACCTTGTAGAGCTTTTAATCCACCTTTTTGAATTTCCTTTTTTGCTGCGCCATATTCTTGAGCGATATCGCCTAGAAACTTGTCAACCAAAAGTGGAATATCATCTTTTCGCTCTCTCAATGGTGGCACTTGGATAAGGATTACACTCAAGCGATGATAAAGATCTTCTCTGAAAAGCTTTTCCTCAATCATCTTTTTCAAATCCTTATTCGTAGCAGCAAGTATTCGTACATCTACTTTTATATCCTTATCGCCGCCCACACGGGTGATTTTATGCTCTTGCAATGCACGCAGTACTTTGGCTTGAGCCGATAAACTCATATCGCCAATTTCATCCAAAAATAGAGTGCCGCCGTTTGCCTGCTCGAATTTCCCGATTCGCTGCTTCACAGCAGATGTAAAACTCCCTTTTTCGTGACCAAACAATTCACTTTCAATCAATTCCGAAGGAATAGCCGCGCAGTTTACCTCAATAAATGGAGCTTCTGCTCTTGCGCTTTTATCATGCAACCATCTTGCTACAAGTTCTTTTCCAGAGCCATTTTCGCCAGTTATTAATACTCTAGCATCCGTTGGGCCTACTTTCTCGATCATGGCTTTCACCTCCATAAGTGGAGCCGATTCGCCTATAATGTCATAAGTTTTGTTAAGCTTTTTCTTCAACTTTTTGGTTTCAGTCACCAATGAAGATTTGTCCAAAGCATTTCTCAATGTCAATAGCAGACGATTAAGATCTGGCGGTTTTGGGATAAAATCGAAAGCGCCTTTTTTGGTAGCTTCTACGGCAGTTTCAATGGTGCCGTGAGCAGAAATCATTACGAACTGAGCTCCATGGCCGGCTTCCATTGCTTTTTCGAGTAATTCCACTCCATCCATTTTGGGCATTTTTACATCGCAGAGCACGAGGTCGTAATTGCCTTTA
This sequence comes from uncultured Roseivirgaceae bacterium, assembly GCA_964598395.1. Lineage (GTDB taxonomy): Bacteria > Bacteroidota > Bacteroidia > Cytophagales > Cyclobacteriaceae > CAXBDP01. Next base: position 35,857 of record CAZRBW010000024.1, read on the forward strand.
CTTATTTTTTGTAAGCCTTCTTCTCCATCCGATGCTTCATCTACTTCATACTTTTCATATTCAAGTATTTCTCTTAATGCAGTTCTTATGCTTTTTTCATCGTCAACGATCAGAATCTTTGTCATAATTTCAATTTGTGTAAATATAAAAAAATAGATGTAAGCCTGTAAGCCGGGTTCTGTATCTGCCCGTAGGCAAATCCTTATCATTTATCTAGTTGTGCAGTCACCCACACAATCCATCGATCTACCCGTTCCATATCGATACGAGCCGCATCGCTCCACCCAAAGGTAGATATGAAACCTATTTGATCTTTCAACCCATGAGGTTTACCCTGCCACCAATGTCGCCATTGGCGCGGTGAGCTCTTACCTCACCATTTCACCCTTACTCTAGCCGAGGCCAAAGCGGTATATTTTCTGTGGCACTTTCTGTATTCCGTTTGCACGAAACCCTTCCCGTTAGGAAGCATGGTGCTCTATGTTGCCCGGACTTTCCTCCTCCCGCATTCAGGAGGCGATAAGGCGGCTTACATCTTTGCAAAAATACAATATAATTGTCCCTTACAGTATTTTATTAATTCTTATTGAGGATGAATTTTTCACCACTAATCCACCAAAATCAAATTTTACCAACTCATTTCCGTTAAAGATAGGCCAATATGGCATTTGGTAGATTGAAGATGGCCATATTGGCTGAAATACTTTCGTAAAAATCCAATGGAATGATCTATGCGTATGTAATGAAAAAAAAGGAGGAAGAATGCGTTTTGCAGATGATTTCAAATTAGATATGCAAGTACTCGATGTACAAAATACGCTTGCGGGAGGATGTGCAGCACCTTATATCAAATTGCAGAAAGAGGATGGATTTTGGATGGTTTATGCTAAAATTCCAGGGCTGAAAGAAAACAGATTCGATGTGGAGTTGGATAAACGAAATTTGCGTATCAATTACAAACTTGAAATGCCCAATGTAGGCAACCTAGAAGATGGACAAATTCGCTTGATGGCAGGCTATATGGAATTGCCAAGCGAAGTAAATATGCAAGCAATCGAAGCAGAATTCGAAGATGGTTTGCTCAAGATTATTATGCCAATAGATGCATATCTAGACAGCGATCTTGAAAATCCACTTTCTGGCAATTAATGTCATTGATGCTGAAATAGAGAAGCTCTGATAGAAGCTTCACTCAATTCTAAAAATTCACCGGGCTGCAATTCACCTAATTGCAGCCCTTCTATTGCCACACGAATTAGACGCAAAGTAGGATGCCCCACCAAAGCCGTCATTTTTCTAACCTGTCTGTTTTTACCTTCTCGTAATTTAATTTCTATCCAAGTTCTTTCAGGATGCTTGAGATAATTCACTGGCGGATTGCGCTCTGCAATAATCGGTTGTGGATGTAATTTTTTCACTTTCGCTGGTGCTGTTCGGTGGATGGTGCCTTTCAGATTTATTTCCACACCCTTTTCTAATTTGCTCATTGCAAATGGACTGGGATTGCCCTCCACTTCCACCCAATAGCTTCGCCAATGCATAAATTTTGGATTGAGCAATTGATTATTCAAGCTCTTATCGTTAGTGATAATCAACAAACCTTCGCTATCCTTGTCCAGTCTGCCTACGGGATATACATCTTTCGGGAGCTTAAATACACTGCCAAGTCCAGGGTTGCCATCCTCATCGGTAAACTGCGATAAAACTCCATAAGGCTTGTGGATAATGAAATATTGATTGGTCATGATTTTATAGTTTGAAGTTTTGGTAATGGGTTATGTATCGACGCTTCGAGCAACTCATCCATTCCCATTCTGATGCGCCAGTTTGTAGGCCAGTAATTATTTGCACGGTTACCGATTTTCTTGATCCAGCCCAATGGAATATGCTGGTAGCTAATAAGATTCCAACCATTTTCGGCTTCACTATGATCAAAATCCTGACGAGATAGAAAGGCCAATGTATTCTCTAAATCAAGCTCAAGGCTAGGGAAGTTTTTGGATAGAAAGCGGGAGGATAAAGCAAGTTCTACTGCGGGATTGAATTTGCTGTGGATAACAGCACCCACAGGGCAACCAGCCTGTAATACTTTCACTTGCGCAGCCAGTTGGTAAAGTGCATCTTCCCAATATTGCGGAAAGGCGGTAAGTTCATTGCCAATCGTAAAATAAGCCAAATCATCCCCATCGAAAAGCCGTGGCAGACCCTCAGTCGCCTTTTTTGAAGCATTGCTTATCCAGTTTTGCTTTACTTTGCCAAAGCTGTTCGACTCATCGGTTCCTTTTTTTCGTAAACCGGCAAAGAAAAATCCTTCGCCTTTTATCTTATGCGGATAGCATTGATAGCCGACAATCCTGCCTCCCGCTTCTTTTGGCGTGAGCTGATGGATATCAGGACTATCTAATTGCAGAATTTCTAAATTATTGGCTTTGGCGAATTTTTCTACCAAAAGCTCATTTTCAAAGGGATTGTATGTACACGTACTGTAAATTATCGTTCCGCCATCTTTCAAAGCGGGAAGTATATCTTCCAAAATACGCATTTGTCGGCCTTCGCATAGTCTGCAATTATCTTCCGACCATTCCTTTATTGCTTCCTCATCTTTTCGAAATAAACCTTCGCCAGAGCAAGGAGCATCCACCACAATAAGATCGAAAAATGAAGTTAATCCTTTGAATCTTGAGGCATCGCTTTGGGTAACTACACTATTTGTGTGGCCCCATTTACTCAAATTTTCTTGCAGAATATGCGAGCGTGATTTGATTACTTCATTGCTCACAAGGCAGGAGTCTGGCGAAAGTAAACTGCGCAAATGGGT
>CAZRBW010000024.1:38774-39864 GCA_964598395.1 uncultured Roseivirgaceae bacterium
CAATTGAAGTGAATGCTCGAAGGCAGCAAATTGGTCACCCAATTGTTGTTGCATTCGAGCGGTAAAGCTGGCAGGTAATACACTCATTAGCCCAATAATTTCACTAAAGTTGCACCATAGCCAAACTTGTCTCTTTGCGCATCCTTAAAGGTAAGTCTAGGAGCGAGTTTGCTTAATCTTTTGTGGATTTCATGGCGGAGTATTCCATTGCCGACACCGTGTACAAAAGTGATTTCATTCATATTATGGTAAATGGCTCCATCCAATGCTTTTTCGAATGCTTCCAATTGGATTTGCAGCATATCTTGGTTTCCAAGCAAATGCGCATTGGGTACCAAAGCCTCAATATGTAGGTCCACAATGGTATCGGGTACGACTTTGCGAGCATCCTCTTTAGCCGTGATTTTGTGGCCATCGCCACTTAGTGCTTCCTTCAATTGCTGGATTGGCACATCTATATGTTCGGCATCAAGCTGGTACAAATGAGCCTCCTGTTTAATGACTGGAGCCATAGCTTTGAGCTTGAAAAAGTTATTTGCCTTAGCCTTTAGGTTTTTGCGCAGCGTTGAAGGCCTACTTTTGCTTTCAGCCGCATAATAAATAGCCTCTACTATAAATTCAGGCCAGTTTTCGAATCCTTCAAGGAAATAGGAAGTGCTTTTAACGGCACTTTTGGGCTCTAGTATTCCATGAGCAAGACCTGTTTCTTCTATGCCTCGCTTCTCGAATAGCGCGAATATCAGTCTATAATCCGTATTGTTGATTAGTTGGCAATCCAGCTCTCGATCGTTTTTGGGCACGAAGGCTAGATAAATACCGTGACTAGATTTTATTTCCCTTTTGGGTGTAAATGCGCTGTCCTGTCTGCTTGGGATTACTTTTTCATCTTCAAAAAAGCTGTTTTCTTCCCTTGCTACGATTACCAACTCTCGCACAGAAACCGGAATAACGAATCCATCTTCAATTTCAACTTCTACAATGCCGTTATTCTGAATTTTCCTGATTACACCTTGTCCTTTGCTATGAAGCATACGGACTTTATCACCTACATGCATTTTTTAGATCTTTTGGCAAAGATAGGGATTATGGA
>CAZRBW010000025.1:0-39441 GCA_964598395.1 uncultured Roseivirgaceae bacterium
TTTACCAGAAAGTTAAGAAACCTATTCTTATTAAATGATTTCAGATGTGTTTTTCCCTGTATTAAGCTTAATTTTGCAGCATGCTTTCGATAAATGATCTATCTTATTATATAGGTGGCAGGCCCATCTATGAAAATGCCAACCTCCATATCAAGCCCAAAGACAAAATTGGGCTTATTGGGCTCAATGGAACCGGCAAATCTACCTTACTCAAAATCATTGTAGGTGATCTTAAACCTGATGGTGGCGAAATCCAAAAAAGCAATGATTGCACCATTGGATTTCTAAATCAGGACTTACTTTCCTATCAGTCAGAAAATTCGATTTTGGAAGTTGCAATGGAGGCTTTTGAAGAAGCTCTTCATGTAAAAAACCAAATCGACAAGGTATTGAAGGAAATGGAGCTTGATTATCAAGATTCCCAAATAGAAAAACTAGCCAAGCTACAGGAGAGATTCGAAGCACTGGATGGCTATACAATGGAAGCCAAAGCAGGCGAAATATTAGAAGGAATTGGCTTTACTACTGAGGAGCTTTCTCGCCCATTGAAAACCTTTTCGGGCGGGTGGAGAATGAGAGTAATGCTAGCCAAACTTCTTTTGGAAAAGCCTTCCCTCCTATTACTCGATGAGCCAACCAACCACTTGGATTTACCTTCCATACAATGGGTGGAAAACTATCTAAGAAATTATGAAGGCTCTGTAGTGGTGGTTTCTCACGATAGAAGATTTTTGGACGCAACAATCAATAAGACTGTAGAAGTAACTAATTCACAACTAGTATATTATCCTGGTAATTACTCTTTTTACTTAGAAGAGAAAGACCAACGGAATGAGATTCAGCGCAATGCGTATGAAAATCAACAGCAAAAAATAAAGCAAACGGAAAAGTTTATTGAGCGATTCCGTGCCAAGGCAACGAAGGCTCGCCAAGTACAGAGTAAGGCCAAGATGCTGGACAAAATGGATAAAGTGGACGATGTGGTAGAAACAACTGCTGCCGTAAACTTCAAATTCAAATTTAACCAGCAACCAGGCAGACATATTATGCAATTGGAAAATGTGTCCAAAGCCTATGGTGATTTGAAAATCCTGCAAAACACCCATGCGATTATCGAGCGAGGAGATAAAATAGCCTTGATTGGTGCGAATGGTAAAGGTAAATCTACCCTCCTACGCATAATCGCCGGCACCGAGCATGTAGAAGGCAAAAGACAAGAAGGCTATAATGTAATCAGAGCATTCTTTGCGCAGCATCAGCTGGAATCGCTGGACTTGGAGAATGAAATCATCCAAGAACTGGTACAAGCGGGTACTGATAAATCGGAGATGGAATTGAGGGGCGTTTTGGGTTGCTTTCTGTTCAGCGGAGACGAGGCGTTCAAAAAGATTAAAGTGCTATCGGGTGGAGAAAAATCGAGAGTGGCTCTAGCCAAAACCTTGATTTCAGAAGCTAATTTCTTGCTACTGGATGAACCAACCAACCACCTTGATATGCTCTCGGTAAATATCCTTGTACAGGCATTAGATCAATATTTGGGTAGTTATGTGATCGTTTCCCACGATAGACATTTTGTATCGCAGGTAGCGAATAAGATTTGGTATATCGAGGATATGGAAATCAAGGAATACCCTGGCACTTACGATGAGTTTGAGCTGTGGTATAGTGAAAGGGAAAAACGCCTTGCTAAAGAAAAAACAGCCGACAATAATATGGCTTCAGCAAAGAAAAAAGCTGAGCCCGTAAAGCAAGAAAAAAAGGTCAACAACAATAATGGAGAGACCAAAGCGCTTCAGAACGAATTGAAAAGTTTGGAAGAATCTATTGCTCAAATGGAGAAGAAAAAGAAGCAATTGGAAGCTGAGCTCGCAAAACCAGAGATATTTGGAAACTTCGAAAAGCTTGCAGAAGTAAATGGGCAATTCGAAGAATTACAGCAAAAGCTGAGCAAAAGCAATAAAGAATGGGAAGCACTTTTTCTTAAATTAGAAGAAGCATAAATCACCAATCACTAAATTAAATCGTTGAATAAGGCCATGAGAAAAATCTTAATCTTAAATTTATTAGCGATTTTACTGATAAGTGTCAATGGCTTTGCACAAAGAAATCCTGGCAAACTGTGGGAGGACAAGGTATTCGAACCGCAGTTCAGGTCTGTAATGGCTTTCCCAGCTGGCGCTTTGCCACAGGCGTATTTGCAACCTTCAGTGGTAGGGATGAATGAAGGCAGGCCCATGATTTTGACTTTTGATGAATTGGCAGACGAGTTTGATAATTACTTCGTTGCTTTAATACACTGTAATTCAGACTGGAAAGAATCGAGCTTGTATCCCATGGATTATCTTGATGCATACAATGAGTTTCCTATTCTGGAATATAATTTCAGCAAAAACACGCTTGTAAACTATGTGAATTATCAATTTCAAGTTCCTCAGGTGAAACTGCCTGGGAATTATGCGTTGGTTGTATATAGAAATAGAAATCAAAATGAGATTGTCTTTAGCAAGCGAGTAATGTTTGTGAACAATCAAGTAAATGTAGGCGGGAGGGTTGCTATTTCAGCAGGCGTTGAGCAGCGCAACACCCATCAGCAAGTGGAGTTTACCATTGCTTATCCAAATCTTGACTTGAATAATCCTTCTCAAGAAATCAAAGTCGTAGTTCGCCAAAATCAGCGATGGGATAATGCGTTGGTTAATTTAAAGCCTTTCAGAGTTCAGGAAAATCAACGATTATTAGATTACAGAAACTTTGACTTGAAAAATAATTTTCCAGGTGGCAGTGAGTTCCGATTCTTTGATCTCAGAACCTTGAACTTCACTGGACAAAACATAACCAATCTAACAAAAGATCGAAACTTCTATATTGCCACCATCGGTGCGGATGCACTTAGGAGAGGCCAAGCCTACAGTGAAACGTTGGACATCAATGGTAATTTCATCATTGAAAACAACGATTTGCCCACTGGCCAAAGAGACCCTGACTATGTGCTTACAGAGTTTTTTCTCCAATCAGGTAAGATAGATGGCAAAGTGAAATTGATGGGTGCACTTACAAATTGGGGAGGATATGAAGAAGCTGAAATGCAATACGACGCAAATGCAAACGGCTATCGTACAGAGATTTTTGTAAAGCAAGGCTGGTACGACTACTCCTATAGTGTTGAGAGCAAAACCCTCCCGCCATTTCACTTCGAGGGCAGCAGGTTCGAAACTGAAAATCTTTATGAGATTATTGTCTATTATCGTCCAATTGGTGCTCGTGGCGACCAAATAATTGGTTACCAAAAAATAGAAGCAAATCGGAGGAGAGACTAGATTAGGTAAACTTAAAGACTGAATTCCTTAATCTTTTTATTAGACAATATTTCATTCCCACCTTGATTGGCCATATCTACCATGCCAAATCCTTTGTGAGTGAGCGCTCCCAAACCATTATGATAGATAAATTCCTGCACTTCTTTAGCCGCATACAGAGTAAATGGGAACGTATAGCCTCTAATTTCGAAGCGTACATCTTGATCAAAAACAGAGTATATTCTAGCAAATTTCTTCTGCTGTTCGTCTAGCTTTTGCAAATAAACCTTGTCAGGCACAAGCTCAAATTTGGAGAATTTCTCCAAATCTTCGAGAGAATATTGCCCATGATCGGTCATTCTAGATAAGGTAGATTCAAAAAGAAGATCAGAAAAAAGATCAGTCTCAGGATGAATAAATTGCTTGTTTTGAGGATCTTCATATATAGGATCCTTCAAGACAATAGGCGAAATACAAATGAGCTTTTGAGTATTTTTGAAAATTGGCTCTTTTTCTACTTCTACTTCACTCGGCTCTAAATGTAAAGCTCCTAATTGGATGACATTGGTCGAGCTAAACTGCCTAAGTAAGTATTCAATAAAATTATCATCGCTAGAGGAAAGTACTAGTGTCACTTTTTGGCTAAGATAATGGAGTCCACTCCTACTAATTTTGGTTTGCCCTTTTAAGCCAGAAAAATGATAAAATTTAAAATTAAAGAAATGGCTATTTCCTCCCTTCAACAAAAGTCCCTTTATTAATTGGGATAGCAGATATTGATGGTGGAATGGTAGAATTGCTCCTCTATTCTTGAGATTAAAAATTATTCGAATTCTCATTAACTAAAAAGATAAAAAAGTAAATCTTAAACGAACATTCAAATAAGTAATTGCAAGTCAGTTTAAAAAGAAAAATCCAAAAAAAATTCAGAATTAAATTTAAACGTTAAACCTGAAGTGCATAACATCACCATCTTTTACGATATATTCTTTCCCTTCAATCTGTAATTTACCCACCTCTTTGCACGCTTGCTCTGAGCCATGCTTTATGTAATTTTCATAACTAATAACTTCGGCTTTAATAAAGCCTCTTTCAAAGTCTGTATGAATTACGCCAGCAGCCTGTGGTGCTTTCCATCCTTTTCGGATTGTCCAAGCTCGTACTTCTTGCACGCCAGCAGTAAAGTAAGTGATTAGGCCTAATATAGAATATGAAGCATTGATAAGTTTGCTTAATCCTGATTCTGTCACTCCGTATTCTGCCATGAAGACTTCCTTCTCCTCTGCTTCCAATTCAGAAAGCTGAGATTCAAGACTAGCGCAAATTACGATTACTTCAGCGCCTTCTTCATCAGCTTTCTCTTTAAGCACCTTCACATGCTCATTGCCTGTGTGGATTGCCGATTCATCAACATTGGCTACGTAGATAACTGGCTTTACAGTTAGCAAAAATGAATCTGCAATTGCAACCTTATCCTCCTCTGAAAACTCAAAACTGCGTGCATTATTGCCTGATTCTAAATGATTTTTGAGGCGAGTCAGGAATTCCAACTCTTTGCGAGCTTTTACATCGCCAGTTTTTGCCACCCGCTCTATTTTAGCGATTTTTTTATCTACAGCTTCAATATCTTTCAATTGAAGTTCTGTATCGATTACTTCTTTATCGAAAAGAGGATCTACACCACCACTTACGTGTACTACATTTGGATCGTCGAAACAACGGATTACGTGCACAATAGCATCCACTTCACGGATATTGGCCAAAAATTTATTTCCTAATCCCTCTCCTTTGCTTGCTCCTTTTACCAATCCTGCAATATCCACAAATTCGATTACCGTAGGCAATACCTTATTGGGTTTTACCAATGCCGCCAATTTATCGAGCCTTGTATCTGGCACATATACCACACCCACATTTGGGTCTATTGTACAAAATGGAAAGTTGGCAGCTTCTGCTTTGCCATTTGATAATGAATTGAATAGTGTGGATTTACCAACATTTGGCAAACCAACAATTCCGCACTGTAGTCCCATAGAAAATGATCAAATCTTAAAAATGTGGTATTGCTTATACCCTTGAATAAACTCTTTAACAGACACCCTAATCACAGTATACACTGGAATAGCGGCGATCATTCCAGGAATGCCGCCGAGCGATGCGCCCGCAAAGATAATGACAAATATTTCCAAGGGATGCACTTTTACGCTTCTGGAGAAAATAAATGGTTGCAATACAATATTGTCGGTGACTTGAACTACTGAAAAGACGGAAACTATTTTGATAATAAGCCAGTAAAATTCGGGTGTACCAAAGGAAATAGGCATAGTAGAAACGCCTACCAAAATACCAAAAGATGCGCCCAAAATTGGCCCAGCGTAAGGAATCAAATTGGCTAATGCTGCAAACACAGCAATAACCAAAGAATACTTCACTCCAAAAATAGACAAGCCAATTGAGGCCATACTAAATATAGCTATCATTTGTAATAGCAGTCCCAGAAGATAATTAGATAAAAGCTTTTCAATTTTTGAAACTGCCGCAATCGAGACTTCAAAATATTGATTCGGAATGAGGCTTATCAATTGTTTACGGATAAGGCCTTTCTCGTAAAGTAAGAAAAAAGTAATAAATGTGACCGCTAATATTCCAATTGAGACATTTCCAGTAAATGATAAAACTCCATTAATTAGCGATTCTAATTTAATATTTGAGGAAAAGTTTTTCCACCCTTCTGTAAGATTTGCAACAAAAAAACCAGGCTCGGTACTCACAAAATTATAGCTAAATAAAAACTCCTCCATTCTTGTGATTGGTTCGGTCAATCTTAAGATCAAATCTTGATAATTGAGACTGCTCAGAACAGTAACTTGCTCTGAGACCAATGGAATAAACAACAATATAAATAATGTGATAATGATCCCGAAAGTGATAAATGAAATGAGTACTGCGACTACTCTGGGAACCTTGATCGAAAATATTTGGATTTGATTAAGTCGATTGGTAAGTGGTCTAAGTAGTGCGGCAAGTACAATTGACAGCACAAAATAAATGAAGATATTGGAGAAAATAATGGCAAAAAGTATAAATACAGCTATCCCAATAATCAAATACAGCAGCGTAAGTCTAGTCTTCATTAATGCCTTTTTTGTCAAATTTAAAAAAATAAAGCTCCAAGTTTCCAAGGAGCTTTAAAATTATTAAATATAGAGCTTAATAGGTATCCGTTTTCGCTTAATTATGCACCACCCTAAACCTATATGGTTTTCACCAGCCTTCCATAATCCACCTAATCTTCACGAAAAATATGCTAAAACACTGACCGAAGCGCAATCCAGAAACCTTATAGGTTTTTCTCAATGAACCCGCAGTAGAAACCTATATGGTTTTCACCAGCCTAAAATAATTCATCTAATCTTCACGAGAAATATGCCCAACCTGACCGAATTACATTCCAGAAACCTTATAGTGTTTTTCTTAACTGCCCGAAAAATCAGAATAAATACTCATTAATTATATTTAAAATATTATATTTATGGACATGATCTTTCGATTTACTAAAAGTTATATCACTCTTCTATTACTCCTAACGAATGTATTCTTTGCATCGGGTCAGAAATACGAATTACAAAAATCTGGAAGTAAAAAGATTGAACTAACTCTAAGTTCAGCATATTATCAATATTATACCTATTTAGAGGCTACTGATTGGAAAGGTACTCCTTCAATAGCACTTCTTAACCCTAGGGTAAAGTCAATTGAAGTATATAGCTTAACTAATGGCGAATTATTAAAACATATCTCTCTATATGGTGATGGGCCTAATAGAGTTGGAAATTCAATTACATCATTTCATATCCATACACCTGATTCAATCTTTGTTTTAGACGTAGGTCCCATTAGGTTATCGCTTATCAATAATAAAGGTGAGAAGTTAAATTCCTACCAAAATTCTGATGCTGAAATTTTAGGAAATCCTATCGCATTTGTTCCCTATAAGCCTCTAAGTATTCAATCATCTAAAGGAAAAGTGTATGTTACAGGAATTAGGGTCAATAGGTCGTTCTATGACGATAAGGGAAAAATGATTATTAGCGTTGATTTGAAAACTGGCAAAGAGGAATATTTATTTAGAAGGCCACAATTTTACGAAAAGGTATTTTACACCAGTACTGAAGCGACTTTACCTCATTTTGCGATTAATGGAGAATCCTTTGTCATCAGTACGGCTTCATCAAACTACATTCAAGTATTTGATAAGGACAAACCTGCAAAGTATTACTTAGCCAAAAGTGCTGACATAGATACAATTATGCCTTATGCTACAAAAATGCCTACCTATATTGATCCAAAAGTTGCTGAGGAAGCTGTATTACAGCCCAGCTATCGATCTATAATTTATGATCCTTACAGAAATTTCTATTACCGAATAGCACGGATCCCTCCTACAAGAGATCAATGGATGTCAACAAAAAGACGAATTGGCAAGATCACAGTAATCATCCTAGATGAAAATTTTCAAAAAGTGGGAGAGACAGAAATTGATTATAAAAAGTATGATGTAAATGGATTCTTTATGAGTAGAGAAGGACTCAACTTCGTAAATATGGAGAAGTATAGGGAAAACGAAGATGAATTGGTATTTGATGCTTTTGTTCCCGTGAGGAAATAAAAAAAGCCCTTCATTAACGGAGGGCTTTTTTGGGTGAAACTTAATCCCATTTGAGCTCAGAGCTCAAATCGTCTGTATCACTATCAACTTTTTCTGTATTGTCTTCTTCGATTTCATTAAATTGACTGAAATCAACTTCTGGCATCAAATCAGTTTTAACATGATCCACACAATTATTTAGTGCTTCAATAAATTTATCGAAATCTTCTTTGTAAAGGAATATCTTATGCTTCTCGAAATAAAAGCCATCATCCTTATTCTTACGCTTGCTTTCTGTGATCGTTAAGTAGTAATCGTTCCCACGTGTAGCTTTCACATCAAAAAAATAAGTTCTCTTTCCAGCCCTTACTCTCTGTGAAAATATTTCGGGCTTATCGTTTTCGTTATGCTCTTCCACTTGTCCTTATATTTTTTAATCCTGTTTTTGACACTTAACTTAGGCCATTATTGGCCATTCAATTGTCAAATAAAAGAAGGATTTCCTTTTTAACAAAAAGAAAAAACAAAAAGACATCTTTCTGGTTGCTGGCAAAACTGCAATAGCTTGGTAAATAGCCACAAGTACAACTTGATATAAAACGTAAAGTATTGGGAAATAAAATCACCATTCAGGACATAAAGGAAATTGGTAATCTGGAAATGCTTGCCAGACAAATGGTGGAGGGATTCATCACTGGATTGCATAAATCGCCCTATCACGGCTTCTCAGTTGAGTTTTTGGAACATCGACTTTACAATCCAGGCGAAAGCACCAGAAATATTGACTGGAAAGTGTATGCCAAAAACGACCGCTTATTCGTGAAGCGATTCGAAGAAGAAACTAATCTCCGTTGTGTGATTTTACTGGACAACTCTACTTCCATGTATTATCCAAAAGGTGAAAATCAGAAAATTCATTTTTCTATTTTAGCATCAGCAGCCCTGGCTTACCTTTTACAAAGACAAAGAGATGCACTTGGTGTAAAAATATTCTCGGACAAAATTGATTGGCAAAGTCCCATAAAATCAACCAAAGTTCACCTTAATAAAATATTCATTCAGCTGGATCAATTATTAAAGGAATCTGTAGAGGAAAAGGCACCAAGGCAAACAAGGACAAGTGAAGTGCTTCACATGATGGCCGAATCGATTCACAAAAGATCTTTGGTTATTGTGTTTTCTGATATGCTATTGAGCGAGGAAGATCCGAATGAGTTTTTCTCAGCATTGCAGCATCTAAAGCATGCCAAGCATGAGGTAATCCTTTTTCACACTTTGCATTACCCTACTGAAAAGGAATTTGAATTTGACGAAAGACCACATGTATTTGTAGATTCTGAAACAGGCGAGGAAGTGAAAATTAAGCCTGAAACCATTAAAGCAGAATACAAAGCTGGCATGCAACAATACATGGAGGAAATAAAACTATGGTGCCATAAAGCCAAGATCGATCTAGTGGAAGTAGATGTTACCCAATCTGTGGATTCAGTGCTTTTGGCTTATCTGATAAAACGTAGTAAGATGAAATAAAAAAAGCCGATTGACTCGGCTTTTTAATTATCTGATTTTAAGGTTTTTAAACATGCAACCATTCCTTTTTGGCTGTTAATTCTTCTTCGGATTCTACATAGTCAGGATCTTCTACGCAGCAATCTACTGGGCAAACTGCCGCACATTGTGGTTCTTCGTGAAAACCAGTACACTCCGTACACTTACCTGAAACTATATAATAAAATTCGTCAGAAACGGGTTCTTGTGGTTCTTTTGCATTCACCAAAGTTCCATCTTCCAATTCTACTTCAGTCAAATCTGTACCTCCCGCCCATGTCCATTCCACGCCACCTTCATAAATGGCTGTGTTTGGGCATTCAGGCTCGCATGCACCGCAATTGATGCATTCGTCGGTTATCATTATTGCCATATTATCTATTTAATAATTTAAAACTTGTACCTTTCAATTCGTCAACAAAAATAGATGTCTTATGTTTGTAACCCAAGCCAAATAATAAATTATAATCTAAATAAATGGGTATAGAACAAAGAATAAAAGCTTTTCATTTTCTTGGCGAATATTTTAGAAATGTGAACGAAGCAGAGCTTTCAATGTTATGTGCGGACGCTCGCAATACGAATCCATGGTTTGTCGAAGATTACACCCGACTGGCTTTCAATGGCTTGAAGGAATGGTTGCGGGAGGATAATCTTAGAAATTGGCTAAGTCCCTACCTTCCAATCGATCCCAAGCCTCAAACAATCGGGTTGGTTTTGGCTGGCAATATCCCATTTGTTGGCATCCACGATATGTTGAGTGTGCTTATTACTGGCCACAAAGCCAAATTGAAAGTTTCCAGTCAGGATATTGTGCTTACTCGATTTTTCCTGAAAGGACTACGGGAAGTTGAGCCTCAACTTGCTGAACGACTGGAAGAGGTATTTATGCTCAAGGAAATCGATGCGGTAATTGCAACGGGCAGCAATAATACCTCCCGCTATTTCGAAACATACTTCGGCAAATACCCAAATATTATCCGCAAAAACAGAACTTCTATTGCGGTGCTAGACGGTACAGAAAGCCAAGCAGACCTTGATAATTTACACGATGATTTGTTCCTCTATTTCAGCTTAGGTTGCCGCAATGTGAGCAAAATCTATATTCCAGAAGGCTTTGATTTGATTAGATTAATAGAAGCTAGCAATCGCTTCGCAAAGCATTTTGAACATCATAAATACCTAAATAATTACGATTACAATAAAGCTGTATATCTTGTGAATAGAGTTCCTCACTTGGACAGCGGATATTTTATGCTCAAGGAAGACAAGGCATTGGTTTCGCCTCTTTCGGTGATTTTTTATGAATACTATCAAGACCTTGATACATTGAAAGAAATCATTGAGCAACAGAAAGATAATATTCAGTGCATAGTTGGCAACTCATCGATCATCCCTTCTGCAATTCCTTTTGGGCAAGCACAATTTCCCAAATTGAATGATTATGCAGATAATGTCGATACAATTGAATTTCTAAAAAACCTGTAAGTTCATGAGTGCAAAGGCTAAGCGATTTGAAATTCCTTCTCCATTTGCTTTAGCCATTGGGCTTACTTTTGCCACCTTTATTCTTACGTGGCTTTTTACTGATGCTGAAAGTAGCGAGTCTCCACGGCTGCTCGAGCTAGCCAATTATTGGAGCATGGGATTTTGGGAGCTCTTGGAGTTTTCCATGCAAATGTCACTTATTCTGATACTTGGCTATACGCTTGCCATTACTCCCATTGCAGATAAATTAACCTCCCGCCTTATTTCAAAATGCAATGACACAGCATCATCGGTAATTACTGTGGCATTGGGAGCCTTGATTTGCGCTTGGCTCAATTGGGGGCTTGGCCTTATTGTAGGGGCTGTATTGGCCAGAAAAGTAGCAGAAAAGGCCAAAAAAGAAGGTTTTCCGATCAATTATCCACTAATTGGTGCCGCAGGTTATAGCGGTTTGATGATCTGGCATGGCGGATTTTCCGGCAGTTCTACCCTTTCCATTGCCGAAGGAAACCATTTCCTGGCAGATAAAATTGGCGTGATTGATATTGGTCAAACCATTCTTTCGGATATGAACTTATGGCTAAGCTTATGCCTGCTTATTTCTATTCCTGCGTTTCTCTATTGGCAATCGAAATCTCAAAAACACAAAGAAAGTGTCCCAAGCATCGCCAATTCCAATTTCGACGAAATACAGCCAACTGATGAAAGCAAATGGGATCGTAACAGATGGATAGGATCTATTTTCGGCGCGATAATCTTGATTGCCGCCATTAGTCAATTGATTTTTTCCAAAACTTCCGCCATTTCACAATTCAACATCAACTTTGTCAACTTCCTATTCTTTGGTTTTGGGATGTTGTTTCATGGTAGCCTGGCTGGTTTCGTAAAAGCCATTGAACGCGCTGTGGGTGCTTCTGCAGGCATTATCATCCAATTCCCGCTCTATGCTGGCATTATGGGCTTAATGAAATATTCAGGTTTAGCGGCTGACTTTGCCATGTACCTTTCAAGCATTTCCAATGAGTTTACTTTTCCTATTTTGGCATTTCTATCTGCTGCCATTACCAACGTATTTGTACCAAGCGGTGGTGGGCAATGGGCAGTGCAAGGCCCCGTACTTATGGACGCTGCCCAACAATTAGGCGTGCCCATTTGGAAAGCTGTGATGGCATTTGCCTACGGCGATCAAGTTACGAACATGCTTCAGCCATTCTGGGCCTTACCACTCCTAGGCATTACTCAATTGAAGGCAAGAGAAATTCTTCCATATACCATTAAATTACTTTTATTAGGCTTAGGTATATTTATACTCTTTTTGATGTTATTCTAAATAAGCCGTAGGTTTCATTTTGGGTTTTAACTCATTGCTTTATTTCGTATTTTCGCACTCGGTTTCAAAACCGTAATTAGGATAGTAAAAATTTAATCCCCATAAATATGACTTTTGACTTAGACATGATTAAAGCTGTCTACAAGCGAATTCCAGAAAGAGTGGAAGCAGCTCGCAAAGTAGTCGGCAGACCTCTTACTCTCACAGAGAAGATTTTATATAGCCACTTATATGATGTAAGTACAAGTAAACCATTCACAAGAGGTGAAACTTACGTGGATTTTGCTCCAGACAGAGTGGCCATGCAAGATGCTACTGCTCAAATGGCACTTTTGCAATTTATGCAAGCTGGTAAAAAAGCAGCAGCAGTTCCTTCTACAGTGCATTGCGATCACTTGATCCAAGCCAAAGTAGGTGCTGTAGCCGATTTGCAAAGAGCAGTAGATGGCAATAAAGAGGTTTTTGATTTCTTGTCTTCAGTTTCAAATAAATATGGTATAGGATTCTGGAAACCAGGCGCAGGTATCATTCACCAAGTAGTACTTGAAAATTATGCATTCCCAGGTGGAATGATGATTGGTACCGATTCTCACACGCCAAATGCTGGAGGTTTAGGTATGGTTGCCATTGGTGTAGGTGGTGCAGATGCCGTGGATGTTATGGCTGGCATGGCTTGGGAACTTAAATTCCCTAAATTGATTGGTGTACACCTTACAGGCAAAATGAGCGGGTGGACATCTGCAAAAGATGTAATTCTAAAAGTAGCTGGCATACTTACTGTAAAAGGTGGTACTGGCGCAATTGTAGAATATTTCGGAGATGGTGCAGATGGGATAAGCTGTACTGGTAAGGGTACTATCTGTAATATGGGCGCGGAGATTGGAGCTACTACTTCCATTTTCGCTTATGGCGACAAAATGAAGGATTACCTTGTAGCAACCGAAAGAGCTGATGTAGCTGAATTAGCAGACGGTATTAGAGAGCATTTGAGAGGTGACGAAGAAGTATATGCCAACCCAACTGCTTATTATGATCAAGTAATTGAGATTAATCTTGATGAACTTGAACCACACGTTAATGGTCCATTCACACCAGATTTGGCTTGGCCAATATCTGAGTTGGCCGCTGCATTTAAAGAGCATGGCTGGCCAGAAAAACTTGAAGTAGGTTTGATCGGATCTTGTACTAACTCAAGTTATGAGGATTTAACAAGAGCAGCATCAATTGCTAAACAAGCCGTTGACAAAAATCTAACAGTAAATTCAGAATTCACCATTACGCCAGGCTCGGAAGTAGTAAGGTTTACTGCCGAAAGAGATGGTTTGTTGGAGACTTTCGACAAAATGGGTGGTGTAGTATTAGCAAATGCTTGCGGACCATGTATAGGTCAGTGGGCGAGACATACCAACGATCCTGATAAGAAAAACACAATCCTCACTTCTTTCAATAGAAACTTTGCGAAAAGAAATGATGGTAATCCAAATACTCATGCTTTTGTAGCTTCACCTGAATTGGTTACTGCAATGGCTATTGCCGGCGACATGACTTTCAATCCTTTGACTGATAGCATCAAAAATAAGGATGGTCAGATGGTGAAATTGGATGAGCCAAAAGGTATCGAACTACCACCATTAGGCTTCGATGCCGAAGATCCAGGTTACCAAGCGCCAGCGGCAGACGGTTCTACGGTTTCTGTAGTGGTAGCTGAAGGTAGCGAGAGATTACAATTGCTACCTGAATTCAAACCGTGGAATGGCAAGAATATCACTGATGCAGTGCTATTGATTAAAGCAAAAGGTAAGTGTACAACCGATCATATTTCTATGGCAGGCCCTTGGTTGCGATACAGAGGTCACTTGGATAACATTTCAAACAACACGCTTACAGGTGCTACAAATGCATTCAATGGCTCGGTTGACTCTGTGAAAAACCAATTGGAAGGTGGATATGGTAAAGTGCCAGATGTAGCTAGAGTGTACAAAGCTGCGGGCATTCCAAGCGTGGTAATTGGAGATCATAATTATGGTGAAGGCTCATCTAGAGAGCATGCTGCAATGCAGCCTCGCTTCTTAGGTGTAATTGCCGTGATTGTGAAGTCATTCGCTCGTATACACGAGACTAATCTTAAGAAGCAAGGCATGCTTGGTCTTACCTTCGCCAATGAAGCTGATTATGATCTAATTCAAGAAAATGACAAAATCGACTTTATCGATTTGGAGCAATTTGCAGAAGCTAGACCATTAACAATCAAGGTGAAGCACGATGATGGAACAAGCCATACAATAGCTTTGAACCACACATACAATGATTCTCAAATCGCTTGGTTCAAAGCTGGTTCAGCTTTGAATTTGATCAAGTTGATGGAGAAAGAATAAATTTATTGGAATTACAAGCTAAAAAAAAGGCGGATTGGAAAATCCGTCTTTTTTCTTTTTACGAATATGATAAAAAGAAATAAATTCACGTTGAAGAACAAATCAAGAATCTTATCTGTTTTTTATCAAGAAATTAAAATAAGATATGCAACACGCTAGAAATTGGAAGATAATATTTGGAAGCTTACTTCTTATAAGCTACCTAATAGTGGGATGTAGGGAAAAGGAAGACGAGCAGCAATCTTATGAAGATGCGGTGGCTAACCAAATCAAAGAAAAAATCGCAGAAACAATGGATGATTTTTACTTTTGGCGCGAAAATATCCCTCCTGGAATAAACCCAACTTCTTTTACATCATTTAGCAGTTTGTTAGATGCCATGCTCTATAAGCCAATAGATAAATGGAGCTACACAACCACTAAAGCTGAATTTGACGCACTTACTAGAGCTGGCCAATTTGCAGGACATGGCTTCGTGCAGAGTATCGATGTTGAAGGCAATCTAAGGATAGGAGCTGTATTCAAAAACTCTCCTGCTGAACAAGCTGGTTTTAAAAGATCCACAAAAATATTAGCTATCAACGGAAAAACTACTGAGGAAATTTTAGCTACAAATTCTTTATCAGAGGTGATTGGAGCAAGAGAGGTTGGAGTTGTCAATAACTTTAGGATTCAAGATCCAGACGGCACCATACGTGATGTAGCAGTCAACAAAGCAATTGTCACTCAAAATACAGTAATGCATTATCAGATAGAAACAATTGGGAACAAGAAAATTGGCTATTTGGTATTTATGGGGTTCAGAGAATCCTCAATTAGTGAATTAAATGTTGCATTTGGAGACTTCAAGGCTGCTGGAGTTACAGACTTGATTATTGACTTTAGATATAATGGTGGTGGCTTCGTAAATGTTGCAGAATACCTTGCCAATATGATTGCACCAAGCTCAGCGATGGGTCAAGTATTAGCAAAATATACGTTCAATAGCCGTCAAACTTCGCGGGAGGAAAGCATCAGAATTGGTGCAAATTCTCTAAATCTTAATTTACAAAGAATGGTTGCCATAACTTCACCTGGAACTGCTTCTGCAAGCGAATTAGTTATTAATGGATTAGATCCTTTTATGGATATGAAGTTAGTTGGTGAGCAAACAGGTGGAAAACCTGTAGGCGCCTATGTAATACAAATTGCAGATCAAGTATTAGTGCCAATCACTTTCAAAACAGTGAACGCTAATGGAGTAGGTGATTATTATGAAGGATTAGCTGTAGATAAGGAAGTAATTGATGGGTTGGATAAGGACTGGGGTGATCCAGAGGAAGCCCGATACAAAGAAGCCGTTCATTATATTGTAAATGGATCCTTCACTAGCTCGGCATCCTCCCGCCAACTCAGCAATTTCTACAGATTAAAAACACTCAACATGATGAAGGGATTTCAAGCAGAAATTGGTGCTTTTTAAGCCAGCTTTACTCCCATTCTTCTGTTGATTTCTTGGAGCCGTTCCGTAAGTTCTGGAAAACTTGGATATATTTTTTTCAAATTTTCTAGAGCTTCGCGAGCCAAGTAATATTGTCGGCTTTGGATATAGATATTCGCTTGCCCAGATAAGGCGCCAAAATGTCTTCCCTCTAGCTCCAGTGTTTTGTGAATATCTGATAATGCCTTTTCATATTCGCCCATAGCATAAAAAACGGTTGCCCGCTTATTCCAAACTTCAGGATAATCGGGCATTACTTTTATTACCTCCTCAAAAGCCTTTAAAGCAATTGCAAACTCTTTGTTCTCTAATGCCTCTGATCCGATTTTCATTACGGTATTCACCTGCAAAATACCGCTCTGATTCCACAAATAAGTAATTCTATTACGCACTTGCCTCATGGATCTCCCATCCAATTCCATCTCAGAAAGCATTTCAAATAAACTATCCACCTCGTAATTCACACCAATTTTAAAGTTTTGATACTCTTTATATTGCTTTCCACTTAAATCTTTGAGAATAGGCGAACGGCTATCGTGGCAAGAAGCTAATAGAATGAAAATGATAAGTATACCTAATAAATTTCTGTACATTGGCTAAGTCAATTGAAATGTGACCTTTATGGCTAGTACTAATAATCAAGCCTAAAGGAATTTTTCCTTCAATAAGTGATGAGTTTAATTTCGATAATATTCTTCAAATAGAAAATTAATAATCATCAAATAGTTCCACTCGTGGAATTTAATCTTGTCAAAGGCAAAAACTCCACTAATTACCCATATTTTTAGTGATTAATGTTAATTGCAATAAAGCATATTAACCTCCCGCATATTTCAACTGCGGACCAAAAATGAATTTCAAATTATCTAATATCTAACTAATGAAGAGTCTTTTTAAATCTTTTGTTTTAGGAATTATTTGTATTGGCATTTCGCAGGCAAGTCTTGGACAAATTGCTTTACCAAATGCTGGTAATATTCCTACCTATAATCCTGATGATAAAAAGGTATGGCCTGGTGAATTACTTACAACACCAGAAAAAACTGCCTATTTGAATACCTCTACATACAATGATGTAAGGGAATTTTTAGAATATGTACATGCAAATAGTACACTTACCCATTTAGAATACATAGGCAAAAGTGAAAGCGGGAGGGAAATACCTTTAATTGTGCTTTCAAACCCAAGAGTAAGTACTCCTGAAGAGGCACTCGCCAGCGGAAAATCTACATTTTACATCCAAGCCAATATACACGGCGGTGAAGTAGAAGGAAAAGAAGCTGTGATGATTTTGATGCGTGAGATACTATTTGGGGATAAAAAACATTTGCTTGACAACCAAATTATTCTAATCGCTCCAGTTTATAATATTGATGGAAATGATAATATGGGTGACAATACTAGGCCGTCCCAAGAAGGAAGTCCAATGACAGCGGGATCAAGGGCCAATGGTGCTGGACTTGATCTGAACCGGGACGGAATGAAACTAGAAGGTTCTGAAACAAAAGCATTACTTGAAAATATAATTCTCAAATGGGATCCGCAGCTATTGGTGGATTTGCATACTACCAATGGTACATGGCATGGCTACTCGCTCACTTGGGCCCCAAGCTATCATTCGGCAGGCCAATACGAGCCGTATGATTATACTTGGAATAATATGCTTCCCGAAATCACGCAAACTGTATATGAAAAATATGATTTACATTTTGGTCCATTTGGTGATTACTATGGCTTGAGAAGATGGCCTGTAAATCGTTTTTCAACATACAACCATCACCCTAGATACTTGGTAAATCAGATGGGCTTAAGAAATAAGCTTGGCATTTTAAGTGAAAACTTTGCACATGAGCGATTCTACCAGAGAATTTATGCAGCCCATGCTTTTGTAAATGAGATTTTGGAATTCACTAATCGCAATGCTGCTGAAATCACCCAATTGAATAAAAAAGCTGAGCAAGATGCAATTAAAGCAGTGATTGAAGGAGCTGGTGTGACTAAAAAAGGTGTAAGATTCCAAATGGTGGCAATGGACGAACTGCTAAACTTAAGAACGTATAATTATGGCACGTATATCAACCAAAAAGGTGATTCGGTTATATATCGCACTGGTGAGATAGTGAATTTGGAGGGTGTCGAATACTACGCCAAATTTGACCCAACTTTAGAAGCAACAATTCCGCGTGGGTATGTGTTTTCTCAAGAACTTTCTCATATCGCTGATATGCTTAAATCTCATGGTGTAAATGTGAGACAACTAGATAAAAATCAAAATTTCAGTGGAGAGGAATTCCATATATCGAAAGTAACTAGAGCCGCTAGACCATTCGAAGGACACAATATGGCAACCTTAGAAGGCGAATTTAAAGCAGGAAATAAGCGTTTCGGTAAAGGCGATTATGTAGTAGATGCTGCACAGCCTTTGGCCAATTTGATTTTTTATCTGCTAGAACCGCAGTCCGATGATGGCTTAGCAACTTGGAATTTTTTCGATGAACAGATTGGAGAGGGCAATACCGTGTATCCAGTGTTTAAGTATTTCAAATAAAAGTGAAAGGGCGATTATTTCTAATCGCCCGCTCAACCAATCAACCTTAAACTAACTCTATGAAAAAATTCTATTCTACGAGTCATTCCATCTGGAATGAAAAAAAGCTTTTAAAATTTTGCCTTAACAAGAATAAACTACCAAATCTTATAAGTGGTAGTTTTACTTAACTATTAGCAGCAATCAAAATGATAAAAGCTAAAAATAGTGCAACAACAGCTGAAAGATTTCTTCTTGAAAACAAACTAATCGATTTCATAAAATATTGAAAATGTATTGATTATGCTAAAAAATAAAAAAAATCAGCCCTTCTACATTGCCTATCGGGCTGCAAAGGTAACATGTAATTAACAGAAAAAAAATACGTTTGTTTATTTTCAGTATATACTGAAAATTTGTTAAATTTTTAATTTCGCTTCTTTTTAAAATACCTCCAATAAATTCTAAAATTTCCATTAAGAAGAAATTTAATTAGAATTAATCACTAAGCATCTATATTTAATTTTTACACCCTAATTTTGTGTAGGATAATAAAAGTCGTCGTAACGATTCTTTTACTTAATTTAAGGTCTTTAAAGGTTCAATAATTCTCAATCTGTTTTGAAATTTCCAGTCCAATTAGTCATAATAACCATTTTAACATCTCTAATGATATTTGGTGGCGGACAGTTATGCATGGCAGAACAAGAAAGTTTTGACTACCCTGCCAACAAAAGTGTTTTAAAAACCATCATTAATTCCAAAAGTAGTCCTGATAGTGTGCGATTAAAAGCGCTAAATGACTATGGTTGGCAATTAAGAAATAGTCATACGGATTCGGCATTAACTTATTTGAGTCAAGCATTAGACTTGGCAATACAAACAAACCTCAGCAACGAAGAGGTAAATATCCTCAATCGTATTGGAGTGATTCACCGGAATAGAGGAAGTAAAATAAAGGCCTTTGAATCCTTTTCGACTGCGCTAGCTAAATCAGAGCTTATTGGAAACGAGCGCGAGGTTGGTTACAGCTATATGAACTTAGCTCATGCATACTTAGATGATGAAGCACCATTCTTAGCTATTACTAATGCTACCAAAGGAAAGGAAATATTTCAAAAAACAGGAAACATCTTAGGAGAAGCCTATGCCAATGGTATTATTGGTGAAGCATATTTAAAACTCAAGAATAATAGGAACGCCATCAATTTTTTAACAATAGCCTATAAAATTAGAAAAGATCAAGGAGTAAAGGAGAGTCAAGCAATATCAGCTACATTTCTAGCTACAGCACATTCATCTATTGGAGACAATGACATTGCAAACCAATACTTGACAGAAGCTCTTGATATTTTCCATAGTACCAACCATTTCTTTGGATTGAACTTAGCTTACTTAGCAAAAGCATCAATGGAGATGAATACCAATATGCTGGACGAAGCAGAGAATTCATTGCATATTGCTCTTAACAACGCCAAAAAACTTGGCGCGGAACTACAACAGTTACAAGTATATCAGCAACTTGCTGTTTTAAAAGCTAAAAAAGCAAGTTTCGATTCAGCCTACTATTATCAAGTAGTCATTGATTCTATTACAAGAGAGAAGTTTAGGAGAGAAAATATTGCTCAATATGATAAGCTAAAACTTGAGATCAATCAAAGCCAAAGTAACCGAGAAAATCGTCTACTATTGCAAGACCAATTGCAAAAACAACAAGATCTAAGGAAGAAGAATCAGCAAATCTATATTCTGTTTATATTAATCGGCCTATTATTATTTCTTATTGCATTGTTTATTAAAAATCAACTAAAGATCAAAAAGCAGAATACGCAACTAACAGAAATCAATGTGTCAATGGAGCTTCAGCAGCAAGAAAATCTGGACCAGAAAGAAAAACTTACTAGACAAAGTGAGGAAATTATGCTGAAGAATATTGCTTTAGAAAGTATTAATGAAGAAAAAGATAATTTGATGGGAATTGTTGCCCATGATTTGAGGACACCATTGGCTAATATTGATGGACTTGGACACCTAATAAAAGAAGCTGGGGAGCTTAATGAAGAACAAAACAAATATTTGAAGATTGTTCAAAGTGTATCGAGAGAAAGTATAAAGTTAATAAATGACCTTTTGGTACTGACCCGAATTGAATCAGGTACTTACGAAAAGACAAAGGAGAAAATCGCAGTTGGTGAATTGGTACAAGCAATCATTCAAGCAAATAGACCAGTAGCGCAAGCAAAAGATATTAAGCTTGAGTTATCCGAAGATTATAAGAAAGATGGAATTCTAAAAACTGATAGCCCTGCCCTGCGAAGAATTATCGAAAATTTAATAAGCAATGCAATTAAATTTTCTTACCCGAATACCATTGTGCGTTTATCTGTAACCGAAGAGCCATTTTATTATGAATTTATAGTAAAAGATGAAGGCCCTGGCATAAGTGAAGAAGATCAGAAAAAGCTTTTTAAGAAATTTACAAAACTTGCTAATAAGCCAACATCTGGGGAGTCATCGAGTGGATTAGGTCTGTCAATTGTAAAAGGACTAACTGAACAGCTGAAGGGAGAAATCCGCATCGAAAGTGCATTGGGCGTGGGTAGTACCTTCCATCTAATTATCCCAAAATAATGAAATATGGCCGATAAGATTATAGATGGATATCCATATATCGAATACCATTGCAAGCAACTAAATGAAGATGAACTTAGTAAAAGGGCGACTTCATTCTATGAAAGCATGAAAACTCGTAGGTCAGTTCGCCATTTTTCCTCCCGCCCTATTCCAAAATCAGTAATCGAAACGATAATTAAGACTGCGGCCTCTGCACCCTCTGGTGCTAACAAGCAGCCTTGGACTTTTGTGGCCATTGCTAATCCTGAATTAAAAAGCAAAATAAGAGAAGCTGCTGAAAAGGAAGAAGTAGAAAACTACAATGGAAGAATGTCTGAAGATTGGCTAAAGGATTTGGCACATTTGGGAACAGACTGGCGAAAAGAATTTCTAGAAATTGCCCCTTGGCTTATCGTGGTTTTTAAAAAAATTTATGATATTGACAGCAATAATAACAAGCGTAATAATTACTACGTATCTGAATCTGTGGGTTTAGCGAGTGGTTTTTTGATTGCGGCTATACATCAGGCTGGCTTAGTTACACTTACCCATACACCAAGTCCGATGAATTTTTTGACTCAGATACTCAATAGACCTGAAAACGAAAGGCCATTTCTATTATTACCAGTTGGTTTTCCAGCAAGCGACGCTTTTGTACCAAAAATTAGTCGAAAAGATTTAGACCAAATAAGTGAATTCAATTTATAAACACGTGCAGAAAAGACTCATTTTTTTACTTGCTTTTATCTTTAGCAGCAGCATTTTAGCTACCTGCCAAGTCAATATTGAAAATAATTTGCTTTGGAAAATTGAAGGCCCAGGAATCAGCGAGCCATCCTATATTTTTGGTACAATCCACGCTATCTGTCCTGATGATTTCAAAGTGGGCACAGACCTTAATTCTATAATGGAGAATGTGAAGCAACTGGCATTAGAAATTAAAATGGACGACCCAAGTTTGATGGGTAAAATGCAAGCTGGAATGTTGTTTCCTAATGAAGGTACAATTAGAGATTTTGTGGAAGCTGAAAATTATGAAGTAATAGAGCGCTTTCTACAAGATTCTATTGGCATTAATATAAATCTAGTAAGCCGTATTCAACCAATTTATTTGAATTCGCTAATTCTACCGAAAATGCTAGGTTGTACTCCTGCATCAGTTGAAGGTAAATTGATGGAAGTAGCTGCGAAAAATGAATTGGGAATCATTGGCTTAGAATCAGTTGAAGATCAGCTCGCTATACTCAATTCTATTGATTTGGAAACACAAACCTCCTTCTTGATCGAATCAGTAAAAGAGTTTGAAAAGGGCAGGAAAGAAATTCGAAATATGATAGACCTATACAAGCGTGAGCAAGTAAATGCTCTTTATGACTTAATCAGCGCTAGTGAATTTCAAGTCTATGAAAATGCTATCCTGACTACTCGAAATCAAAATTGGATTCCAAGAATTATTGAAGAGGCATCAACCAAGCCAACTCTTTTTGCTTTTGGATCGGGACACTTAGGTGGTCCTGATGGCGTAATATTATTACTAAGAAAGGCTGGCTATACGCTTACTCCAATGGAAAACATGAGTCCAATATTGCCCTAGTTAAAAATTCCACAAACCATACAGCGAACACTACCGCCACCATATTTTTCGATTGTTGGAATTTCGAAGGGTAATATCTTGGCTTTAGCTTCAAGTTGAAGCTGTTGTTCTGGAGTGAAATTTTGCCAAGCTGTGCTGCTCATTAGAAGGAAATTTTCCTCCCGCCTATTTTTCACTTCGATGATATTGCCTGCAAAACCACATACTTGTTGGAAATTGATCGAGATTATCTCCTTTCCTAACGTTTTCAATTTTGTAATTAACAAGATTCGATCTGCTGATGGAATCAATTCATCTGCAATGACAATGTATTTTTCACCGATACTCAATATTACATTGGTATGGTAAATCTCTCCTCCATTTGGTGATGTGGCATCAAACCAAACAGGTTCAAAATCTATCAACATACATAGCTCGAAAAACAACTCCTTATTGGTGCGAGAGGATGAGCATGCAAAGGCAAGTTTGTGATCATAATCAAATACAATACTGCCCGTACCTTCCAGATAAATGTCCAATTTCTCGTGTTTGCTGAGGTCGATTAGCTCTGATACGGGATGCCCGACAGATTCCAACTTTTGCAATATATCCACTCTCCGTTCGAAGCGACGATTGTTAGAAAGCATCGGATAAAATACCACTTTTCCATCTGAATGCGTAGAAATCCAATTGTTTGGGAATACAGCATCGGTTTTTACTGGCTCTGGTGTATCCTCCACTTGAATTAAATCAATGTCATTTTCAAGGATCTTCTGAGCCATTGAATCAAATTCTGATTGCGCCTTTTTGATGATTTGTTCGGCAGTTTCACTTGCTTTGGCCTGGAATATATTGCTTCCTTCCGTTTCGGGATTTGGCCCAAACGAAGCAGGCCTCACCATCATAATACAATTTGGTGCTTGCCGGCTCATTTTTGATGTCTTTTTGCTAATACCT
Source organism: uncultured Roseivirgaceae bacterium (assembly GCA_964598395.1). Classification (GTDB taxonomy): domain Bacteria; phylum Bacteroidota; class Bacteroidia; order Cytophagales; family Cyclobacteriaceae; genus CAXBDP01. The sequence continues at coordinate 23,836 of CAZRBW010000025.1, forward strand.
CCACAATATCCTCTAAACTCAAATCCATTGCTTCGATCAGTACCAAGTAATGAAATAATAGATCTGAGGCTTCTTCTTTGAATAATTCCTTATTGTCACGCATGGCTTCTATCACAACTTCTACTGCCTCCTCTCCTACTTTCTGCGCCATTTTGGAAATGCCGCTATCAAACAAACTTTTGGTGTAGGACTTTCCGCTTGTATCAGATTTTCTGGCTTTAATAATCTCTGCCAATTGCTGAATAAAGGCCACATTCGAAGGCACATTTTTCTCATTGAAGCATGTGTCCGCACCTGTATGGCAAGCAGGTCCTACAGGATTCACTTTTATCAGAATAGTATCTTGATCGCAATCCAGCAATATCTGCTGGCTTAATAAGAAATTGCCACTGGTTTCGCCTTTTGTCCAAAGTCTGCCTTTGCTACGGCTGTAGAAGGTCACCCTTCCCTCTTCAATGGTTTTGCTTAATGATTCCTCATTCATATACCCCAGCATCAACACTTTATTGGTGTTTGCGTCTTGAATAATGGCCGGAACAAGCCCATCAGTTTTGGTGAAATCTACTTCAGATATTTTCGTCAATATTCTCATGGCTATAATCTTACGGGTATTTTTTGATCTCGCAAAAATTGTTTGAGAGTTGGAATACTAATTTCATTGAAATGGAAAATACTAGCGGCCAAAGCTGCATCGGCTTTTCCATTGGTAAAAACATCCACAAAATGGCTTTCTAAACCCGCACCGCCCGAAGCTATGATGGGGATATTAAGCATTGAAGAAATGCGGGAGGTAAGCTCACAAGCAAAGCCAGCTTTGGTCCCGTCATGATCCATCGAAGTGAGCATTATTTCTCCTGCTCCGCGCTCTTGCACTTCCTTAGCCCAAGCGATAGTTTCTATCTCCGTGGCTTGTCTCCCACCGTGTGTATGCACCAAGTTTTGACCTACCACCCATCGAGTATCTATCGCCACTACAATACATTGGCTTCCAAACTCCAAAGCCAAGCGGTCAATCAATGACGGGTCCTTAACCGCTGAGGAGTTAATGGTAATTTTATCTGCACCAGAAGCTAGCAAAGCCGACACATCTTCAATAGATGAAATACCGCCACCCACTGTAAATGGGATATTGATTTGAGAGGCAACTCTCTTTACCAATTCCACCAAAGTTTTTCGTTTCTCAATAGTGGCCGAAATATCTAGGAACACCAATTCATCGGCACCCTCCCTCGCATAGATTGCGGCTTGCTCTACGGGATCACCAGCATCACGCAGCTCCACAAAGTTCACACCTTTCACCGTGCGGCCATCTTTTATATCAAGACAAGGAATTATTCTTTTTGTAAGCATATCAATCTATCGCTAAAATCTCGTCCAAATCTAAAGTGCCTTCGTATATCGCTTTTCCGATAATCGCACCAAAAGCTCCAATTTCTTTCATTTTTTTCACATCATCTACAGTCGTAACTCCACCGCTTGCAATCAATTGCAAATCAGGAAACGACAGGATAAGCTTTTTGTAAAGTTCTGTAGAAGGGCCTTGAAGCAAACCATCTTTGCTGATATCTGTGCAAATCACCTTGCGGAAACCCATCTCTAAATAGCGCTGCAAAAATGGAATAATCTCAACCGTTGTATTTTCCTCCCAACCACTTACAGCAATCATTTCGTTTTTCACATCCGCACCTAATATCAGCTTTTCAGCGCCATATTTATTGATCCATTTCTCAGCCAATTCAGGATTTTTGACTGCCACCGATCCGCATGTAACTTGTTGTGCACCAGCGTCAAATACTTTTTCCAAATCTTCATCGGATCGTACTCCACCGCCAAAATCGATAATGAGCTTGGTGTGAGTGGCAATTCGCTGCAATACGGGTAGGTTTATCACCTTTTTGGCTCTTGCACCGTCCAAATCGACCAAATGCAGTCTGCTAACTCCCTTTTGTTCAAAACTTTTGGCAACTTCCAGAGGATCAGAATGATATTCCTTTTTGCTGTTATAATCGCCCTGCGTGAGTCTTACACATTTCCCATCAATAAGATCGATAGCGGGTATAATTTCCATATTAAAGATTTAGAAAATTTTGAAGAATGATCGCTCCAGCTTCGCTACTTTTTTCAGGATGCGCCTGTAATGCGTAGAAATTATCTTTTTGTATTGCAGCAGAGAATGGCAAAATATACTCGGAATGGGCGATTGTAAAATCACTTAATTCGGCATAATAGCTATGAACATAATATAGAAATGGATCCTGATTTAGTCCTTTGAATAAAGGTCCATCAAAACTTATAAGATTATTCCAGCCCATATGCGGTACTTTTTCGGCGGGAGGAAAACGCTTCACAGCAACAGGAAAAATGCCTAAGCAATCCGTATTGTTTTCCTCAGAGTGCTGACATAAAAGCTGCAATCCCAAGCATACGCCAAACACAGGCTGCTTCAATCTTGGTATCACTTGGTCTAGTCCAGTTTTGCGCAGGTAGTTCATAGCCGTGCTAGCTTCACCCACACCAGGAAATATCACTTTATCCGCTTTTTGAATCTGTTCCGGATTATCGGTAACAATGGGTTCGATACCCAATCGCTGCAAAGCGAAGGTAACCGATTGCGTATTACCCGCATTATATTTTATAATGGCTACTTCCATTCTATATTTTTAGGAAAAAGAGAAAGCCCTCTTAGAGGGCCTCCTGCAAATTTAACTCTTCTACGAGAATTTCATCTAGATTTTTGAGTGATTCATACAGCTCTTCGTAGCTTTCTATTACAAAATACTGCGTTTGAAAATCGTGTTTGTAATAAGTAGCTCTCAATACCTCCCTCAAATTGTAGGCTGAGCGCTTAGGCTTGTCAGAAAGACTAAAGTCAGTTTCACCTGAAGATGAAAGAATTCCAGCTCCATAGATTCTCAGATTACCATTTTCACGGATCAACCCAAACTCTACAGTGTACCAATATACTCTCGACAATAAATGGATCGCTTTAGCATCACCTGTATGTCTAGAAGCCACAATTGCTAACTTTTGCAAGAAATCAACGAAAGGCTGATTCGATAATAATGGCACGTGCGCGTATACATCGTGAAACATATCCGGCTCTTCTAGATAATCCAACTGCGCCATTTTGCGAAGCCAAGTAGTTGCTGGGAATTTCTTCTGAGCCAATAGCTCAAAGAAGATATCATCATCAATCAAACCAGGCACGGCTATGATCTCCCAACCAGTACTTTTGGCCAATAGCTCATTAGTTTCGCCGAAGTGAGGAATGTGATCAGGGGTGAATTTCACGTCCTTTAGACCTTGTATAAAAGTCTCACTTGCAGTGTTTGGTAATTTTTCCATTTGTCGATTGAACAAGATGTTCCAAACCTGCTGATCCTCTTTTGTGTAGTTTTCGTAAATCTGCTGTAACATAAAATTAATTGTTGAAATGGCTAAAAATAAAAAAGCCTGATTCCGGCATCGGAATCAGGCTTTATATATGGTTGTTGATAATTTCTTGCTTATTGGTCAACACATACTAGCTTATTTCCGAAACCCTGTGGCTGCAGATAATAATAATAGTAATGATAAGTATGTGTTGCGTTCATTTGTTGCAAAGGTAATTACGAAATTTAATTTGGCAACTGTTTTTTGAAAAAATGATTTGGAAGAGAAAAACTTTTACTTCACTTCCAGTTTAAACTCATTATTTCCTTGGTAATAAATTGAAATGAAGAATTCATCAGGCTCATTTTCATGCATTTTAGCATATTTAATACGTAAAATATTATTTTTAAAATCTACTATGCTAGGAGAAGTAATACCTATAATCGAAAACACCTTCGGTTGAGGTACTTCATTGTACTCGCCTAATACCAAATAAATATTTTTTACAGGAAGGGCTGTTTCATAGATAAAATCCTTACTACCAGTTTCAATTTCACCACTAAAAGAGGTAATAACATTCAAATAGAACCCTTCACTTTCAATCCGTTTCAATTCCTCAATTTGGCTCACTGGTATAGCTTTATTATCGGCCTCTTGGTTAATGCTTACTTGACCTATGGTTGGAAGACTAAATCCAATTACTAAAAGGGATATTAAGGCTATTTTCATTATTCAACTATTATCATTATGACTTCAAAAATCAACTAAACAAACCCCGCTATAAAACTGAGTGAATACATCTGTCGCGCTTTTATAAAGCGTGCCCATCTATTTTTCTATCCATAAAATCAATGTAAATAGCTTCATAACTTTTACCAATTATCGTTTCAACCGACCCTAGGATTACAAATCCTAGAATTAAAACAGCTCACTTTATAAAAGCGCACAATTGGATTTGATTGACTTTCTCATTTTAATTACAATTTATAGGTAATGGATTTCCATATTCAAGAGCAATTTCAACATCTAACATGGCGCAAATGTGAATATTGAAAAAAGATAGCAAAACAAGAAAGGTTACATCTTTGAAGATAAGCTATTAAATTTGATTATATCCCACTTTCCCTTAATCGACAAAATATCCTGCATGTACTTTAAAAACTAATACTTAAATTGAATAAAATTTACTTTCATTTGTTCGGATTATGGTTAAATTGAATCCGAGTTGATGCAATTATAAGACTAATCCAAAATAATGATTAGTCAAATGGGCACCAACCAATTTCGACAAAAAAAATCCTTACATATCATCATCTTGAGTGAAACAGTAGGAAAGTTTACATCACGATGATCTATTTTTTGAATCTTATTATTTGAAATAAATCAATGATTGAAAAACTTATATATGAAAGCAAAAAATCTAAAATTTATTTTTTAGAGCAATCTGAGTTTGGACATCCTATTTTATTAAAAAGTCTTAACTACGAATTTCCCACCCCAAAAGACATAGCCCAGTTTTATAATGAATTTGAGATAATAAATGGACTAGGATTAAGAGGAGTACGTAATGCATTAAAAAAATTGAAATATAATGGCAGACATGCCATTTATATGGAATGGGTACAGGGACAAACCGTTAAGGAAGCTTTTAAAGGAAAACAAAAAGATATTCTAGACTTCCTTCATATTTCTATTCGTATAGCAGAAGCCGTTGGTGAATTACATGAGCAAAATATTATTCACAAAGATGTAACAGGGAATAATATTATTGTAAATATTCAAGATAGATGGATTAAAATCATTGATTTTGGTTTAGCATCAAAAATTTCTCTAAAAACCCAGCACCTCGGCAATCCAGAACACTTAGATGGAACTTTAGAATATCTAAGTCCAGAGCAAACTGGGCGAATGAATAGAGTTATTGATTACCGAACAGATTTATATTCCCTTGGCATAGTTTTATATGAAATGCTTACTGGAGCCACTCCATTTGAAGGGCTGGATCCCTTAGGCATAGTGCATGGCCATATTGCAAGTATGCCTTCCTCTGTCAAAAATGTGAATCCAATCATTCCTGAGCAGATATCAGCCATTATTGACCTGTTGCTTGCCAAGAATTCTGAAGACAGATATCAATCTGCCTTTGGCTTAAAATACGATTTGGAAATTTGCCTTGAGCAATACCAAAAGATTAAAAGAATTGATTTTTTTCAGCTAAGAACCCAAGATTTTTCGGGCAGGTTCAATCTCCCTCAAAAGCTGTATGGCAGAGAAGAAGAACTATCAATTTTGCTTTCCAAATTTGAGGAAGTAGCCAATGGCAAACAACAATTGGTATTGGTGGCAGGCTATTCTGGCACTGGTAAATCAGCGTTAATTCACGAAATTCATAAACCCATCACCCAAAAAGCTGGTTACTTTGTAGAAGGAAAATTTGATCAGTATCAAAGAGATGTTCCCTATTTCGCCATATTAAAAGCTTTTGAGGAGTTAATAGATATTTTGATGGGCGAAAGTAGTTCCCGTCTATCTGTGATCAGAGAAAATATTCTTAATGCTATTGGTGAGGAGGGCAAAGTACTAACAGAAGTACTCCCAAGCCTCGAATTAATCATAGGGCCACAGCCCGATGTGCCCGAATTAGGAGGAAACGAATCACGGAATAGGTTCAATTACGTTTTCAAAAAATTCGCCAATTCTCTTTCGAAAAAGGAATATCCAGTTGTCATATTTATAGACGACTTGCAATGGGCAGACTCTAGTTCACTCAGTCTTTTAGAAGCATTGAACATAGATCAGGAGAATGCATACATGATGTTTATAGGTGCTTACAGAGATAATGAAGTAAGCGCCTCGCATCCATTTGCTATCATGATCAATGAGCTTCGAAAAGCGGGAGGTGAAATATACGACCTAAAAATAGGCAACCTTACTATTGAAGATGTGAGCATGCTTGTAGCCGATACACTCGAAAAAGCCTACGAAGAAGTAATAGACCTAGCCGAACTTGCCTATGGAAAAACACAAGGAAACGCTTTCTTTATCACTCAGTTTCTTCGATCTCTTTATGAAGAAAGATTATTATTCTTTGACAGGGATAAGAAAACCTGGGAATATGATTTAAGGCAAATTAAAGAAAAAAATATTACTGAAAATGTAGTAGAGTTGATGGCAGGAAAAGTAACTAAACTGCCTGAAGCTACTCAAGGTATTTTACAAGTAGCTGCTTGCTTTGGCAATCAATTTGACTCAGAAACTCTTCAGCTAATTCATGAAAAAGGTATTGAGCAGACATTAATTGACTTAGAGCCAGCTTTAATCGAAGGGCTGGTATTGCCCAAAGGAGATTACGGATTCAAATTCGCCCACGATAGAATTCAGCAGGCTGTCTACAGCTTAATAAAAGAGACAGAAAGGGATGTCATTCACTTAAAAATTGGAAAACTTCTGCTTGAAAACACCTCAGAAGAAAAATTGGATTCCCGGCTTTTCGATATAGTTAATCAGTTGAATCGTGGAGTGAAACTTATTGATAACCCATCTGAAAGAGAAAACCTCTGTAAGCTGAATCTTAGAGCAGGAATAAAGGCAAAGGAATCCTCCGCATTTAAAACAGCCCACAATTATTTGGTAATTGGGATTGATCTACTCGGTGAAAACCCATGGACTAATCAGTACCAACTTTGTTTAGATCTCTATGCTTTGGCTGGTGAAACTGCCTATTTCAATGGTGACTTTACCACGATGGACAAAATGATTGGGCAGGTAATCGACAAAGCCACTAACTTGCTAGAAAAGGTCAAGTCCTATGAAATAAAAATCTTGGCCTTCAAAGCTCAGAACAAACTACTTGAGGCAATTAAAGCAGGACTAGAATTGCTTGAACAATTGGGCGAAAAATTTCCAAAAAAGCCAAATATGGCTCATGTAATGTCCGCCCTAATAGCTTCGAAAATTCGGCTTAGAGGTAAGGACAATGATGCTCTGGCTAACCTCCCGCCTATGGCTGATGACAATAAAATAGCTGCTATGCGTATAATGGCTGGCATTGCTTCTTCCAGCTATTGGGCTACTCCTACTCTATTTCCATTAATCATTTTCAGGATGGTCAGCCTTTCTCTTAAATATGGAAATACACAGGTATCCTCATTTGCATTTGCTACTTATGGGGTGATTATGTGTGGAGTATTGGGAGCAATGAAAAATGGCTATCAGTATGGGAAATTAGGCCTAATCCTATTGGAGAAATATAAAGCAAAGGAATGGAAGACACAGGTGTACACACCCATCTATTGTTTGATTGTAAATTGGAATGAACATATTGACCATACCCTAAAGCCACTTCAAGAATCCTATCACATAGGTATGGAAACTGGCGCGATTGAATTTGCTTGTATTAATACAAATATATACTGTATCCACAGCTATTTGAGTGGCAAAGCTCTTGAGCGACTTGAAGTTGAGACCAAAGCATACAGTCAGAGTTTTCAATTGTTCAAGCAGGAAACAAACTTCAACTATAATGAAGTGTATCGACAAGCAATGCTTAATTTGATGGGAGAATCTGATGATCCTATACTGTTGATTGGTGAGGCTTATGATGAAGAAAAAATGTTTCTTCAAAACCAGGAGAGAAATGATAAGACGGGAATGTTTTTCCTTCACTTCAACAAACTCATCTTATGCTATATTTTTGGTGAATATGAGAAGGGTTTAAAACATGCTGAAGAATCAAGAAAATTGCTTGAAGCAGTTTTAGCAAAGTTCGAGATCCCTAATCACCATTTTTATGAGGCACTTACTATGCTTGCCCTTGTAGAAAAATCTAGTGGCGACACTAAAAGGAAGTTTCTAAAAAGAATAAAATCTAACGCAAAAAAAATAAAATCTTGGGCTAAGGATGCTCCCGAGAATTTTCAGCACAAATATGACATTTTACAAGCAGAGCTTTATCGGATAAAAGGAGATAATAAAAATGCTTCACTATTGTACGATAAGGCAATCCAAGGCGCAAGCCAACAAAATTTCATTCATGAGGAAGGGATTGCTAGAGAGCTAATAGGCTCATTTTACTTAAATCAAAAAGCAGAGTCTTTAGCTGAATTCTTTTTAAAATCATCGTACAATTCCTTTCGCGAATGGGGAGCAAAAGCCAAATTAAAATTGATGGAATTAAAATACTACAGATATGTAAGTGGAGTTAATTCTGGAATTGGCTTAAATAGTATTTCCATTTCAGATTCAAAATCACTGCACAGAACAAGCAGTATGAAACTAGATTTGGCCACTGTATTAAAAGCTTCATCATCCATTTCACAAGAGATCATTCTAAATAAGCTGTTGAAACAACTGATGGCGACAGTAATGGAAAATGCGGGAGGAGATAGAGGCATCCTCTTACTTAAAAACAATGATGATTTACTTATTGAAGCAATGGCCGAAGAGGATACCAATCGCTCGGAAGTTTTAAAACACATTAATTATAAAGGTTCAGGTTTATTATCAGAATCAATAGTAAGCTATGTACTTCTTTCAGAAAAAAGTGTGGTCGTTAACGATGCGAAAAATGAGAGGAGATTTCTTAAATGTACTTATCTCAAGTCATCTTCGGTACTTTCAATTCTAGCACTCCCAATTATGCATTTGGGGAAAACTGTTGGTATTCTATATTTAGAAAATAATAAATCAACTTCAGTATTTACTCAGGAAAGAGTAGATCTATTGGCTCTGCTTTCTGGGCAAATAGCCGTATCTATAAACAATGCCATGCTTTATGAAAACCTGGAATTAAAGGTGGCTGAGCGAACTGAAGAATTGGAGGATGAAAAAAAGAAATCAGATGAATTACTCTTGAATATTCTTCCTATAAAAATAGCTGATGAGCTAAAGCGGACAAAGAGGACTACACCACAACACTTCGAAAAAGTAACGGTAATGTTTACTGATTTTAAGGGATTTACAGAGACAAGTGAGAAAATGTCTGCTATTGAATTGGTAGATGAACTTGGCGCTTGTTTTAGCGCATTCGATAGTATTATTGACAAATATGGAATTGAGAAAATAAAAACCATTGGGGACTCCTACATGTGTGTTAGTGGCTTGCCAGTGCCAAACTCTACCCATTCAGTTGATATGATAAATGCAGCAATCGAAATTAGAAGCTGGATGAGAAATCACAATGAAGAAGCAAAAAAGAATGGTAAACTATATTTTGAAATCAGGATAGGCCTAGATACAGGCCCTGTGATTGCAGGAGTAGTTGGTTCCAAGAAATTCGCTTATGATATATGGGGCGACACAGTAAACACTGCCTCTAGAATGGAAACGTCTGGAGAAGTTGGAAGAATTAATATTTCCGGAAAAACCTATGAAAACGTAAAGGATACTTTTTCATGTGAATACAGAGGAAAGATTGAAGCAAAAAATAAGGGATTGATTGACATGTACTTTGTGGAGCCCCTGGCTACTTAAACCATTTTCATTTACTAAAATAAAACACAAATTTTTAACCTCTATAATATGAACTTCTTACCTCCTGGGACTACCGAAGAGGACATGGAAAGAGTTTATCTTGAGGCCTATCAAGAAACAAAAATCGGATACGCCAATTCAGGGAATTTTTTCAGTCCAAATTTTAAAAATATTAATCATCTAGAAGTAGGTGACTCCAAAATAATCAACAGCAGGCTAGTCCGTTTTATTGAATTTCTTCTTACTCTTTTTCAACGAGGAATGCTTTGGGTAAAAAGAAGTTACAAAAGCCTTTTTCCTAGAATCGAACGTGTCCATGGTAAAACTAAGGACGCATACATTACAGGAAAACTAACTTACTCCAAAAGGAAGGATTATGCCAATCCCATCCATCACATGCCAGTTGAGTTTTGGGCTCGTACAAGATTAGGAGCTTGGAGATTGTTCGCAAAGGGTTATTCTGATCAAAATGGTATATTCAAATTGCACTTTGATTATTTAGAATCAAGACGCTGGAAATACAGCTCATTTCACCTTGAAATTTATGAAATCAAACATGTCTTTTTTAAAAAAGAAGTATCTCCCCCAGATACCAAATTAGATGTATTCGAGCGGATTAAGATTCCTAAAGGTGATCTTACAGGAATGGGTTATAATGTAGGCAATATTCAGCTTTTCTTTTGGGAATATAGAGATGATACAGATATCCCTAGAGTTATCATCAAAGATCACGACGAGGATGCTCCAGAGTATTATTCAGATGGTAGAAATAATGCGATTCAACAGCAATTTGTACCAATTGAATTAACAAAAGATAAGCACCTTGCCCAGATAAAATTTGACCAAGATTCTATTACCATTCCGGATATTCAAAAAGATTATCCTAAAAATTTAACGGTAGCTATGGAGGAAAAGCTACCCACTTCTACTAGATCTGACTATTGGTTTGGAAGAAGAATGATGAATGGAATGAACTGTGCAACATTTATCCCTGATCCAAATGAAGAAGATAGATATTGGGTAAAGTACTTTGGAGCTTGCAATTATGAGGTGAATGATGAATATGCCTTTCCCACGGTTGAAATAAAATTTCACATTCCTGAAAATAAATATCCAATACCTGAGGAAATAGTGACAATTGGGCCAATTAGCGTTTATGACAAATCACCATTCACAAAACATAGATTTAGCCCGTCGGATGGAGATAAATGGCAACAAGCAAAACGTGTAGCAAGAGTTTCTGGTGCGCTTTCAACAGAGCTTGATGATCATTTTGCTGGCACACATGTGAATACAGAACAATTCGCAATTGCAGCACGAAGAAATCTACGAAAAAGCCCTTTGACCACTTTATTATTTCCTCACCTAAAAGAAGTTGCACTTGTAAATCACGCAGCAGACACCATTTTGATAGGTCCTGGATATATACCTCGTGCCAGCGCTATGACTGCACATGGAATAGAACAAAGGTGTCTAGACATGATGGGAGTAATTGATTGGAAAAATTGGGAACCCATGGAAATAATCAATGAAAAGCACACCTATGCCAAAGCTGAGAACCTTTTTTGGGAAGTAGTTGGCGAATTTGTTGACACATTTTTTATCCAAAATGAAAAGGAAATCAGAGAAGAATGGTATGAAGTATTTCGATTTAGCGAAGATTTAGTGAATCATTCCGCACCAGTGTTTCACACTGAAATTAAAAGAGATCTCCTTTCGGAAGAAGAGAAAGAGTTTGAAAAAAACAGGATTGAATACTACCATGCGAGGTTTAGGTTCGACCCTGACCTTCCAAGAAAAACCTATGACGGTAAGAAAAGAGTGATTTCACCTATAACCCTCAATGCAACAACTGCATCTGAAGAGGATTGGTTAAATCTAAAAAATGCTTGTAAATACATAATAATGCAGGCCACCTTTATGCATACATGGGTAAATGAACATCAATATGAGGACATAGGAGAAGTTCTATATAGCAGTTTAGGACTTAGATTTGGCAACCATGAAGATGGGATTTTTAGACCGGAAGGTGATTATTCCATTTCACCTGACTTAACAAGAGCTACACAGATGATGTGGTTCAGCAATTTATTATCTCGAACAGAATACGGCTTTATCACTCGCAATGAAGAAAATGATATTGATCCATTGTTTGCCAAACTTCTGGAGAAGAAACGAGCTGAATTCAAAGAACTATATGTGGACATTGACAATATCGAATCAAGGACAAATATTTAATCATGGAAAGCACTCAAACATTTTTAAGACATAGCTCTTCGAATATAATTACAAGAACTTGGGATAGAGCCTTTCTATGGGTTTTTAGCCAAGGTTTTAGTTGGATTATTGTATTGACCTTGAGCCTAACGAAACGCAAACGTATGTCTCATGATAACGGTATTGCGGGATCGGGTAAACTTACCATCGTGGAAAATCCTAAGTTTCCTGCTCATGAATTCTTTGCTCCTGGCAAAGTATTTCCTGCTCGAATAAGACACGCATCTGCAACTTTCCTAGATGATGCAATGAATTGTATTAGAAGTATATCGATCAAATTCAATGACCATCATTTTAAAAGCCCTTTCGATATCGAGATGAATACTGGAGAGATTAGTCTTTTCTGGTCTGCATATAGTTTCCTTCAATTTGCCAAACTAAGAAGAGAAAAATATGGAGTTGAATACATTGACTATTACAAAAAATACCCAGAAGGCTTAGAAGGAGCTCAACTTGCCTTAAGAAGAAACCCAAGTTCCTTCCAAAACCTTAGATATTACTGCAAAACTCCATTCAAATTTATCGGAAGCGACAAAATAAAACGTTACGCGAAATATAGAGTTCGCCCGTTTGGCAATGAGCCGGAAACTGGTATTGAAAAGGAAATGAGTGCAGTGGATACTGGCAATCAAAGAATTTTACCTTTTGAGACTAGAGGAAGGAATTACCTAAAATATGAATACGAAGACAGAGTAAAAAAAGAAGGCGCGAAGTATATGATGCAAATTCAGACTCGCATCGCTCAGGACGATGATGACCCTGAAATATTCAATAATATGGTGCCTTGGGATGAGAATGCACACCCGTGGCATGATTTGGCCATTATCGAAATTGATGAAACCTTAAATTGGGCTGACAGCACCAAAACAAGTTTTTCGCTAAATAATATGCCCAAAACACTTGGCATAATACCCGCCAAAAGCATTTATGATTACAATAGCTTAAATTATATGAGAGCCCATTCAGAAAAAGCCAAACATGCTCGGCTACTGTCTTATAAATTATTTGGCCTTCCCAAACCTATACCTAATAATGACGATAGAAATTCAGGTGATTGGGCTGCAATCCAAAAAGAAAAAATTTCAAAATTGACGAGAAGTTAATCTTTAATTGAGTTGTGGTGAATAATATTAAGATAAGAAAATAGCCAGTCAATTTTAACTCCTCTTGATATTTAAGTACCATTATCGATGATTCGCTCTAGCTTGTCTATTTTTGTTGAATGCTTTTAGCTATCGGGATATATCGCATTGCACTTTTTACTTATTTTAGTTTGCTCAGGTTGGTGGCTATCTTCCATACTAAGGCAAGCCAATTTGTGGGCGGTCGTAAAAATTGGGAGCAGCCACTTAAGCAATGGCGAGCTAGCAATGGCAATGCACCATTGGTTTGGTTTCACTGCGCTTCTCTTGGCGAATTTGAGCAAGGCAGGCCTGTAATGGAGGCTTTCAAAAATACCTATCCAAACTATCAAATTCTGCTTACCTTCTATTCCCCATCTGGATATGAAGTGCGAAAAAATTATTCAGGTACAAATTACACTATGTACTTACCTTGGGACAGCCCAAATAATGCACGTAAATTTTTGAGCATCATCAAGCCCAAAATGGTGTTTTTTGTGAAGTATGAATATTGGTTTTTTCACCTGCGTGAAGTTGCCAAGCTTAACCTCCCGCTTTTTTCCATTTCCACTATTTTGCGCCCGAACCAACTATTTTTTCGCTGGCACGGCTTGTTGCACCGAAAATGTTTACGCTTTTTCACCTACTTTTTTACCCAAAATCAAGAAACCCAAAACCTTTTAAATTCTCTAGAAATCAATAATTGTAGTATAGCTGGTGATACGCGTTTTGATAGAGTAATCGACATTTTTGAGAAAAAGAAATCGATTCCCACTGCTGAATCATTTGTAAGCAATCAAAAGTGTATTGTGGTGGGTTCGGCATGGTGGCAAGATCGGGAGCTTTTGAAGTCTGTAATTATTAATACCAACTATAAATGGATTGTAGCTCCACATGATATTAATGAAGCAGATTTGGCCCAATGGGAAAATACATTTCCAGAGCAAAGTATCAGGTATTCGGAAGCTGAAGACTCAATAAATGCCAAAATCCTATTAATAGATAATGTAGGAATGTTGAGTAGCTTGTATCAATATGGATGGGTGGGGTATATTGGAGGTGCATTTGGCGCAGGTTTGCACAATACGTTGGAAGCAGCTGTGTATGGTATTCCAGTATTTTTTGGAAATAAGAATTACAGTAAATTTAATGAAGCTAGTGGCCTAATAGACAATGGCGCCGCATTTGCCGTAAATTCGGCCTCAGAAATGGAAGCAATATTGACTCGATTTGAACAAGATCATCTAAGCTACCAACAGGCCGCTGAAAAAGCGGGAGGTTTTGTGAAAGAGCATAAAGGAGCTACTTCGCTGATAATGAATAAAATTTCAAAATGGATAGACTAAGAGCGAGGGTACTGAAATCGACAGGATCATGGTATCAAGTGGAGTTGGAAGATGGCAGCAAGATGGATTGCCGATTGCGTGGTAAATTCAAAAACCTTGAGCTCAAGGTGACCAATCCTATTGCCGTGGGCGACTGGGTACTGATTGAACCTGATGATGATGGTAAAGGAATTATCTCCGAAATCGAACCTCGCAGGAATTATTTTATCCGTAAATCTGTAAAAAAAACAGATCATGCCCATTTAATTGCTGCAAATATTGATCAAGCAATTCTGGTAGTTACCTTGGCTTTCCCTAAAACATCCCTTGGATTTATTGATCGCTTTTTGGTTAGCATCGAAGCTTTCCGTATTCCCGGTGTTTTGCTATTCAATAAGGCGGATATTATGGATGAGGTAATGCTCACCTATCAGAAAGAGTTGGCAGAATTGTATCAGAATTTGGGTTATAAATGCCTTTTGGTTTCTGCCGAAACTGAAGAAGGTATGGAGGAAGTAATGCAAATTTTAGCTGGCAAACTAAGCGTGTTCTCTGGACACTCTGGAGCTGGCAAATCGACATTGATCAACAAACTTATTCCCAATATTAATCAAAAAACTGCGCAAATCTCCTCATTTGCAAATAAGGGCGTTCACACTACTACATTTGCCGAAATGTTTGAAGTAGATTCTGATACTTGGGTAATCGACACTCCAGGAATTAAAGAATTAGGCTTGGTCGAAATGGAGGAATGGGAAATTAGCCATTACTTTCCAGAAATGCGGCATTTCTTAGGACAATGCAAGTTCAACAACTGCCTGCATATCAATGAACCCAACTGCAAAATCATTGAAGCCTTGAACGCAGGACAAATTGCTATCAGCAGATATAACTCCTACCTAAGTATGCTGATGAATGAAGAGAGTCACAGATAGATAAAGGTTTGAAATTCAAAATTTCTCCTATTTTATAATTTTATCTTATTATAAGTAATTATTCTTTCTTAGAATAATTAAAATTAAATAAATATAACTCAATTT
>CAZRBW010000026.1:0-10052 GCA_964598395.1 uncultured Roseivirgaceae bacterium
GGTTCAAGGCATGTAAGTAATCATTGTAATAGCCATAATCCAAGCCATGCAAATGTGCTTCTTTAAATTTATCGGCTAAGGCAAAAGCATTGTTGAAGGACATCACAAATGAACCTGACATGTAGTTTTTCACTTTTTGCAGCTCATCTTCTGACACTCTTTCGGTTTGGAGTAGCTTAATTTCACGGATTATTTCATCCTCTACCAATTGTGTATTTTCTCTCTTCACATCCGATCCGATCATCAAATAATCGCCATTGATCATATTGATTAAAGCAGAAAATATACCGTAGGTCAAGCCTTTTTCTTCGCGGATATTTTTCATCAATCTCGAACCGAAATAGCCGCCTAAGATTTCATTAGCCAAAGCAAGTTTTGGATAATCGGGATGGCTTTTTGAGATGCTATGCTGCCCCATTCGGATAGTCGATTGCAAACTTTCGGGCTTTTCGATAAGCATATTTTGCTTTGGAAGTCCCGGCTCCACCGCATCGATCAATGCATTGTCTCTCAACTGCAAATTGCCGATGGAGTTGTTAATAAGATCTAAGGTTTCCTTTGAGGGATTTCCGCATACAAGCACATCATGTGGCCTATTGAGATAGGCTTGATGAAAGGCTTTTAAATGTTCGGTGTCAATCGCATCTATATTTTCCGGATTCACCATTCGGCCATAAGGATGATTATCGCCATATAGGGCATTGCGAAAATGAACTCCAGCCAGAAAAGAGGTTTTCTCCATATTCACACGCAGATTTTGCTTGCGGATGAATTTCATTTTTTCAAGCTCTTCAGCAGGAAAAATGGGATTTTGCCAAACGTCAATAAGCAGTTGAAGGAGCTTACCAGCAAATTTGTCCAAGCAATACAGCGCCACAAAAGAGTAATCCTTACCTGGATTTATTTCTAATTCGGCTCCATAATAATCCAGCATCGAAGCAATTGATTTTGCATCTTGATTTGTGGTGCCTTCTGAAAGCATTTTCAAGGTAAACCAAGCGGCTTCGGCTTGTTGCTCATTCCAAGAACCCGCTTTGAAAATCAATTCTATTTTGACGACAGCTGGTGTGCCTGAAATAATTAAATGAAGTGGTATTCCATTCCCTAATCTTTGATGAATAGCGGGAGGAATAGAAATACTATCCACCTTAGTGAAAGGTGGAGTGATAGTACGATCGAGCATTGCTAATTAGTTTGGTAAAGCTGTAGCTACCGGCTTCATAAAGTCGAAGTGGAGCGTAAAGCGTAAAGTCTCCGCAAGCGGATGATTTTGAATAATAGGCACCAAATAGGCGAAGTCAACTCCAAATGAATTGTATTTCAACCCAGTACCTAAGGTTACATATCGTCTGTTTCCTTTGTCTTGATTTTCGTGGTAATAGCCCGTTCTCAAAGCGAACAACTCACGGTACCAATATTCAACACCTAATGAAACGATTACTTCTTGAAGTTCTTCACTGAACCCATCAGGTGCATCGCTAAATGAGCCAAACATACCACTAAGTAGCGGTCTGTACGGATCACGTCCACGAGCTATAATCGGATCGCCATTTGGGTCGCGTTGTAAGTTGCCATTCGAATCAAACTGATAAACAGGAGGAGTTGGAACCAATAATTTATTGAAATCTAAGGCAAAAGTGATTTTATTAGAAGCGTCGAGTGCTTTCGTAAAGGCTGTTCCTATTCGTAAATTGGTAGGGATAAAATCTCTATCTTCGGCACTATTGTAAGTAATTTTTGATCCGATATTGGTGATCACAGCTGCTAAAGCAAATTCAGACCCATCACCCATTTGGAATAAATCGTTTCTCCAATATACACCCACATCGGCAGCCACACTTACACCAGGACGGCCTTCATTGTTGATCGAAGAAGTGATATTCCCAGACAAATTGGAATGGATAAATCTACCAGTTACACCAAGTGATAATCCTTCGCTCAATTTTCTGGAATAGGAAGCATCAAGGGCAATTTCTCTAGGATTGAAAATACCTAAGCTAATGGGTTGGTTGTTTGGGCCTACATCGGTAAGCTCAATATCACCCAAATCGAAATATCGGATAGAAGCGGAAACTGTTTGGTTCTGATCGATTTTTTTGAATCCTGACAAATAACTGATAGACATATCATTGATCAGATTTCCCAACCAAGGTGTGTAGGAAAGAGAAAAACCCATGTCAGGCTTGATAAAAGCCATTTTAGCTGGATTCCAATGGACAGAATTCGCATCGGCACTGATGGCAGCACCCACATCACCCATACCACCACTACGTGCATCTGGAGTGAAATTCAAAAATGGAACACCTGTAGTAATAACTCTACGACTGGTATCTTGCCCAAGTATTACGCCTGAGTTTTGGGCTGCTAAGTCCGCAGCTACAAAAAACAATAGGACTATGATTAAGCTGCCTTTAGCTAAAATTCTCATATTTTATCAATTTCAAGTCAAATATAGTTAATTAGAAACAATCAGTTTTTTCTGAGCAGTAAATTTCGACCCATCGCGAACGGAGATAGCTGTAAGGTGATAAATATAAACACCTGGAGAAAGTTTAGCTCCAAATTTATTGTTACCATCCCATTGCAATCCATCCACCCTTGTTGGACTTATTGATTCACTGAAATTTAACGTTCGTATCGGCTGACCCTGCACCGAATAGATCGTGATAAATATTTCAAGTGGGTCGCCTGATTTATTATGCTCAAAACTAAACCTCGTATCCGATTTCATTGGATTCGGATAATTGATAACGTTACTTAATTGTAACTTGGTATTCTCTCCCACTTCAAAATTTATCGTAGCACTCGATAGATTGAAATGATTATCCCAAGCCAATAATTCAAGACTATGTTTTCCTATTTCCAATCCAAAAAGTGGAAATGAAAGACTTCCTTTGGTAAAATCATCTTTTGCTGCAGTGTAAAAATCAGCTATTGAAAATTGCCTCGATCCATCAAGTATGGCAATCATTTCTTTGTCAGGATCATAGGTAGAAATATTGATTCCTTGTGCATCTTGGAAATAAGCTTTGAGCGTAGGATTTTGGCTGGTGAGCCCGCCGTCTTTGAATGTGCTATCGTTCATAAAAAGGCTTATTACTGGGCCATTATTATCTAAGGAAACATTTTCCTTCCCGCCTATTTTCACATCCAAATTTACTCCACTTGCGTCGATCATTCCGGCGGTAGAATTGGCATACATAAATATTGCACCTTTTTTTATTGCCTCAGGAATGCCTTTAGGCCCAATAAATTCAACTTCGAATTTACCATTACAAACTTTTGCCTTGCCTTTGAAAATCGAGTTTCGACGAGCTTTATAACTAAATGGCCCAGCAGATTGTCCCAAAGTCTGATACGAATCCTCTTCATTCATCACATTTACTTCCACCACTCCATCAAAATCAGCAATCAAGCTATTCGAATTATTTCTGATTTCGCCTTGTAATTTTACATTACTCAAAGCTTTAATTTTTTGATTATCAGTATCAATTGCGCTCTCGTTAATGTGTGTAATGGCAATGCTCTGTTTTGGAAAAGCGGGCGTTAATGCTGGGTCGCCCAAAAGGATAAAATTCCTGTTGAGCACTCCATTTTGGCTGGAGTTTTTGGTTCGTTTAAAGATTTCGCCGAGGCTTAAATGTTGGCCATTTTCTCTAGTGAAAAGATGATTATAAAACGCCAAATTGAGTTGATAATTGGTGCTGGAAAAAACAGGGCGGGAGGTAGTAACCATTGCAATAGCTCCAGCATTTGGGTTGAGTACCATTTGTTCCGCTGCAGAAATCAAGGTGGGGTCATCGTTGCGTCCAAACTCACAAGTGGCAGTTACAAATATTGGGTATTTATTCCTGTTGCGTAGCGTTCTGATTTTGTCTTCGTCTAGCATCCGTTCAGCAGCCAATTGCCTTTCTGACCCATGCCCAGTATAATTCACAATAAAAGCACCTCTCTCGAATTGCTCCAATAATGCTTGTGCTGCATCTGGCGAAATTTTAGAAGACCCTTCGCCAGCAATAATTTCATAATCGTCCAAAAATATTTTCTGCGTTTGGATGGATCGCTGCGTGGTATCTACCAGCTGTGCAAGTCGATTCGCATCTCTTTGGTGGATATTTGCATCGCCATCATCAGCAGCAAATACAATCCTAGTTCGCCAATCACCCAATCCGCTTGGGTTTGTTTCATAGTCAATGATTTTAGAAACGGCAGCTCTTCCTTCTGATAGGGATTTTATGGGAATTCGGCCTACCGCAATATCCAAGTCATGATTGCCACTGCCATCTTCGGTCCAGGTGCCTTTTTCATCAGCCAAGAAACCGAAATAATCATCCGAAGCATAAGTCAATATAGGATGAAGCGAATTTCTTGATTGGTAATTTGGGACGATATTGGAGTTTTCCTCGATGCGTGATTTATAGTCGTAGGAAGCCCGACCAAACATTAATGCATATTTCAGATTTCCTTTGTCGAAGGCATATTTCAAGTAATTGCGGATGGCACTTACATCTTGTCGCCCAGCCGAAAATTCATTGTAGATTTCATCCACTGTTACCACTTTCACTGCAAATCCATTGAAAGTCCTGCGATGACTTGCCAATCTTTCGGCTTCAGGCCTGAAAGCAGCCGAAGTGATAATGACCATATCTGGCGCACTCCCATCTTTCAAATGCTGATTACTGATTTTAATAGCCGCAATTGGTTTCGGCAATTGACTTTTGCTGAATAGAGTCCATCTACCTCCCGCATGATTTTGAATGCCAATTTTGAGATTACCAGAAGCTAAAGTTCCAGCCAGTTGCTTCACATTAAAACTGTTGCTTACATCCCAAAGCTGAGTTTCTGCATTTGCTTCCTTTATATTTAAGGTAATTGATTGCTGATTTTGTAGCCCAAAAGTTAGTGCTTCATCGTATGGTTTTAATTCCCGATTTCCTTCCAATATTAGGTAATTCAAAAACGCATTCGAACCGCCTCCTGTAAATCTTCTAAATTGCAAATTGGATCGCACCGCAGTATTCAAATTCTGCAAAGCTGAGCTTGAAAAATCGAAGCTCTGAAGCACTTCGATTCCTTTGAGCGAATAAGTGCCTGTTGGGATAGCTGGGAGATTCATTTCACCCAAATTTTGCCCAGCGGCATTCACCACCATGCTCGATGCGCCAAAGGATTGCGTCATCAGCGCCACGGTAAGTTTGAGGTTGCTATTCGGAGCGATTCCTTTCATATCCAAATCAAAATTGCGATTGGGGTTTACATCAAATCGCTCGCTGTACCAGTTGCGGCCCGAGAATAAAATATTGTTGGTAGGGTTGGTGTAAACTACCGCATCCCGAACGCTATTAATTTCATTACCAGTAGGATTAGCCTGTTGGGATTCAATTCTTTTGCCCCTTGTGCTGCCCATGTTCAGCAAATAATACATCTCGTCTGTGTATGGATTGTGCTCGTACTGAAAGCGGTTTTCAGCGGAATTGAAAGTGAGTGAATGTGAACTTTCTGCAAAAAAGTAGAGCTTGTCATTAGCGCCGAAACTGCCATCATTTTCGCCATCAATTGATATGGCTAGCTCATTAAGGTAAGTTGGCCAATTGGCATTATTTGCTTGCGGGAGGGTGCCACCTGGGTAGCCAAAGATTCGGAAATTGCGAGGATCTTTGCCTTGCACATTGATCCCATTTGCACTTAGAAATTGATTATCAATAACAAATACGCCTGATTTTGGAACAGCTATTTTGTACCATTCTCCTTCGGAAAGCAAGCCATCTTGTGCCGTAAAATTAGGCTGTGGTTGCTCCTGTGGAACTAGCCAAAGCCAAAGAATGATGCTAATGAGCCATTTTAAATGCATTCAAAGGGAAATTATTGATGAATATGAAACGCAAAATGGCGCTAATTGATTGCAGGTTTTTCACGGTACAACAAAACAGACAACAATATATATAAGACCACCACCAATGGAATAGCACTGTAACTAAAAATAACGAAAAGTGTGATTGCCGATGCGATGTATAAATAGGTAAGCCAGTTGTCTTTGAAGGAAGTGTTTTTGAATTTGAAAGCCATCAATCGAATAGGAAGCACTAGAAGCAATGCCAGCAAAACTGCAATAATGGCTATACTTATTGGGTTGGACAGCAAGCCAGATAAAATTCCATCACCAGCTATTATAAATGGAATGCCACTTACGAAAAATGCGCAAGCTGGCGTAGGCAAGCCCGAAAAGCTGTTTGTTTGTGTAGTATCTACATTGAATTTCGCCAAACGATACGCTGAAAGTGGGGCGATAATTAAGGCCGAAATAGCTAAATAGTTTTCTCCACCCAAGCTATTAATCATATGAAAACAAAGAAAAGCTGGCAATACACCAAAAGTAATCACGTCTGCAAGGGAGTCCAACTGAGCACCAATAGGAGATTGTACATTCAATAAGCGAGCGGCAAAGCCATCGAGAAAATCAAGAACTGCGGCAATCCAAATGCAATAGGAAGCGGTGATAAACTCGCCACCAAAGGCAAAGTAAAGTCCTGCCAAGCCAAAGCATAGATTGCCTAAAGTGATCAGATTTGGTATTTGCCGAATTATCATCATTAGCGAATTGCGCAAAAAGGATTGCTTTTCATTTCTTTGCCGACAGTAGTTGTAGGGCCATGCCCAGGATATACGATCATATTCTCACCAAGCGGAAAAATCTTATTGTGGATGCTATCAATTAATGTGTTGAAATCACCACCTGGAAGATCAGTTCTGCCGATTGAGCCATCGAAAAGTACATCTCCACCGATACAAATATTTTGTTCCTTGTTCACAAAAGCGATGTGGCCTGGCGCATGTCCTGGCACAAATAAAATTTCCAATTCGCTATTACCAAATTTGATGGTATCACCTTCATCAACAAATTTATTGGCGGTGCTTTGCTGATATTGGGCAAATCCATAGCTGCCAGCATACACTTCCACAGAGGCAAGAGTAGCTTCATCGATTTTGTGCATTACCAAGTCCACACCAAATTTCCGTTTTACGAATGCATTGCCAAGCACATGATCTATGTGGCAGTGGGTGTTTAGCAATTGAACAACCTTTAAATCGTTGTCTTCGATGAACTTACTAAGTATTTCCTCCTCGTGTTTTTCGTAACAACCTGGATCAATGATCACACATTCTTTGGTTTCATCGAATAGCACCAAAGTGTTTTCTTGGAAAGGATTGAAAGTGAAATTTTTAATTTGAATCATATTTTCAAATATATGGACAAAATTGAAGCTATGATACCAAAATATCCAATTGCATCCGCCTAATTTGTGTATTCAATGGTAATTTTGATTGGGAAATCATTTCAAGGGAAATTTCGGATCGATGCAGGTAGATTATTTGATAGTAGGGCATGGGTTGGCTGGTGCTTGTTTAGCTTTCGAGTTGCGTTCAAGAGGGCAAAAAGTGGTAGTGGTGGATTTGCCGGCTGAGAACCATTCCTCCCGCGTGGCTGCTGGGCTGTATAATCCCGTGACGGGTCGAAAAATGGTGAAAACTTGGAATGCAGACAAGCTTTTTCCTGCATTGGAATCATTTTATCAGCGGGTGGAGGAGGAATATGAGACCAAATTATTACACCAATTACCTATTTACAGGCCTTTTTTTTCTATAGAAGAACAGAATGAGTGGATGGGTAAAATGGCTGATGAGAAGTTCAATTCTATAATTGAAAAGGTAAGTACTAGAAGTGAATTTGGTGATTCAATTAACGATCCATTTGGTGGTATTTGGCTGAAGAGTTGTGGTTATTTTGATATCCCTGCATTGTTGGAAGTATCGAAAAGAAAATTGCAAAAGGAAAGTAGCTATATAGAAGAAGAATTTGAGGAGGAGAAATTAATTTTCGGTGAAAGAGGGAATTATAAGGGGATTGATTTCGGTAAAATTATTTATGCAAATGGACTTTCTGCACATAGTAGTAAGTATTTCAATTGGTTGCCATTTCACCATTTGAAAGGTGAAATATTAGATTTGGAAACAAGCCTTCCAAATACGGAAGTCGTATATAATAGAGGTGTGTTTATCTTCAATAATGCGCAAAATGAGATTCGCTGTGGTAGCACTTACGAATGGCGGGAGGTAAATTTGGAACCGACTGAAAGCGGTAAAAGCGAAATTTTAGAAAAGTTGAATAATTTTTTCAAAAATTCCGTAGAAGTAAAAAGCCAGCGGGTAGGTATTCGTCCATCCACCAGGGATCGTCGACCTTTTGTTGGAATTCACCCAGAACAAAAACTTTTGGGAATCTTTAATGGTTTGGGGTCAAAGGGTGTATCATTAGCACCATATTTTGTCGTTCAGTTTTGTGATTACCTACTAGGTGAGCCAAAATTGGATAAGGAGGTGGATATTAATCGCTATTTTTCTATATATTGGAATGATAAAGAAGAGAGCTTAGATGCAGATTAAAAAAATATTTTCTATAGGTTTAATAGCGCTATTGGTTGGACTTAGTTTTGGCGTAGTAGCTCAAATAAATCAAGAAACCTTTGGTAAAAGTAGAGTCCAAAATCGACAATTCGATTGGAAGTTCTATGCAAGTGATAATTTCGAACTGCATTTTTATGCAGGAGGGGAGAGAACTGCACGCCTTGCCATTGAATTCTTAGAGGATGAGTTTAGCAGGATAACGGATATTATAGGGTACCCTCCAATAAATAAAACAAGGATATTGCTTTACAATAATTTCTCTGACATGCAGCAGAGTAATATTGGCATCAACGGAACCGAATTTGACCTTACAGGTGAGTTGATCAGCAATAGTAGCTATGTGGAAATAGCATATACTGGTGAAAGCGAATCATTTAGAAAGGCGCTTAGCTACCAAATTACTAGGAGTTATATTTTCGAAATGCTTTTCTCTGGCTCATCCACAGATTTTTTTGAATCTGCGTATTTCTTGTCTTTACCCGAATGGTTCGTAGAAGGCGCTTCCTTGTATGTAGCCAATGGCTGGGATATAGAAATGGATGACTATGTGAGGGACTTTGTAGGCAGAGAAAAAAACATAAAACTCAGCAGACTAAAGGGTGAAGAAGCAGCTATCATTGGACAATCAGTATGGAATTACATTGTAACCAGATATGGTTTACGGAATATGTCTAATGTGCTGAATCTTACGCGTATCATTAGGAATGAAGAAAATAGTGTCCAAAATACCTTGGGAGTTAGTTTCAGAAAATTCACAAGTGATTGGCAGATGTTTTATGCTGGCGGAGCCGAAGTAGTTAACAACTCCTATGTTCCACATAATAAGGAATCAATAGAGGGAAGGCCAAAAAGAAATAATTTCTTAGGTAAAGAAATAAAGCTGAACCCAGAGGGAAGTAAAGCAGCCTATGTGAGCTTCAATAAAGGTAAATATGCAGTGCACTTGCTGGATATTGCAAATAAGAAGACAACAACTGTTTACACTGGAGGTAAGAATGTACTTGAGCAAAGATTTGATGCCTCCGTCCCGGTGATAGGCTGGCAAAGCAATGATATTTTGGCCATTATAGACAGAGCGAAATCTGGCCTAGTTTTGAACCTTGTAACACAAAGTGGCAAATCGGAAGGAAGTATTGAACTGCCTCAGTTCGAACATGTAACTGAATTTAACTTTGCTCCTGATGGTTTGAGAATTGTGATGTCCGCTGCTGTAAATGGACAAAACGATTTATACTTATTTACTCCCTCCCGCAATTTTTTGAGAAGGATAACCAATGACATTTTTGATGATAGAAGTCCAAGATTTATTCCTGGAACGAATAGTATAGTTTTCTCATCAAATAGACTCACAGATAGTTTGCAAACAACAACGAGATCCATGCAAGAGATCTCTGATTTTTCAAGTCTATTTGTGTATAGCCTAGACTCAACGGAAAATGTATTAACAAGAATTACCAACACGCTGACTGTAGATAGAAATCCAGTGCCGATCAATGCCAATGAAATTATTTACGCAAGTGATCAAAGAGGGATTACAAATCTGTACAAACTGGATATTAATACAAAAGCATTTACACAAATCACCAATT
>CAZRBW010000026.1:10152-37152 GCA_964598395.1 uncultured Roseivirgaceae bacterium
CTGCGCGATCGAAGTCAAGGTAGCTCTAGAATTTTAGGCCCAATAGACTTTGAATCTAAATTTGCAATAGACAATTTTCAGATCAATTTTATTATTGATCCTCTAAGAGGGTTTGGTCCGAATGCCAATGTGCGCTTAAGTGATGTATTGGAGAACCATACTTTTAATGCTGGTTTTTATACTTCCCTTGATTTCTCTAAAGGAGGGGAGGTATTTGCGGAATATACTTATAGAAAGTATCGTCCAGACTTTAGAGTTAGGTACTACCGACGTAACATAAGACGAGATGATAGTGAAGTGCAGCATAAATATGTGCTAGATCAGATCGAATTATTAGGTTCATATCCAATCAACAATAGTTTGAGTATTGGGGTAGGTCCTTTTGTTGCTCAATCGTTCTTTTATGATCAAGATCCTCGGTTACTTTCGCCTGGATTGCCGCCAAATTTACCAAATTCAGAATCGAACAATCAATATTATGGTCTTAAGGCGGAGGTGATTTTTGACAATGCCATTTCCCAAAGTGTGAATATTTTCCATGGCACGAGGGCCAAAGCTACTTTTTCTCAATTTGAATCTTTTGATTCCGAAAGTTTATCCTTTTCGAAACTGAAGGTAGATATAAGACATTATCAAGAAATACATAGGGATATCATTTTCGCTGGTAGATTAAACTATGGTCGTTTCATGGGAAATGGCGCTAAAAAATTCCTGCTCGGTGGTACGAATAATTGGATATTCAATACCATAAATGATTCAGATCCTGATGGCGGTTCGGATCCATTGGCCAATGTCCCGTTGCGAGACAATAGTGATATTTTATTCCATGAATTTTCTACTTCCATTCGTGGCTATGATTTAAATTCATTTAATGGAACAGATTTTATATCATTCAATGCCGAAATCAGGATGCCAATATTTTCTTATTTATCAAAAGGTCCAATTGCTTCTAACTTTTTGCGAAATTTCCAATTGGTTGGCTTCTATGATTTAGGCTCTGCATGGAGTGATGGTAAGTCGCCTTTTACTGGCCAAAGTAGTCAAAATATCGAAATTATCAGACCTGTTGGTAGTCCGTTCCAAGCTGTAATAAATAACTTCGATAGCCCGTGGTTACAATCTTATGGCTTAGGTGCTAGAACAGTTCTTTTGGGCTATTTTCTTCGTTTTGATTTGGCTTACCCTATCGAACAGTATAGTAATCCTAAGCCCAGGTTATTTGTTTCACTAGGTTTAGATTTTTAAACCACTACCGAGTATATTAATTACTCTTCCTTATTATGATAAAATCAATGACTGGCTATGGAAAGGCCTCAAATGGGAGTAATGGAATTTCAATTAATGTTGAGATTCGATCACTTAATTCCAAATATTTAGATCTATCACTAAAGCTTCCGCGTATTTTCTCCGATAAGGAATTAGACATTCGGAACCTAGTGAGTAAGGTTTTGGTAAGAGGTAAAGTTTCCTTAGTTGTTGATTATGAGGACACCAATGCGACTGTAGAGAAGGTAAATGTAAATGAAGATTTATTTATGGCTTACCATGCTAAGTTGACAGCCCTATCTCAGAAGGTAGACTATAATGGTCAGGATATTTTCAGAATGGCGATACAAATGCCTGATGTCATTATTTACAAGAATGATGATAATGATGTTTCTGATGAGGTTTGGAATCTAGTATTGCAAACTATAGAAGAAGGATTGGCCAATTGTGATGAATTTAGACTAAAAGAAGGTACTGCTTTGGGTGATTCTTTTAAAAGTAATATCGAAAAGATTCGAGAAAGCCTTAGTGGAGTGATCCAACGCGATCCTCAGCGGGTAGATGATATCAAAATGCGATTGCGTAATGCATTCCGTGATTGGGAAATGTCTGAAAATCTAGATGAGAATAGATTCGAGCAAGAGCTGCTTTACTATATGGACAAGCTCGATATTAATGAAGAGAAAGTTAGGTTAAGTAATCATTTAGATCATTTTCTTGAAGCAATGGATGCCGCTGATTCTCAGGGTAAGAAATTGAACTTTATCTCCCAAGAGATAGGTAGAGAAATAAATACCGTTGGTTCCAAATCTTATGATTCACAAATACAGAGGCATGTGGTGAATATGAAAGATGAGTTGGAACAAATAAAGGAACAACTTTCCAATATTTTATAAGAAAAGCCAAACCTTCGAGTATAAAAAAAGCCATCTATTTCTAGATGGCTTTTCCTTTATGGTTTAGTTTGATTAACCTAACTGGAATGTGATAGGTAATCTCATTCTAACTTTTACAGCACGACCACGTTGCTTGCCTGGCTTCCATTTTGGAGCACCGCTCACAACTCTTACAGCCTCTGCATCACAATCATCGCTAATACCTTTAAGTAC
This sequence comes from uncultured Roseivirgaceae bacterium, assembly GCA_964598395.1. Classification (GTDB taxonomy): domain Bacteria; phylum Bacteroidota; class Bacteroidia; order Cytophagales; family Cyclobacteriaceae; genus CAXBDP01. The sequence goes on from CAZRBW010000026.1 coordinate 12,528, forward strand.
TTCTACGTTCTTGATTGATCCGTCAGTGTCGATAATGAATACTAGGAAAACTTTTCCTTCAATACCCATTCTTCTTGCAGATGCAGGGTATTTCATATTCTTACCAACATAGTCGTAGAATGCAGATAGACCACCTTCTGGTTCAGGTTGTACTTCAAGAGCGAATGAGTCAAAAATTTCATCAATTTCTTCTTCTTTTTCTTGAACTTGGAAAACCTGCTGTTCAATTTTCTTTTCCTCAGTAAATTCGATGTCAAGATTAATTTCAATTTCTTGTTCGATTTCCTCTTCATCTGGCACCTCTATAATCTCAGGCTGTTGTATTACCGGAGGTGGTGGAGGTGGTTGCTCTGTGGGTGGGATCTCAAGGATCTCATCCATTTCCATGTCTAGCGTACCTAAATCAAGCATAGATCCTTCGTCGTAGTTTTTCCACTCGAAGGCTGCAGTCACTATCAGCAAGCTCACTGCAAGTCCGATATTGAAAAACAATCCAGCTTTTTTGTTCAGGTCCGCTTTGGGATGTTTTTTAATTTCCATAGCTATTCCTTTTGTTTTGAATTTTCTATTGCAACGTGTCCAAAGATAAAAAATTAAATTTCTTATCCAAAGCCTAATTCTACTAACGAAAAGTAGCAATTAGTAATTTATTTGAAAGGTAAAATTTATCCTTTTTAAGGTCTTTTACTTTTCCCTCATTTAACTAACGTCTAAGTTATTAAAATAATTCCTTAAAAGATAGTTATTAATGAAAATAAATTTAAACGCCTGTTACTTCTCTATAAGCATTGGTGGTAAGAAGATCATCAATTTGAGAAGGATTACTCATTTTTATTTTGATCATCCACCCTTTACCGTAAGGGTCTTCATTTACAAGTTCAGGAGCATTTTCTAATTCTTCATTAAACTCCAAAACTGTGCCATCAATCGGCATAAAAAGATCTGATACAGTTTTCACAGCTTCTACGGTACCAAAAACCTCTCCTGCGTTTATTTCTTCACCTACAGTTTCGATTTCAACATATACGATGTCACCAAGTTCACTTTGGGCAAATTCAGTAATACCTACAGTTGCGATATCACCATCTACACGAATCCACTCATGGTCTTCTGTGTATTTTAATTCTTCTGGAAAATTCATGAAATTTGTTTTTTTAGACTCTTAAAGGTATAATGAAAATTTTGTTTTTCGAATTACTGTGACAAATCAAATCGAACATTTACACCAAATGACGTGGTAGCTCTTTTGAATGAATTTGAAATTCTTGGCTCATTTACAATTCTATCGAAGTATAATTGAAGATTTAACTTTTGGTTGACTACATAGCCAATATTTGGTCTTATCTGAAAGTTTAGGTTACCGTTGGTTATCGTGCTTATATTATCAATTTGTCTTTGGAATGTTCGAGTATCACCAATTGAAGCGCTCATATTAAATGTAAGATCATTATCAAGAGTTCCCGTTTCTCCACCTATCCCAAATGGTAATCTTACTCCAGCTTTGGTGTAGCCTAAATCAAACACAAAATCTTTCCTATTGATTTCTGTTATTTGGGTATTTGATAAACTCAGTGCCATATTTCTTTCTTGCCTGTATTCTAAGTTTATATTGAATTGAGACTTAGTTCTGATATCAATCCCAATAAGTGGTGAAAACCTCTCTGAAATAACTACCTGATTCATTACATAGAGTGGAATTAAGAAATTTTCTTCATTTGTGAGGCTTGGTAAGGCAGAATTGGACAGTCGATTATTCAACCTTAGATTTTCTTGATAGATTAGTGAACTGTTGAAATTACCAACCTCATATCTTGATTCATATCTGTGGCTAATATTAATGGAAGAGAATTTCTCCGCTAGTGATTCTATTCGCGTTAATCCTCTAAAATCCAAACTCCAATTTGGTAATGGGAAGGTAGGGAATGGATTCAATTTTACATTGTCTGGGGATTTTCCTCTAACAGCGGCTAAGAATGCTGGAATCAATACATCTTGTGAATTTTGGCCAAGTTGTCCACCTGGAACTTCGCCCTCTAATCTATTGAGTATATTATTTCTATAGGCTTCAAAATTTTTAAATACACCTGATACATTATCACCATCATTGCTAGAGAAGGCAGTTCTGATGGCGATAATCGAAAGGCTATAGCTGCCAAATCTATTAGGACTGAAAGTGCGGAATTGCTCATCGTCTCTTCTGAAGATTTCTCGATAGTTATCATCATATCTTTTGGAAGCGGTAAGTGTGATTCTGAAATCACGAGCAGGCTCTAAATCAGCAATGAAATTCATGTTTACTTGTCGATATTGAGACACTGGATTGGTCAATGCGCTACTTTCCCCAAGCCATCCATTATCAACCGCTTTATTTAAGATGCTCAAATCTTGACTACCCATTACGAATCCAAGCCCTGGAGCTGTGAGTGCTCTGTCAAGTCCAAAATATGAAGGCTTTGGAAGGAAACCCGGCAAAACTGTGCCTTGGTTGAGACTTATATTCATGGTAATCGTCCGAAGTGACATAAGAGCCCTTAATAGAGCATTCCCAGTATTTCCTCCCGCTTTTTCTTGGTCTTCTTCATTATCTTGAGAGCGTGTTGGCAACCCTCGCTGTGGCGTTGGGGAGTTTATTGATCTAAGCTTAGCATTTTTATTATAAAGTCTTACTAGATCAAACTTGCCATTCAATGTCTGTTCTTGTTTATTACTAGCAATATTGCCTAATGTATCTGCCTGTAATACAGAACCTGCTGTCCAATTATATCCAACGGAATACCTTGCAGTAGCGGTAATCCAATCCGTTGCTGGCGTTTTATCTAAGGGTAGCTGATAGGTGAAGTTAACCTGCTGTAAAAAATTAGCTACTCTGCCAAAATTTTTAAGGTTGTTCCACACAGAATCTCTTTTTGCTTGAGTATCAATTAAACCCTCTGGTTCGTCGATGATAGAATTTGTGAGGGCAGTATAATCTAATTGTAAACTATTGGTCAAATTCCACTGCATATCATAATTTCGGTTAAACAAGAACTGCTTTTCGAAATTTGCGTCAACATTATCTATTTCTAAGTCAGAATTTCTAAACTGAGTTCGCATATAATTTCTAACCAAAGCTCCTCTTGCAGTAATTGTAGTAGGTAATGGTGAGAAATTGAAATCGCGAAGCATGGCTAGCCAAGGAGAATCTGGATTTAAGTTTTTGAAGGGCTCAATACTTTTCTCTGGGAAGGTATAATTGTATAATGCAGAACCACCCCATGTCACTATTTCACGCGCTTCTGTATTAGGGCTTGTAAATAATTGGTCTGAATAATTGAATCCGAAAGTTAAGTTTTCGACGTCATAAAATCTTGAAATCGCTTCTTCTTTGGTTTTCACCTTGCCTACATTAGTAAAATTGATGCTCCTTCGCTTGTATCTATCTTGCACTTGTCGTCGATAGGTTGCCCGATTTTGATTAGGAGGGAGGGAATTTAAAGCAATACTCAGAGGCACATCTGGATCTAGAGGATCATAAAATGGATTATTAAAACCTTCTTCAAAACTCATAAATACGGGAATTCTAATGCCTGTATTTCCAGGTAAGAATCTATCTAATGCAAGACTCGCCGAGATGTCATATTGAGTATTTCCTTCAAGTGCTCTGTCATTTATTCTATCTTGTACTCCACCAAAACCAAATGAACTGTGACTTATTGATGCAGAGATATTTCCAACGTCTGCAAGTTGTAAATTCACTCTTGCATTAGCCGCCATACCTGCTGTTTCATCAAAGTCGGTCACTCGCAGTTCATTGGCCCAAATACAAACAGAGTGTGGCCTTCCATCTTGAGTGTCGGGATTTCGAATGCCAATCATTAATGTTTGGACATCGCTCAACTCTGGCCTGCCAGAAACGGTTACCCGATATTTTTCAAATTGCTCAGTATATGGCAAAGCCAAATCAACATTATTCCGATTCCTATTACTCTTTATGGTAAAGAGCATATCAAGTGGAAAATCTATTTCATTCTCTTCTGGCCAAATATCTCTAGGACTTCTTGCACCAGGTGGTGTCATATTTAATGGTAGTTCAATTTCATAATAGTTTTGGTCGAAATCCGTACCTAACCTAATAAAGGCAGTGACTTCCCCATCTCTTGTGGTTTGGCTTTCAGCATGCAGAAACATTTTGATCCGGCCATATTGAATCATGTTTTGGGTTATATTCTTATAAACCGCCCTTGCATCCTTATTTTGCAAATCTTCAACGCAAAGTTCGAGCGATTGCTCATTTAGTCTTCTTTCTATAATTGAAGTATTATCTCTGTCGCGTAAGAAACCTGGCGGGAGGACATACGGACTTCTAGTTGCACTACCTTCACCGTTTTCCTCGATATTTACAGCTCTAAGGGTAAATTTGGTGTTAGCATTCTCAGGCAATTCAAAAAGTCCTCTATCAAATAGGCTCCCCTGGAAAATACGATATTGGCTACCTACCAATTGCATTTTAGCCATTCTCAATACCACAGGCTGCTCCCAGCCAGTAAGATAAGTGCGCATAAAGCGGATACTCTTGAAGCCTTGAATATTTCCTTGTACTCTGTCGGGATTTCTTACTGGAATTCTAAATAAATACCAACTTACTTGGTCTCCATTAATTTCACTTGTAACTTGGTCTACTACATAGTTGGATCCAACTTGCAATTGGCCAGGCTTCAAATCGATTTTATATTCGTAATAATCTTCTGCATCACTTATGGAGTTGTCTCCATTCAAATCCTCGTTGTCCGGTAGGTTGGTGCCAGAAGGTGTGTATGGGAGGTTACTCGCTGTGATTGCAGGACTATTGCCTTCCATTCCATTAAATCTCTTATAGCGTTCGATAATTTTCATATCTTCTGCATCTAAGTCTTCGCCCAAATAATAGCGAAATTTATCCGCGGAGGGATCATCCAAAATTTCTTGCAGAGCTGCTCCACTTACATTAAGCCTATTTATAAAAAGATCTCTGAAAAACTCAGCTTCATCCTCAGACTTGAGACCATCTAAGCCCACATCCTGATTGGCTCGAGCGGCTGGATCGTTATCGAATGCGGGAGTTAAAAATAATTGGTTAGTCACTCGCCCCCATTCATTAGTGATTACTCCTCTGTCAGAGTAATCAGGTGACAAGCCATTTTCGAAGGCATGTCGTCCATCCTTCATTACATCTTCAGAAACATTCCCTAAGTTGAAATATAATTGACCTCCTGTTCGGTTATTCTCATCGGCGGTGCTTGGGTTGTTATCTCGATCATAGCCTGCAATTACTTTTCCTCTTTCTCCATTGATAAAAGGATCCATCATCCAGAATTCCAAGTACTCAATATTTGTTCTATCAAAGTCCACCTCAGTCATTATAGCTCTTGAAATACCAGCCCAGTTGGACTTAGGGTCGGTTAACAATCCGTTTTGGTCAAGGCCTGGATTATAGTTGTACATACCTCTTTCGCGTGGAAAAAAGGCTAGATCGAATATGGGTAAATTTGGATTTACTTGATCTCGGTCTTGCTCCTTAAATATCTCCTGAGGCCTGATAGCACGTACATAATGATTTTCCAAATCGGCTTGGGTGATATTTCCAGGCTTGGAATTTCCTCCACTCCTATAGAAGATATTATCTATGGTGTACCAAGCTAAGCGCGCTCGTTTATAACCAAATCCTAATCTGCTACCAAATGCATCGCTTAAGTCAAATTTATTATTCTCAACTCTGGGAGTGGCAGCTAATTTCCAGCTTTGCAGATTGAAGCCAATGTTAAATGGCGTAATTACCGATTCGAAATCGTCAATATAGGAGGCACTTTCACCATTTACTCTATTGGAGGTGCCTGGTACTAGTTGAGCAAATTCAGCGCTAAAATCAATCATGGATTTTTCACGAGTACTAATGGTTGGCCATGCATCCATTACCTTAGTGATGAAATTACTTTCTTCACGAATATTAACATCCATTCCCCATTGGGTATTGCCTATGGTTTCATTACCAGCACTTATTCTAGTAATGAGTGGTCTTTCAAATATACGAATGACAGATGCACCTATATTTATATTGTCGCTCAATCGGTAATCGAACCTCCCGCCAAATAGCGTTTTGCTTTGGAAGTTGATTACATCCGATTTTTCATAGGTTACCCTTAGTGGTTTTCCTGATTGAAGGATTCCTTCATTTAGGATAGTGACTCTTCCTTGAAAATAATCTACCGTGTAGTCAACCCCCTCCGTTAATGGCGTACTTCCTGCCATTACTCTTACAGAACCTTCGGCTATATTTAATCCAGGCAGCTGAATCTCTGATGCTGAGCCTGCTTGATAACTTCCTTCTAGAAAGAATTTATTCTGGGTAACAAATAGTTCTGCATCTACTTTTGTTGTGGTGTACAGTGTATCATATACATATTTTCTAATCAAGGCAGTCTCGCTTGGATCAAATCTCCTTCGGAGGGTTTCTCCAAAAGGCTCAGTAGTAGGAAAGATGATATATCCTCTTTGGGAATTTATGGTGATACCTTCTACAAAATCAAAATTCCCATCTCTGCCTGGGTCATTATTAGGATTTAATCGATCTAAACCCAAGAGTTCAATAAGTTGGCGATCCTTGGTATTGGCACCTTCGTGTAAGCTGGGATTATCAAGACCAGTATTATCATCTCTATAGATAATTCGAAGTTTAAAATTTTCTCGTTGGACTTGACTTACATTTAGATTGTAAATGTTTTTCATCATCAATTTCCAAGTAGGTAGTGTGGTATTAATACCAGACGGACGAAGTAACTTCAAAAGGATTACCTGATCTTCGGGTCGATTTTGATAGTCTTCACTTAGTTCACCTACTTTGAAAACTTGCCCGTTATAGGTGTATTCAAACGAAACGGCAAGCATTTCATCATTTTGAAGTCTGCGAACTAACGAAACATAGCCTAATTGGGTATTAAAATCGTATTCTTCTGGCGATAGTTTGCGAGCTCCATTTATGTTTTGGAAATCTAGACCTTTTTCTAATCCATATTCATTTTCAAGGATCTGCCCAGCCATGTCTGCTTGTCTCAACCTAGAATCAGAACGTAAATTTCCAAAAAGTGCATTGGCATTGTTAGCATTAGGGACATTACCTTGTCCGCTGCCGATTTTTGAGTTTCCAGGTCTGAATATATTTTCACCTTCACCCAAATCTGTAAAACCAATAATATTTCTGATGTTTTGAGTATTTACTTGACGATTGATGACATAAACTTCAAGTCTCGTTACGTTTACTCCCGATACAATCTGTGGAATGGATCTTAACCAACCATCAAGTCCATAGTTTTTTTCGAAAAAGTGACCTAGAAAGAAGTGTCTGTTTTCATCGTAATTGGAAGCTCTAATTGAGATGGGAGCCCCTTGACCACCACCTAAAACTTCCAAACTTTCGCTACTACCTCGAAGGGTAGAGGCGGCACCTGTAAAGTATAATTTTCCAAATTGGAGTTGGGTTTTTACACCGAATAAGTTTTGAGCGCCTCCCATTAGGCTATTATTGATTGGTAGACTTACATTGCCAATTTCAATTTTTTTGATAATATCTTCTTCAAAGCCAGTGTATTCTACTTTTAGATCGTTCTGAAAATCAAAGACATTACTATTGTCGAAATTACCTGTTACCAATAATTTTTCGCCAATACTGCCACGGATATTCATGCTTACATTTTGTCCAAATTCGAATCCGCCGTTCCGTTGTTGCCTGATTGGGATGGATGGATTATCAATCCGCTGCCACCTCCCACCAAAATCAAGGTTGACAAAACCAGTAGGGACGATATCTACATTGCTACCTCCAAATACTCGATCGAAAAATGGGCTAGGAGGTATGTATGGTAATAATCCTCTACCTCCAGTGGCACTTTGTCCATCTAGCTCTGCTGATCTTTTTCGCCAATATTCTTGCCTTTGTCTTTCCGCTTGTATTTTTCTGTATTCATCAAAATTGACCACGGCCGGCGGGCGTAAAGCCAAACCATTTTCCTGCTGCGTAAAACGATAATCTAATGTTGTGTCAATTTGAACTTGTAGTTGAAATGAAGTACTATCAGATAAAACAAAAGGACTAACTTTTCTAGTACGTAATAGCGGCTGCTGTAATTGAAAATTAGTGTTCCATCTTGGCGCTGGAATAAGCGGGAGGGTATCTAAGGCCGCTTCAATTTGTGGCCGCCAGTCATCTTGGAATTGGTTTATAGCAATGCTTTGCTGCTTTTCAGGAGCCAAAATGCTTGCCAATGCAAAGAATAATATGAACCGGGTAACTGATAGCAAAATTCAGATGACTACACTAGGCTGATTTTAATGCCAACTTAATCAATTCTTCTAAAGAAAGAGTTTTATCTGCATTTTTCAGAATGGTCTGAAGGCTTTTTTCTGCAGCAGCTTTATTAATGCCCAGTGTTACTAACGCAGCAAGCGCTTCTGTCCGTATATTTTGACTTGCAGATATTATTTGACCAAAATTTGCCTCTGGATCCTGCTTTGAAAGTTTATCCTTGAGCTCCAGTATTATACGTTGAGCCGTTTTTGTTCCAATCCCTTTGACTTTCTGGATAGTCATTACGTCATTACCCAAAATGGCTTGTTGAAGCTCATTTGAACTAAGTGAGGATAAAATCATTAATGCCGTGCTTGGCCCAACTCCAGAGATGGAGATTAGTTCTAAGAACCGTTTCTTTTCGGATAGTTCTGAAAATCCAAATAGGATCTGCGCATCCTCTTTTACATAGAGGTAGGTGAAAATTTTAACCGATGGTTTTTCCTTAATTGCTGAAAAGGTATTTAGGGATATTTTAACCTCGTAACCTACTCCGCCTACATTAATATAGGCATGAGTAGGTTCTACAAGTGCTAAATTTCCTTCCAAAAAGGCGATCATAATCCCACGTTTATATTTTCTGATTGTACATCCACCACTGCTATGGCAACCATATTCACTATGTCACGAATATTACTACCTAATTGCAATATGTGTACAGGTTTGTTCATGCCTAGCAATATTGGCCCAATAGCCTCTGCTCCACCCATTTCAGAAAGTAGTTTATAAGCAATATTGCCAGAAGTTAGGTCTGGGAAAATTAAGGTGTTGGCACCTTTTTCCCTAAGCTCACTAAATGGGTAGTTTTCTTGCATTAACTGAGGATTCAATGCCGTATTTGCTTGCATTTCACCCTCGATCGTAAGCTCTGGAAACTTCTCTTTTGCCAATTTAGTGGCTTTAGCTGTTTTGACAGCAACTTCTCCACGTGCCGAACCAAAATTAGAATAGGAAAGCATAGCTATTCTTGGTTCTACATCAAAGAATTTCACAGCTCTAGCCGTTAGGCCTACAATTTCCACCAATTCTTCTGCTGTTGGGTTGGTATTTACGGTTGTATCAGCAAAAAAGAAATTTCCTTTCTTGTTGGACATGATATACATACCCGCCACCTTATGAACTCCCGGAGCTACACCAATCACTTGGAGTGCTGGTAGGATGGTGGATGGATAATCTCTCGTAAGTCCGCTAATCAAAGCGTCTGCTTGACCCATTTCCACGAGCATGGAACCGAAATAATTGCGCTCACGCATCAGTTTTTTGGCTTCGTAGGCGGTAAGACCTTTTCTTTTTCTTTTTTGGTAAAGATAATTGCCGAATTCCTCCATTTTTTCAGGCTCTTCGAATGGATCAATAATCTCTACATCTAATTCTAGCTCAAATTCTTTAATGAGTGCTTCAATCTTCTTTCTATTCCCGAGTAAAATTGGGATGGCAATTTTTTCATCTACAAGTATTTGGGCAGCTTTGATAATTTTATGATGATCGGCTTCTGCAAAAACAACTCGCTTAGGGCTTTTCCGTGCTTGGCTGATTATCCTAGACATTAATCGATTATCAATGCCAATTCTTCTTTCAAGTTCAAGAGCATATTGATCCCAATCTGTAATTTCAAATCTAGCCACTCCAGAATCCATCGCTGCTTTTGCAACAGCTGGTGAAATACTCGTAATTAATCTTGGATCTAAAGGTTTTGGAATCAAGTAATCTCTACCAAAAAGCATTTTTCTTATGCCATAAGCTTTGCTTACCATTTCAGGAACGGGTTGTTTAGCAAGATTGGCAATGGCTTTAACAGCAGCCAATTTCATTTCTTCGTTTATTGTAGTAGCTCTTACATCCAATGCCCCTCTGAATATGAACGGAAAGCCTAATACGTTATTCACTTGGTTTGGGTGATCTGATCTTCCAGTGGCCATAATTATGTCTTTCCTCACAGAAGTTGCTGTTTCATAGGCTATTTCTGGGTCAGGATTTGCAAGAGCAAATACTATAGGATTCGGCGCCATTACCTTAATCATTTCTTTGCTCACCACATTACCTACGCTTAAGCCAACAAAGACATCTGCATTGCGCATGGCGTCAAGAAGAGTATGAATATCTCTGCTTGTAGCAAATTCTTTTTTAAGATCGTCGAGGTCTATTCTATCTTCTCTAATCACACCCTCCTTGTCGCACATGATTATATTTTGCCTTCTTACTCCAAGGGATATATATAATTTGGTACAAGCAATCGCAGCCGCACCAGCGCCATTGACTACCAGTACAATCTCCTCGATTTTTTTACCGATGATTTCGAGTCCATTGATTAAGGCAGCACTAGATATAATGGCTGTTCCATGCTGATCATCGTGCATTACAGGAATCTTCATTTCCTTTTTAAGTGTTTGCTCTATTTCAAAACACTCCGGAGCCTTGATGTCCTCTAGATTTATTCCACCAAAAGTCGGCTCTAATGACTTTACTATCTCGATGAATTTCTTTGGATCTTTTTCATTGATTTCAATATCAAATACATCGATTCCAGCGAATTTTTTGAATAGAACGCCCTTTCCTTCCATTACTGGTTTGGAGGCTTCTGGCCCAATATCTCCAAGACCTAATACAGCTGTTCCATTTGAAATTACAGCAACCAAATTGCCTTTAGCAGTATATTTATAAACATCCTCGGGATTATTTGCGATTTCTTTGCATGGTTCAGCTACTCCTGGAGAATAAGCTAATGCTAAGTCCATTTGCGAACTAAGCATTTTGGTTGGAACGACTTCAATTTTCCCTGCAGGCTCCTGTGAATGGTATCTTAGTGCGTCTTGTTTACGAATCTTTAATGACATAAAAGTAAGTTTTGGGAATAAAAAAAGGGTTTAATTAAAAACCCTTGCAAGATAATATGTTTTAAAGATAAGGAATTAATCCCGCTTATGATTTCTAGCTTTGAGCAGCAGAATTTGATTCTCTAAATGTCCAAAGTATTGCTTCAATCTCTCTTAAAATATCGCTATGTTGCTCATTTGGATAATATATGAAGCCTTCTAAATAAATGATTCTCTTGTTCTCATTATCATTAAATACATATGATAAAAATGAACCGCCCATTGATTTGTTGTTAGTTCTCCACTGGCCTCTAGATTCTATCGAATACTTGCTATTTAAGAAATTTAAATTTCGCTGAGCAATCGGAATTCTTTTCTCGGTCATCATGAAAGAATTTTGATTATTTGGATCTCCGTAAAGGTGCTCTTTACCTATTTCATCTCTCCATTGAAGTACATTTTCATGAGTGAAATCTGCTTCTGATGTGTAGGGTTTAATTTGCATGTATATATTTCGATCTACCTTTCCATCAAAATCGCGGAACCATACAAATTCATTAGTTTGCCTTACTACCTTGTAACCAATCGGAAGGTTTAAAGACATCCCTAAATTGGCAAGCATGCTTTCTTTTATTGCAGCAGATTCACGCGATAGCACCATTTTATTGGTGATGTATTTTCGCTCTGTCACATTAAAGAAGTCTCTTAGCTTATTTCTGTTTTCGGAAATGTTTTTTGAAATTTCTTCAGAGTTTCTACCGAATAGGTGCAATGTTTCTTGTCCTATTGCGTAATCGTCTTTTGATGTTTGCATGTAAAGAGTAGGATCATTCTTGATCATTTCAATTGTTTCACTTGTGTAGTTGCTTCTAACAATTCTACTACCTTCACTTTTATCGTCTAATGTGTTTACATATATTACATTGCGAACATTTCTCAGAGTTGAGGTCAGTTTTTCTGGACTTACTTGTCTTATGGTGAATAGAGGTTCATCTCTGTATAGTCCTGGAAATGATGATTTGAAAGTGAGTTTTAGCTCTTCTCCCACAGGGCCTTGCCATAAGCCATCATCTATGACCAATATTATCTCACCTACTGCACCTCCCGCATTTTGCTTAAATGTTTGATTCATCGAATCTGATGAACACGAAAATGCTACTACACCAATTAATAGAAAGATTGATTTGATAATTGCTTTCATAATAAAGAATTTTAGGCTATTAAGTTACAAAACGAATCTGAGAAATATCAGTTCATTATACTAGTAAATTAGTTGCGAATCAAGGGTTTTCAGCCAATTACTAATTTCTGGCCTGGCTTTATAGTATTGCCATTCAAATTGTTGCGCTTTCTTAGCTCGTCAATTGAAATTCTATGTTTTATGGAAATATCCCATAATGTATCGCCTGGTTGGACTTGATACATTTTTTGGCCATTTTGTGTGGTTATTTCAGCTACTCTTGTCGCGCTTGTGCTTGAGGTTGGCACCCATATAGTCATTCTTTGCCCAACTCTTATTAGGTTGCCATTGAGCAAATTCCACTCTCTTAAGTCTGCTACGCTTACATTATATCTTTGAGCTATTTTTCCTAGCACATCGCCACTTCTTACACTATAAGTAATTTTTTCTCTTCCAATTGTGCTGCCAGGGACATTCATTGAAAGTTTTTCTAGGTCATCTTTTCCCGTAGAGGCCATTGCCATGATATTCTCATAGTTGCCTTTTAGACTAGGTACTGAGTGGGAAGGGACTTTAAGTCTGTAGTTTTTTGCTGTTTCTGGTATAGCACCTCTTATTAGTGAAGGATTTAATAGTTCTAAATCTTCCATACAAATGCCACTTGCTTCCGAGAATTTCTGAAGATTTACAAACTGGTTTACTTCAATGGCCTCATAGTCCATCGCATATTCCATGTTATGTGGCATCAAATTGTGCTCTTCTAAGTGGTTCATTGTGTAAATAATCGCCACCATTTGTGGTACATAAGACCGGGTTTCGCGCGGGAGGTGATCATAAATCCCCCAAAAAGTGCGTTTTCCACCGCTTCTATTTATAGCCTTTCTCACATTACCAGGGCCAGCATTGTAAGATGCCAATGCCAAATGCCAGTCACCAAAAATGCCATAGAGTTGCTTTAAATAAAGGCAGGCAGCTTCCGTAGCAGCTTCAGGATCCATGCGGTCATCCGAATACCAAGTTTGGTTGAGCTTAAAACTTTTTCCAGTTGCTGGCATAAATTGCCATAAACCAACCGCGCCAGCTCTACTTTTTGCTCTAGGATTCAAACCAGATTCTACAATTGCCAAATATTTAAGCTCATCGGGCATATTGTGCTTTGCAAGATATTTTTCGAACAAAGGAAAATAAACGTTCATTTTCCTAGCTACCATTCTGGTGTATTCTCTTTCCCTTACTGTGAAATAATCGACAAAGATTTTAATTCGATCATTCATTTCCAGATCCAAGGAAGAAGGAATTTTTGCTAATCGTTCACTAATTTTCTCATAGCTCGCATCCGGAATGTAATCAAACATAAGAGGACTAGAATATAGATCCTCTTGTACGTTTGCTAAAGATGGGTCGTTAAGCTTTTCTTGAGAGAAACAAACAGAACCAAATAGAATAAATGAAATGGCTCCAAGGGTCTTGATGATGGTGTGTTTGTTTCTCATGGTGTTAATTTAGTTCATTTTGAGCAAATAATCTCCGAAAGACATAATTTCACCTTCATTAAATGCCTTGCCCACTATTTGCATTCCAATAGGTAAGCCTGCAGAATCATTTCCAATAGGAATGGAGATTCCTGGTAGACCACATACTGAAGCTTGAACGGTATAAATATCAGCAAGATACATTTCTATCGGACTTTTATTATTCTCACCTAATTTGAATGCCGTAGTTGGTGTCGTGGGTGTGATCAGAAAGTCATACTTTTCGAGAATTGATTCGGTATATTCTTTAATCAAACGTCTAACCTTTAAGGCTTTGATATAATAAGCATCGTAATAGCTGGCACTTAATACGAATGTGCCAAGTAATATTCTTCTTTTTACTTCTTCTCCAAATCCTTCAGATCTTGAGTTTTTGTACATAGCTTCCAATGTAGGAGAATTTGGACTTCTGTAGCCATATCTCACGCCATCAAATCTCGAAAGATTTGAACTTGCTTCTGCAGTAGTTAATATGTAGTAAGTGGGTAATAAATAGTCTAAATAAGGAAAAGTAACTTCTTCGACTATATGGCCTTCAACTTTTAACTGAGCAATTTTGTCAAGTGTAGCCTTTTTTATTTCTTCATTTAGGCCTTCACTCTCAAGGGTTTCCTTGATGTATGCAATTTTCGCTTTTCCTTCAAATGCTAAGTTCTTACTGTAATTTGGCACTTCTTTTCTCGATACCGTACTATCATTTTCATCGGCACCAGCGATTACTTCTAGAATCAAAGCCACATCTTCCATCGATTTGCCAAATATGCCAATAGAGTCGAATGATGAAGCATAAGCAATTAAGCCATATCTACTTATTCTAGAGTAGCTAGGTTTTAGACCAATTATTCCACAAAATGCAGCCGGTTGTCTTACAGATCCACCCGTGTCAGATCCAAGTGAAATCAAGCACATATCTGCTTGAACTGCTACGGCGGAACCTCCAGATGAGCCTCCAGGTACTCTTTCAGGATCAGCAGCGTTTCTCACTGGGCCGAAGTAGGAGTTTTCATTTGACGAACCCATTGCAAATTCATCGCAATTATTTCGCCCAATGATAATAGCATCTTCATCTATTAATCTCTGAACAGCAGTGCCATTAAACTGAGCTTCGAATTTATCTAAGATATGACTACCAGCTTGCAGCCCATGATCTTTATAACAGAGTACATCCTTTAGCGAGACTACAACACCAGCTAATTTACCAGCTTTTCCTTCCTTTATTTTGCGATCAACTTCAGAAGCTTTCAAAAGAGCTTCCTCAGCATAAACTTCCACTAAGGCATTAAGGCCTGTGTTTTTTTCAATTGTTTTTAGGTAGTTTTCAACGAGTTGTTTACAGGAGGTTGCTCCCGAATCAATGTCTTTTCGAATGGAACTTAGCGAGTGGTAGGTTTTCAATCCTTAATCGATTTTTTGGTTTCTTTAACATTTTCATCTATTTCATCTCTTACCTCTTTGGTGGCATCTTTGAATTCTCTGATGCCTTTGCCAAGCCCACGAGCAAGCTCAGGAATACGCTTAGCGCCAAAAAAGATTAAAATAAGTAAACCTATAAGTACAAGTTCTCCACCACTTGGAACCCATACAAGGATTGAACTTAGAATGTTTCTTAAAATTAGCATTGGTTTAAAATTTAGGATGTAATTTTCGTGTAAAGATACAGAATAAAGAAAAGGCTTACCAACATTTGATTTGACCTTTTATTTTTATGCTTATTAGTCAAAACGAGTGTATAATGGAAATAATTCAGATTAATGATTCCTTTTAGCTTTGGCTTTACAGATGCCAACTAAGCAATTTATTCTTTAGCAAACAATCATTTCCTTATGAGCCAATCTTGTGGATTTTGCGCTTGCGTACTTTTCCATATTTGGAATTGAATTTCCGTAAGTCCATTAGAACTGGTATGAAGCTCGCCAATGCTTTCCATCGCATTGATTTTCTGACCATTTTTCACGAATACCTTTTCAAGTTTAGCATATACTGAATAGTATTCGCCGTGCTTTATAATAACAACGGTATTCATGCCGGGTACCGAGGCAATTGAAGTAACTTCTCCATCAAATACGCTTCTAACGATTGCATTGGGCTGGGTACGTATATCTACCCCATCATTAGGGATAGTTATTCCTTTCAAGGTAGGGTGCGGTTGATTCCCAAATTTTTGTGCAACAAAGCCAGAACTAACTGGCCAAGGAAGTCTATTTTTATTGTCAGAAAATACAGCCGAAAGTCTAATGTTTTCTTCTTCGAGGTTTCTAGAATCGGCTTCGCTTACGTTACTTTTAGCGGTTGCACGCCGCTCCATTTCTTTTTTTACAACATCGGCGATTAATGTATTCAGTTTTTCCACTGAGTTCTTTCGTTCGGCAAGGTCCTTTTTAAGCTGTGTTTCTCTTTTCGAAAGTGAATTCAGGGCATCTTGTTGTTTTTTCTTGAGCCCTTGTAAGGTTTGGTTTTGGGCAAGTTGTTCTCGTAATAGCTGGTTTTGTTCCTCCCGCTTTTTTTGAGTAATTAGCAATTCCTCGCGCAGGGTCTCTTGTACTCTGCTTATCGTTTCAGCTTGTTTTCTTCTCGCATCACCATATTGCTGCATGTACTTGTAGCGCATGTAAAACTGGTAGAATGATTTAGAGGAAAATAAATACATCAACTCGTTCACACCACTCTGACTTTTAGAGGTGGCATAAATCATGGCTGCATACTCTTCCTTAAGGTTATCCAATTCTCTTTCGAGGGAGGTGATCTTATCAAGATTTGCTTTTATTTCTCTATCTAGTAGCCGTACTTCTTGGTTGATGCTCGAAATTAATTCTTGCTGTGTCTCTACTTGTTTATTGATAGAATTGAGCTCGCCTAAAGTCGTTTGCTTTTCTTTGGTGGTTTTGGAAAGAATACCCTCTATTTCCTTTATTTTGGTAATAATGGTGGCTTTTTGCTTTTCTAAGTCAACACGATTTTGTGAAAAAGCGGGAGGTATTAAAAGCAAAAATAAACTAACAAACGCAATACTAAATACGCGTGTAGCGATCGGGAATGCTGAAGGGAAATGAGAGTGCATCTGAGCTGATATCAACCCTTGAGTGTTCAATTTGGATGGTCGTTTTTTGTTTCTTTCCACTAGTATCGTAATTCAAAGATACAGCACTTTTGAAAGGAATCGGCATCCCGCTTACATTTTCATATCCATCGAAACTCATTTTCAATGAATTGTTAACTGGTTTCTGTACGATTTCTAAGTTTTCCAATTTCATAATGCCAGCATGCATGAAATTTTCGACTAGGAGATTTGCCAATTGCTGCTTCACTTCCCAAACGTTCCCTTTCCTATTTATCTTATCCTTTTCTTGCAAAGGGAAAGGCATATTTCCCAAAAATATCTCTTGAAGGATATTATAGTCAACATAAAAATTGAAACGTCTGATCAAACTTGGATAATCAAATATGGAATAGGTTCGGTTTATCCTGTCCATAATGGCCACTTCATTTTTGGTTACGAGTACCCGGCCCGCTTCTATACCCAATGCTGCAGTGATCGACATCCAAATTACGCTATCTTGTTTTATGCGAATACTGCCCGTTCCGCTTAGACTTTGATTGGGCGTTTCAAATTTGATTTTGCTTCGGGTAGTTAAATATTCGAAATTGGTTTCAGGTAGTTCAAAATTGGCTTTTCCTTCACTTGAACCAATCGTAGAGGTTTTTTTGGAACATGAAGAAATAAAAAAAAGGAGTATTACGAAAGTGAATAAGGATGCCTTACTCATATAATTTACCTTCTGCAATTTTCTTTTCGATCCATTCTGATGCATTACCTAGACTTTTAGCTTTTATCCATTGTTCCATTGCTAAGTCACTTTTGCCGAGCTTAAACAATACATCTCCGTAATGTTCAACAATTGTGCCGTTGGAAGCACCTTCTATCGTTTTTAGTGCATCTATCAAAATTGGCAATGCTTTTTCATATTTTTCTAGTTTGTAAAGCACCCAAGCATGGGTATCCAAATAGTTTGGGTTATTTGGGTAATTTTTAATCAATCGAGCTGAAAGTTCTTGTGCTCTTTCTAATTTATCGCCTCGCATTGATAAATAGTAGCTGTAGTTATTTAATACGTAACCATTGTTAGGGTCAATCGCGAGAGCCTTTTCATATGCCTCATCAGATTTTTTGTAATTCTTCGCGCCATTATAAGCATCGCCTAATTGGCCTAGAAAAAGGAGCCCAAGCTCTTCGTTTTTGCTGGCATACATCGAACCAGTCTCGAACATGCTAATGGCCTCAGCAAAATCATTTTTCCTGATTTTAGCAGACCCGTTAAAGAAATAGATACTGGCAACATTGGGAAAATATTCAAGAGCCTTTTCGGCATATTCTTCCAATTCCTCAATTTTATCAAATTGAAGCTGCAGACTTAGGATGTTTTGCCATACTTGAAAATTTGACTCATCCAACTTCACGGATTTTATATATGACTCTAAAGCTTCATGAGGTCGATTAATAGCGAATAAAAAATCAGCATACATGCCGTGTGCAGCAGCACTTTCATCATGTACATTTACAAGCGTTACAGCCAAATCGGAAACAAACGGTTCTAGCTCCAAATTGGGTAACATTTCAATGTAGGTTCCGACTATTTGAATTTTATTTCTGATATCTAATTGGGGATCTTTGAATGCAATCAGCAAATTTTCTTTTGCATTCAATTCTAATCCTTGCAGCCTATCTGTTTCCGCAAGCATCAATCTTACTTCTGCAGATTCACCTTGATTGGCCAAATATTTTTTAAGATAATCAGCAGCTTCTTGAGGTCTATCAAGACTAATTAAAATATTGGATAATGAAATAATAAACGAAGGCTCTTCTGGATAAGCTTCTGTGAGTTTCAATCCTTCGTTTATGGCATCCTCTAATCGATCTTGCTGCAGTAGAATTTTTTGTTTTTCAGAGATAATTTCAGGTGTAATTCCTAAGGTTTCTTCTGCTTTTTCTAATGCAAATAATGCCTTGTCGTTGTTATTAAGGTAAATGTAAATTTCTGCTAAATCTACATACACATCAATCGCTTCAGGGGTGGTTTCCAAGAGGTTTTCGTACACTTTTGCGGCTTCATTGAAATCGCCAATTTCTCGGTAAATTTCAGCTGCAAGTTCGTAATAATAGCGGTTGTTTGAGTCGTTTTTTAATGCAATATCGATGTAAATTAATGCTTCACTGGTATTGCCTTGCAAGTTTTGAATTTGAGCAATTTTGTAATTGATGGCGGCATTTTCTGGATATAATTCCACAGCGAGCTTGAAACTACGTAAGGCGCTAGCGTAATCTTCAAGTAAAAAGAATTTTTGCCCATCGATGAAATAAGACTCTGCTTGTGCATTTTTCTCCTTTTCACCTCCCGCATTATTTTTAGCCATGATGTTATTCAAATCCTGCGCCACTACTGTGGTGGATAAGAATATACAAAATATCCCTGCAATCAGGTGTAGTTTATTCTGAAATTTGGTTGTAATCTCCAACACTTAAGTCTCCTGCTTTTTTACTTATGTTAGCATAATTGCCTACCATGCTATTCTCTAATACCACTTTGGATAAAATAGAATTAGTTTGAATAATAGATTTCTCTATTCTGGAATCAATCACCTGAGAGTTATCACCCAATGATACATGAGGGCCAATTACAGAATTAATTACTTTGGCATTTTCTCCCAGGTAAACGGGAGGAATGATTACTGAGTTCTTAATTTCTGCACTAGCAGCAATTAAATGCGTATCCTTGATAAACTCTAGATATCTGGTATTGGTATAAACGGTCGCATTTTTATTCCCACAATCCAACCATTCAGTTACAGCGCCAGGTTTGAAATTGGTGCCATTCAGTTTCATATTCTCTAAGGCGTTGGTTATCTGGTATTCGCCTTTGTCACGCACATCATTATCGATAAGATATTGAAGCTGCTCTTTTAGATAAGCTCCGTCTCGGAAATAATAAATACCAATAATTGCCAAGTCTGATATAAATTCTTGAGGCTTTTCTACAAAGTCTGTGATAATTCCTTGGTCGTTTAATTTCACCACACCAAATGCTCTAGGATCTTCAATTCTCTGCACCCAGATAATTCCATCTTCATTTGTATCCAATGTGAAATCAGCCTTAAAAAGGGTGTCGGCAAAAGCTACAATGGTATTGCCATGCAAATGCTCTTGAGCACAAAGGATTGCATGGGCAGTTCCTAAAGCTTCTTCCTGATAATGGATGCTGCCTGTTGCACCAACACTTTTGGCAATTTCAAGCAATTGCTTTTCTACAGCTTCGCCAAAATGACCGATTACGAATGCAACATGATCTATGTTGTTTTGAGCTACTTTCGCAATATCTTCTACCAATCGTTGCACGATTGGTTTGCCTGCAATAGGTACAAGTGGTTTTGGAACAGTAAGGGTATGAGGTCTCATTCTCTTGCCCATCCCAGCCATTGGTACGATTATATTCATATCAAATTTATATTATCTATTTCAAACTCAATTTTTTCCAGTACTTCCGTATCCTCCCGCTCCTCTTTCTGTAGCGCTGAGTTCGGTGTCGTTTTTCCACGTAATTTGCTCATGTTTGGCCACCACCATTTGAGCAATTCTTTCGCCATCTTTTATTTCAAAAGACTCATTCGAAAGATTCACCAACAATACTTTTATTTCACCTCGATAGTCAGCATCGATAGTGCCCGGACTGTTAAGTACTGTAATTCCATGCTTGTAGGCCAAACCACTTCGTGGTCTCACTTGGGCTTCGTAGCCAGCAGGTAGTTCTATGAATAGTCCAGTGCCTATAAGTTTGCGCTCCAAAGGCAGCAATATCTCGCTTTGATCAATATTTGCTCTTAAATCCAGCCCAGCCGAAAGCTCAGTTTGATATTCAGGCAATGGATGCTTGGATGAATTGATTACCTTAACTTTCATTGATTTTTAGAGATTTCAATCTCCTTTTTTCGATCAAAAATACGACTAGCAAGAATGCAACTATTACCAACAAATGGAAGGATGTTGCTAATAATTGAGAACTCAATTTCACCTGCATTATAGCATAAGTAAGTGCGAGTGTAACCGAAATATAGCCCAAATCTGCCCAAATTCGGTAAGGAATGGGATAATATTTCTGTCCAAAGTAAAAACAAACTACAGTCATTAATGAGTAACAGCCTACAGAAGCTAATGCACTGCCTACATAGCCAAATTTTGGAACTAAGACAATATTGAGAATTATGGTGGCTATGGCTCCCAATACGGTGATCCAAGTGCCGTAATACGTTTTGTCGGATAATTTAAACCAGATAGAAAGGTTGTAATACACTCCCAAAAATAGATAAGCCAGTAATAGCAAAGGCACCATCTCTAAACCTTCGCGGTATTCGGGATTGCGAAGCAAAAGGCCAATTATGTCTAAATTGATGCTGACTGATAGTAAAATGAAGCAAGCCAAAATCACAAACCAATGCATAGCATCGCTAAATAGTGTAATGGAGTCTTTGTCTTTGGCTCGAGAAAAAAAGAAGGGTTCGGAAGCATAGCGAAATGCCTGAACGGTAAGATTCATAAATATTGCAAGCTTGAAACAGGCACCAAAAATCCCAAGAGCTTCTTGACTGGTTTTACCGGGATAAAATCCTACTGGAAGTAAAACTTCAAAAAGGGCTCTAGAAAGCATATCATTTGTAACGCCAGCCAAACCTAAGAATAGGAGAGGGTAAGCATACTTGAGCATTGGCTTGAGGGTTTCAAAATCAATTTGAAATCGGAGCCGAGCTAAATAAGGGCTTAGGAAAATCAGCAAACAGGCATTTGCAATCAAATTGGATATGAACACATATTCGATTCCATAATTTGGATTGTAAATGGGAGCAATGATTTCCTTGAATTGCGGGAGGAATTCGCCATCCCAAATGCCTTTGCAAAGCACAATGAAGAAAAGATTGAGGCCGACGTTGATGCCAATATTGCCCAATTTTGCGCCAACAAAAGCCCATGTTTTTCTTCTCAATCGAAGTTGTGCAAATGGAATAGCTACAAAAGCATCGATAGCAAGAATGGCAGCAAACCAATAGACGAATTGCTCATTTCCCTCGTAGCCAATAGCATTGATTAATGGTGTAGCAAAGTAGACCATGATGCCAGAGAAAAAGAGACTGCTCAGTAAAATTAAGGAGGTGGCAGTATTGTATACTTTCTGCTCATTTTCGGGATTTGCCGCTGCAAATCGGAAATAGGCGGTCTCTAGTCCATAGGTATATAGCACATTGAGAAAGGCAACAAATGCGTAAACTTTGGTGACTACCCCATACTCACCTGTAGCGAAAACAGCTGTGTAGAATGGCACAAGCAAATAGTTGAGCAATCGCCCTACTATGCTACTTATTCCATATAAGGCGGTATCCCCCGCTAGTTTCTTAAGTGGATTCATTCCGCCTAGCTATTGCTATTTATTGATATTATTCGCCTTTAAATTCTGCTTTTCTTTTTTCCAAAAAGGCTGTGGTTCCTTCTTTGAAGTCTGCTGTTTTGCAACAAATCCCAAAGCCATTTGCTTCGGTTTGGAATCCGTCTTCCTTTGGTAGGTAAGCCGCATTTACACAATCTACCACCAAGCCAATGGCAATCGGAGCTTTGGTCATTATGGTTTGCAGTATAGCGGTAGCCTTATTGAGGGCTTCTTCCTTATCTACACATATGTGATTGACCAATCCATGAGTTAATGCTTGTTCAGCATTGATCACTTCACCCGTCATCATCCATTCTATTGCTTTTCCTTTTCCTACTAGTTGGGTTAGTCTTTGCGTTCCGCCATAGCCAGGGATCACTCCAAGGTTTACTTCTGGCTGTCCAAATTTGGCTCTTTCTACTGCAACGCGCATGTGGCAAGCCATTGCCAATTCACATCCACCACCAAGAGCAAAACCATTAACTACAGCAATTACGGGTTTTGGACAATTTTCGATCATTTGAAAAACCTCTTGTCCACTTTCACTGAATTTCCTGCCATTCACTTCATTGAGTCCTGCGATTTCAGAAATATCTGCACCAGCAGCAAAAGCTTTTTCGCCAGCACCCGTGAGGATTACTGCCTTTATTTCTCTGTTGTCCAACACATTATTAAAGGCCTCTCTGAGTTCTGCAATTGTTCCAATATTAATTGCGTTTAATTTGTCGGGTCTATTAAGTGTAATTGTGAGGATTCCCTCTTTATTGCTAAGACTAATGTTTGAAAATTCGGTCATTGTTTATCGTATTAGGTTTGGTCAAATATAGCAGGTGACTTGGGAAAGTTAAAGAAATAGATTTGCATAGTCCTTTGCTATTGTATTGCGGCATTTTTTATAGGAAAACTTTGCTTGATAGTTACCGCTCTTCAAAGCTTATTTAGGTTAATCACTCCTATTGATTAATTTTGTGGCCTCATAACAAGCCCATAATTATTTTTAAACGATAAAATTCGAATAATATGTCTTCAAAAACCAAAATTACCGTAGCCTACGGAGATGGTATAGGTCCTGAAATAATGTCAGCTACTTTAAAAATTCTTGAAGCTGCTGGCGCAAGAATTGAAACAGAAGTTATTGAAATCGGAGAAAAGGTTTATTTGAAAGGCATTACATCAGGGATTGAAGAAAGTTCTTGGGAATCGCTTTCTCGTACTAAGGTATTTTTGAAAGCACCTATTACTACACCTCAAGGTGGAGGTTTTAAGAGCTTAAATGTAACCACCCGCAAAACGCTAGGTCTTTATGCTAATGTGAGACCATGTCGTAGTTATCACCCATTTGTGAAAACGAATCACCCAAAAACAGATATGGTGATAGTTCGGGAAAATGAAGAAGATCTTTATGCAGGTATTGAATATCGCCAAACACAAGAAGTAACCGAAGCGCTGAAACTGGTATCGAGACCTGGCAGTGAAAAGATTATACGATATGCATTTGAATACGCTAGAAAGTACGGTCGCAAAAAAGTGACTTGTATGAGTAAAGATAATATCATGAAGATTTCTGATGGATTGTTCCATCAAATTTTTAATGAAGTAGCACTGGAATACCCTGAAATTCAGACAAATCATGTAATTATTGATATTGGGTCTGCTTTGATTGCTGATCGGCCAGAGATGTTTGATGTGATAGTTACATTGAACTTATACGGAGATATCATTTCTGATATTGCTGCTCAAATCACGGGATCTGTGGGTCTAGGAGGTAGCGCAAATATTGGTAATGATGTAGCGATGTTCGAGGCAATTCACGGTTCAGCGCCAGATATTGCAGGTCTCGGAATAGCCAACCCATCTGGCTTGCTCAATGCGGCAATCATGATGTTGGTACATATTGGCCAACCAGATATTGCCGAAAAAGTGAGCAATGCTTGGATGAAAACGATTGAAGATGGTGTGCATACTGGCGATATCTTTAAGGATGAAATAAGTAAAGTGCGTGCAAATACAGCCTCTTTTGCCGATGCCGTAATCGAAAGATTAGGTCAATTGCCTAGCACGATGGTTCCTGCCAAATTTGAATCTGAAGTAAAAGAAGCCACCAAAGCGCTAAAAGTAAGACCACACGAGAAAAAAGAATTGGTTGGTGTAGATGTATTTTTAGATTGGACTGATGACAATCGAGATCCGAATGTGTTAGGTGAGAAAATGAGAAATATTAGTGGCGATGGTCTTACACTTAATATGATCAATAATAGAGGCGTAAAAGTGTATCCAGG
>CAZRBW010000027.1:0-36656 GCA_964598395.1 uncultured Roseivirgaceae bacterium
TATGTAGAGGATGGAAACATCAGTCACCGAAAAGTGGTGAAGAAGGAATAAGAAGGACAAACACAAATCAATAATAGAAAAGCAGCCTCGAAACCCGAGGCTGCTTTTTTTTAGGGCGATGATGCCAATTCTTAATTTGGATTCAAACAAACTTCTATTTTATTTAAGCAGATATCTTACTGAATCAATTTCCATCGATAGAGATTGACATAAAGAAAGCAATAATATGAAAATTGTTGATTTCTTGTATTCAGTGAATAGAATACACCAATAGTTCTCCACAAAAAAACCGAGGAAGAAATCTCCCTCGGTTATACAATTTATATATCATCACCTATTAAGGAGGTGAATCTAAAACAGTTTTAGTAGTTATTTCTTCTTAGCTCCAGGGCCAGGCAAACCCTTTTTCTTTTGCTCTTCCCCGGCTCTCATTGCATCTTCTAATCTTTGCTGGAATTTCGACTTCTTCTTATTGGCATTCTTCTTTTTGTTTTCCTCAAGGATTAGTCTGATTTTATCATCATTCACAAATCTTCTAATTACAGCTTGCTGTCCAAAAGTCACCAAGTTCGAAACGAAATAATAGAAGCTAAGTCCAGCTGGGAAGCTATTCAACACCACCATAAATACTACTGGCATAGCATAACCCAGAGATTTCATTGGGCCGGTAACCGAACTCACTTGATTGTTGCTCCAAGTATAAAGAATGGTAGATGCCGTCATCAAAAGTGTAAATGCACTTACGTGAGAGCCATAAAATGGAATGGTAAATGGCAATCTGAAGAACACATCATAGGTTGATAAATCGTGCGCCCAAAGGAAACTTTCCTGTCTCAATTCAACCGAATTTGGAAAGAAAAAGAAAAGCGCAAATAGAATTGGCATTTGCAGCACTACAGGGATACAACCACTCAGCGGATTGACACCTACTTTTCGATAGAGCTGCATTTGCTCTGTCTGCATTTTGGTCATATCGCCACCTACTTTTTCCTTAAGTTCATCAAGCTCAGGCTTCAATACTTTCATTTTGGCCATACTGATGTAGGACTTGTATGAAAGCGGGAGCAGAATCATTTTGATAAACAGAACCAATATGATAATGATGATGCCGTAATTGCTGATATACTGCTCAAGGAAGTAGAAAATATTAATTACGATCCACTTATTTACCCAGCTCACAAATACATATCCGAGATATACATTTTCCTCGAAGCCAGTAGTTACTTGCTTCATTACTTTGTAGCTATTTGGCCCAAAGTAAAAAGCTAGATTTTCATCTTCTAGGTTGCTAATTGGTAAGTCCAATTGAAACTCACCACTTTTAATAATCTGGTCATTTTCATCATCACCTGACGCTCGTATTAGGCCATTTTTAAAGCCTTTGTCGGAGATAATTGCGGCTGTAAAGAATCGATATTTATTCCCAGCCCAAAGAATGTCTTGAGCCGCCTTTTCTTCCTCCATTTCATTGGTTGGAGCCAATTCTTCAAAGCTTTCGTCAGCAGTGAAATAAGTTATTCCAGAGCGCTGACGAGATTGAGCTAAATCTTCTTCCACACGCAGCATATCGTGCTTCCATGTAATGGCTAAATTCTCACCTGCAAGTTCACTTTGCATTCCTTGCAGCTGTATATCATAATTTACTACATAGCCAGATGGAGCAAGCGTATAAATTTGGCGGATAGATTTACCAACACCTGCATTTGCAATAAGGATTAGACGGGTGGTATCTCCACCAATTTTAGATTGACTCTCCACATCAAAATAAAGCTCACGAATATCTAAAGCATCTGCTCTCAGCGGGAGGGATAAGGCAAAGTCATTGTTCTCAGCATTTATTAGATGCAAAGGAGTTTTTTCATAAGTAAGATATTCTTTTAGAAGAACATCCTTAATTTCACCGCCTTTGCTACTGATTACTACTCTGATGTCTTCATTTTCTAGCGTGATATCTCTAGCAGATCCATTCATTGCAAGGGATAATGCGCCGTACTTTTGGCCTGCTAATGCTTGACGAAGAGAATCATCTACAATTAGATTTTCTGTATTCGAAGATTCAAAATCACTAGGTTGATTCTGTGTTTGCTGTGTGTTTTCTACCAAATCCGCTTCAGGAGAGACAGGAGCCTCTGGAGCGAAATAGGTGACATACACTAAAAGCAAAATAGAGATAAGAACTATCCCAATAAACTGATTTCTATCCATGTTTGATTAATTAAGCGGTTACCTCCCGCTGTTTGTCAATTGCAGCTTTTATAAACTTCACAAATAAAGGATGTGGATTGAGTACAGTACTTTTCAGCTCAGGGTGAAATTGAGTTCCAACAAACCATGGATGGTTTTTTATTTCTACTATTTCTACCAAACCCGTCTCTGGATTTTTCCCTGTTGCCAACATTCCTGCATTCTCCATTTCTGTTAGGTATTTATTATTAAACTCAAAACGATGACGGTGTCTTTCGGAAATCATGGTATCACCATAAGCAGCGAAAGCCTTAGAGCTTTTCTTCAACTTACAATCGTATGCCCCTAAGCGCATTGTTCCACCTTTATCTACAATTGATTTTTGATCTTCCATCATATCAATTATTGGCTCGGATGTATGTGGATTTACTTCCGTAGAAGCAGCATTTTTGAGTCCCATCACATTCCTTGCAAATTCGATTACCGCACACTGCATTCCTAAACAGATGCCAAAGAACGGTATTTTATTTTCACGGGCATATTGGATTGCCAAAATTTTTCCTTCAATGCCTCTTTCGCCAAATCCAGGAGCCACTAGAATGCCATCTAAATCACCTAAATAACTTGTGAGATTATCCGACTCTATTTCTTCTGATGAGATAAATTGAACATCTACCAAGCACTCATTGACGGCGCCAGCATGAATGAATGATTCTATAATAGATTTATAAGCATCTGGTAAAGACACATACTTACCAACCAGGCCAATTTTGACAGCCTCAGTAGGATTTTTTAATTTGCCTAAAAACTCCTTCCATTGGGTGATGTCAGGAGGAGTTGTATTTTTTATTTTCAGTTTAGTAAGTACACGTTGATCAAGCTTTTCTTTAGCCATCAAAAGTGGTACATCATAAATAGTCTCAGCATCTAAGGCTTCAATTACTGAGTTCAACTCCACATTACAAAATAGAGCAATTTTTCTTCTTATATCACTTGGAAGTGGTTTTTCTGAGCGGCATACTAATATGTCTGGCTGAATTCCCTCTTCAAGTAATTGCTTTACAGAATGCTGTGTAGGCTTTGTTTTAAGTTCTTTTGCAGCTTTCAAATAAGGCACCAAGGTAAGGTGAATTACCAAAGTATTGTTAGGCCCCATATCATATTTGAATTGTCTCACTGCTTCTATGAAAGGCAGAGATTCAATATCACCAACGCAACCACCAATTTCAGTGATAATGACATCATATAAATTATCCTCAGCAAGCTTAATGAAATTAGCCTTTATTTCATCTGTAATGTGCGGAACTACCTGTACAGTTTTGCCAAGAAATTCCCCTCTACGTTCCTTGGTTATAACATCGTAGTAAATTCGCCCAGTGGTTACATTATTTGCTTGGGAGGTTGATGTATTCAAAAAACGCTCGTAATGACCCAAATCCAAATCTGTTTCAGCGCCATCGTCGGTTACATAGCATTCGCCATGTTCATAGGGATTTAGTGTGCCAGGATCTACATTGATGTAAGGATCAAATTTTTGGATTGTTACTCTTAGGCCTCTTGCTTGTAGCAATTTGGCTAATGAAGCAGCGATAATTCCTTTTCCTAAAGAGGACGTCACACCGCCGGTGACGAAAATGTATTTTGTGGAAGCCATAAGTGTTATTTGGTGGGGCTGTACTTATGGGATACAAAGTTACAAAAATGCCCTCAAAATATTTTGATTCCAGTCGAAATAAACCAAATTAACTTTTATCCTTCTCTAGGTCAGTCCTCAAAAAATGGCTGAAATGGTAAATAATGGAAGTAATTTGGGTGAGGCTGAGTTTTAGTATAATTTTGAAAGATTAATTGACTCATGACAGAAAGTAAAACTAAGCAAAAACCCATTTTGCCTGCCGATCTTAAAAAGCATCTTTTGCGGGAGGATATATTTAGCCTAGTTGCCGACTGCGCT
The DNA here is from genome assembly GCA_964598395.1 of uncultured Roseivirgaceae bacterium. Lineage (GTDB taxonomy): Bacteria > Bacteroidota > Bacteroidia > Cytophagales > Cyclobacteriaceae > CAXBDP01. The sequence continues at coordinate 4,139 of CAZRBW010000027.1, forward strand.
AGCAGCCTCAATTTACCTGCCTTCTTAATCGGTGGATACGTACGTGACTTGCTTTTGGGTAGAGTTTCTAAGGATATAGATTTTATGTGTATTGGTAGCGGTTTGGAATTGGCTAAAGCTGTGGCCGACAGATTGGGTAAGGATTCTGAAGTAATCTATTTTAAGAATTTCGGCACTGCCATGATCAAATGGCGTGGCTTTGAATTGGAATTTGTAGGCGCCAGAAGAGAAAGTTACCGCAGCGATAGCCGCAAACCATTGGTCGAAGACGGCACATTGGAGGATGATCAAAATCGCAGAGATTTTAGTATCAACGCGATGGCTCTTTCGTTGAATGAAAATTTTGGAGAGCTAATCGATCCATTTGATGGATTAAAGGATTTGAAGCGAAAAATTATCCGCACACCATTAGCGCCAGATATCACCTTTTCAGACGATCCGTTGCGAATGATGCGCGCCATTCGTTTTGCCAGCCAACTCAATTTCGATATAGAGCCTACCACCTTCGAAGGAATAAGTAATAATGCAGAGCGAATTAACATCGTTTCGATGGAGAGGATTTCTGATGAACTCAATAAAATTATTTTGAGTGATGTCCCATCTTATGGTTTTAAGCTATTGTATATCTCGGGCTTGCTCAAATATATTTTTCCCGAATTGGTGGAGTTGCAAGGTGTGGAAACTATCCAAGATAAATCGCATAAGGATAATTTCTACCACACGCTGCAAGTGCTAGACAATGTAGCCGAAAGGAGTGATGACTTGTGGCTGCGCTGGGCTGCTATATTGCATGATATTGCAAAGCCAGCCACCAAGCGATTTCACGCTAAGCAAGGGTGGACCTTCCACGGGCATGAGGATAAAGGAGCTAGGATGGTTCCAGGTATTTTTCGTCGCATGAAATTGCCGATGAATGAGAAAATGAAGTTTGTCCAAAACCTCGTGAAGCTACATCTAAGGCCGATTCCTTTGGTGAAAGAGCATGTAACAGATTCTGCAATTAGAAGACTAATGTTTGACGCTGGAGACGATTTAGAAGCATTGATGATTTTGTGCAGAGCAGATGTCACTTCAAAAAATTCGACTAAAGTGATGCGATTCCTCAAAAACTTCGATATTGTGGAGCGAAAAATGCAAGAGGTAGAAGCGAAAGACAGTGTTAGGAATTTTCAACCTCCAGTAAGCGGAGAAGAAATAATGGAATTATACAAATTAGAACCCTCCCGCATTATAGGCGACTTGAAAGAGGAAATAAAAGAGGCTATACTAGACGGAAAAATTAACAATAACAGAGATGAAGCTTTGGCGCTTTTAAAAATTTTGGCAAATAAAAAAGGCTTAATTTTGCAAAACTGAAATTTAACTATAATCAAATGAAAAAGAATGTTGTGTACATGTTTCTAATCTTAATGATTAGTACAACAATGATTGGCTACTCGCAAACCAAAGCAAAGGATTCTCCGGAATACGAGCGTCAACTCAATGTATATAAGTTGGCTAAAAGATATAATGATGTGACAGCGATAAGAACAGCTATCTATCAAATAATAGCTATTGATACCGATGAAAAAGCCTGGTTGGATACATTGGCCATGTTTTACTTTGAATATGATCAATTCGGAGCGGCTGCACTTGTGTCTAACGATGCAATTTCACTTGATCCAGATAATCTTTTAGCTCTAGAATTAAATGCAATTTCTATGGAGAATATTGGTTTAAAAGAGAATGCTGTTACGAGGTATCAATCTCTTTATATCAAAGAACCTTCGCTTAATTTGCTTTATAAAATCGCCTTTTTGAATTATGAATTAGAAAGATTTACCGAATGTGAAACTGTAATCAATCAAGTGTTAGATGATGCTGAATCGATGATTGAGAAAGTGAATTTTCAAGGCGATAATGATCAAATAATTGAGGTGACCATGCATACAGCAATAAGAAACTTGCTTGGTTTGCTTAGAATTGAGCAAGGAAAAACTGATGAAGCCATCAAGATTTTTGAGGAAATTCTTTATCAACACCCTAATTTTTCATTAGTGAAAGAGGCTTTGGCTGAGCTGAAAGGAAACTAGATTTTAGGTAATATTTGAGTATAAAAAAGCGGGGTATTCCCGCTTTTTTAGTTTATCACTAGTTTGAGTTTTTCGGATTTAATGCGTGCTTTCAACCAGTTTTCCATTCTGCTAATTTCGGCTCGAGTAGGGCGGGAGGTAAAGCTAGCAAAAGCCAAATATGTCGTATCTGGCTGGTTTGAAACAAAATTGGTTATGATGGTGCTATTGATGGCAAATTCTTTTACGTTGCTGTGCTGGGCCTTCAATTCATTACTTATGTCAGCTAGTGGCAACTGCATTTGTTTCATGGTTATTATTTCATTCTGAAGCATTTGAATTTGTTCGTCTTTATTGGCAAGTAAGGCTTCATTCTTTTTGTAAAGATCCTCGATTATTCCGGATCTCAAATTCATATTCATTCGCTCCACAGTGGCTATATCTAATGGGTCGCCAGATTCATAGCCTTGGAAAACTTTGAGTTCAACGTCTTTTAAGTTATAATCTTCCATTTTGCTTCGGGCATTGGATACGAGTACCTCCTCTACTTTTTCACCAAAGAAAGAAACTTCAATAATTTTTGGATTATTTTTAAAGTCATAGCTTTTGGATATAATTCTAGATTTTTCAAAAGTTAATTCTTGTTCAAGAAAAATTGATGCATTACGTTCAAATATACTTTGTTGCACCACTTGCAAGCCTAAATACACGCTTGGGATCACTGTTACAATCACAAAAGCAATTATGTAAGATTTCACCTTCTTTTCTCTTTGGGCATCCATAAATTGCTTTTTAGGATATTTCAAAAAGCGAACGATTAAGAAAGTAGAAAGGCTTATAAATACAGAATTAATAAAGAACAGGTAGAAGGCACCTAAGAAGTAATACAAATTACCTGTAGCTATACCATAGCCTGCTGTACACAATGGAGGCATCAAGGCTGTGGCAATGGCTACTCCAGGTATTGCATTGCTTTTTTCTCTACTCGAGCCCGCTACAATTCCCGCAAAACCACCAAATAGGGCGATGAATACATCGTATATTGTAGGTGTAGTACGAGCTAGCAATTCTGATTGCGCATCGCTAAGCGGACTAATAAGAAAATAGGTAGCGGAAGTGATTACACTTATAATTATCGCAACAGCTAAGTTTTTGAGTGACTTTTTGATTAGCTCAAAGTCATTAATGCCAACACCCATGCCTATGCCAATAATTGGGCCCATTAGCGGTGATATAAGCATGGCACCTATGATTACGGCTGTGGAGTTCACATTTAAGCCAACTGAGGCGACAAAAATAGCAAAAATTAGAATCCAAAGATTGGTGCCTTTGAACTCTACATTCTTTCTAATATAATCTATCGTTTGTATTTCGTCCGCCTTATCCATGCTAAGGTCGAAGCGATCTCTAAGAAATCTGATCGGACCAAAGAGATAGGAATACCTTCGCATCTTCATCTTCATGCTTTAAATTTATAAAATTACCTTAAATCTATTTCAGACATTTTTTTTGATAGGTTAAATAATTGACATTCAGAATTGTGAGAAAAAATATAAAAAAACACAAGGCAAAGGCTTGCAAGGATAAAAGTAAAGGCATACTTTTGCATCACTTTCAACGAAAAATAAGGCTTTCGGGCTTTTTCGAAGAAATAAGGAGTGGTAGTTCAGTTGGTTAGAATGCCTGCCTGTCACGCAGGAGGTCGCGGGTTCGAGTCCCGTCCATTCCGCTGTCAAAGTAGATTAAGCCTGTAAATTAACGTTTACGGGCTTTTTTTATGCTTTTTATTTTTGTTTTGTAGTGATAAATGGTCGAAAAAAGCAAGCAAAGACCAATGGCGAAAACCATAATATTCCTCCCGCTTTTTCCTTTTCAAGAATTATTTTGCTCATAAACTTTTCAATTTCTCATTCTGTTGTAAATTAGCTGATTGTCAAGAATGGAATTTTATTTCAATCTCATAATTCGACATTTACCAAGAAAATAAATAGGTATGGAGCTATACGCAAAGGCATTAACCTACGCAATTCCATTTTTCCTTATTTTGATTATCGCAGAAGAAATTGCGGCGCGCAAAATGGGCAAAAAGGTGAATGTAGGCATGGATACCATTTCAAGTTTGAGTTCGGGCATGACCAACACGCTGAAGAACCTGATGGGGCTTTCCATTATCATTGTAAGTTATGAATGGATGGTAGGCAAAATCGCCATTTTTGAAATTGAAACAAGTATTTGGCTGTATGTAGCCGCATTTATTGGGATCGATTTTGCCGGCTATTGGGGGCATCGCTTCGAGCATGAGATTAATGTGTTTTGGAACAGACATATAGTGCATCACAGTAGTGAGGAGTTTAATCTTTCTTGCGCTCTACGCCAATCAGTTTCGGCGATTGTAAGTGTATTCTTTTTCTTATACATTCCAATGGCACTCATTGGTATTCCTGCCGAAATCATCGCTCTTATTGCTCCAATCCATCTTTTCGCACAGTTTTGGTATCATACAAGACTTATCAATCGGATGGGATTTTTAGAGCATATTTTGGTTACGCCATCACACCACAGGGTACACCATGCTATTAATGACAAATATCTTGATAAAAATTACTCGCAGATATTTATAGTTTGGGATAAGCTTTTTGGCACTTTTCAGGAGGAGCTACCAGAAATAGCACCTGTGTATGGTACAAAGAGACCAGCTAATACATGGAATCCAATTATTATCAATTATATGCACTTTTGGGCATTGATAAAAGATGCTTGGTACACTCGCAATATTTGGGATAAAATCAGAATTTGGTTTATGCCAACAGGCTGGAGACCAGAAGATGTGAAAGAAAGAATTACCTACCAAGTGATTACCGATCCCTATAAGCAAGTGAAGTACGACTCTATGCCTTCCGAAAAATTGCGCACTTGGGCTTGGGTACAATTGGTGATGCATTTCTTATTGGTTTTCCATGTACTTACAAGTTTTGCCAGCATCGAATACAATCATATTTTGATTTATGCTGGATTTATGATGGTTTCTATTTTTTCGTTTACAACCTTGATGGATAAGCATCCCTTGGCAGCAGGAGCAGAGATGGTTAAAACGATTGCTGGATTAGCTATATTTTTTTATTTAGGTGGTTGGTTTAATCTTTCTGAGATTTTACCTATAGGTGATTCATTGATAATATTCTATTTCGGATTCTCACTAATAGCGAGCTGGTATTTTACTAGTTCGGAAAAATCTGTAGCCACTTCCCAAGTCCAAGAGGTGAAATTAAAGCAAGAGGCATAATAAAGGAATGCGGGAGGATTTGTGTTTGAAAGATTAGTTTATCCCAGGTTCAGTAAAGTAGTTGCCAAATTATCAATCACGGAAAAAACATTACTATTTTTAAACTATCCCATCATTTATCTGAAATGACTTTCGCATCGCAAGTTTATTGATGTATTTTTGTATCTTAAACGTTGAATTATGGTATTAGACTTCGAAAAACCCATTGCCGCATTAGAAAATAAATTAGAGGAGATGAAAAGCCTTGCCAATGAAAGCGGTGTGGATGTATCCAAAGATATTGCGTCTCTGGAAGCTAAAATCCAGACTTTGAAAAAAGAAACCTTTCAAAACCTAACAAGATGGCAGCGTGTACAGCTATCGCGGCATCCAGAGCGGCCATATACGCTCGATTATATTTATGATATCACCGATGATTTTATTGAGCTTCATGGCGACCGCCAAGTAAAAGACGATAAAGCAATGGTAGGTGGATTCGGCACCTTAGATGGTCGTTCGGTAATGTTTATTGGGCAACAAAAGGGCCGTAATACCAAGCAGAGACAGCAGCGAAATTTCGGAATGGCCAATCCAGAAGGCTATCGGAAAGCACTGCGTTTGATGAAAATGGCTGAGAAATTTAATAAACCAATTGTCACTTTTATTGATACTCCAGGGGCATTTCCAGGTTTGGAGGCTGAGGAGCGTGGACAAGGCGAAGCAATAGCTAGGAACCTCCGCGAAATGTTTAAACTAACGGTGCCAGTGATCTGTATCATCATTGGCGAAGGTGCTTCTGGTGGTGCTTTAGGTATTGCTATTGGGGATAGAGTACTTATGCTTGAGAATACATGGTATTCGGTGATTTCACCTGAATCATGCTCTTCAATTCTGTGGCGAAGCTGGGATTACAAAGAACAAGCTGCGGAAGCATTGAGATTGACCGCTCCAGATATGATGGAGAATAAATTAATTGATGGGATAATTCCTGAACCACTTGGTGGAGCTCATAGAGACAAACAATGGATGTCTAATAAAGTAAAAGAAGTTATACTTCAAAATTTAAAGGAATTAGATAAACTCAGTTCTCAAAAGCGAATTGAGCAGAGAATAGAGAAGTTTTGTGCAATGGGGGTTTATCAGTAAAATTTTAATTTGTAAATTTATTTCTAAACAAATAAAGGGCTTTTTAGCCCTTTATTTGTTTAGAAATGTATAGTAATAATTTATTACTGTTTTAGAATGGCTTTACAGTAATTATTAAGAATTTTAATGAGCTAGGTTGCTAGATTAACCCTCTTTCGGTACAAATTTCAATGCAGCTGAATTGAGGCAGTATCTCAAGCCAGTCGGTTTAGGGCCATCTTCGAATACATGCCCAAGGTGTCCTTCACATTTTTTGCAAACTACCTCAGTGCGTACCATTCCATAAGACTTGTCAAGATGATCTTCTAATTTGCTTCGATCAAGTGGCTGGTAAAAGCTCGGCCAACCAGTACCTGATTCGAATTTTGTTTCAGAGCTAAATAAGGGTTCTCCACAACCTCCACAAATGTATGTTCCTTCCTTTTTATTATCCCACAGTGAGCCTGTAAAAGCTCTCTCTGTCCCTTTTTCTCTTAACACATGAAAGGCAATTGGATCAAGTTCCTTCTTCCATTCAGCTTCTGTTTTCAATACTTTATTTTCCATATTCACTGATTTAGCTATTACTGATTTCTCTTGTTTACTTTGACCACAGGCATTCAAGCTTAGAGTTAAAGTAAAAAGTAATAAAATACCCACGTTTGATTTCATAATTATTCTATTAATGTTGTCAGTCTATTTACGAGACTGATTTATTCTTGGATTTGGCCTCACAAATGATAAACAAACTAGAGGGAAAATGTTTTGAGGAAGACCATAGAAATTATTCCAGAACCTTTACCTCCCGCTATTTACTAATTTCAATCTATTTAGATTTTCTTGCTTTTTCCATTCTCTATTTTCGATACAGAATTTTGTGTGGTAACGATGTGATTCTAAAAACGAAATTTGGATTTGAATCCATTCTTCTTCGTTTAGGGATGGATTGAAACACTTCAATTCGTTATAGAGCTTTTTCCCACCTAGTTCGAATAAGTCTGTGCCGAGGTATTCTAAATCCGCATCAGCTATAATGCGGTCCAAATGGCTCTTTGGCCTTTGTGGTATTTTAGTTGATTCGATCATTCCACAAACTAGTTGGATACTTTCTTCTGGATAGTTGAAGTCCTTTAATTCTTGGGCTGCAGTTTGACACCCAAGTTCTTCATGGTTGATTCTCCCTATTAGGTAGCCAATGTCATGATATAGCGCTGCTGTTTTAACCAACACCAACTGATCTGGATCTATTTTTTCTTCAGTTGCTATTAGAATAGCCTTATCTAGCACATATTGTGTATGATCAGCGTCATGATAGCTGTAGCAAATTGGAAGCTTTTTAGTTAGCCTATCCATCACATCTCTATATATTCTCTCAAAATTCACCATCTTACAATTCTCCATCCTTTTTCTTAATTAAGCCACCTTTTACTTCTTTGATACTTTGTACATAGAAAAATGCCTTAGGATCAATTTCAGTCACCGATTCCTTTATACGGTGTATCTCTAATCGAGTAACTACTGTCATGATAATATCTACATCTGCTTTTACATGGAATTTGCCTGGCAAATAGCCTCTTTCTCCTTTATAAACTGAAATAGCCTTACCAAATTCATTTACGATTAAAGACTTGACTTCTTGATCTTTTGCCGAAATGATAGTAAGCGCTGTATATTCTTCGAAACCATCAACTACATAATCAGAAGTTTTCATCGCGGTAAAATACACTAGAATAGAATACATTGCCGTTTCCAACCCGAATTTAAAAGCTGCTCCCATAATGATGAGGGAATTGAGAAACATAATAATTTCTCCTGATGAAAAGCCAGATTTTTTCTGCGTGTAATAGGCAATTACTTCTAGTCCATCAATTACTCCTCCTCCTCGAATTACCAACCCAATACCCAACCCAATAAAAAACCCACCGAATACAGCTATCAATACATTATCGCTTGTGAAGGGAGGAATTTGAATAAAATACATCCCTGCAGCAAGAATCAAAATGGCAATTAAAGCCTGTATCCCAAAAGTCCTGCCTATTTTTTTGTAACCGATAAAAACAAAAGGAAGGTTAATTACAATCAACAAAATACTAATGTGAATGTCAGCAAAACCTGTTATCAATATTGAAATACCAGTAACACCACCATCCAAGAAATTATTTGGAATCATAAATCCCTGAAGACCAATAATTGCCAAGAAAACTCCCATCAAAGTATACACAATGGATCTCGGCGCAAAAATTGATTTCCATTTGACGCTTTTCACAATATTCATTCAATATCCTTTTTCGAGAAATTAATTTATCACCTCGTATATCACGATTGGTGCTTTTTTATTTTTCATTGCGATTTCGCCAATTCTATTGCAAGAAAAAGAATCTTTTACCTTGTCATAGTTTTTTTCAGAAATTAGTATTTGTCCTACTCCAGCCGCTGCCTGTAATCTAGCCGCAACATTAACTACATCGCCTATGACCGTATAATCGAGTCGCTTTAGAGTGGATGATCCAATATTTCCAGAAACCATTTCGCCGCTATTTATTCCTATTGAAACCTTCGGTTTGTATTCTAGCCCTTCGCCCGATTCGCTGGAAATTAAATCTACTGCATTTTTTATTTTCACACAGGCTTCAATTGCTCTATCCAGATGAAAATCACCTTTGAATACAGCCATAATTGCATCGCCCAGAAATTTATCAACAATACCTTTTTGATCAATTATTTCTTTGACCATTACATCAAAATAATCATTGAGCAATTCTACGACTTTGTTTGGTGGTTGAGTCTCACTTATAGAAGTAAACCCGCAAATGTCAATAAAGGCAACAGTACCTTCTACCATTTCATTTTCGAATAGTGAGCTTGCGAATTCTTTGCTCCCCATGAAGTTCAATACTGTCTCATCCACATACATTTTAAGGATATCATTTTCCTTAATGGCTTTCATCGTACCTTTTAGATGTTCCACATGAACCATTGTTCTTTCAATTGTAATTTCAAGATCTTTGAAATCCACAGGTTTGGTAATAAAATCAAAAGCCCCACGGTTCATGGCTATTCGTATATTTTCCATGTCACCATAAGCGGAGATGATTACAGATTTCAAAAGGGAGCTTTTTTCACTTACATGCGATAGCAGGGTGAGCCCATCCATTTCGGGCATGTTTATATCGCTCAATATCAAATCAACATCTGGATTTTCAGCTAATTTTTCTAATGCATCTCTTCCATTTGCAGCAAAAACAAAGTCATATAAATTTTCTCGTATCTTCTTCCTAAACCGCTGTTTAATTAAAATCTCTAAATCTGGCTCATCATCCACTACCATTATCTTTGCCATAGTTCAAAAAATTATTTCTGTATTAAGTTTAATATTTCCTTTTTAAGAGAGTCAAAATCAATTGGTTTTGTGAAAAAGCCTTTTGCTCCTGAGTTCATTGCTCTATTAAAATTATCGCTATCTCCATAAGCGGAGATCATACTCACTGTGATTTGAGGATATTTTGCCTTTACATTTTCGAGTAGTTCTAGACCAGTCATACCTGGCATATTTATATCTGAAAATATGTACATGATTTCTGGCGGATTTGAGCTGCCCAGAATCCCTAAAGCCTCATCTCCAGAAAATGCGAAAACAAGCTCTAAATCATACATTTTTAATTCTTTTCTGAATTTTTGGCGAAAAAGCATTTCAACATCCTTTTCGTCATCCACGATTAGTATTTTCATGAATAGCTGGTTTTGTTATTTAAAGGTATCCGAACCTCAAATCTGGTAAATTTATTCACTTCAGTTAAGATATTGAGTGTTCCTCCATGTGATTTTATAATGTCGTTGGTGAGACTCAAACCAAGGCCAGTTCCATCTGTTCCTTTTTTAGTGGTAAAAAAGGGTAAGAGAATTTTGCTTTTTATATCATCAGGAATACCAGGGCCATTATCTTCGAATGCTAAATATAGTTCACTTCCGTCCTTGCGGGAGGTAATTCTCAATAAAGGGAGGTAATTTTTATCTTTCAGCTTATTCACTTTTTCATTCATTGCATCAAATGCATTTTTGCAGAAATTGAGTACTAACCTACTGAAATCTTCTGAATTAATTGATATTTTTTCAATGTCCTCATCTAATTCTAAGTCAATTTTCACATTTATTGGTGATTTGCTGGCGCGCATTCCGTGAAATGCCAAGTTCACATATTCTCTAATAAGTGGATTTAAGCTCGTCGGTTCCTTCGTTCCATTTCCGCCACGGCTATGCAAAAGCATAGATTTCACAACACCGTCGGCTCTTGTCCCATGCTGATTGATTTTCTCTAAGTTCGCTTTCACATCATTGAGCAAATCAATGATTTCTTCTTTCGAATCAGATTCATCTATCGAATCCAATTCTGTAAAAGCTTCGTCTAAAAGCTCAATGCTTAGTTCTGAGAAGTTGTTTACGAAGTTTAAGGGATTCTTAATTTCATGTGCAATTCCTGCAGTAAGTTGACCGAGTGATGCAAGTTTTTCTTGTTGGATTAGCTGCTCTTGCGCTGCTTTTAATTCCTCCAAAGATTTGTTGAGTTCTTGCGTTTTTTCAGCAACTAAGCGCTCAAGCTCTTCTTGTTTCCTTTTCCATTCTTGCAAGTGCCAAGTATCATTTTCCGAATCTGTTGCCACAGAACCATGCCAGTGAATTACCTTCCAATAAGAATCAAAATATTGTAGAACAGTACTTATTCGCGGATTAAGCTCATTAGTTCCCTCTTCTGATATCAAAATAATTTTAATTTCATTAACAATTATCGCTACATCCTCACTTTCATTATACCTTCGGTGTATCTCTTTTATTTCATGCTTGATTTGCATGCTAGCTCCTTGTTCAACCTGTCTCTTCACAAGTTCCTTAAGAGCTGAAACACCAAAAACTCGTTCATCTATGGTGGTTCCATATCCCATTACATCTTCGACAACAAATTTTTCTAATTTGTCTGCAGGGGATACTAGGAGCATAGAATTAGAAAAATTCTTATGTGTTTCATCTAACAATTCTTTCTTTTTCGAATTCATAGTCCTTACAAATCGGTTAAAAGCTAGAGGTATAATTTTTATACTTTTCTTACAGGCTATCAAGATATTGAAAGTGCATTTGAAATCAAATATTCCACTCTCAATAAAAAAATAAAATGAGACAATTCATGAATATAATTAGAGCTTATTGCAACCAAGTTTCTTTCTGCTTCTTACCGATTTTAACTGAATTGTTGCCCTGCGGTAAATAGACGACCAAGCAGAGTCCTATTATTAAACTAAGGGTAAAGAAATTATGAAGCTGCTTCCCAAACCTTTTTCACTTTCAATTTTTAGCTTGCCTTGATGTTTTGTAATAAATTCTTTGCATATCATTAATCCAAGTCCTGTTCCTACTTCCATTTCTGTACCCTCAGTTGTTTTGGAAGATTTTACTTGTAGCAATTCATCAATTTGATTTTCTGTCATTCCAACACCTGAATCTCTAATTTCAATTTCACACATTTGATGGTTATCAATGATAATAACTTTTGATTCTAAGGAAATTTGGCCACCTCGAGGAGTGAATTTGATGGCATTTGAAAGCAAATTTCTGAAAATGGCATTGATCATTTCTCTATCTCCTTTCACTATTTCTTTTTCTGAAATGTTATTAGTGATTTTGATTTCTTTATTTAAAATTGAAGCTTCTTGCAATTGAATATTTTCTTTTAACATTTCAGCTATATTGATCGAAATTGGATTGAATTTAAGCTGATTGATTTGGCTTTGCGACCAAAGTACAAGATTATCTAATAGTCGCTCAGTTCTCGTCGTACTTTGGTAAATCAAGTCCAGTAATCCATCTTGAAACAGTAGCTTTTCTTTATCACTGCTTTCTTTCACCAAGTTTAAAGCTCCTATAATCCCAGCCAATGGGGACTTAATATCGTGGGTAACAATTGAGAGGAATTTATCTTTTGTTTGGTTCGCTTCTTCAAGCTGCTTTGTATTTTCTACAAGGATGTCATAATTTTTTTCTAGTTCAATTTTTTGTAAAGTAATCGTTCTTTGTTGTTGAAGTCTTTCCATAATTCCAAACCACATAATCATCGAAATTCCCATTCCGATACAAATTGAAGTTACTCCATTTACTAGGTTTGAAAGTCTAATATCTGGGTTTTCTTGAGTTTGCATCATTATGAGGTAATAGACCAAAAAGCCAAATAAATAGCCAATAATGGAGAATCGAGGCCGAATCAGAAAAACGATAGATGTGACAGTACAAGCCACTAAAAAAGGAGTAATTGAAGGTGTGACTGGCTGGTCTATTCCTACTACAATGGCACCTAAACAAAGAAGGACAATAAAAGCTGTCCAGGCTAGTATTTTTGAAGCTTTTGATCTGTCTTTTGTGAGTGATTCTTTATGGAATTTTTTGGAAAGGATTGCTAATGAAATGAGAAAGATAAGAGTGAAAATATTATTCAGAACAATGCCTAGTTGCCAATAATATTTTTCTCCAGATGCTTCTGCTAAGTCATAACCAAAAATAATAATATGAATAATTGTGAGAGGAATGCCTAAAATAGAAAGGATGTAAATACGCTTCAAATTCAGCGTATTTACATCCTTCTCAAGTATGGCTATTTCTTTAGGATCTACCCAAAGCTTATCAAAGAAATTATTTAGCATCAGGCCTACTTGTCAAAATTGCAACAAGTCTCTCAATGTTAACAGATTTTAAGCAGTTTTAAAAGGATTTACTGTAATAGAGGCCAAACAAACTTTTGTTAATTATTAAGCATTGATCCAAATATAGCTACTCCTACTATCATAAAAAGTATTGTATAAATGACAATAGCAATAGCTAGCCATAGTAACGCGGCTTTGGCAAAGTTTCGTTTGCTATGATTTGTACTATCCGAAAAAGCCCAAACGAAATACATAATTACGTTCACTACCGGAATAAAGGTAATTAGTAGGGTGACAAACCAATCGCCGACAGACAGCGGGTTGTTACGAAAATCTTGCATGTTGGTGTTTGGATTAAGGTTTTCCATAATGTTTTTTGTTTTAAAATATTAGGTGAGTGTTTAAATATAAAAAAAATTAATTGAAGATGAATTGGTTACAGTGGAATTTGCTTTTAAGATATAACCTAATCAAATGCTATTTTTAGAATCTTCTATTGATAATAATAAGTATACTATAGCATGAACAGAGAAAAGAAAATTTTTAATAATAGCAAAGGCGAGAAACTAGTAGCTTTTATTGAGCTACCTATTGGAAATAGACCTCATAATTTCGCCATTTTTGCGCATTGCTTTACGTGTAATAAAAATTTCCAAGCAGTGAGGAATATAAGCTTGGCACTAACTCAGCAAGGATTTGGCGTTCTTAGTTTTGATTTTACAGGTTTAGGCGAAAGTGAGGGAGATTTTGCAGATACCAATTTCACAACTAACGTAGATGATCTTATTGCAGCTGCTGATTTTTTGGAAGATAATTATCAATCACCAACCTTAATTATAGGCCATTCTCTTGGTGGTGCTGCAGCTGTATTTGCAGCAAGTAAGATCAGTTCTATTCAAGCTTTGGTTACCATTGGTGCGCCAGCAGATCCAGCTCATGTTCAACATTTGCTGAAAGATAAAAAAGAGGATATTGTTGCAAATGGAAAGGCCAAGGTGAATATAGGCGGGAGGGATTTTATGGTGAAAAAGCAGTTTCTTGATGATTTGGAGGATCATAGCTTGGAAAAAACCCTCAAGGATTTAAGAAAATCTATACTCATTGCGCATTCTCCACAGGATAAAATTGTAGACATCAAAAATGCTGCGCAGCTATACGAAGCAGCTCATCATCCAAAAAGCTTTATCAGTTTAGACGGTGCCGATCATTTGTTAGGTAATAAAAAGGATAGCCAATATTTGGGTAGTTTGATAGCCACATGGTCGAGACGATATTTGGATTATAAGGCAGAAGAAGGGCCTGACTCTGAATATCAGGTTGCTGCGATTTTAGGTAGAAGGACTGAGAAGTACCTAACCCAAGTAAAAGCTGGATCACATTATCTACTGGCCGATGAGCCTAAATCTGTTGGCGGCAATAATGCTGGCCCAACACCTTATGATTTGCTATCGGCTTCACTGGCAACTTGCAAAGCGATGACACTCCGCATGTATGCCGACCGCAAAAAATGGGATTTGAGCAATGTTGAAGTCCATGTAGATCACGGAAAGCGCCATTGTGATGATTGTGAAAATGTGGAGGAAGCAGGCAGCAAAATTGATAGCTTTGATTGCTATATAAAGCTGGAAGGTGAACTGGATGAAAGCCAAAAGAAGCGATTAATGGAAATTGCAGATAAGTGCCCTGTTCATAAAACACTCCATTCCAAAGTTAATGTGAAAACTACCTTGCTACAGGACGAGTAATACGCTCGTCCTTATTAGTGTTCTGTGAACCAGTAATTAATATTAAATGAGCTTTCGATTTTTCGCTCCTTTTCCTTGTCAAGCAATGGGAAGAAATTGATATTGGTGAGTGCTTCAACACTATCGATACTTACGGCATAACTTATCAAAGAATTGGATCCAGCTTCATTTCTCAGCAAAAAGGCAATTCCTTCACCTCCCGCATTATTTGGCTTATATATTACCTTATAAAAAAGTTCGGGAATACTTATATTAGTGTTTCCCATTTTAGGTAAATCTCCCTTTAAAACCGGCCCAGTTACTACCCAAATTGTATCCTTTTCGATGGCAAAATCTCTAATCTGCTCCTCCAATTGTTTCCAAATCCCTCTATTGAATGAAGGTGATTGAGGTGATATATTTGTTAGAAAGAAGCTGTCGTACATGCTTTGAGAACTGAAAGACATGTCGGCGGCTGGTGCTAAGTGCCCCCTATCATAACCGCTATTTCTATAGTCTGCGTCGCGAGGACTTAAGGTTCCCAACCTGCTTTCCATCCTGAAATTGCTTGATCTCTCCACGCCATCTCCTAATTGTGTTTTGCATAGCATATAGCAAACCCAAGTAGCATTACGAGCGCTTGTATCAAATTCTAAAATGAAACCACTATAATCCAATACATACTCATTTATAATTGGCAAAGGACTAAAATTTTGATAAGCCTCCGGCACAGAAGATAAATCGAAGGAAGCGGGAGGGTTGGCGGTGATATTGCTGCTAGCATTGCTCGTGCGTGTAGTTGTGATGATAGGGCTACAATTGATGAATAATACAATTGCCAAAAGCACAATTATACAAAGCAGAAATACAGAAAAGCGGTATCCTCGCATAGAACTTATTTTCTGCTGCAAGTAAATTATAAATTGCGAATTAATTGCCTTGAATATTGCAAAGATCCTATTGGACGCTTGAACCAGTTCGTATTTTAATTGTATCCACCTTGAAATGGCTGTATATTTGATAAATGAAAATCGAATTTCATCCAGTCCATCTAATTTGCCATATTTGCGCGGATTTATCATTTCATGAAATACTTTTTCACCATTATCCTATTTCTCGCAATTGCCCAAAAATCACTGTCACAATCGGTTGAGTTTGGGGTGAAAGGAGGAGCATCTTTCACATCAGTAGCCTTTACCCCATCTATCGAACAAAAAAGCATGCTCAATTATCATGGTGGGATTGGCTTACGTTTTTTGAACGATAAAAAAGCGGGAGTTCAATTAGAACTTAATTATGCTCTACGTTCCTTTAGGGAAGATATAGACTCACTCAATTTCAGAGGCAGAAATTATAAGTATTTAGAAATTCCCTTTCTAATGCACTTAGAATTTGGGAAATCAAAAACTAAATATTACATGCATTTCGGCCCGCACTTGGGCTATGCACTGTCAGCAGAGCGGGAGATAATGCAAAATGGTGAGGTTACTACCGAAGTATATGAGTTATTGCCAAATCGTGATAATCGATGGGATTATGGTCTGGCATTTGGTTTCGGGATTGGCTATGATATTGGACCAGGAAAACTGCAAGCAGAGGGCAGATACATGTACAGCTTTGGCAATATTGAAAAGAGCTTATTAGTCACACGTACCTCCCAACCAGTCAATATTCAATTGTCAGTAGGATATTTCCTCCCAATCAGTTCAATTTCAATGGGCAAATTGTCTCCAAAGAATTTATTTTCTAAACCAAAAGCAGAGGAAATTACAGAAGAAGAAGATTAGCAAAGATTAATGCTTTTCTGCTTTTATCCTTCCTCAAAATATCCTTTATTCGTTGTATGAAGCCGGAACTAGATACCCATGCTACCACAGCTAGAATCAAAGAAAGTGTAGAACGCTATTTAGAAAAGCTGTCTGCTATCGATTCTGCAAAGTGGATCGCAAAACCAGCTAATGAAGGTTGGAGTTTTGCGCAAATGTACGATCATCTGATCAGCGCGCATTATGGAATGTTTGCTAGGATGATTAAAGGATGCGCTTCGCAGGCTTATGGTCAAGAAGGTGGTGAAATGAATGGAGATGGCGAGAAAATTTTCGCATACAACAGCTTGCCTCCAATAGACATAAAAGTACCACAAGGATTCAATGCCAAGCAACCCGAAGGAATTGACCTAGCAGCTGCAAAAGATCATTTGGAGAAATTGATTACTGAATTAGATGCATTGAGGATTTTGGTAGAAGGTGCCACAAAGACGTATAAAATCAAACATCCAGTCATCGGGCCTTTAAATGCTCAGCAGTGGTACAACATGTGCGATATGCATTGGAGGCATCATTTTAGGCAGCTTCGAAAATTAGAAAAAGAGTTTTTAGATTAATTTATATATGGACATTAAAGCAAAGTTGATTGAAAAAAGTGACACTCAGAAAGTGTCAGACCGTTTCCAAAAAAGAGAATTTGTGGTTGAATTTGCAGACAACCCACAGTATCCTGAATTTGTGAAATTTGAGTTAATACAAGACAAATGCGATCTGTTGGATAGCTACGAAGTTGGACAAGAACTTGAAGTGCATTTCAATTTGAAAGGTCGTAAGTGGATAGACCCACAAGGGCAAGCTAAGTATTTTAATAGTTTGCAAGCTTGGCGATTGGTTCCAGCTAGTTCCAGTGCTTCTACTTCTAGCAATCAAAGTGAAAGTGCTGTAAGCAATGGAAATTCTTCCGATGATTTTCTAAAAGATATGGACGAAGATCTGCCTTTCTAGCAGCTAAGAACATATTACAAATACATCCACCCGCTTTTTCTAGAAAGAAGCGGGTTTTTCATGTCTATTGACTAATTTTGCGGCTTAATTCAGAATAAATGATCTCAGTTTCAAATCTTTCGCTTCGTTTCGGTAAGCGTATCCTTTTCGATGACGTTAATCTTAAATTTACTGAAAACAATTGCTATGGTGTAATTGGCGCAAATGGCGCAGGTAAATCTACGTTCCTCAAAATCTTAAGTGGTGAAATAGACCCAACTTCTGGGCAAGTGGTGATTCCGCCCAATGCTCGTATGGCGGTTTTAAAGCAAAATCACTACGAATTTGATGAGGTAGCTGTATTGCAGACGGTTATCATGGGTCACCAGAAGCTGTGGGACATCATGAGCGAAAAGGATGCTTTATATGCAAAGCCTGATTTTTCGGAAGAAGACGGAATGCGCGCATCGGATTTGGAAATGGCTTTTGCAGAAATGGAAGGCTGGAATGCCGAAAGTGATGCTGCGTCATTGCTCAGTGGCTTGGGTATTTCGGAAGAGTTGCACTACATGGCAATGAAAGAGCTTAATGGTAACCAAAAAGTACGTGTGCTTTTGGCACAAGCCTTATTTGGCAATCCTGATATCTTGCTTCTGGATGAACCTACCAACGATTTGGATGTAGAAACGGTACTTTGGCTAGAGAATTTCTTGGCTGAATTCAAGAATTTGGTGATCGTAGTTTCTCACGATAGACACTTTTTGGATACAGTTTGTACGCACATGGTGGATGTGGATTTCAATAAAATTAAAATCTACTCTGGTAACTATACTTTCTGGTACGAATCGAGCCAACTTGCTGCTCGTCAGCGTTCAGATCAGAACAAAAAAGCTGATGAAAAGAGAAAAGAATTACAGGAATTTATTGCCAGATTTAGTGCTAACGTAGCTAAGTCTAAGCAAACAACCTCTCGTAAAAAGATGCTTGAGAAATTGAATGTAGAAGATATCGAGCCGTCAAGTCGTCGCTACCCTGGTATTCAGTTTAAGCAAGAGCGGGAGGCAGGAGATCAGATTTTATCAGTAGTAGGTTTGGCTGCGAACACGGATGATGAAAAGCTCTTCTCTAATGTAAACTTATTGGTAAACAAAGGCGATAAAATTGCTTTCCTTTCTAAAAATAGCCTTGCAGTAACTCGCCTTTTCCAAATATTGATGGACGAAGCAAAACCATCTGCGGGTGAATATAAATGGGGTGTAACGATCCAGAAATCTTATTTGCCAAATGACAATAGTAGCTATTTCAATAGCAATGATAATTTGGTGGAATGGCTTCGTAGATATTCCTCAAATCAAGAAGAAGCTCACGTTCGAGGCTTTTTGGGTAGAATGCTTTTCACAGGCGAGGAGTCGTTGAAATCTTCCAAAGTGCTTTCTGGTGGCGAAAAAATGCGCTGTATGCTTTCTAAAATAATGCTGGAAAGCCCAAATTTCATTATCCTAGATGAGCCAACCAATCACTTGGATTTGGAGTCAATTCAAGCATTGAACAAGGGATTGATGGAATACCAAGGCACGGTAATATTTATCTGTCAAGATCACGAGTTTGTAAATACCGTTGCCAATAGAATAGTAGAAATTGGACCAAAAGGTATGTTGGATAAATTGATGTCCTACGACGAATACCTTGAAAGCGAAGATATTAAAGCCCAAAGAGCAAAGCTTTATTAAGATTTGATCAAATAATAAACAAAAGAGCCTTAGCAATAATTTGCTAGGGCTTTTTTGTGAGGTAAATTAACAACCCTAATTAAATTGATGGAATAATTTACCCACCCAATGATTTCCAAAATTTTTCGTTGAAATATTGTCCAGCTTCAAAATCATTATCATTCAATTGTGGTTTAGCAAATATGCAGTCCAGCTTTAAGCTTTTTGGGATCTTATTAATTGCATCAGCAACTCTTCAGTCTTGCGATTTTAGCAAAACAAAAAATGAAGAGCCTATTCCTCAGCCAACTCCATTGAGTTTGGATGTTCCTTTTTATTTTGGAGATTTTGTGATTCCAAGTAATAATCCAACTACTGTAGAAGGCGTAGCACTCGGCCGAATGCTTTTCTATGATCCACGACTTTCAGCAGACAATACAATAAGCTGCGCAACTTGCCATCAACAGGAAAAGGGTTTTGTGGATGGATTAGCACGAAGCAGAGGGATTAATGGAAGGCGGACTAACATCAAATCAATGTCTTTGGTGAATGTACTTTGGGAAAACAGGATGTTTTGGAATGGCCGAGTGGCAAGTCTTGAAGAACAGGCTTTGCATCCAATACAAGACCCAAATGAAATGGGAATGAACTTGCAAGAGCTAGTTGGAAAGCTGCAATCTATAGAAGTTTACAAGGAGCAATTCAAGAATGCTTTTGGCTCAGAAACTGTAACTCCGGATAAAATTGGAAAAGCCTTGGCGCAGTTTCAGAGAACATTAATTTCAGGTAATTCTAAGTATGATAAATACCTGCGGGAGGAAGTTTCGCTGACGGCGCAGGAGGAGCAGGGAATGATCCTGTTTTTCACCCATCCTGAGCCAGCTATTAGTCTTCGTGGCGGCAACTGTGGTGATTGCCATTTATCCTTAACCACTGCGGGTTCCAAAGATGGTTTCAGAGGTTTTCACAATAATGGATTAGATACAGATGAAAATCTTAGGCCAGGTTTGCAAACTGTAACGGGAAATCCTGCCGATCGAGGAAAGTTCAAAACTCCCAACCTTAGAAATATTATGGTGCGGGCACCTTACATGCACGATGGGCGTTTTGCAAGTATAGAGGAAGTTCTCGATCATTATAATGAACATGTGCAAATGAGTAGTACATTAGACGTTCTTATTTTGGAAGGCAGTAATAAACCTATAATTGCTGGCGAACCTGTGAAATTACATTTGACCCAAAACGAAAAAGCAGCAATTATTGCCTTTTTACATACCTTAACAGATCAGGAGTTTCTGAGCAATCCAAAATTCTCAAACCCATTTCAGCAATGAAAAAATTACTTTTCTTATTATCCCTAGTCATTTTTAGCTCTTGTGGAGATGATAAAGATGCCAAACCCGATAGAGCAGATATTTCTCTACGGTTTGAGCATTTTGTTGGTAATCAGAAGCTGAATTTCACTTCACAGTTTAATACAAGCGCTGGACAGAGCTTTACAATTGAGGATTTCAGATATTATATCAGCAATTTGTCCTTTGAGAATACGGCAACAGGGACAAAGTATGCCGTACCAAATAGCTATCATTTGATTCGGGAAAATGGCACTGGAGTAGCCGAATTAGTATTGCCAAATGTGCCTTTGGCGGAGTATGATATATTCAATTTCTCATGGGGAATTGATGCTGAAAAGAATACAAGTCTTGACCAAACAGGAGATTTGGATCCGTCGAATGAAATGGCTTGGAACTGGAATACGGGTTATAAATTTATCCTGCTCGAAGGCCGACTAGTTCCTTCAAATCAAGGATTAGTTTACCATATTGGCTCAAATCATAATTATAAAAATCTTAGCTTTACAATTCCTCTCGATGCCCAAATAGATAGCAGAACTAAAAGCACGATGATTTTTAATGTAAATATTTTAAAGGTTTTTGAAGGGAATTCAATAATTGATATTTCTACCAACAATTCTGTAATGGGCGGTGAAATTGCAGATAATATCGCTACCAATATTGGCCAAGGGCTTTTTAAACTACAAGAGATTAAGTAAATGTGGAAATGGGTTTTTCTTTTAGTATTCATAATCTCCTGTGAAGGAAATAATGAACCTGCCAAACTTGTACACTTAGAAATACCAGCGCACTTCCCTGAACCTCCCGCTTTTCCCGAGCGGAATCCCTTAACAGAGCAAGGCATTGAATTAGGCCGAATGCTTTTTTATGATCCTATTCTTTCTGCCAATGGCTCTGTTTCATGTGCTACTTGTCACAATCCTCAAATTGCTTTTACAGATGGAATGCCCAGAACACGCATGGGCGTTTCTCACAATCGATTAGATCGCCATTCACCTCCATTATTCAATTTGGCTTGGCATACCGAGTTTTTCTGGGATGGTGGAGCAAATGATTTAGAATCTCAAGCTTTTGGTCCATTGCAGCATCCTGATGAAATGGCAGCAGATATTGTGGCGGTAATTGAAAAGATGAATGAGGGGAAAGTATATCCTAAAATGTTCGAAAAGGCTTTTGGGAGTGATACAATAACCTCGGCTGGAATAGTGAGAGCATTGGCTCAATTTCAGCGCACCATAATTTCTGCTGATAGCCGATACGATCGATATATGGCAGGAGGTGAGGAACTTTCATCGCTCGAATTGCGCGGATTAGAGTTGTTCAATCAGCATTGCGAATCATGTCATCAGCCACCTTTATTTACAGATTTGGGCTATCATAACAACGGACTGAATATCAACTTCTCATCTGATAAGGAAGGAATTTTTCAAGGTAGATTTAGGATAAGTCAAGATTCTGCAGACATTGGAGCATTCAAAACTCCATCGCTTAGAAATCTTGCATTTACCGCTCCATATATGCACGATGGTCGTATGCGTAGTTTGGACAGAGTATTGGATTTTTATTCTGGCGATATTAAATGGAGTCCCACACTTTCAGAAAGAATTCCAGCTGAGGGCTTCGGTTTCGATGGCGAAGAGAAAGCGGCTTTAATAGCCTTTTTGTTGAGTCTTACAGATGAGGATTTTGTGAAGAATCCAAAATACTCAAAACCTCCCGCTCATTAGATCAATTTCTCGATCCATTGAATCACCATGCGTATGATTCGATTTTTGTCTAAGTCATTATGCGGTTCATGGTAAGTGTCTGCTAATGAAGCAAATTCAATGGTGCTGGGATGCTTGCTTGCCCATTCTTTTGAAGCTTTAGCAGAGGTGATTTTATCTGATTCTCCATGAAATAATAAGATTGGACATTCAGGTGCTGCTTTTTGAGCAAGGACATTTTCTCCAGCATCAATCATTTCAGTAAACATCTTTGCAGTGATTTTGGAATGCACTAATGGATCAGCCAAATACGCGTCGCAAACAGCCTTGTCTTTCGATAATAAGTAAGCATCCAATCCATTTTCCTGTGAAAGTGCTGGGTAAATCTTAGAAGCAATTTTACCCAAAGTCACTTGCCATTTAGGAGGCTCAAAAGCTAATTTCAACAGTGGCGCAGAAATAATTGCACCTTTGATTTTAGGCTTTTGGGTATAGAGATAATTAGCTGTAAGGACGCCACCTAAACTATGACCATACATGAAAATGGGAGTATTAGGATATAAGTCCTTCACATGACTAATTAATAGCTGAATATCATCCATCAAATGCTGCATGCTTGGCGTATGACCTCTTTTGCCTTCGCTGCGGCCATGGCCTCTCATATCTAGGCCAATAAAGCATATATGATGTTTGTTGAATTCCTCAGCAACATGGGCATATCTGCGAATGTGCTCGCCTAATCCGTGGATTAAAACTACGCAGGCTTTAGTAGCTACTTTTTCAGGTCTCCAACGCAAGCCTTCCAAGGTAAATCCATCATGGCTTTGCAGGAAAAATGTGTTTATTGCCATTTAATACTTTTTCGCTACCTTAAATTAAATTGGTTTGGAATTTAAGAATTTTCTTTGGTAAATAGAGAAAGTGAATTGCAAAATTTTTGTTCATTCGCTTAAAGTTCAGAATCATATAACAATTAACCCGAAATTGACCCAATCATAACAATGAGTAAATCGTATATAATTGCGCTAGATCAAGGAACAACATCTAGCAGAGCATTGCTTTTTTCAATTAAGGAGAATAAGGTAGTTGACATTCAACAACGCGAATTCACTCAATATTTTCCTCAAAATGGATGGGTAGAGCATGATGCAGCAGAAATATGGGAAAGCCAATGGGAGGTGTTCGACAAATTGATGCAGCGAAATAAACTCACAGCCAAAGAGCTGGTAGGTGTGGGAATTACCAATCAACGTGAGACTACAGTAATTTGGGATAAAACTACAGGAGAAGCATTGCATCATGCGATAGTGTGGCAGGACAAACGCACTGCACCAATTTGTGAATGGTTGAAAGACCAAGGCTTGACAGAGTATATCAAAACTAAAACTGGCTTGATTCCCGATAGCTATTTTTCAGGAACCAAAGTGAAATGGCTAATAGATAATGTCCCTGTAGTGAGGGAGCAAGTCACCAACAAGAATGCTTGTTTTGGTACGATTGATTCTTGGGTTATTTGGAAGTTGACAAAAGGCAAAGTGCATGCTACGGATTACACCAATGCCTCCCGCACCATGATTTACGATATCGACAATCTGAAATGGGATGAGAAAATGCTCGATGTTTTAGGGATTCCAGAGCATATTTTACCTGAGGTAAAAGCATCTGCTGCTGATTTTGGGAGCTTTCAATACAAAGGTGAATCTATTCCAATTTTGGCTGTTGCTGGCGACCAGCAAGCTGCATTATTTGGGCAAGTTTGTTTCGAACCAGGCATGGCCAAAAATACCTACGGAACGGGATGTTTTATGCTAATGAATACGGGAGAGGAACGAGTGGTTTCTAATCATGGCTTGCTTACAACCATTGCTTGGGGACTAGATGGTAAAATTGAATATGCCTTAGAAGGTTCAGTTTTTATAGCTGGTGCAGCTGTACAATGGTTGAGAGATGGCTTGAGAATTATTGATTCAGCTCCAGACTCAGCCTATTTTGCGTCCAAAGTTGGACGTGAGCATGGTGTGTATGTGGTGCCAGCATTTACAGGATTGGGCGCCCCATATTGGGATATGTATGCGCGAGGAGCCATTTTCGGCCTTACCCGCGATACTGGAAAAGATCATATTGTACGGGCTACTTTGGAATCTCTTGCTTACCAAACTCGCGATGTATTGGAGGCGATGGAGCAAGATGCTGGATTGAGTTTGAAAACATTGAAAGTGGATGGTGGTGCTGCAGCAAATGACTTCCTGATGCAATTCCAAGCTGATGTATTGCAAGCAAATGTAGAGAGACCTGTGATTATTGAATCCACCGCTTTAGGGGTGGTGTATTTAGCGGGATTGCAAGCAGGCGTTTGGACTAAAAAGCAATTGCAAGAAAAGCGGGAGGTAAATGCATGCTTCGAACCTGATATGGAAAAAGATAAAGTAGAAAGACTATACAAAGGCTGGAAAAAAGCGGTGAAACGCAGCATGGCTTGGACAAAAGATGAAGATTAATCTCCGTTTGGATGCGAAATCCTCTTAATTTTACGTTTCCAGTCCATAGCTATGAGTAGAAAATTTTTCATTGTCATCAGCCTTTTAATTTTACTAGGTGTTGCCGCCTTTTTCCTTTGGGATCAGCTATATTCTAAGGGCATTGATAATAGTTGGAAGTTGGTTCCCGAAAATGCACTTATTGTGTACGAATCGGATGATTTGGTGAAGAGCTGGAATGAGTGGGAAAGAGGCGAAATCTGGAAAATTTTGGAGGAAATTCCATCTGCTGGATCAATCCGCGCCAATCTAGATATAATGGATTCTCTCACTGGTCGAGATGGAAGTTTGGATAGAATCCTCAGAGGCAAAAAGTTTCTGGCCAGCTTGCATACTACTTCGCGCAATGAATTTGATTTCCTATTCAGCTTTCCATATCCTCCAGTCATAGGTGATGGCAGTTTGCAAAAAGTGCTGAACAGTTATCGCGCAGCCAAATTCCAAGTGAGTGAAAGAAATTACCGCGGATTTACTTTAACTGAAGTACGCCATCCATCTAATGGTGATATACTTACACTCCTATTTTATAATGGATTTTTTTCTGCTTCTTTTACGCCCTTCCTTGTAGAAGATGTAGTCCGTCTGATTGATGAAAAGGGAATTAGGCAATCATTCGACCAATCGAATGCGCAAATATTCAAGTATACAAATAGCCAGAATCCTTTTGGAAATTTCTATTTTAATTTGAAAAAGCTTGAAGAATTCGCTTCGATTTTTTCAGCTTCTGACACCGAAAAATGGTTGAATTCTTATAGGGCAATTGCCAATACGGCCATCCTTCAAGTAAGTCAGGAAGAAAATAGAATACGATTTAGAGGTATTGCCGAAACAGGAGATGAAACTGAACAAAACTTCCTCAATACATTCTCCAACCAAAGTAGGGGGAAGCTTAGCGTAGGTAACCTCATCCCTAAGCAAACTGGCTATTTTCTTCATTACTATCTTTCTGATTTCGATGATTGGCAAAAGAAATTACAAGCGTATTGGGAGGTGCATCATTCTAATTTGATCACTGGCAGACAGGCAATTACTGATAAATACAATGTTTCGTTGAGCAATTTCGCTAAGTGGACTGGAACGGAGGTTTCCTTGATTTGGCTGAATTCATTGAGTAAAAGTGGTAGTCCTAAACTTGTGATTGTTGACTTGTCCGATGCGGAAACAGCCATGATGGAATTGGATAGATTTGGAATGCAGGTGGAAGGCCTAAGTGGGGATACACTTTACCGAGAGCGATTTGGTGATTTGGATATTCGCTTACTTAATGTGCCTGAAGTGCCATATTATTGGCTAGGAGAGGCCTTTTCAGGTTTTTCACAATCGTATTATGCTGAGTACAATAATAAACTCCTCATATCTAATGAAATAGAAGTGCTAAAACAGCTTATGAGGGATATAGAGGATGGTAGTACTTGGGATGTAAATAAGCGTGGCTGGGATAGCCAATTGAAATCAGCAAATATCACAAGCATAATACATACTCCGAATCTTTGGAATATTCTTTTGGCTAATTTGGCAGAACCTTGGGCAAGATTTTATACTCAAAATGAATCTATTCTTTTGAATTTTGAAAGGGCGTATTTGCAAGTTGGAAACCGTAGTGGCGATTTTGAAACAGAAATTAGCTTAGAATATGTGAAGCCTCTCGATGATTCGAATAAGAACCTGAATTTCACTGTAAACCAACGTACGGTATTGGGTTCAAAAATTACCTCCCGCCCAATTCAAATCCGCAATTTGCAAAATGGCCAAATGGAAACCTTTATGCAAACAGAGGATGGCAACCTTTTTATTTTAAGTCAATCAGGTGAAATTATTCTAAAAAGAAGTATTGGTTCGGCGATCATCTCAGACATTTTTCCAATTGATTTCTACAAAAATGGCGACACACAGTATTTATTTATTACTGAAAGTAATGTTATACATCTGATTGACAGACAGGGTAATTATGTAGGTTCATACCCAGATAGGCCTGATAACATGCAGTTGCAAGTACAAAGCTTGAATGTGCTAGATTATGATAACTCGAAGAATTACAATTTTCTGATAACAGATGCAATTGGCAATGTATTCTTGTACGATCAGTATATGAATAATCTAGAAGGTTGGCAACCTGTGCAGTTGAATGGGCTGTTTTCGCAAACGCCATTTCATTTGAGTGTAAGAACCCGAGATTATATCATTGCTTCACAAGCAAGAGGTTTTATTCATGTGATGGGTAAAGATGGATTGCCTGTGCAAGGTTTTCCAATAGATGTAAAAGGTAGGATGGGCAGTCAGTTTTATATAGAATATGGCAATACAGCTGCAAATACTATGTTGACTACCATAACTGAAGATGGTGAAATCATTCAATTCAATTTGCAAGGAAATATAACCAAGCGCGAACAATTAATTAAGCCAAATAGAGACAGTAAATACTTTCTTATCAATGATGAGGGAGGGAGAACTTTTACCATTGTAAGACAAAATTTCAATCAGCTTTCTTTTTTGGATCAGGATGGAAATTTGCGTTTCCAAACGAATCTAGTGGCGGGAGGTAAGCTTTCTTACCAGTACTATTATTTCGCTCCTGGCCAGGAAGTGTTCGTTGTAAATGATCCTGTTCAAGAATTTTCTTACCTATATTCTTCGAATGGAAAATTAATAAAAGACAGGCCTTTGGAGAGCAGTCACCCTGTTTCGGTGCAATATATTTCGCAAAATGGTACTTATCGCGTCTTCAGCAATTATTTAGATCAAGCTTTAGTTTTCTCCTTTGAGCCTTAAAATGTAATTTTGATTTTGGAACAAAATTATAATGATGAGGAAAGCCATATATCTAATCACAATTCTATTTTTAATTGCTGGAAATAATGCTTTTTCGTTCAATTCAATAATTCAAGCTCCAGCGGTAACTGAACAAGCATTACCTGAACCTGAGATAAATCTTACCTCGCCATATGGTGCTGTATATACCCACCTCAAGTATCTGCAGGACGAAACGTATCGTCCAGATTTGGCGGCAAAACCATTTCTACTGTCGGGTATTAGTCAAGAGAGAGCGGAAGAGTTAGCTATTAAGCTTTTTCAATATTATAATGCAAAGGGCTTCTATGTTGACTTAGAGCTAATTCCTAAAGAGCCCAATTATTTTGATAGCACAAAAAACAAGGCTATTTATAGTGTTTTGCCTTTGCATTCAGAAATATTTGTTGAGAAGGTTGGTAATAGGTGGCTGTATTCAACTCAAACTATTGGTGAAGTAGATAGATTGCACAAGGAGACGTTTCCATTCGGGACAGACAGACTACTTACTTTGATTCCTGAAATAGGGCAAGAAAAATACTTTGGTTTGTATTTGTGGCAATTATTCGGCCTGTTAGCCATTATTTTTGTCGGGCTCATTCTTCATAAGATTTTCACCTTCACCATTGAAATAGGCCTATTCAAAGTACTTGCAAAGTATGGTTATACCGATGTTGGTCGAAAGTATTTGTTGCCGGTAGCCAAGCCATTTTCCTATTTTTTATTAATCGCATTTGCGCTTGTGTTTGTGCGTATTCTACAGCTTCCTGTCGAGTCGGGTAGATTTATCATCCGCACACTAAATATTCTTCAGCCATTAGCTGCCACTATTGTTTTCTACAAATTAGTTGATGTTTTCGGGTCTTATTTGAAGATAATGGCCGAAAAAACTGAAAGTACCCTCGATGATCAATTAGTGCCTTTAGCGCAAAAGACACTTAAGTTTTTTGTGGTGATCGTTGGTAGCTTGATCATTTTGCGGGAGGGTTTGAATGTAGATATATGGCCGATTCTCACTGGCTTATCTATTGGTGGTTTGGCTGTAGCTTTAGCTGCACAAGACACGCTAAAGAATTTCTTCGGCTCCATTATGATCTTTATAGATAAGCCATTCCAAATTGGGCATTGGATTACAAGTGGCGATATTGATGGCACTGTGGAAGAGGTTGGTTTCAGATCTACGCGCATCCGTACTTTTCGCAATTCGCTTATGTATGTACCTAATGGTAAATTGGCAGATAGCGTTGTGGATAATCACGGATTGAGAGTGTATAGAAGATTTTTCACCACTATCACAATTACTTATGATACACCTCCCGCTTTGCTGGAGCTATTTGTAGAAGGCTTGCGGTCAATTGTAGAAAAGCATCCCGATACCCGAAAAGATACTTTCCATATCTATTTCAATGATTTGGGTTCCCATTCATTGAATGTTATGTTTTACATATTTTTCAATGTACCAAACTGGGGTGAAGAATTGCGAGCAAGACATGAAGTTCTAATTGAAATAATGAAATTAGCAGAAACTTTGGGTGTTCGATTTGCATTCCCTACTCAAACATTACATTTGGAGGAAGTTCCCGGTCATGCATCACTCACTCCCGTATACCCAAATGATAAGAATGAACTTAGGAATAGATTAGAATCATTTTACCAAAGTTCACAACCAACAAAAGATCAAAATGACAAATAATAAATTCGCAAATATGAAATTTGGAACCAAAGCAGTACATGCTGGCGTGGAGCCAGACCCAGCAACCGGAGCAATAATGACTCCTATTTATCAAACTTCAACGTATGTGCAAACCTCTCCTGGACAGCACAAAGGTTACGAGTATTCTAGAACTCACAACCCAACAAGGGATGCGTTACAAAAGAGTTTGGCAGCTTTGGAAAATGGCAAATATGGTCTTTGCTTTTCATCTGGAATGGGCGCGATTGATTCTGTAGTGAAGCTTTTGCAACCAGGCGATGAAGTGGTAAGCACTAATGACTTATATGGTGGCACCTATCGTATTTTTACCAAAGTATTCCAGCCATTAGGGATCAAATTTAAGTTTGTGGGAATGAGTAATCTGCAAGCTATCGAAGATGCAATTACACCAAAAACTCGCCTTATCTGGGTAGAAACGCCCACCAACCCAATGATGAGCATTATTGATATTAAGGCTGTGGCTGCAATGGCCAAAAAGAGTAATGCCATACTTGCAGTGGATAATACTTTTGCCACTCCAGCCTTACAAAATCCGCTTGATTTGGGCGCAGATTTAGTAATGCACTCTGTAACCAAATACATCTCTGGCCATAGTGATGTGGTAATGGGCGCATTGGTTTTGAACGACCAAGTATTATATGAACGATTAATGTTCCTGCAAAATGCATGTGGAGCGACTCCAGGGCCACAAGATTGCTTCTTGGTGCTTAGAGGGATTAAGACGCTTCATTTGAGAATGGATAGACATTGTAGTAATGGAATTGCCATTGCCAATTATCTAAAATCTCATCCAAAAGTAGAGAAAGTCTTTTGGCCAGGTTTCGAAGATCATCCAAATCATAAAGTAGCCGCTTCGCAAATGAGTGGCTTTGGTGGAATGATTAGCTTTACGCTCAAAGGCGATAAAATGGAAGATGCGCTTAGAGTACTAGAGTCATTAAAGCTATTTGCTTTGGCTGAATCACTTGGTGGAGTAGAGTCACTTTGCGGACATCCTGCAAGTATGACTCACGCGAGTATTCCAGCAGAAGAGCGCATTAAGTCCGGCCTGAAAGACACCCTAATCCGCCTAAGCGTAGGTATTGAAGATCCTGAAGATTTGATCGAGGATTTGAAGCAAGCGATTGGTTGATTCTAATGAATAAAGATTTTATGGAAAACCACCTTCATTAGCTTGAGGGTGGTTTTTTTTATCCTCCCGCGTTTTTCTTTACGATATCATTAAGCGCAAAAGCAAACTTCTCAACATCTTCGATTCTTGTATATAAATGTGGCGTAACTCTCACGCCTTTTACAGCATCCATATCGATTGCTACAGTAAAAATTCTGTAATCATCGTACAGCTTTTTAGCCAACTCAGCAGGCGTCATTCCATCTATTCTCACATTTGCAATGGCGCATGATTGATCGTCACCCGTTGGTGTGTTAATAATGATTTTTGGATTATCCTTCACTTTATCTACCCAATAGTTTTTCAAATAGCGAAGTCTAGCTTCCTTACGTGCCGAACCTATAGCCTCATGAAAACGGATGGCATTTGCAATGGCCAAATGAGAGGAGTTTGGTATTGTACCTGTTCTCTCAAATTTGCGAATATCATGGTCCGGAAAATTAGTCTCACCGAATAGTGGCCACACGTTTTGGATGCGGTCTTTTTTGATATACAAAAGGCCAAGGCCAAGCGGCGTGCCGAGCCATTTATGCATACTTGCTGCATAATAATCGCCACCCAAATCAGGAATTTTGTGCTCTACATGGGCAAATGAATGTGCAGCATCAATAATTACCTGAATACCTCGTTCGTGAGCCATTTCGCTGATTTCCTTGGCTGGCAATAGCTGTCCAGTTAGGTTGATCATGTGGGTAAGCAAAAGCACTTTGGTATTGGGTGTTACAGCTTTTTCAAAAGCATTTACTACTTCCATTTTGTTTTTTGGGAGAAGCGGGAGGGAAATTACATTATTTACAATTCCTTCTCTACGAGCACGATATGCAAATTGTATCAGCATACTGCCATAATCTTGGTTGGTCATCAACGCTTCGTCGCCTTTTTGTAAATCCAAACCAAGGATGATGGTATTTAGCGATTCGGTAGTGTTACGGGTAATGAGCAATTCCTCCGGACTACAACCTGCAAAAGTGGCCAGCTTTCTTTTGATTTCGAGCATATCTTCATTTCGGCTGCGGCGCATATAGAATGCAGGGGCTTCATTGATTTGCTTAATGTTTTTGATTTGAGCATTGAGTACTTCTTCAGCAGCAGGACTCATATAGCCATTTTCTAGATTGATGAAATGAGCAGATTGGACATAGGCTTGCTGAATTTCGAACCAGAAGTCTTCATTGCTGGCCATTTCTTTTGGAGAGAGCTTTTGCCATTTGCGAGCTTCTCGTTCTATATTTTTGGCAAAGGTCTCAGAAAGCGGGAGGATAGAAGCGCCGATCGTTGCGCCTCCCAAGGTTTTAATGAAATTTCGTCTGGCTTGGATGCTCATAATTGTGGCCTTAATGGAATACTCAAATTACCATTAAAGATGTGGAAAATTTTTGAAAGAAGGGTAGGAGTCAGGGTATTGGATGATGAATTTTGGGTTTTGAATTCAAAGACTGATTTTGAAATTAAGTGTTTACTACAATCAGAAAAGCAAACCCTAAAACGAAAAGGTGAATTTTGTTAAGCGCAGGAAGCATTTTTTATAAATTTTGCTCTCAGAACAAAGCAATTATTGGGCAGACTCGTGGGAAATCAATTGTTGTATTAAATATTCCTTCTGACTTTTCAGCTGTATTTTAAAATGCTTTTGAGCTTGGGTCAATAACTTCAAATCATTAAAACAACAAAATTTCTATTCAGTAAGCTCCGATTCATCACTTACAACAACCTCCCTTTCGAGCCCAATAGAAACAAAAGATTTATCATCTGGATTTTCTCGATTTAAAGTGGTTTTCAAAGTAATTAATGCACCTGTACTAATCAATATTGCTCCAGCTGTAATTAGATAGAAGTTGGTCATTCCTCCATATTGTTCAGCTAAGCTTTGATCCATCATTTTTTCTGTATCAAGTCCCCGCATTAAAATAATGCTTCATTAAAAGGAAACAAACGTTTAATGGG
>CAZRBW010000028.1:0-4881 GCA_964598395.1 uncultured Roseivirgaceae bacterium
TTAGGCGCTGGAGTGGCATATGGAGCGAAAGTACTCCGTGACAAGCGCAACAAAGCTAAGGATGACCAAAATATGGAGGAAGAATAATTATGCTAGCACGATTATTTGGAAACAGTAGAGCATCAGCTTCTAGAGGGATAAAGCCTTGGAAGCAATTGGAAAAGAAAGGCCTAGAAGCGGAAAGCAATAATGCTTTGAATGATGCGAGGAAGTTTTATGCAACTGCCTTGGAGGAATTAAGCAAATTGGCAGAAGGCGATACAAGGCATGCGCGCTACTTTGCCTTCAAGATCTCGCAAATCCGCTTTGCACTAGAGCGGGTACAGTCGCAATTACAGTAGTAGGGTAGTTCTAAGGTAGGGCTAACCACCCTACCTTAGTAAACTCAAGAGCATTTTTGTAATTCTTACTATTTTTTCATTAACTTCCCTCCCTAATTTTTTTAGCTATATTGCTTCCATAATTTATGGAGCCTCATCTGTCAAAATCTTTTTATTCAAGAGCTGTTTATTCAGGCCTGGTGACTTTTTCTTTATTGTTATTCATTACACAGTTTTTGAATTACAAGATTTATCAAAAGTCAGCGGATGAAGAATACCAAAGAACTGTAAATGAGGCTATTTCTATTACGAGTAGACTACAATCTTCACTTAACTACAGTCTTTCTGCTACAAAATCATTAGCCTTTTTGATCCAGCAGAATGGTGTCCCAAATAATTTTAATTTAATTGGGCAAGGCTTACTAGAAGCAAATCAATATATCGATGCTATTCAGTTGGTACAGGGTGGTGTTATTACCCATGTGTATCCACTAGAAGGAAACGAATCTGTAATTGGCTATGATATTTTGGCTGATTCACTGGTGAATAAAGAAGCATTTGAGGCTATTGAGAAGGGAGAATTGTACTTTGCTGGCCCATTCAATCTCAGGCAAGGAGGAGTTGCTGTCGTTGGTCGCTTACCCTTATTTATCAATGATGAGTTCTTTGGTTTCTCTGCTGTGATAATAAAGATCCACACATTGATTGAAGCGGCAGGTATCAATCTAGAGAATAAGTTATATGACTATAAACTTTCCAAAGTAAATAGGAATACGGGAATTGAAGAATTCTTTCTCTCCACAAGTGATTTTGAAATCGACAGTAATGTTGTGAAATCTGATATTTTGATAGGTGAATGGGCACTTTATGTAAAGCTGAAATCACCCAAAACATTTTTTGCGAGTTTGCCATTTGCTATTTTGGGCCTGTTATTCTCCTTAATAGGAGCGATCTTTATTTGGTATGTTTCCAAGCAACCCATTAAATTAAGAAGACTCGTTGACCAAAAGTCAATTGAAATTTTAAGACAAGAACAAAAATACAAGGCCTTATTGGAGAATGGTGCCGATGGTGTTGCTGTACTTCACCCTCAAGGTACCCCAATCTACATCACTCCCTCAATTGAGCATATCCTTGGTTATACTGAAGAGGAAGCACTTAAACTCAATTTATTTGAGTTTTTGCATCCTGACGATTTAAAACATGTTTTGGATGTTTTTGCTCAAGCAATGGAAAATCCTGGAGTACCGATTAAGGGACAGCCCGGAAGAATTATGCATAAAAATGGATCTTGGCGATATTTGGATGCCACGATTACCAATATGCTCCATAATCCAAGTATTGGCGGAATCATAGATAATTTCCGAGATGTAACTGATCTTGTGCTTGCTGAAAATGCCAAAGAATATGAGCGCCAAAACAAAGAAGCTTTAATCAATAGTACAGAAGATTTAATATGGAGTGTTGACGCTAATTTTAAACTAATTACAGCCAATAAATCCTTTTTGGAAAATCTTCGACATACGACAGGGCGATTACTTCAAGAAGGAGATAGCATTCTAATTGAGGGTATATTTCCCACGGATTTTTTAGCCTTTTGGAGCAAATTATATCAACGAGCATTATCGGGCGAATCATTTCAAGAGTTAGTCTATACGCCAGCTTTTGGTGGGATACCACAAAGATGGTCCGATGTGCGATTTGGCCCCATACTTATTGATCGCAAAATTGTAGGGGTAGCTTGCTATAGTAGAAATGTTACAGAGGCAAAGCTGTCAGAAATTGCACTACAAAAAGCCTACGAAGAAAAAAATGAGATATTAGAAAGTATAGGCGATGGCTTTTATGCATTAGATAAATCGTGGAATGTTACTTATTGGAATTACCATGCGGAGAACCTCCTGTTAAAAAAGCGGGAGGAAATGCTTGGCTCCAATCTATGGGAGAAATTCCCTGAGGCGGTATCATTAGTTTATGATCAGTATCAAGAAGCTTTGTCAACTGGCAAAGTTTCGCATTTCGAGGAGTTTTTCCCGCCAGTGTCTACTTGGTTCGAAGTGAGTGTATATCCATCATCTAACGGCTTAGCGGTTTACTTTATGGATATTACAGGAAGAAAGAATTCCGAAAAGCAGCTCCAAGAACTCAACGAAAATCTTATTCAACAAGCTAAAGAGTTAGAAATTTCTAATAGGGAGCTGGAGCAATTTGCTTACGTCGCATCGCATGATTTACAAGAGCCATTAAGGATGATCACTGGCTTTTTAGCTCTGATTGAGAAAAAGTACAATCAGCTTTTAGATGAGCGTGGCAAGAAATACATCTATTTTGCGATAGATGGTGCGAAGCGAATGCGACAAATTATACTGGATTTACTAGAATTTTCTCGACTTAGTAATTTGGAAGAAGAAATAGAGCTTGTAGATCTCCAAGAGATTATGAATGAAGTTTTAGTGCTAAATAGAAAAATAATTTCTGAAAAAAGGGCTAAGATTAAATGCGAGAATTTACCACAGCTGAGAGCTGTCCGGGTTTCTATACTTCAGCTATTTCAAAACTTGGTGAATAATGGATTGAAGTATCAGCGGGAGGATGTTCAGCCTTCAGTTGCCATCACCGCTCAAGAAATTGGTGATTTTTGGCAATTCTCAGTAAGTGACAATGGAATCGGAATTGATAAAAATTATTTTGACAAAATATTTGTGATCTTTCAGCGTCTCAATAGAAAGGAAGAATATTCAGGAACTGGAATGGGCTTAGCCATTTGCAAAAAGATAATCGAAGGAATGGGTGGTAAAATCTGGGTGGAATCTCAAAGGGATATTGGTTCCACATTCTTTTTTACAATACCAAAAACCGTATAGCAGCTCCACGTTCAATTGAATAAAATCTTTCGTAAATGAATTAATTGTAACACCAATGAAAAAAGGCTATGAAACCCATCCATATCTTATTGGTAGAGGATAATGAAGGCGATATTTTACTTACTACTGAGGCACTCTCAGAAGGTAAAATTATCAATGAAGTGAGTATAGCTCGCGATGGTGAAGAGGCTATAGACTTTCTAAATCAGCAAGGAGCCTTTTCAAATGCAACAAAGCCCGATTTGATATTATTGGATGTAAATCTTCCAAAAAAGAATGGGTATGAAGTGCTTGACTATATAAAGTCAACTAATGACCTCAAACACATTCCAGTTATCATTCTCACCACTTCTTCTTCACAAAAGGATATTTTGTATGCTTACAGAAATTACGCAAATGCATATATTACTAAACCAGTGGATGTAGACGATTTTATTAAAATTATATCTACTATCGAAGACTTTTGGATTGGAATAGTTCAACTGCCACCTAGTTAAGAAAACTGCTGTTTTATAGGCTTTATAAATTATCTATATTTGCCGACTTAAAGGTTTTTATGAATATCGGAAATATCATCCACGACTACAAAGAGAAATGGAATAGTATCCCATCACCGATACGAGGTTTCCTTGTAAAAGGGCTCATTATTTTTCTTGTTTGGAAGGTAGTTTACTCCCTTTTTTTATTGCCCGATAGAGTGATCGACGAGCCATTAACGCAACTCGTAGGTAAGCACACTGTGATTCAGCTCAACAGAATGGCAGAGGGCGAACCCTTCCATGCTGTTCAGAAAACACATTATATAGTACAAGAGGGTGTGGAAAGTTATCCGGTACAAACAGTGCTGTACTTTAAGGACATCCCACTTTCTGGCATTGGCGATCCCTGCAATGGACTTGAGGTTTTTGTATTGTATTTGGGCTTTATTATTGCTTTTCCATCAAGCTGGTCTCGTAAGGCTTTCTTTATTCCAGCAGGTATTGTGGTTATTTATATTGCCAATATTGCCCGCTTTGTTGGGCTCATTTGGCTCCAATGGTACAAACCAGGCATGCTCGAATTTGCTCATGATTACCTTTACAAAGGCGTAATTTATTTGATGATTTTCTTGATTTGGGTTGTTTTTACCCGTAATCTCAAACTTGAGGAACCCGAAAATTATGCAGCCGTATAAGCGATTTGTTTTTGGGCTAATTGGGATTGTTATCGTCTATTCTATTTACTACCTCTTCTTCGAAGGCTATTATCACTGGAATATTCCCCGCAAGCTCAAGCATGTAGGCAGAGTCGCTTCCATTATCGGTGTGTATGGCATTGGCACATTATCGCTAAAAAATGGCGCCGATAAATGGATGATGACGCTATGGCACCTTATCCATACTGCGCTCATTGTGGTATTGGTCTTTATCGGCTTGTATGATTGGACCATCGAAATGGTAAGCTATCCTACCAAGAAATTCGCTCAATCTCTCCATGAATTCCTGATCTCTCCAGTGCTGTTTGTAGGTATGTGGATTCTCAGGAGTAAGCTCGTTACAGATAAACCATCTAAGGGATTATAGCAAATCCTTCCACCCGCGTTTTTCCATTGCCTCAGCACTTTTCACTACTTTATCTTTTAGGCTCTCCTTGA
This sequence comes from uncultured Roseivirgaceae bacterium, assembly GCA_964598395.1. Taxonomy (GTDB): domain Bacteria; phylum Bacteroidota; class Bacteroidia; order Cytophagales; family Cyclobacteriaceae; genus CAXBDP01. The sequence goes on from CAZRBW010000028.1 coordinate 4,818, forward strand.
AGATCAATAGATTTTGAGCAATATTTTTATCAAATGCACCTATCATTTGGGCTGCCAAAATTCC
>CAZRBW010000028.1:4981-36590 GCA_964598395.1 uncultured Roseivirgaceae bacterium
ACGATCGTTACCTCGTGACTTACTCCTAATTCTTCTAATACTCTAGCGGCTTCCGACATCACCTTCAAGTCAGATTGGCTTCCCATTATTATACTTACACTTATTTCACTCATGCGATTACTTTTATGGTCTCTTTTATCTTTCTAGCTTTCGCTTTCAATTTAGTCAAATCTGAATCAATCACCGTGACGTGACCCATCTTACGGAAGGGTTTGGTGAGCTTTTTTCCATACAAATGTACAAATACGCCAGAGACTGAAAGCGCTTCGTCCAAGCCTTGGTAAATAGCGTCTCCTGAATAACCTTCCTCTCCAAGCAGATTGATCATCGCTGATGGACTGCGCTGTGTGGTATCGCCTGGAGGTAAATTCAAAATAGAGCGTAAATGATGCGCAAATTGAGAAGTAATATTTCCCTCTATCGTATGATGGCCACTATTATGAGGCCTTGGCGCAACCTCGTTTACCAAAATTTCACCATCCTTGGTCAGAAATAACTCAACTGCAAGCAAGCCAACCATATCCAACTTTTGAATCACAGATTTTGCTATTTCTTGAGCTTGGTCCGCAATATCTTGGCTAATATCAGCTGGCGCAAAAAGGAATTCAACCAAATTTGCTTCAGGGTGAAATTCGCAATCTACCACAGGGAAGGTTGCCATTTCTCCTTTTTCGTTGCGCGATACAATTACCGCCAACTCCTTTTCGAACGGAATAAATTTCTCCAACAAACCCTTCGCGTCGAATGCCTTAGATAAGTCTTCTTCACTCCGCAAAATTTGAACGCCCCGGCCATCGTAGCCACCTCTACCCATTTTATTTACAGCAGGCAAAAAATGCTTGTTGGCTTTTACTTCTTCTATATTATCTGTGAGGATAAATTCGGAAGTAGGAATGCCATTTTCTTTATAAAATTGCTTTTGGAGCCTTTTGTCTTGAATCAATTCAATCACTTCTGGCTGAGGGAAAACCTTTTTTCCTTGTGCTCTCAATGCTTTAAGCGCCTCAGTATTTACAGTTTCAATTTCGATGGTAATTACATCGCAAGCCTGCCCAAAAGCCAAAACAGTGTCGTAATCTAGTAAAGAACCTTGCTGAAAGCGTGAGGATATTTCCTTGCATGGAGCATTTGCATCTGGATCTAATATGTGAACGTCCACATTTAGATTAATAGCTTCTTGAATAAACATTCGGCCTAATTGACCTCCACCTAAAATGCCAATTACTGTAATTGTATTATTCATTATGATTTAAGTATTGTTTTCTATATCTTTAGAATGTCCCAACAATTTTTAAAGATGCAAAACAAGTTAAGATTTTTGCCAATAGGAATTATATGCGGTTTTTTATTTGGCTCCTGTAATGCCCAAAATGAATATGAGAGTACAACAGTTTCCTTTGAGATTGTTGGCGAAAAGAAGTTTCCACTAGACTCCATTACAAGGTCTGATGGGATTTTGCAATACATAAAGTTTGGCTCTGTTGATAAATTGGCCTATTCAAATCAAGCCTTCAACAGAATTTATATATACGATTTCCAATCCACCGATGTGGAAAATGTAATTGAGTTTGAAAAAGAAGGACCAAACGGCACTTCGTCTATTCCTCTTTTCTCATTTCTTAATGAGGACAGTCTTCTAATTTCTGTTGCTAATCGTCGAGAGTTAAGCCTCTTTTCCTCCGATGCCAAGCTGCTTTGGCAGCTGAGATTTCCACAAGAATCTCTTCAAGATCCACTTCCTTCTGTTCCTAGAAATATCGTTCGAGATGTGGTAAGAAAGAATGGGAATTTCTTGCTCTCAGTCCCTATGGGAAGCAATACTGATAAAGGAATTGTAATGGAAATAAGCAGGAATGATGGCAACCCAGTAGATACGCTAATGGATTGGCCGAAGGATGTGCCATACAATACCAACTTTTTGTATCCATTGCGTAACTTTTGGGAAACTCAGCTATTGGACGGATCCATTTCTTATAGTTTTGCTACAAGCCATCATCTTGTGATTACTGATGATTTCAATAGCTACCGAAAAGCAGAAGCACGAGGAAAAGAGATTGGTGAAATTATTTTGTCCGATTTGCCAGATACAAATGAGAATATGGACAAGATTTCTGAACATTTTGCTCAGCAGAGCACTTATGGTCCGCTGATTACAGATCCTTATCGTAAGTTTTACTATCGAATTGCTTATCAGGCTGTTCACGATCCAGAAAGGCATGCCAAAAACCCACAACAACGAATTACAAGACAATGGATTTTGGTATTCGATGAAGAATTTAAAAAGCTTGGTGAAATAGATTTGGGTATTAATCTCGATCAGCCAATATACTATGTTGGCACGATGGCTTTTGCTACAAATGAAGGTCTCGTTATCCGCAAAGCTGGCGACGTATCAGATGATTTCCTCCATTTTGATATTATGAATATTACTGTTGATTAGGCTGAATTTTAATGCCCATCAGCTCCATTAGTTTACTAGCATTGAAGCTATTGCATGTGCCGTTGCGTAGTTTGTAGTCGAAGTGGAGTTTATCTTCCACAATATCGCAATGGAAGCTATAGTTTGTAAGTCCCGTAACTTGTCCTTCTAGGGCTGTCAATTCCAAATCGTGGGTCGAGATTAAACCCATCGCATTCGAATTGTTCAGTTGGTATGATAGGCTCTTGGCTCCCAAATGGCGATCTGCGGAATTGGTGCCTTTCAATATTTCATCTAGTAAATAAAAGGTCGGAATTCCTCCCGCTTCTGTTTGATCTAACAATTGGCGAATTCGCTTCAATTCAGCATAAAAGGATGATGTACTTTCCTCCAAAGCATCTTCTGTTCTCATACATGTGAAAATCCTAAGCATAGATAATTCCATGCTTTTTGCACACACAGGAGCGCCTGCATACGCGAGCACCATATTGATTCCAAGTGTTCGTAAGAAAGTACTTTTACCCGCCATATTGGAGCCAGTAATCAGTCCAATCGCGCCACGACCTTCCATTGTGAAATCATTTGTAATGCTTTCATCTTGAGAAATAAGTGGATGTCCCAGTTCAATACTTTTGATAATATATTCCTTATCAGAAAAGCTTGGAAATTTGTAAGCTTCGTTGGCAAAGGCAAAGCCAGCCAAGGAATTGATTGCTTCAAAATTGGCCAATGTTTCATTCCAAATAGGAAGTTTATCTTTGGTTTGCTCTTTCCAGCGACTTATAGCCACCATCAATCGAATATCCGAAAGCAGGAAAATGTTGACAATGCCGTAAATGATGTTGGCTCTGTTCTGAAGCTTGTATAATAAGTTTTCCAATTCCCTTATTTGCTTAGATGCACCATTCAAATCTTCCTTCCACTCTTGCAAGCTCTGAGTTGCAAATTGGCTTTCTTCTATATGTCGAATGCCATTTTTGAGCGCCTTCAAAAGTTTGGTGCCCAATTGCGCTTGTTCAGTTGCTTCCTTGGTGGCAACAAATACTTTGCGTAATGCCCAAAGATGAACCAATATAGGAACAGCAAAAATGTAAATACTAATGATGCTATAGAGATAAAGAAACAAGGCTAAAACGGCAATAATTGGCGTAACCCATAGAAATAGAAATAAGAATGGGGGTTTTTTGAAATCGTTTTTATTGAGCCAAAGAGAAAATTTTTGAAGTGATTCTTCCTCTACATAACTGCCCATTAACTTGGCTTGAAATTCTTGTCGCCAATCAATTTTATCCTTAAGCTCTTTGGAACTTTCTTGCCTTTCGAGCAATATGAACGTAGCGGGAGGATATTTCAGCCAATTAGCCATTGTAGCTTGGCCATTATTACTTTCGGCTCTATTCAGAAGTTGAAAAAGTGAGTGTTTTCCAAAAATATCTAAATCACTTGCATAAGGATGTTTGCTGTCGCTATACGAGCTACCATCTTGTTGCTGCTTCAATTCGAGCCTGGCAAGTTTGGCTTCATGCTGATTTATGGTAGATAAGTTTTTGAAAAAGTCTCGGGTTGTTTTGAGTTTTGTATGCCTATTCACAAGCAAGCCAAATACAAAAAAGAAAGCTATTGCAACAATGGTTAGGCCTAAATACAAATCATTTTGAAATAGAAAATAGAGTACAACTAACGCTATTATGAAAAAGCCTAAACGCAGCCATGCAAAACTGCTTACTTTCTTATCCCAAATGCTGGCGTCAGACTCAAATTTTGAATGTCTTTGAAGGAAAAAATTGACCAATGAAATATTATTATTTACGATGAATTATTGAGCTGCAAGATACAGCTTTCTCAATGCTTCCTTAAAAATTTATCCTAAGGGATTGTTGGGGCAGTTTGATGGACAAAAAAAATGGGCCATAAGCCCAAATTTTTTTGATTACTTGATTGTTAATCAACCTGTTCTTTTATTGTCTTTATTTTCGTTTATATCTCCAAATGACTTCCTGAGGTAGGTGTTTTCAGATTCAATTTTGAATGGCACTTGCTTATCTTTTTTGTTCTCAAGCAAGCTTAGTGCATAATTCACTTCTGAAACTTTGCTCATGATATATTTCTTGTAGTAATATTTTGCTTGCCCTGCAGGATCTTGTAATTCATCCAATGCTTTTTGATAGCAAATTCGGGCATATTGAAACTCTTCGTTTCTTTGGGCTTCTTCGGCTTTTCTTATCCATTCATTCCACGGCCCACCTCTTTTAGACTTTTTACTTGACTCTGGTACTTTTAAATTTAAATAAATTAATCCTCCAATTGGGCTTAGCAATAAGGAGACAAGAAAAGTTGAAGTGAATTTTTTATTTAATTTCGTGCCTGCATTGGCCAACAAAAATGCTGTGATTAACCATCCGCCTGAGGCAAATAAGATTGTTTCCATTACTTTAGTTTAGTTTAAAAAGTAAGAGCAATTAAAAAAATGTAATTAAGTAGATTGCAATCCGAACAAAGTTAAAAATAACTTTATAATTACCAAATATTTATGTAATAATTTTTAGAAGCGAAAAGTTCTATTTACTCTGTTATTTATATTAGTAAGTACTTCATATGGTATTAAATTCAAGCTTTCAGCTAATTCTATAATACTTTGCTGTGACCCAAAAACTTCTACTTGGTCTCCTTCCTTAGCTTCTATATGGGTGATATCCAACATAGTCATGTCCATACATACATTGCCAATTGTGGGAGCGAATTGTTTATTTACCATCATTCCTCCCGCGCCATTACTAAATAGCCTATTATAACCGTCGGCATATCCAATAGATACTATAGCTATTACTTTATCATTTTCAACTTTTCCCATTCGGCCATAGCCAACAGAAGCACCTTTTTTTACTTTTTTTATCTGGGTTATTCTGGTTTTCAATGATGCTACAGGCTGCAATTTCAATTGGGTTCGGACATCATTTCCAATGCCATACAAGCCAATGCCAAGACGAACCATATCCAATTGGTACTTTTGGAACCTACTTATGCCAGAGCTATTGAGCGCGTGTAGCAAAGGTTTGTCTGGCAGGATTTCAGCAATTTTATTTGCCCATTTCATAAATAGCTCAAGTTGTTCCAAGCTGAAAGCATCAAAATTAGGATCCTCGGAAGCAGCTAAATGAGTGTATATGGACTTGATATTGATGGTTCTTTGTGATCGCAGAATATGAGTTAAGGCTTCATCATCTTCTGGCATAAAACCAAGTCTATGCATGCCAGTATCTAAATTGAGATGGGCATTTAGTTTAACGTTGTTGCTATCTGTAAAAGCAATTATAGACTGAAAATAAGACATGGAATATATCTCAGGCTCTAAATTCCAAGAAATCAGTTGCTCGAAATTTTCTTCCGTCGTATTCATCACCATGATGGGTATAGTTATCCCATTTTGTCTCAAAGTGACACCCTCATCTGCATAGGCTACTGCCAGATAATCTACATTATGATGTTGCAATACTCTCGCTACCTCCCGCGCTCCAGACCCATATGCAGAAGCTTTTACCATTGCCATGAGTTTGGTTTCAGGCTTCAAGAGCGATTTAAAGTAATTGTAGTTATGGACTAAGGCTTCCAAATCAATTTCTAGTCGAGTAGAATGGAGCTGGTTAGTTAGCCTTTTTACTACCTTTTCGAATGAATATACCCGTCCTCCTTTTACTAAAATCATGGAGTCGGCAAATGACTTTACATCGATACGCTCTAGAAACTCATCAGTACTTTGGAAGAAGTATGTATTGGTGGCAAACAAGTGCTCAAAATTCTTAAAATCTGTTCCTATCAAGTAAACGCTGTCAATTCGATACTGCTTTAGCAAATGGGCTATGTGGGAGTAAGTTTCGCTTGGATTTGCCAATTGAGCCAAAGCAGAAAGTATTACTGTTTTTTTATCTCTAATTCCGAATGAAACCAAATATTCTAAAGCGACTTTCAAGCCTGCTAAATCATTATTATAAGTATCATCTATAATGATTGAACCAAATTTACCTTCCTTTATTTCCAATCTTGATTCAATTGGTTTAAGCCTGTTCAAGCCCTCTTTAATAGCCACATTAGAAATTTTCAACACCAATAGCAGCGCAATGCAATGGAATAAGTTTTCCTTAGACGCAGCATCTCTAAAGGGGCACTCAAACTCAAAAGATTTGCCTGAGAAACTAACTCGCCAATTTGAGAAGCTTGGGTTAATTTGCTCGAATTTTATATCAGCATGTTGTTGCAAAGTGCAACTCCATGACAATCGCTTATTTTTAGGAAATAAGTTTTCGACAGTATTTGCAACAAGAGTTTGATCAGCCGAGTAAATCAGCAAATTTACGTCTTGAAATAATTGAAACTTCTCAAGCAACTTTTCTTCGATTGATTCAAATCCTTCCTCATGTGCACTGCCAATATTCGTGATGATTCCAATATTGGGCTTAATAATTTTTTCAAGTTTGGCCATTTCGTTTTTCTGAGATATCCCAGCTTCAAAAATTGCTAGGTCGAAATGATCCGACATTTCCCATACCGAGAGCGGTACACCAATCTGTGAGTTAAAACTTTTTGGGCTTTTAATTATCTTTAACTCCAAGTGCAGCAATTCTGCCAACCATTCTTTCACGATAGTTTTGCCATTGCTGCCGGTGATTGCTAACACTGGGTAAGAAAACTTTTGTCGATGGTAAGAAGCGAGTTGTTGAAGGGCTTGTAGTGTATCAGCAACTACAAGGATGTTGCAATCCTTTGGAAATTGAAATGCGGGAGGATATTGTGAGATTACAAAATTTCGGATACCCTGCTCATAAGAGGAAGATAGAAATAAATGTCCATCACTTTTTTCACCTTTTAGGGCAAAAAATAGAGACTGTTTTGTAAAGCTACCTGATCTAGTATCAATCAATAATTGATTGATCATCGTATCAGAGCTTGCTATTTCCTTTTGGCTGCAATTAATTATTCCACATATTTCCGAAATACTATACATGCTTATTTCTTAACAAAGTTTTGCGCCATTTGGTACTTCTCCGTCAACCGTTGCCAATACTACGTGCCCGTTTCCATCAAAGAAGCCAGTTACTAGGACTTCAGACAACAAATTTGCGATTTGTTTTGGCTTGAAGTTACACACAGCTATCACTCTTTTTCCAATTAAATGCTCTGGTAAATAATGCTCAGTTATCTGCGCGCTGGATTTTTTGATTCCTAGCTCTGGGCCCATATCTACATGTAATATATAGGCTGGTTTCTTTGCCTTCTCAAAATGGCTTGCTCTTACAATAGTACCAATTCTGATTTCTACTTTAGCAAAGTCTTCCCAACCAATGTAATCATTTGTCATAGGTGAATATATTAAATAAGCGGTTTTGAAGATTGATTTATATTTCTTCGAGTTGAAGTTAAATATTCTGCATTAGACTATAGAAGCTTGTAAAATATTTTTTGCTAGACTGTTGTAAAAGGTTATTAATTAGTATATTTGGTGCCTATGCTTAATAACCCTATGAAAAACGAGTTTAAAGTAGTTTTGTTAATTTTTATATTTTCGGGATCAGCAATCGCCTTCCAAGCAAATGCAATCGACCAAAATAGTAATGAATCATCTTGGCTAGCGCTTCAAGAAGCACATCAAGAAAATCCAAATTCAACAAAGCAACAGAATCCGAATACGCCATCTACCAACAGCGAAGTTGTAGAAAAGTCAGTGGTGTTCGATTTCGTAGAAGAGAGTAAGCTGAAAAACGAAAGAGAGGATATCTTAATTACTCCAAATCAAAAAGTAACCCTTAAGAATATCCCTACCACAATCAATAGTAACAAGCCGCAGGAGAAGGTGGATAATGGAAACCAATCTTCCATTCTGTCATTCAACTTAATGCTAAACCTTCTTTACAAATTCAAGACAAGCGATTAAACGCGCTTTTTTCTCCCGTTTTCTATTTTCAAGATTTCCTTTTGCAACATTATTGCATTAAGTTTGCAGGCCTAATAGGTTATGCACTTGAAATATTTATTTAAATACAATTTACTATTACTTATACTCCTTCTTCATTGCAGCTTTTTGTTCGATGCAAAAGGTCAATCATGTAATGCGGAATTAATACTTGAGATTCAAGATGCTGTGGATGCCGAGCCACTTGCGGGTGCGGCAGTTTGGATCAATCCATTAGACCAAGGACAAGCAGCTAATAACCTAGGAATTGTTAAATTCTCTACACTTTGTATAGGGCAAAAGTATACCGTAGATATTCATTTCATCGGATATGAGGAGATACGAATTGATTTTATAGCTAAGGAGAACCAACGAATTTTGGTTAAGCTCAATCAAAGTAATATCACCTTAAGTGAAGTGGTAGTAGATGGTGAGCGACAAGTGGCCATTACTCAAGCTACCCAGCAATTGAGCGGGCAAGCCCTTTCAAGATCCCGTGGAAAGTCCTTAGGAGAGTCGCTCAAAGGCTTACCAGGTCTTAACTCATTGCAGACTGGCCCAGGAATCTCTAAGCCAGTAATTCAAGGTTTACACAGCAATAGAATCCTTATTCTTAACAACGGCATAAGACAAGAGGGCCAGCAATGGGGCGCGGAGCATGCGCCAGAAATTGATCCTTTTGTAGCCAGTAAAATCACTGTAATAAAAGGTGCAGAGGGCGTGAAATATGGCCCAGATGCAATTGGTGGAGTAATCATATTAGAACCTGAGGATCTTCGTATAGACAAGAAATTTGGTGGAGAGATAAATATGGCTGGGATGACAAACAGTCGAATGGGTGTGTTTTCTACAATATTTGAAGGGAATGTTGCTTCATTAAAGAACTTTGGTTGGAGGGTGCAAGCCTCAGCAAAAAGAGGAGGCGATTTTCAAACGCCCAATTATAATTTGATGAATACTGGTGTAAAGGAACTGAACTTCTCAATGGCTGGCGGATGGAATACTGAAAGCAGAGGCTTGGAAGTATTTTTTAGCCGATTCAATACCGAAATAGGAATTCTTAGAAGCGCACATATTGGCAACCTTACTGATTTGCAGGATGCAATTGGGCGTGATGAACCATTTTTTCAAAGAGATTTTTCTTATGAAATAGATAATCCAAGACAAGAGCTTAATCACTCCTTGCTAAAATTAAATGGCTATTGGACAGCTTCTAACATAGGAAGACTAAGCGCTAAATATGGAGGGCAGTGGAATTTACGTCGTGAATTTGATGTGCGTAGGGGCGGGAGGTCAGATAGGGCTGCTATCGATATGGATTTGAATACACATAGTCTCGATTTGGGATTAGAGCATAAAGCTATTGGTGCCTTGGTAGGTGAAGTCGGGGTTACAGGAATTTATCAGCAGAACAGAAATATTCCAGGCACCGGTGTTGATCCACTTATTCCTTTTTTCAATCAGTACACCGCAGGCATATTTTTGATTGAGAAGTATATCAAGGAAAACTGGCAATTAGAATTTGGAGCGCGGTATGACCATCGAGAGTTGGAGGTAAGAACATTTGATGATCGAAACCAATTAGTTAATCCTAAATACGCATTCGATAATTATACCTTCTCAATCGGTGGACAAGTCGATTTGAATGAGAATGTTCGCTTCTCAAGTAATTTGGGATCGGCATGGAGGCCACCACACGTTAGCGAATTGTTCAGTAATGGGCTTCATCACGGAGTAGCGGCAATTGAAAGAGGATTATTATACGAAGGAGGGACTTTAGCCGATATTGAAGATGGAAAATCAATCAAGGCTGAATCCTCATTGAAATGGGTCAATACCTTGAGTTTAAATAAGGACAAATGGAGCTTTGTAGCCAATCCATATATTCAGCGAATTAACAATTTTATTTATCTGGAGCCTAAGCCGGGAGAGTTTGTACTCACTGTGAGAGGGGCATTTCCGCTACAACAGTATGTGCAAACCGACGCCCAATTGGTTGGCTTTGATGGAACGTTGAATTATGATTTTACAAAAGAGTTGAATGCTACCTTAAGCTATAGTATGGTGCGAGCCAATGATCTAAATAAGAATGAAGCAATTATTTGGATGCCCGCTGATAGATATAACTTTTCATTGCGTAGGAGCTTTTCAGGAAAATTCAGTCCATTTATTGAAGGTTCCATTTTGCATGTAGCAAGGCAGGGTCGAGTATCGGACGACAGGGATTTTACTGCCGCACCAGATGCATACCAATTGATCGATTTGGCATTTGGAGCAAGCACTACTGTCGGCTCCAATAATTTGAATCTTTTTATTGATGTGGAAAATTTAATGAACACATCATATAGAGACTATATGAATAGGCTAAGATACTATGCTGATGAACTGGGGAGAAACATCAGCATTAGATTTCAATATCAGTTTTAATTAATGTTTAACTTAAATTCAGTGGGAAAATGAATTACAAAACAACAATGAACAAAAGCTTACTGCTATTATTATTTGTAGCAGTTTTTGCTTCGGCATGTAGCAGCGATGATGATCCAGAACCAGAAAATGAAACGGAGATCATCACAAGGGTAGAAATGAAATTTACCAATACCCTAAATCCAAGTGAAGTAGTACTTGCAAAATTCAATGATCCAGATGGCCCAGGTGGTAATGCACCAATCCTTACCCATCCAACACTTAAGTCTGGCACTATTTATAGTGTAACTCTTGAGCTTTTCAATGACTTGGAAGGAGAGGATATAACAGAGGAAATCGAAGAAGAGGACGATGAACACCAATTCTTTTTTATCCAAACTGGGAATGTTTTTACAACCATCAGCTACGATGATTTCGATGCATTTGGCAAACCAGTTGGTTTGAAGTCTAGATTTACTACGGGTGCGGCAGGTACTGGTACACTAAGAGTAGTATTAAGACATGAACCTGACAAGTCTGGAGTTGGCGTAGCGGATGGTCTAATAACTAACGCTGGTGGCGATACAGATATTGACATTACCTTTAATGTTACCGTTCAATAAACTCAAAAAACCCAAATAAAAAAAGGCTGCTTAAATTCATTAGGCAGCCTTTTTTATTAATTATTTACAGTCTTATTACGGTTCATCAGTAGTATAGTTACTGGTGAATTTTTCAAGAGATTTTAAATCGATTTTATTTTCATAAAGGGCTTTTCCGAAAATCACGCCATAGACTCCCAGCTCTTCAAGCTGTGAAATATCATCTACTGAACGTACACCGCCACTAGCTAAAACACATAAACCGGGAAAGCGGTCAATCAATTTTTTATACAATTCAAATGAAGGCCCTTCCATCAGTCCATCTCTCGAAATATCAGTAGTTTTAATGTATTTCAAGCTTCTGAAATAGAAATTATCTACATGATCGTAAATATCAATTTCAGTTTTTTTCTCCCAGCCTTTGATTAATATCTTCTCATTTAAGGCGTCTGCTCCTAGCACTATTCTGTTTCTCCCATATGATATGATCCATGACGCAAACCAATCAGGCTTATTTACAGCTATAGTAGCAGCTGTAATAGAGGTGGCTCCGTATTCATATGCTTTACTTATATCTCCATCTGTATTGATGCCACCACTAAAATTAATCCTCAAATTGGTATAGCCGGCAATTGTTTCTAGGATGTGGTAGTTTACTGGTGAGCCACGTCTTGCACCATCCAAATCTACCAAATGGATAATTCTAATGCCGTGATCTTCAAATTTTTTGGCAAGTTCCAAGGGATCTTCTTCATAAACTTTTTCATTGGCAAAGTCTCCTTTTTGTAGCCTTACAAATTTGCCATTGAGGATCGATATGGATGGAATAATTTCAATCATGAATCATAAACTAAATTAGTTGCCGAGGATTTTAATTCAAATGTATTGACGAAATGTAATGAAAAACTAAATGCGCAATGGCTAATATACTAAAATTTCGACTTTATTTTAATTGTTCCTTCTACAATCATTTTTTCGATTTACTATAATGCAGTAGGGCAATGGTTCTTTCCATATATTTGTAAGCATTTTCAAATTCTTTTATTCGTGACTCCGCAATACTCAATTCAAAACCTCCCTCTTACTCAAATAGCCGAACAGTTTGGCACTCCGCTTTATGTATATGATTCGGAAAAGATCATTTCTAATTATAACACTTTAGCAAATGCATTCCCTGGTGTTAAGGTGAAAATTAAGTATGCTAGCAAAGCGTTAACAAATATTGCAATTCTTAAGCTATTAAAAAAAGCTGGCTCTGGGATGGACGCAGTGTCTATTGAGGAAGTGAAAATTGGCTTAAAGGCAGGTTTTGAGCCAAGCGAAATTTTGTTTACACCAAATAGTGTAGCCATTGAGGAGATAGATGAAGCGGTAAAATTGGGTGTGGTAATCAACATCGATAATATTTCTGTGCTTGAGCAATTCGGCCATAAATACCATAATACGGTGCCTTGTTGCATCCGATTCAATCCTGGAATTATGGCGGGAGGTCATTCTAAGATTTCCGTAGGCCATATCGATTCAAAGTTTGGAATTTCCATTTTGCAGCTGAGACATGTAATAAGAGTAGTGGAAGCCAATAATATGAAAATTAATGGCTTGCATGTGCATACTGGCTCGGATATTCTTGATGCAGAGGTGTTTCTACGTGGAGCAGAAATCCTGTTCGATGCAGCTATGAGCTTTCCTGATTTGGAGTTCATTGATTTTGGTAGTGGCTTCAAAGTAGCCTACAGGGACGGTGACGTTACCACAGATATTGTAGCGTTAGGAGCACAATTGACTAAGGCTTTCAAGACTTTTTGTATGGAGTATGGTCGTGAGCTTGAGTTATGGTTTGAGCCAGGAAAATATTTGGTAAGTGAAGCAGGGATTCTACTAGTGAAGGCTAATGTGATAAAGACAACTCCTGCCACAGTATTCGTAGGTGTAAATTCTGGGATGAATCACTTGCTAAGACCGATGATGTACGAAGCCTACCATGATATCGTAAATGTGAGTAATCCTGATGGAACACCAAGAGTCTATACAGTGGTGGGCTATATCTGTGAGACTGATACGCTTGGTGCTGATAGAAAGCTTTCTGAAACGCGGGAGGGTGATATATTGGCAATAATGAATGCCGGTGCTTATGGCTATATGATGGCTTCTAATTACAATTCTAGACCAAAACCAGCTGAAGTTTTGGTATATGAAGGCAAAGCACATTTGATTAGAAAACGCGAAACTCTTGATGATATCCTCAGAAACCAGGTGGATATCGAACTATAGAAAACAATATATTTAATGAGCTAGCCAGATTTTTTGTTTAAGAGTCTGGCTATTTTTATTTACGACCACCCAATACATTCCACCTTTAAGTGTATTGAGTGGAATTTGATAATGATTGTTTACTTTGTTAGAACCATTTTGGTTAGTTGCAAATATTAATTTACCTGTGTTTGAGTATAATTGGATCCTAATTGAGGACTCTGAGTCTGGGCATCCAATAAAGAGGGTTTTGCTAGGAGTTACCCAAATTTTAAGAGCCTCTAAAAGTTCCAAATCTATCCTTTTCACTTCCGTAGTACTTACGCTGCCGTCAATATCCACTTGCCTGATTTTATAATAGTTTCTGCTATTGCTGATTTGTGAATCAGTAAAAGAATAATTTGAGATTGCCAATGAGTTGCCAATTGCATTCACTCTGCCAATTTTCTCAAATATCCTCCCGCCAACATCTGCTTTGAGAATTTCAAAGTGACTTACATTTTTCTCGAAACTGGTTTCCCAATTGATAAGTACACGTTGATTGTGCGCTTCAATATTGAATGATTTCCAAAGCACAGGTAAAGTGCTTTGAGGATTTATGGTTCCTAATCCATAAACACCACTTGGATTTACACTCACCATAATTTCACCAACTAAGCTGTTTTCTAGTGTATTAAGTGCTTCCAGATCACCACTGATACTCGGTGAAAACCCAATTCTAATATCTTCATCGTCACTAGGGATGTCTTCAGGGTCATATGTAAATTTAATACTGCCTGCACTCAAGCTCCCAGCGATTGTTGACAATTGCCACTGATAATGATTGCTAATAAGGGCAATAGGCTCTATTGGGTTCCCAATTGGTTCTTCATCAATTAGTTCCATGCTGTATATATGGCTCGTCCCACTAATATTTGCATAGGCAGGTCTGTATATTTCGCCTTTTCCAATTGGGAAAAATTTCTCTCCGCTGCCAGCATGGGCAAGTGGCCCAGCTACAAAACCATTAATCGAACCACCCTCAATTGTGGCATTAGTATTTAGGGTGAGTAAATGGCTTGTTGTGTTGATGTTGCCTCGAAGTAATGTAAGCTTATTTGTAACAGTTTTTGCCTCATGTAAACTCAGCCCATGCGGATTGTCAACTACAAGATTTGGGAGGCTCGTATCTGGCCAATTTTCTTCATTAGTTGTTTGGGCAGAGCTGCCACGAAAAACCAACGTAAAATTAGAAGGGGCATTAATTGTGAAGGAGTTTCGGTTTATCGCAGCACTTTGTTGAATTATCAAAGAATCATTAATGGTGATCGCATATGGAAGTGTTTTCGTGCCGGTTCCAGTCAATTTGAGTATGCTGTATGTATTAATTGGTGCACCACCCGAATTATTTTGCACCAATGTTTGATTTCCATTTCGTGCATAAATGATACTGCCATTATTTATAATATTTGCGGCAGCTATACGTGGATTTTCACCTAATAACTCCAAAATGCCACCTTGTTCAATCCTTAACTCTTGGCATGCACTATCCCCACCTTTGGATATTACTTGTAAGCCTATGGAAACACCTGTACGGCTAGAGATAAGTTTGCCTCCATCTTCGATAATAAATACTCCTGAACTACCACTTGCGCCACCACCATCAGCAGATAGTCGATTTATACCTGAGTTTACTGTGCCATTTCTAATTACAATTCTTCTTGCTTTGAAGGTATTGGCGATGGTAATTATGGCATCTTGATTAACATCAAACACAATTCTAAAAGAGTTGTGATTGGCGGCCCAAGCACCTGAGTTTAAAAATGTTCTCGAGTTACCTTTTACAATAATTCCACCAGTATTGTCGGATTCGATTTGACTTTGACTTATGCCAACACTAGAACTGAAATCATTAATACCAAGATTTGGCGTGTTTCCAACAGAGCCAAAATAACTACGCATATACCCAAAAACCTCTAAGGAATTGGAGCCCAGCGTTATAAAGCTACTGCAAGTGCCTTCGATACAACCACCTCCATTGGAATCTACCCCAGCACTTATATGTAGATTTAATACCTTCTGGTCTGTACTAACCGTAACGGTATGTTGTACCTGTATCCATACCGAATTAGTTTCGCCTGGAAATTGTCCAGCAGTAGCATTTTCCCATATAGTACCATTAAAGCGCTCCCATGTAGTGTGTGTGCCCCAAAGGCCATCGCCTCTGCTTCTGAAATCGCCGACATTTTGTGCAAAGAGGGTAGGTGTACCAATGATAGTCAGCACAATAGATATGATCAGACGATATTTCTGAATGTCCTTTTTCACCATTTTTTGGATGGTTGCTACTAAATTTTGAATTAGTAGCAATAGAAAAACGAATTTTCAGAGCGAAGTCGCCTTTTGGTAATTGGTTTTACCTTTTTGGTTTATTCTCCAGTAAGCGCAATCATTCGCTCTTTCAAAGGCTTGTAATAAGCCCTACCGATTGAGATTTCCTGTTCACCCATAAATAAGTGGGTAGGCTTGATCGCAGTAATTGCATCCAATCGGATTATATGAGATTTATGAATCCGTAAGAAGTCCTTTTCGGGCAGCTTAGGTTCAATTTCTTTCATTGGTTTGTTTACTTGTATGGTCTTGTCCTTAGTCGTGATATTGATTTTACGACCTTCAGAAGTAATTAACAAGATTTCACTAAATTTCACTTTGGTCAGGATTCCAGCAAATCGCACAAAAATCCCATCACCCATTATTAAATTTTCTTCATTTGCCGCAGAGGATTTTTTCTTAGACTTATCATCCTCAGTTTTCAAATTTTCATAATTGCTCAAAGCAATCTCAATCGCAGCAAATACACCATCAACTTTAAAAGGCTTTACAAGATATCCAAAGGGAAGTGTCTTTTTCGCTCTTTCCAATATGGCTCTTTCTGCGAAGGCCGTAAGGTAGATAAAGGGTAAATTATACTTTTCTTTAATTATTTCTCCTAGCTGTATCCCATCCTTATCACCTTGAATATTAATGTCAAGAAGAATCAAATTTGGTTTAAAAGAGTCTATTTTGGATAGTGCTAAATCTGCTGAAGGAGCGGTATCTGTAACGTAATCACCCGATAGTTCGAGAATTTCCATTAAGTTTTCTGCGATACTCGCATCATCTTCTACTACTAATATTTTAAGTTTTGAAGCCAAGTTTTCGGTGGTTGGTTATGAATCTGACAACCAATATCGACATAATTTTTAATCAATTCAAAAATTAAAAGGTGAATTGAATCAATTTTTTCGAAAAAGTAGTATCAAAAACAGAAAAATAGGTATTAAGGAGCCATGTTTATGTAATATGATAGGCCTGATTTTATTGTTGTTTCTATTTTTCTGATGGAGGTTTGATCATATTTTTAGTGATTCCTTGCGTTAGTTTTTTCTTCAAATCGAAAAGGGTAAAGCGGGGTCTCAGTTTTCATCCATTTATCCCAAATGGTGAAATATAATCCGTAATTGCAGGAGTATTTTTGGTGGTGTAGACTGTGATGGCTTGCTCCAATCCAATGCTTACCAAACCAATGTTTATGTGTACCACGAGGGTAAATCTCAATGTCCAAATGATTGATGACACTAGTGATTGTCATAATGGTGAGATGGGTAACGATAGCATAAGGATGCATCGGCAACACAAGAATAATAAGCGGGAGGATGATTCCTTCTAGGAGCCCCTCCACAGGATGAAATGAAAATGCCGTCCAAGGTGATGTGATCATACTTTGATGATGCACTTTATGGATTTTTCTATACACTGCTGGTATGTGCATCCACCTATGTAGCCAATAATAATAGGTTTCGTGGATCAACATTGCAATGGCTATACTTGCCAGAAACCACAAGACACCAAAGTCATTAAAGTCAGTATAAATCGCTGTGTAGCCCTTTTGCCAAGCTACTGCGGTAACTGCGCCGAGGAGAGCGAAGAGCATGGAGGTGAGAATAGAGTATTTTAACTCATACCAAAACTGCTTTTTCGAATGGGGTTTTTGATTGATTTTTCTACTTTGCCATTTCTTGGGTGCCCACAAGTAGAAATAAGCATAAAATCCTCCCGCCAGTAGGAAATAACGAATTACAACCATCAGAAACATGGCTAGGAACAGCATTCCAAAAATATATGGGTCGGTAAAATCCCAAGGAATTGTTTCTTCCATACTAAGCCTAATTTACTGCTTTTGTTGGTATAATTTCCACCAAGGAACCCAAGGTGTATTATGGTGCTCGTAATGGTAGCCAAAAAAATAGCAACTCAAAAATGCCCAAAGATGATTTTTCGATTGGCTACGCGCTTTATGTTTATTCTCCGCTTCATGCTCACCTTTATGAGGTAAATAGGTCCCGAAATAGAATAATTGCATGGTAGCTAAAAATGATGGGGCGATCCAAAACAAAAGGAGATTTTCCTGTGGGATATACAACTTCAAAATATTGAATGTTATGGCCATCAATACGATTTGCTTCCAATTTACATATTCCATCAAAAACTTGAGATACCAGCCAAAAAAGCCTTTTTCAGCATAATCTGGATCTTGGTCTGTAGCTACGTATTTATGATGCTCGTGATGTTTTGGTAAAAGCCTATGATAGAAATTGAAAGCAAAAAGGAGTGCCGAAAATGTGCCGATGGCCTTATTCAATTTGGGATTGCTGGGACTTACCACGCCATGCATAGCATCGTGTGCGGTGATGAAAAGCCCAGTGTACAAATGACTCTGCACCAATATAAAAAGCGGGAGGAGTAATGATGTATAAGTAACTTCCCATTGCAAGGAAATGCTCAACATACCAAACCAAGCCGTAATGATAAGGATTGAAATAATTACACCAAGATGTTTCTTGAGTAAAGCCATTTACAATTTTACGAAAAAATTAGAAGGTAGCTAGTCTTTCTTTTACCTGCTCCATTAGCCACATAGGAGTGGAGGTTGCACCGCAAATTCCTATTGTCTCGCCATTGCTAAACCAGCTGGCATCCAATTGCTCGGCATTGGATATGAAATAGGTAGATGGATTCTGCTCTTTACATACATTGTAGAGTACTTTTCCGTTCGAAGACTTGGTGCCAGACACGAAAATGATATGATCGAATTTACCAGCAAAATCTCTCAATTCTCTATCTCGATTCGAAACTTGCCTGCAAATAGTGTCATTAGAATTTACTGTAATGCCAGCTTCCATCAGCGTTTTGGTGATTTCGTAAAAGCTATCTGTGCTTTTGGTTGTTTGGCTGTATAGCGTTAGATTTTTTGGAAGCGCTTCAATATCTAGTTCGTCAATACTTTGAAAAACAACAGCTTCATTGCTAGTTTGCCCTAAAAGGCCAATTACCTCTGCGTGACCATGCTTGCCATAAATGTATATCTTCTCCTTTTTGTCGAAGGAGTTTTTGATTCGGTTTTGCAACTTTAGCACAACAGGGCAGGATGCGTCAATTAGAGTAAGATTGTTATTTAGCGCCAACTCATAAGTAGATGGAGGCTCGCCATGCGCACGGATCAAAACGCTTTCGTTTCTAAGTGTGGCCAAATCTTCATGCGTAATAATTCTTAAGCCTTTAGCTTCGAGTCGTTTTACCTCTTCGTCGTTATGCACAATGTCACCTAAGCAGTAGAGATATCCTTGCTCATCGAGAATATCCTCGGCCATTTCGATAGCGTACACTACGCCAAAGCAAAAGCCAGAATTATGGTCGATTTCTACTTTTAGGTTTAACATATTGGATTAACTCAAAATTGATTTGATTGTTTAATTGAGCAATTGATTATATAAAATTAAGTCTGTATTTAAACCAAGTTTGAACTAGTAATCCCATTTTTTTAGTATCAGGAATTCTGATTCGCTCGTCCAAAATGCGGGAGGCTGGACAACTGCGTATTTTATCGAAAAGCTTCAAATAATATACGTAAGCTAAATAAACGCCCATTTTTGCTCCAGCAGGTAATTGCATTATCCCTGCTAAAGCTTCTTCAAAATCTTTAGAAATATCTTGTTCGATCTGCATTTTGACTTCAGGAGTGAAATGCTTGAAATCTACTCCTGGAAAATATACCCTCCCGCGTTCTTCAAAGTCGCTTTTTAGGTCTCTTAGGAAGTTTACTTTTTGGAATGCAGCCCCCAATTTCTTTGCTGGAGCTACCAAACGTTGATATTGCAAATCATCACCCTTGCAAAAGACTCTCAAGCACATTAAACCTACTACTTCTGCTGAGCCGTAGATGTATTCTTCGTATTTAGAATCGTCAAACTGCTTTTTGTACAAGTCCATTTCCATACTGAAAAGGAAAGCGTCGATCAGATGTTTATCGATCGAATATTCATTTACAACTAATTGGAAACTGTGCAATATTGGGTTAAGGCTAATTCCTTTTTCTATCGCTTTATAGGTTTCTGCTTTAAACTCTTCTAGCAAAGCTGCTTTATCAAAATCGTGAAATGTGTCTACTATTTCATCAGCATAGCGAACAAAACCATAAATGGCATATATCGGAAGGTGGAATTTCTTATCTAGCGTTTTGATGCCCAATGAAAATGAAGTGCTATAGCGAAGTGTTACCAACTTGCTGCACTCAAAAGTTGTTTGGTCAAAAAGCTCTTTGCCTGTAATCATATTTAGTTATAATGGAATTTCTTTCGAAATCTCTTTTGCTACCACTCTACCCGAAATCAATGACGGCGGTACGCCAGGCCCTGGCACAGTCAATTGACCGGTATAATATAGATTCTTTATTTTTTTGCTTTTAAGCGATGGTTTCAATATCGCTGTTTGAGTCAATGTATTCGCAAGTCCATAGGCATTTCCTTTGAAAGCGTGATAATCCTTTACAAAGTCATTGTGAGCATAGCTTCTTTTATACACGATATGCTCCCTTATGGAGTTGCCAGATAATTTTTCCAATCTATTTAATACAATATCGAAATATTTTTCCTTAATCTCCTCATTATCTTCCATTCCTGGAGCTGTTGGGATAAGCAAAAATAGATTCTCCATACCTTCTGGAGCTACCGTCAAATCTGTAACAGATGGAACGCAAGCATAAAATAAAGGCTTGGTTGGCCATTTGGGATTTTCATATATCTCTGTAGAATGTACGCCTAAGTCCTCATCAAAAAACAGATTGTGGTGCAATAGATTTTTGAGCTTTTTATTTACTCCTATGTAATAGAGTAGGGATGAAGGCGCCATTACTCGCTTGTCCCAGTAGTTGCTACTGTAGGATTGCTTGTCTTTAGGCAGCAGTTTGGATTCTATGTGATGGTAATCTGCTCCACCAACCACAATGTCGGCTTCATATTCACCAGTGGTGGTAATTACTTTGCGGATTTTGTCTCCATCAAACTGGAAGCCTTTTACTTCTTGGTTGAGTTTGATTTCCACACCCAATTCTTCGGCGAGGGAAACCATTCCTTCTACAATCTTGAACATGCCGCCTTTTGGGTACCAAGTGCCCAAAGCCATGTCCGCATAGTTCATCAAGCTGTATAATGCCGGTATTTTGTGGGCTGTAGCTCCTAAAAATAGCACTGGAAACTCCATCAATGCGACAAGTTTCGGATGCTTAAAAAATTGCGCTACATGCTTACTCATAGATGTAAAAACGTCTAATCGTAATACATCTCTCCAAAGTTTGGTGTCGATATATTCAGTTAGGCTTCGTCCTGGCCTGAAAACCAAATCGTGAATGCCTACTTGATATTTATAGGCTGCTTGACCCATAAATTCTTTTAACCTCCCGCTACTTCCAGGCTCGAGCGATTCAAACATTGCATCAAGCTCATTAGGTTTGGCAGGAATATCTAATCTATCATCTTTTCCAAAGAACACAGAATAAGATGGATCTAATCGAATAAGATCGTAATAATCGGAAGTCTTTTTGCCGAAATGAGCAAAATAGGAGTCGAAAACATCGGGCATCCAATACCAGCTTGGACCCATATCAAAAACAAAACCCTGCTCCTCAAATTTCCTTGCCCTTCCTCCGGGCACGGAATTTTTTTCGAGCAGGGTAACTTTATAACCCTCTTTACTAAGACATGAAGCAGCAGATAGGCCGGAAAAACCTGAACCAATGACAATTACACTTTTTTGCTTCATATAAATACAGACTTTTCAATATGATGAACCATCATTAATGAGCATAATATACTCAATTTTCAACCTTAGTTGTATGCGTACACCTTTAATCTGTCTTTTAATATTTTTCTGGCAATGTGGATTCTATTCTTCACAGTACCAATCGGGATTCCCAATTTGTCGGCAATCTCATGGTACTTAAATCCTCTATAGTGCATCATAAATGGTGCTTTGTGTACATCGTCCAATTCTTCGATTGCCAAGTTGATGTCCTTAAGCGCAAATCCAGTGTAAGCATTGTTTTCGATTGTGCTTCCAGAAGAATTGATGTAATGCAAATTGTCTGTAGTATCTACGAAAGTGCCTTTTCTCACCATACGTTGATAGTTGGTAATGAAGGTGTTTTTCATAATGGTATATAACCATGCTTTGAGGTTGGTGCCCTCAGTGAATTTTTCACGGTTTGTGAAGGCTTTCAAGACTGTTTCCTGCATTAAATCATTAGCATCTTCCATGTCTCTTGTAAGTTTCATTGCGAAAGGCTTCAATGACTTGGACATTTTTTCTAGTGTGTAACTGAATTCTAAAGCTGTCATGTCTTTTAAGATGTTTTGTTGAACAAATCTAGCGAATGATTAAACAGTATCCAATAGTTTGTTTATTCTTTTTTCGTAATGATTAAACAAAAGGTTACGCTAATTTTTGAAATATTTTTAATAATGGCTTTTAAATACATTTTAAGGCCTTAAATGAAGAAAAATTATTTTCTCTTAAACAATTTTTGTTTATGTAAACATAAACAAAATAGCCATTGCAAATGGAGAAAGCGGGAGGAAATAAAAAAAGCTACCCAATATGGATAGCTTTTATAATTAAGAGCCTTGAGAAAGGCTTATACTTTCACAGATTCAACTTCTTGTTCGATGTAATCTATGAGGTATTGAATGTTGGCCATTTCAATGGTATTTTCGGTAAGTTCTAGGTCCTGCCCAATTACTTGATAGCCGCTAAGTATTACTGTAGAGTCACTAAACTTCTTACCAAGATTCTGCACGTAATTTTGTACGTTTTCTTGATCTGGCGAAGATGTAATTACTGTAAGTACGTATTCTGGATTATGAATATCTTTCACGATATCCAAGTCTCGCAGAGGCATGTTTTGTCCAAGGTAGATTACTTTGAATCCGCGAGCCTTGATTAAATAGCAGCTGAACAGTAAGCTCAGTTCATGTAATTCACCTTCTGGTAAATACAACAAGAATTTCTTTGCATTTGGATCAGGTGTTTTTATTTGGCCATCGATCGCTACGATCATTTTTTGTCTGATCAGATTGCTAATAAAGTGTTCGCTCGCTGGATTTATAGATCCCGTTTGCCATAGCAGACCAATTCTCGATAGGAAAGGATATACTATTTCTTTGATGGTTTTCTCAAAGCCCATTTGGAGGATAGAAGTATTCAAAATCTTTTCGAATCTTTCTTCATCCATGTCCACCATAGCGATGGTAAGGGAATGTATTTGATCAGGAAAGTGTAAGTGCTTTTCTGAAAGTTTCAATACTTCTTCTGTCATTTCTTTTTCGGTCATTTCAGCAATGCGAGAAATGCGAAAACCATTATCCTTAAGCAAAGAAATATTTAGTACAAGTTTTAAATCTTGGTCATCATAATAGCGGATATTCGTTTCCGTACGTTTTGGAGACATAAAATTGTATCGCTGCTCCCAAATTCTAAGTGTGTGAGCTTTGATGCCAGACAAATGTTCCAAATCCTTAATTGAATATACGCTCACCATACTTTACTCATTTATTTGTCAAATTTGAAATATCTTTTAGGTACGTAAAGCAATCCAAAACAAATTGCTCCATCCCTTTTATTTGTCTTATGATGATCCTTGTGCGCGTTGGCAATTCCTTCGATAATCTTACTGCCTGGTCGCTTTGCCCATTTTACTCTTCTGTGGATAAACATATCGTGGAAGATAAAGTAGACCATCCCATACAAACTTATCCCAGCGCCTAACCAAAATCGATAATCCCATTCGGGTAAACCTAGAACGATCAAAACGATTGCGATGCTTCCAAAGAAAAGTGTAAAGACATCATTCAGTTCGAATTTCCCTTTACTTGGATTGTGGTGGGTTTTGTGAATAAACCACAATGGCCCATGCATCAAGTACTTATGAATAGCCCAAGAGGCTAACTCCATTGCTACAAATCCAATAATTAAGAATAGCAGACCGATCATTTTATGAAGAACTCTGATTGATTAATAATGTTTAATTTCCGATAAAAAGAATTAAAAGCCTCAATATCAGAAAGAAGAATAGTTGGATAAAAAAGACTTTGCCAGCCAGAAAGTTATATTTAGTGAAGGGAAGCTTGAAAAACAGGATCTGAAGAATAAGTGAAATGGCAAACCATCCAATATAATTTTTGAGTGGAATGCTACCTCCCGCCCATAACCAAAAGTCGAAGTAAACTGCTACTGGCTCAATTAACACATCCAAACCAACCATAAGCAAAGCTGCAAATATGGGTTTGAGCCAAGTGGCAATAGGAATACTATTTGCCAAGTAACCACTTGCCAAAACCAAAATAAGCCAGTTGGCACCAATAAGTATGGGTACTTCCCAAAGCTTAAGTCCAAGGGTTGCACCATAGCTATAATCACCAAAAATAAGCCCTGTATGTACTCCCAACACTTCAGAAAAATATCCAACCAAAAAGGTGATAATAGCAAAAAGCAGAAAACTACGGTCTTTATTTTCTTGAAAAAGAATTAACAATAGGGTACTGGTCCATAAGGAAAATGGCGTAAGATCCTGAAACAATGCCCTGCTCGCTGGAAACGCCAAACCAATAACACCGGCAGTGTAAATCAGTATAAGAAGCACAAAAGCTCCTTTGGCAAGCTGATTTTGGAAGGGGTGTAAATAATTTGCTTGGGTCATTTTATCCTTTTGTGCAATAGCCAACAATAATGCGAAATAAAGACTCAAAAGCTTAAAAAGCGAATAGGGAGGTTTTGTTTATCTGGCTGAAAGAATTTTTGAAGGTGGGTTCATAAAAAATGCGATATCATTAAGCTACTTTCCTGGAAGTCAAATATTGGTAAATCGCAGTTCATTTGACAATGGAATCAATCATCGGATATATGAATTGATTAATTCAGATTGGGAAGTGGATGCTCAAATTGAGCCACCCAGCACATACTTTGTGATTCCAATTTTCTTCCCAAACGAAATATGGTTTCCATATTTTTTAGGCTACAAACCCGACAAGATGAAATATTATAGAGTGACTTTTGAAGAGTAGCCAATTTGGCTACTCTTTTTTATTATAGCTATAAAGCTGATTATGAATTTCATTTCCAACTTCTCTGGGATTTTCTTCCAAACCTCAGTCATCTTTTCCAAGAAAGCATTAATTTTATTTCAAATTCGAATGGCTGATGATAGTATATAATGTTACTATAAATATTGATAGAGAAGTAGAGTCGGAGTGGAAACGATGGATGAAATCCGTGCATATCCCGGAAGTGTTGGCTACCAACTGTTTTGAAAATGCTCGTATGCTCAAAATGATGTACGAGGAAGAATCCCAAGGGACAACTTACGCTGTGCAGTATATGGCCAAAAGCCTAGAGATGATCGAAAAATATCAACGTGAATTTGCAGAAGCATTGCAAGCCGAGCATAGCAGCCGCTATAAAAATAAATTTGTGGTATTCCGTTCTTTGTTGGAGGAGGTTTAGCCAACTACATCATAGTATTCACTTTGCAAGCGGCAATTGAGCCAGCCTGCATCAAAGTCGGATTGTAGCCTTTGGTAAAAGCGAATGGCAGGCTCATTCCAGTCGAGCACTTGCCAGGCTATTTGGCGGCTGTTTGTCTCTTTTGCTCTTACAATCAGCTTTTGGAACAACATTTTGCCTATGCCAAGGCCTCTTTTATCCTCCCGCACCACAAAATCTTCTAAGTACAGCACACGACCTTTCCATGTGGAATAGCGCCAATAGTACAAAGCAATTCCAATTATTGTGTCATTCTCTTCTGCCACAAAAAATTCAAAAAGTGGATCCTTTCCAAAACCATCTTCGAGCATAGAATCAATACTTGTTTCTACTTCATCTGCGGCTTTTTCGTATTCAGCCAATTCTTTTATTAGATGGTAAACACTTGGAATATCTTGCTGCTCACCTTTTCGAATATTGATCATGACAATAATTAATTCAAATTATAGATAAACAAATGTATCGAATTTGAATTTTTCTGCAAGCAAATATTGAACACTGAAAATCAGCGGGAGGGTTGATTCAGCTTTTTCAAATGGCCATAAATGCCAAAAGACCCGAATGATGGGTCTTTTGGATTATTAAATTTAGAATCAATGAGAATTAGCCGTTCATCGAGATGAGGAATTCTTCATTGTTTCTCGTGCCTTTCATTTTGTCGAGTAGGAATTCCATACCTTCTACTGGGTTCATATCGGCCATGTATTTACGTAGTATCCACACTCTTGCAAGTTCTTCCTTGTCGAGTAACAGATCTTCTCTACGCGTGCCCGATGCTGTCACATCAATAGCAGGGTAAATTCTACGGTTACTAATCTTACGATCAAGCTGCAATTCCATGTTACCAGTACCTTTGAATTCCTCAAAGATTACTTCATCCATTTTGGAACCAGTTTCGATTAGGGCTGTAGCAATAATGGTAAGTGAGCCGCCATTTTCGATGTTACGAGCAGCACCAAAGAAACGCTTAGGCTTATGCAAAGCATTTGCATCCACACCACCTGATAAGATTTTGCCTGAACTTGGTACCACTGTATTGTAAGCACGAGCCAAGCGAGTGATTGAGTCTAATAGAATCACCACATCATGGCCACATTCTACCATGCGTTTCGCTTTCTCCAACACAATGCTAGCCACTTTCACATGGCGATCGGCTTGCTCATCGAAAGTTGAAGATATTACTTCTGCTTTTACGCTTCTAGCCATATCGGTAACTTCCTCAGGACGCTCATCGATAAGTAAAATCATCAAATAGCACTCTGGATGATTCTCGGCGATTGCATTGGCGATAGACTTCAACAATACCGTTTTACCCGTTTTTGGCTGGGCCACGATCATACCACGTTGGCCTTTACCAATAGGAGCAAATAAATCTAAAATTCTGCTTGAGTAATTGTTCGATTTGGTGCTCAGTCTGATTTGCTCCTCAGGGAATAGTGGAGTCAAAAATTCAAATGGCACTCTATCTCTTATTTCTTCGGTAGTTCTGCCATTTACAGATTCTACTCTTAATAATGCAAAGTACTTTTCACCTTCTTTTGGAGGGCGGATTTGACCTTTTACAGTGTCACCAGTTTTCAAACCAAAAAGCTTGATCTGCGATGGTGATACATATATATCATCAGGACTTGCAAGGTAATTGTAATCCGAAGAGCGAAGGAAGCCGTAGCCATCCTGCATCATTTCTAATACACCTTCATTTACAATGATACCGTCAAAATCCTTTACGTTAGTTTGTGGCTTTCTTGGTCTTGGTGGTTGTTGTGGCTGAGGTTGTGACTTAGCATCATCCTCTCTACGCTCAGGTCTAGGTGCTCTAGCTTCGCGAGGTTCTCTTGTCTCGCGAGGAGTATTTTCCCTTTGCTCTCTATTGCCATTTTCTTTTTGCTCCCTATTATCCTCTCTTCGTGGATTTGGTGCACGCTGTTCGGTCAAGTTCGCATTATCAGCTTGTACAGGCTTTTTGCTTTCAGCAGGATTTGCTGTATTTTCTTCCGCCTGATTTCTATTTCCTTGATTTGGATTTCTTGGCTGATTTCTATCCGCAGGTCTGTTGTCAGCCGGCTTGCGTTCAGGTCTTCTTTGCGGTATTTCTTTGTTAGCCTCTGGTTTAGCAGCTCCACCGATATCTTCTTTGGTCTTTTTATCTAGGTTGGAAACGGTATCCTCTACTTCGAGATTGAAAGACTTCAATAGCTCCTCAGCAGTCATTTCATTTACGGGCTTATTTATTTTGCCAGTATCTTCTGTTTTAGCTTGAGGTGGGTTTGGATTTTCGCGGGAGGAATCCGGCTTTCTGTCGGTAACGTTTTGTCTGCGTACTCTTGGTTTTTCATCTCTCTCGATTTCATTTCGAGCGGGAGCAGCACTAGGGCTAGGTCTTTCGGCAGCTTTTTCTGGGGCTTTGCTTGCCTCATCAGTTTTTTTCTTGGGAAGCTTTTCGTCAGGAGTTACAGCTTGATGTTCGAGAATGGCATAAATCAAGTCTTGCTTAGCAAGTTTTTTGAAATTTTTCAGGCCCATTTCTTCGGCTAGTTCTCGTAATTCCGAAAGCAACCTGACACTTAGGTCGTCAATAGTATACATACAATAAGATTAGTAAATAAAAAACCTTTGATGATTGAGGTAAAGGTTGGAAAGTAAAAAGTGATTAGATTAACGATAAGATCTTACCATTTGATTCGATATTGGGATCAACATCTTTGGAAGACACTGCAATATTAGACCAACCATTATTAATAGTCAAGTGAATAGCCATATTTAAGCAATTCTTTTTTAATTCCCTTTTTCCTTCGAATTGGTTTATTTTGCAAGCTCAAATCAAAATTACTATGCTTCCAATCACTCGCATCCGCGAAGAAAAAGAAATATTGATAGCTGGACTGCTCAAAAGGAACTTCCAAAATGCAGCCTCACTCATTGAAAATGCCCTAAAACTGGATGATCGCCGTAAGGAATTGAAGTCAGAAATGGATGGGCAGCTAACTGAGCTCAACGCTATTTCCAAGAGTGTTGGCGAACTTATGCGTGCTGGCAAAAAAGAAGAAGCCGAAGAAAGAAAACTTTGGACTGGACAACTAAAGGAGAAATCAAAAAATTTGGGAGATGAATTGCAGGTAGTAGAAAAAGAATTGCAAGATCTGCTTTACACTATTCCTAATGTGCCGCATAGCTCGGTTCCAGTAGGAAAAAGTGCTGATGATAATGAAGAGATTTTCAAATATGGTGAAATTCCTCAATTGCCAGATGGCGCTTTGCCACATTGGGAGCTCATTCGCAAATACGACATTATCGATTTCGAGCTGGGCATCAAAATCACTGGAGCAGGATTTCCTGTGTACAAAGGCAAAGGTGCCAGAATCCAACGGGCACTTATCAATTTCTTTTTGGACAATGCGCTTGAAGCTGGCTATGTCGAAATCCTCCCGCCTTTTATGGTAAATGAAGCCTCGGGCTACGGCACTGGGCAATTGCCAGACAAGGAAGGCCAAATGTACCACATGACTGCCGACGATCTTTATTTGATCCCAACAGCAGAAGTCCCAGTTACCAATTTATATCGTGACGTCATTCTCAATGCTAATGATTTGCCCATAAAAAATGTCGCTTACACACCGTGCTTCAGAAGAGAAGCAGGCTCTTGGGGAGCGCATGTGCGTGGTCTCAATAGGTTGCACCAGTTCGATAAAGTAGAAATTGTACAAATAAGATTGCCAGAAGAAAGTTACCAGGCATTGGAAGAGATGAGCCAATATGTACAAGGCTTGCTCAAAAAGCTAGAATTGCCCTACAGAGTTTTGAGATTGTGTGGTGGCGATATGGGTTTCACTTCGGCACTTACTTACGATATGGAGGTGTTTAGTGCAGCGCAAGAAAGATGGCTCGAGGTAAGTTCTGTGTCCAATTTCGAAGATTTTCAAGCCAACAGACTAAAGTTAAGGTATAAGGGCGAAGACAAAAAGTCGCAATTGCTACATACGCTCAATGGATCTGCATTGGCGCTGCCGAGAATTTTGGCAGCTATTTTGGAAAACAATCAAACCGAAGCGGGCATTCGAGTGCCATCAGCTTTGATTCCATACACTGGTTTTGAGTTTATTAATTAAGATGTAGAAAGAGGCCATTTTGAAAAAAAGGGCCTCTTTTTTTTACGCATATTTCCTATATTGTTTTTCTATTTAACAAAAAGGAGACATGCCAAGGGCGCAATTTTTTACCTTCATTTTACTTTTACTTCTGACTGTAAGCTGTAACAAAAACAGCGGGAGGGTAGAACTTGCCGCTGATTTGAAACCTTTCGACAAATTGTCACAATATGGCTTCTTTCAAGGAAATTTAGCTGATCTACAACCCAATGAAGGCGTATTGCCTTATAATTTGAATTCTCCTCTATTCTCAGATTATGCAGAAAAAGCTCGCTTCATTTGGCTGCCCAATGGTGAGAAAGCCAGCTATGTAGCCACCGGACCATTGCAATTCCCAATTGGGACAGTCATTATCAAAAATTTCTATTTTCACAATGACGATCGTGATCCACAATTGGGAAGGCGAATAATCGAAACTCGTTTGTTGATCCACACAGAATCTGGCTGGGAAGCATGGCCATATATTTGGAACGATGAGCAAAAGGATGCCACTATGGAAGTAGTAGGAGGGAATAGGCAAATTAGTTGGATTGAAACGTCTGGCGAAAGTATTGAGCTTAATTATAGCATTCCAAACAAAAATCAATGCAAAGGCTGCCACGACTGGAATGGAAGCATGCAGCCCATTGGGCCACAAGCCAAGCATCTGAATAAAGATTTTCAATACGAAGAAGGTACATTCAACCAATTGGAGTATTGGCAAAAAGTAGGTTATCTGCAAAACTTACCCTCAGAGCAAGATTTGATTCCTCGAATGGCCGATTATACCTCCAATGGAAGTTTAAGTGAAAGAGCAAGAGCCTATTTGGATATCAACTGTGGCCATTGCCACAATACGCAGGGTCCTGCCAAAACAAGCGGATTATCTTTATTGTATGAAGAAACTAATCCAACAGCTATTGGAATAAATAAGCCGCCAATAGCTGCAGGTAGAGGCTCAGGTAATTTGAAATTCAGTATAGTACCTGGCCATTCTGAGGAGTCTATCTTACTGTATAGAATGTTGAGCGAGGATCCAGGAAGTATGATGCCCGAGCTTGGCCGCAAAATGGTGCACCAAGAAGGAGTTAAGCTAATCAGAAATTGGATCGACTCGATGGAAGCTCCAGAAAGTAAACAATAAAAAAAGGGCATCGATTGCTCAATGCCCTTTCTATTAAGATTTTGTTTTATAAGCTTGGCTTAGTTATCAATCTCGCCACGTTCAGCAGCTTTGATCATGTCTTCGTTTGCAGTAATTGCAACAGTCACTCTTCTGTTTTGAGCTCTGCCAGCAACAGTTGAATTGTCTGCAACTGGCTGGGTGATACCATAACCAACTTCAGTAATTCTAGACAATGCAATACCATTCATCTTTAAGTGGTTTCCAACACTTGCAGCCCTTTTTACAGACAAATCCATGTTATAAGCAGCTCTACCAGTATTATCAGTATGGCCTTCTACAAGGATGTTAGTGTCAGGGTATTTTTTCAAAGTTACAGCTAATTTTTCAAGCTCAGTTTTCACATCAGGTTTAAGTGCAAAAGAGTTGGTGTCGAAAAGGATTCCAGAATCAAATGTAATTTGAATACCTTCACCTACACGTACCACTTCAGCATTTTCCAGATCTTTTTGAAGTTCCTCAGCTTGCTTATCCATGTTGCGACCGATAATTGCCCCAGCGGCACCACCTACTACAGCGCCAATTACAGCGCCACGAGCAGTATTACCAGTTGCGGCACCTACACCAGCGCCAATTACAGCACCGCCACCGGTACCGATTGCTCCGCCTTTGGCAGTATTGCTCCACTTGCTACAAGAGGTAAACATTCCGAAAGAAACTAAAACAATAAGCAATAGCTTGATTGTTGAAAAATTGTTTGTGATTTTCATAATAAAAAAATTGATTTCGTAAGCAGTAGAAATAATCGAGCCATGATTTACAAACAGAGATTATGTTTTTGTAAATCAATAA
>CAZRBW010000029.1:0-21918 GCA_964598395.1 uncultured Roseivirgaceae bacterium
CAGATCTTTTGAAATGCTAATCAGGTTCAGTTTTCCGTAAGTGGCAGCCTATGATTTTGGTTAATCCAGCGTATTTAACCCAAAGAATCCAACACCTCAATCAAAGCATTTACATCCTCCCGCGTATTATATAAGTGTGGAGATACACGCATCGAACTTGCTCTCAAGGAAAGAAACACCTTCTTTTCAGCAAGCCTTTTCATAAATTTCTCTCTATCCATACTTTCCGGTAAAGCAAATCCAAAAAGATGCTTACTTCTATACTCAGGATTCTCCACCCAATATCCCTTCTCTTGCAGAAAAGAAACCAGCGGGAGGGATAAAGTCTCACAGTAATCTTGGACATTTTGTGGGCCCCAAGCAAGCAGCTGATCGAGGGCTTTTTGGAGCATCGGTACAAGAATAAAATTGCTAGACTCGCCCAAATTGTAGCGAGCTGCACCAGGTCTATATTGATATTCGTAATCCGTAAGATTGCCGAAATCATCCGATCTCAGGCGGTTCATCCACGATTCCTCTATAGGTTTGCCATTGTTGAAAAATTCGCTGTAATAGGCCATTCCGATAGAATACGGACCCATTAGCCATTTGTAGCCCGCAACGATCAATGCATCAATTTGAAATTTTTCAACATCTATTGGCAATGCTCCTACCGACTGCGTTCCATCTACCAAAAATACAGCTCCGACTTCCTTGCATCGCTTGCCGATTGTTTCCATATCGTATAAGGTGCCATCCATCCAATGCACCATCGAAATAGCCACAGCCACGGTATTATTATCAATCGCATTTAGCAAATCCTCATTCCATTGCTTTCCTCGGCCAGCTGAGTAGGGTCGTGCTTTTATCGATTCCAACTTCACTCCATTATCGGTGCAGAATCTGTGCAAAGCGAAATAGTCACTTGGGAACTCTCCTTCCACCGTGATGGCCTTTTGTCCTGCTCGGGCGGGAATATTGGCAAATGCATTGGCCATGCCATAGGATACCGAAGGAATCACCGCACACTGCTGGGCTTTGGCATTTATCAATTTGCCGAAACTCGCTTTTAAGCCAACTGGACCATTGAAAAAATCATCGTGACCAACAACGGTTGGGTTTTGCTTTTTCAACAATCCCTCCATGCCAGCAGCTTCTACCGACTTAAGCAATGGCGACATATAGGCACAATTGAGATAATGAATATCGGCTGGCAAAGTGAATAAAGAGGCTTGACAAGATAATGACATGGCTATAGATTTAATGTGCTTTCAAGTATCAACATTAAATTCAATTTAACAAGAACTCGACTTTCCTAAGGAGGAAATAATCCACAAAGGCAAAAAATCATCCATGAGCATGATAGCAAATCCGACAGTTCATCAAGCAAATCCGACAGTTGGGTAAGTAAGAATTTCACCTCCCGCCTTTCTCATACACATTTGATAAAAAATAAGAGATATGGAAAGCTTCTTACAAATCAATTTGGTCATTCACATTATAGGCGGAGTAATCGCTTTGGGCATTGCACCGATCGCATTATCCCTTTCCAAATGGAGCAAAGCTCACAAGTTTTTTGGCTGGGTATTTTTTGGTGGGATGACGGCCATATTCATTACTTCATGTGTTCTTTCTGTTGCTAAGAATATCCCATTTCTATTTATGATTGGTGTGTTTAGCTATTATGCTGTGCTTTCGGGCATTAGGTCTATTCAGCACAAAAACATCCACAGTAGAGGCGGTATTGGCAAATTAGACTGGAGTTTCGCGGTGATCTCAGGCTTGTTTAATATCGGCTTTGTCTATTATGGTATTAGCAACCTTTCCAGCACATTTGGCATTTTGGCCATTCTTTTTGGCATTGGAGGATTGGGGATGGTGTATGGAAATATTGTCTTTTTCCTTAAAGGCTCAAAGGATAAAAAATATTGGTACTACACACATGCTGGCCAAATGGTAGGTGGATTTATCGCCACCGTTACGGCCTTCTCTGCACAAACGATGCACTTTATGCCGGATCTGCTTCAATGGCTATGGCCAACTTTACTGGGAGTGCCTGCTATGCAAATTTGGAAGAGAATGAAGCTGAGAAAAGCTAAAGTCACTTTGCAAAAAGCTCCAGTCATAAATTCTTAATTTGATTACCTTACAGCATGAATTGGAAACTTATCAGGCTTACCCTAATTCTGTTTGTGTTTGGTGCAGCATTTGGCTACATCACCTGCCCTAAATGCTATGAGGAAAGCTACCAACTAGGCAGAAATGTGTCGCTTTATACGGCCTCATTGTGGGTGATGTTGTGGCTGGGCAATGCCTACACACAAGGTCTGTGCGATAAATATATCGACTGGCTTGTAAGTCCCATCAAACGACTATTTGTTGGGCTTTTGGTTACTGTCATTTACACGGTTTCCTCTGTGATGCTGCTTACTTTGCTATTTGAGAATATCGGCCAATTCTCAGTAGATTTTGGTGGTTCCATTAGTGGCACATTGATTATCTCCACTGGAATTTCCATTATCATTTGGCTCTTTTTCACAGGAAAGAAATTCTTATTTGCCTATAGGCAGATTGCTGTGAATGCAGAAAAACTCCAAACCGAAAACATAACCTCCCGCTTCGAAGCGCTGAAGAGCCAAGTGAATCCACACTTTCTTTTCAACAGCCTCAATTCTCTCTCTGATCTTGTGTATGAAGATGCCGACCTAGCCGCAAAGTTTATTAAGCAGTTGTCCGAAGTTTACCGATACGTGCTTGATAGTAGGGAAAAAGATTTGGTGCCACTCGACGAGGAATTGAAATTTCTAAATTCATATCTATTTCTCCAAAAAATAAGATTCGGTGAGAAACTTCAGTTTGAAGTGAATTTACCAGATTCCTCTGCCTTTCAAATCCCTCCTGTAAGCTTACAAATACTGGCCGAAAATGCCTTGAAACATAATATTGTAAGCCAAGAAGACCCATTGCAGATATCGATATTCCAAGAAGGGAATTACCTGATTTTCAGAAATAATTTACAGAAAAAAACCGTACTGAAAGAGGAATCGGCGGGAATAGGGCTAGCGAATATTGAAGCCAGATTTGAGATCCTCAGCCATCAAAAAGTGCAAATAGAAGAAGCGGGAGGATATTTTTCTGTGAAACTACCTTTAATCAAGTAATTATGATTCGCATACTAATCCTCGAAGATGAAGCACCTGCATCCAAGCGATTGAGTAGCCTCATAGCACAAGCTGAGGCCGATTGTGAAATAGTAGGAACGGTAGATTCGGTGAAAGCTACTGTAAAATGGCTCAGCACCAATCCCGCACCGGACTTAGCTTTCTTTGATATTCAAGTGGCGGATGGATTGAGTTTCGAGGTGTTCGATTGGGTGGAAATGCCCTGCCCCATTATTTTCTGCACCGCTTACGACGAATATGCCATCAAAGCCTTCAAGGTAAATAGCATTGACTATCTTCTGAAACCTGCCGATTTGGATGAGGTGAAAGCAGCACTTGCAAAGTTCAAAACACTCAAAAGCACTCAATCGCAAATGGCGATAGTTGAAACGCTACAGAGCATTACCAAAAGCTATAAAGAGCGCTTTTTGGTGAAAATCGGTGAGCATATCAAAACGGTGGCAACGGAGAATATTCAATATTTTTATTCGGTAGATAAGGCCACATTTGCGCATACCAGCAGCGGCCAAAATTACCTTCTAGACCTATCATTAGAAAAGGTAGAAAAAATGGTTGATCCGAAACTGTTTTTCCGAATCAACCGCAAATACTTAATTTCCATAGCGGCCATAAACGATATTGTGAGCTACAGCAATAGCCGACTGCGCATATTGCTAAAAGACAGTAAAGAAATGGATGCCATCGTAGCCCGCGAGAGAGTTTCTGAATTTAAGAGCTGGCTGGATCGCTGATATCAATCATGATGCTGTACATAGGTATTCCATTTGTCCATCACAATTTTAAAATCTTCAGGTAGATCTATCTCAAACTGGACGAACTCTTTGGTAGCAGGATGAATAAAACCCAAAGACTTGGCGTGTAAAGCCTGCCTAGGCATCGCCTTAAAGCAATTATTCACAAAAGCCTTGTAATTAGAAAATTGGGTTCCTTTCAGGATTTTATCGCCACCGTACATTGCATCATTGAATAACGGGTGGCCGAGATATTTCATGTGAGCGCGGATTTGATGCGTCCGGCCTGTTTCCAAATTGCACTTGATCAAGGTGACATAGCGCAGGCGTTGCAATACTTGATAATGGGTGATGGCATGGCGACCAAAATCTGCATCCGGAAAAGCCGTTACCACCCGCCTGTCTTTTAGACTGCGACCTAAATGCACGTTGATGGTGCCTTTATCTTCTTTTACATCTCCCCACACTAGCGCATAATAGGTTCGCTCAATGCTGTGATCATAAAATTGCTTAGCCAGCGAAGACATTGCTCTTTCTGATTTGGCAATTACCAGCAAACCCGATGTATCCTTATCAATACGATGTACCAAGCCTGGACGGCCTTCATTTCCTTCCATTTCAGGTAAGCTTTTGAAATGCCACACAAGCGCATTCACCAAGGTGCCTGTCCAATTGTTAAAGGCAGGATGCACCACCATTCCTGGAGGCTTATTAACAATCATCAAATCACTATCTTCATGAATGATATCGAGTGGAATATCTTCCGGCAAAATATCCGTTTCTCGCGGAGGTTCTGGCAGGGAAATCACCACTTCATCAGATGGGCGAACGCGATAGTTTGGTTTTATTTCGTTGCCATTTACCAATACATAGCCATCTTTTATTGCAGATTGCACTTTGTTGCGGCTTATATTGGGCAAGCGATCCATCAAAAACTTATCAAGACGCGTCAAGGTTTGGCCTTTGTCTGCAACTATTCTATGATGTTCAAATAACTCTTCGTCCTCTATTTCAAAGTCTTCGGGATTCTCTTGCATATTATATTTCTGATGGCATTAATCTGCAAAGGTAGCTAATTAGCGGGATTTGAATGGGCTTGTTATTAAAGCATCCAATTTCATCGATCAGGAAACACTAATTGCTAAATACAAAAAGGGCTTCCTGCGTGGGAAACCCTTAGTGAATAGCTGAGAATCTGACCAAAAATTAACCTGCTGATAGCTGAACGAAGCTAAATTGGGAATAGTATCTTTTATTTGACAGAATAGCGACTTGTGCGACCTCCACCGATATCGAGTCCTACATTAATTGAAAGGAAATCGGGAATGCTTTCGCCAGTAATATGGTAGCCTACACTAAATCGGAAGTGATTAGCATTGATACCAATTTGTGGAGATATACCTGGGTTTACTTTTACATTTTGAGAAGAAAATTCCACTTTATCATCTTGATAAAGAAAATCAACTATGGATCTTCTGTACATTCCTCCCGCTATTCCTACAAATGGCCGAACACCTTCCGTGGTGAAATAATAATCGAAAGTGAGGGTAACTGGAATAATATTGATACCATTGATTTCAACTTGATCTCCCTGGATAAATATACTACTCTCCCCCAAGTCGAACCGACCCATACGCAGTCCAACATGGATTTGATCTGTTACAGCATATCTGGGTGCGAAATAAAATCCGAGTCCGGTCCCAGAGCCATCTTCTACACCAAAATTGATAGGCACTGCAAACTCTATTTGGAAGGGCTTGAATTTTCTAGGAGTAAGGGTTTTCTCAGTTTCTTCTGATTGAGCCGTCGCAAAACCAAAGGTTGCAAATAATAAAGCGACGAGGCCTAAAGTAAATTTTGTCTTCATGGTCATAAATTATAAAAATGGATAACGCCCTTAGCAATGGTTGGGATACCAAATTATGGCAAAAGGATGATTTCAATTTTAAAAGTAATTTTTATCTTAATAAAGAAAAAGGTCAGCTTCAAAATTGAAACTGACCTTTAAATTATATGAGATATTATTTTAGCTTAACTACCGCACATTTCGCAATCATCGGGATTATCTATTGCGCAAATCATAGCTTTTTGTTCCTCTTCTTTAGTTTTCACAGCAGAAGGCTTAGGTTCACTAAGGTTTCCTTTGTCAACCGTGAACTTAATGGCATCAGCAGCAGCACGGGTTCTGAGGTAATACATACCCGTTTTCAACCCTAGCTTCCAAGCAGCGAAGTGCATGGAAGTAAGCTTACCAAAGTTGGCATCTTGCATGTGAATATTCAAGCTCTGGCTTTGGCAGATATACGCTCCACGGTCAGCAGACATTTCGATAATCGACTTTTGAGAAATTTCCCAAACGGTACGATATATCTCTTTCAGATTTTTTGGAATCTGCGGGATATTTTGGATTGAGCCATTGGCAGAGATAATACGGTTTTTCATATTATCATTCCATAGTCCAAGTGCAATCAAGTCTTTCATCAAGTGCTTATTCACGATAATGAATTCGCCCGAAAGTGTTCTTCTTGTGTAGATGTTAGACGTATAAGGCTCGAAGCACTCATTATTGCCCAATATCTGAGAAGTAGAAGCTGTTGGCATTGGCGCTACTAATAATGAGTTGCGCACGCCGTGTTTTTTCACTTCTTGCTTCAGGCTATCCCAATCCCAGCGACCTGAGTCTGGAGAAACGCCCCACATATCGAATTGGAAAATGCCTTTGGAAACTGGAGAACCTTGGAAAGTTTGGTATGGGCCTTCCACTTTGGCTATATCCATACTTGCTGTCATTGCAGCAAAGTATATGGTTTCGAAAATATCTTTGTTTAATCGTCTCGCCTCAGGAGAATCAAAAGCTAGCTTTTTCAGCATGAAAACATCCGCCAATCCTTGTACACCAATACCAATTGGACGGTGACGCATATTGCTGGTTCTCGCTTCTTCTACTGGGTAATAGTTTACATCTATTACATTATTCAGGTTTTTGGTAATCACATACGTGATGTCATACAATTGCTGATGATCGAAGTTGCCTTTCTCATCGACAAACTTCGGAAGAGCAATGGATGCTAGATTACAAACAGCTACTTCTTCAGGGCTGGTGTATTCAAGAATTTCAGTACATAGGTTACTAGACTTAATAGTACCAAGATTTTTCTGATTCGACTTTTTGTTTGCCGCATCTTTGAATAGCATGTAAGGCGTACCCGTTTCGATTTGAGATTCTAATATCTCGAACCATAGATCTTGCGCTTTGATGACTTTGCGTGCTCTACCCTCCCGCTCATACTTTTCGTACAATCTTTCGAAGTCCTCACCATAGCAATCAGCCAGTCCTGGAGCTTCGTTAGGACAGAAAAGTGACCATTCTTCGTTACTTTCCACTCTTTTCATAAACAAGTCGCTCATCCACATTGCGTAGAAAAGGTCTCTTGCTCTCATTTCCTCTTTGCCGTGATTTCTTTTCAGCTCAAGGAATTCAAAAATATCTGCATGCCATGGCTCCAAGTAAATGGCAAAACTGCCTTTACGTTTTCCTCCGCCTTGATCTACATAACGAGCCGTCATGTCGAAATTACGAAGCATTGGAACGATGCCGTTTGATTTGCCGCCTGTACCTCTGATATATGAACCCTTTGCTCTTACATTGTGAATACTCAAACCGATACCTCCCGCCGATTGAGAGATTTTGGCGCATTGCTTTAAGGTATCGTAGATGCCATCAATACTATCATCTTTCATGGTGAGCAAAAAGCAAGAGGATAGTTGTGGTTTCGGTGTTGCTGCATTGAAAAGCGTAGGTGTAGCATGTGTAAACCAACGCTCAGACATCAAATTGTAGGTCGTTAATATTGCGTCGATATTATCCATATGGATACCTACTGCCACACGCATAATCAAATGCTGAGGGCGCTCCACTACAACTCCATCGAGGCGCATAAGATATGAGCGCTCCAAGGTTTTGAAACCAAAGTAATCGTAACCAAAGTCTCTGTTGTAGTCTATTGCCGCATCAAGTTTTTTAGCGTACTTTTTCACCACTCCATAGGCTTCTGTAGAAATCAAAGGAGCATGGTCGCCTGTTTTAGGGTTCACATAGGTGTAGAGCCTTTTCATTACATTGGAAAAAGAGCTACTAGTAAGCTTTTGAAGATTAGACACGGCAATTCTTGCTGCCAATATCGCATAGTCAGGATGGCGGGTGGTCATTGAAGCCGCTACCTCAGCTGCGAGGTTGTCTAGCTCCTGTGTGCTCACTCCATCGTACAACCCTTCAATTACTTTTTTGGCGACTTCTACTGGGTGGATAAAATTTTCGTCCAACCCATGGCAAAGCCTTTCGATGCGGGTGGTGATTTTATCAAACTTTACGGATTCTCTCCTTCCGTCACGTTTAATTACTAACATATTCTCTTTGGGTTACAGGGTAAAATGGGTATTAAAAATCTTCATCAAAACTTATCTTCGGCTTGCCACTTTCGTTTTCATTCATCACTCCAGCTTTCTGATATTCAGCAACTCTTTTCTCGAAAAAGTTAGTTTTGCCTTGCATGGAAATCATTTCCATAAAATCAAACGGATTGCTTGAGCCGTAAACTTTATCACAACCTAATTCTGCAAGCAATCTGTCTGCAACGAATTCAATATATTGACACATCAGGTCGCTGTTCATACCTATAAGGCGAACAGGCAATGCATCAGTCACAAATTCTTTTTCAATCTCTACCGCATCTTTGATGATTTCTATCACCGTAGATTCTGGCAGTTTATTTCTAAGATGGCTATTATACAAGAGACAAGCAAAGTCACAATGCAAACCCTCATCTCTACTAATTAATTCATTAGAAAAAGTAAGCCCAGGCATCAAACCACGCTTCTTGAGCCAGAATATAGAACAGAAACTACCGGAGAAGAAAATGCCTTCTACAGCTGCAAAAGCGACAAGTCTCTCAGCAAAAGATCCTTCATCGATCCATCGCAAAGCCCAATCAGCTTTTTTCTTCACACAATCAAGGGTTTCAATTGCATTCAATAATTTATGATGCTCCGAAGGGTCCTTGATATAGGTATCAATTAATAAAGAGTAGGTCTCGCTATGAATATTTTCCATAGCAATTTGAAAACCGTAGAAAAACTTCGCTTCTGTATATTGTACATCGTTAATAAAATTCTCAGCAAGGTTTTCATTGACAATCCCATCACTTGCTGCGAAGAATGCCAATACATGGGAAATAAAATGACGTTCTCCATCATTTAATTCTTCCCAGTCTTTCATGTCCTGACTTAGATCAATCTCCTCTGCCGTCCAGAAACTTGCTTCCGCCTGTTTGTAGAATTTCCAAATATCGTTGTGTCTAATAGGAAATAATACAAATCGATCTTTGTTTTCTGTTAAGATCGGTTCCATCACTGCTGTTTCTTGTTCACTCATCTTAATCTGTCTTTTTTAATATTCTAATCTGCCCAAAAAATTACTACAATCCAACCAGAAGTTGAAGAAAATAGTTGAGATAAAATTGTGTTTAGGCGCTTAAACTTGATAATACACTGATTAACACAATGAAAAAAAATCAAACATCAAGAATATGTTGATTTTGGCCGAAAGCACCTCTACAAATATGTAAAAGCTGAGCTTAAAAATCAATCGAAAATTTTCAAATAAAATTAATCTGAGAATACCCTCAATTACATTTTAATAAATTGTCAATCAATTATTTATACATTGTTATTGAAACCGTGACTTATCGCTATATTGATCAAAATCAAGGATAATTTTTTTTCATAATGTGTGAAAATATTTTTCCTTCTAATCACTTGCAATTTCAAGTTTGTTTTTTCAAAGGAAGGGCGTATATTTGCAGTCCGATTTTTGAAAATAAAATTTAAGATTTATGTACGCAATTGTTGACATCAGCGGCAAGCAGTTCAAAGTAACAAAAGACCAGTTTGTGTATGCCCCATTAATGGCAGAGCAAGAAGGCGCTTCCGTTGTATTCGATCAAGTATTGTTGTTAGACAACGAGGGATCGATTGAAGTAGGTGCTCCATTAGTGGAAGGCGCCACCGTGACTGGAAAAGTTCTTGGTCATGTGAAAGGTGATAAAGTTATCATCTTTAAGAAAAAGCGGAGAAAAGGGTACAAGAAGACCCAAGGACACCGTCAAGATTTCACAAAGGTTTTAATTGAAGGAATTTCTAAATAAGGACACAACATGGCACACAAAAAAGGGGTCGGTAGTTCCCGTAACGGACGTGATTCAGAAAGTAAAAGATTAGGTGTAAAGATATATGGTGGACAAGGCGCAATTGCTGGTAACATCATCGTACGCCAAAGAGGTACTAAGCATCATCCAGGTGACAATGTAGGTATTGGCAAAGACCATACACTATATGCATTAGCAGACGGTATTGTTACTTTCAAAAGAGGTAAGCAAGATCGCTCATTTGTTTCTGTAACTCCTGTTGAAACAGCGGAAGCTTAAGAAAATAGGTTAAGGTTAAACATCAAATAAAAAGCACAGCTTCTTTCGGGAGGCTGTGCTTTTTGTTTTGAAGCGCTTGAACGCCATTCTTACCACATACGTCCTATTGCAATCGCCATGGATGCTCCGACTATTGTTTGGCTGCTATTAATATCTACAAACGGTGACACAGCAAAACCTACCCAACCATTGTTTGGTACTATTTTTCCTTCAAGCCTTACCCCAACAACCTCAGAAGTTCTCAATTGATACGTGGGAATACCGGCATCAGTAAATTGGCCTTCGAATACACTATGCTGGAAATCTGAAAAACTGACTGAAGCTGAAATCATTTTTAGGCTATTTCCTTTTTTATTGATTATGCCAAGACCAGCAAACCAACTCTCTCTTTCATAAAATGACTTTTCTGGCCTCAGATCACCTTTACTTAAATTACTAATCCCTGCCACCAATACTATGTTCTTTACGGTTTCAAGATTGATGCTATAAGAACTTATCCAACCTAAATTGGACATTCCAAAACCAGCCTCCACCCAATAAACATTTCTAATTCCAAGATTTTTCGGGTTTTCTGAACTTGCAACCGTTTGGGCTAAACCCTGCATGCAGCCTATCATCATAAATAGGAAAAGCACTGGCAATAATTTTGATTTCATAAAGTAATTATTTGGCTCCTAAATTAATGATAAAAGATTAAGGCCTAATAATAATTTGCAGAAAAACTGTGGAAATCAAAAAAGGCTGAAAGTAGCGAGCTTTTGGAAAAAGAGAGGTAGCACTTGAGGCTTGAGTATAATGGTGAAAATCACTCCAAATAAGGCTCCATATAAATGTGCATCGTGATTGATATTATCGGCTGATTGCTTACCTCTATACCAAGAATAAATAAGGAAAAATGCGCCAAGAATGAAGCCTGGAACACATATAGCGAAATACAAGCAAATTGCTGAAAGTGGATCGAAAAGAATACTACTAAAAACAACTGCAGCAACACCGCCAGAAGCTCCCAATGAGTTAAAATATTCAGCATTCCTGTGTTTGATATAGCTAGGAATATCTGAAATGATAATTCCTAAGACGTAGAGAGCGATAAAAAGTAAACCTCCCAAATCACCAAAAAACATGGAGAATATGTATTCTACCTTTTCACCAAAAAAATAGAGAGCAATCATATTGAAGAATAAATGCCAGCCATCTTTATGGATAAATCCAGAAGTGATAAATCGATGATATGCTTTGTGTTGATAAATGTAATAGGGATTGAACAACCACTTGTACATAATGGCTGGCTTGTTCCAAGCATAGTAGCTTGCAATCACAGTAAGGATTATGATAATAGTGGTAATGGAAATCTGCATCGAGGTTTATTTGTCGCGGGAGGCTAGGCGTTTCATCAGATCAGTCAGCTCCTCTTTGTATTGCAAGCGGCCTGGTAGCTTTTCCAATCCTAAATAGGCTCTATCATAGTAGGTGTCCATCTTTTCGATAGCGAGTTCTCTTATGCCAAGTTTGTTGTATATTTCGGTCACTGCATTCACTTTTTCGAAGGAATCAAAATCCTTTGCATGCAACCAATATTCAAGCTCTCCATGCAATTCGCCTTTTGCTAATTCCTTTGCCTTGATGAGCAAATAGGTCTTCTTATTCGCAATTATATCGCCTCCTACTTGCTTACCAAATTTACTTTGATCTGCATATACATCTAGCAAATCGTCCATCAGCTGGAAACCTAAGCCCATATCGACTCCGATTTGATAAAGTGCATCGCAAACAGGATGTTTTTCGCCCGCAAGCATCGCACCTAAGCGTAGACTATAGCCAAGTAAAACAGCAGTTTTTTGACGAATCATGTGGATATAGTCCTCCTCTTGAACCTCCCGCAGTTCTTCGAAATTCATATCGAATTGCTGGCCTTCACATACTTCAATAGCTGTTTTATTAAACCATCTCAACACTTCTGGCAACAAAACTGGGTCAGATTCTAGGAGTAAATCATATGCTTTCACCATCATCACGTCTCCCGACAAAATAGCAACGCTTTCATTCCACTTCTGAAACACAGTAGGCTCGCCTCTTCTTAATGGAGCCTTATCCA
The DNA here is from genome assembly GCA_964598395.1 of uncultured Roseivirgaceae bacterium. Taxonomy (GTDB): domain Bacteria; phylum Bacteroidota; class Bacteroidia; order Cytophagales; family Cyclobacteriaceae; genus CAXBDP01. The sequence goes on from CAZRBW010000029.1 coordinate 12,470, forward strand.
TAATATCGTCGTGCAGCAAAGTGAAATTATGAAAAACTTCCACCGCGATAGCTGGAGCTAGTACTCTCTCCCAATCGTCTCGGAAAATCCTGTAGGAAAGTAAGGTAAGCAAAGGTCGCATCCTTTTGCCGCCCAAAGCCATCGTATATCTAATAGGTTCATAGAGTTCTACCGGGGATTGCCCGAAAGGCATTTTCGAAATTTCAGTATCTAGCCTTTGAAGGATTTCCTTGATTACGATAGGGTTGATCATTACGAAAAGAAATGGTTGAAAATTTTTGCTAAAATAGAGTTTTATTTCATTTGCGAACGAATTCTAGATCAATTGTGCGACGATCAATATCAGTATTGACTACTCGAACCATTACTTGATCGCCAAGGGTGATGATTTTTTTGCCCTTACGACCTACTAATCGGTAATTTTTTTCGTCAAATTCATAAAAATCATCCTTCATTTCGGACACTCTCACCATTCCTTCGCATTTGGTTTCTATCATCTCGACAAAAACACCCCATTCGGTAACGCCAGTAACTACGCCATCATAATCCTTATCTTCAGCCATGGACATAAATTCCACTTGCTTGTATTTGATGGAGGCCCTTTCAGCATCTGCTGCGTTTTTCTCACGCTCTGAAGAATGCTGGCATTTCACTTCATATTCATCTTTTTCAGCTTTGAATTTTCCATCCAAATATTCCTGCAATAGGCGATGCACCATCACATCGGGATACCTACGGATAGGGGATGTAAAGTGCGTATAATGCCTAAATGCTAAACCAAAATGGCCTTTCGGATCGGTTGTATATTTTGCTTTGGCCATGCTTCGGATTGCTAATTGCTCCAATACATTTTGTTCAGGCTTACCTTCAATATCGGCCATCAATCGATTGATAGAAGCGCTTACGCCACCCTCTTCCAGATCGAGCTGATGCCCGAATCGCTTAGCGAAAATGGAGAATGAATCTAGGCGCTCAGGATCAGGATTATCGTGTGTACGATATACGAAGGTGTTTTTCTCTTTGCCATTTTTAAGGAAATAGACATGCTCAGCCACTTTTTTATTGGCAAGTAGCATAAACTCTTCAATTAATTTATGGGCGTCTTTTCTCACTTTTGGAAACATGCCTAATGGCTTGCCTTTTTCGTCCAGCTTGAATTTTACCTCCACCGTTTCAAAAGCGATTGCTCCTCTTTTGAAACGCTCAGCTTTCATTTTTTTGGCAATATTATTCATCAAGATTATCTCAGAAGCAAATTCGCCCTTCCCTGTTTCTAAACGCTCTTGCGCATCTTCATATGCAAAGCGCATATCAGAGTGAATTACAGTACGGCCAAACCATTCTTTATGCACTTTTCCATTTTCATCTAAATCGAAAACTGCTGAGAAAGTGAGTTTATCTTCATTTGGTCGCAATGAGCACAATCCGTTGGAAAGCTTCTCTGGAAGCATTGGGATAGTACGGTCGACAAGATAAACTGAAGTAGCTCTACGGAATGCTTCTTTGTCGAGGATGGTGCCGGGCAATACATAATGCGTTACATCAGCAATGTGAATCCCAATTCGCCATAATCCGCCATCCAGCTTCTCGATCGAAAGCGCATCATCAAAATCCTTTGCGTCTTCAGGGTCGATAGTAAACGTGGTAACACCTCGGAAATCCCATCTTTTGGCAATTTCCTTTGGATGAATTTCTTCTGAAATCTTTTCAGCTTCTTTCTCTACTACTTCTGGAAAAGCGAATGGAAGTGCAAATTCAGCCATAATTGAGTGAATTTCGGCTTCATGCTCACCAGCTTTGCCTAGTACTTTGGTGACTTTTCCTTCAGGATTTTTTTCCCATTCAGGCCATTGAGTTATTTCTACAACTACTTTATCATTATCCTGCGCATCATTGATGTTTTTGGTGCTGATATAAATATCATGATGCATTTTTTTGAAATCGGGCCGAACAAATGCCGTGGTTTTGGTACGAATCATCCTACCAACAAATTCTACTCTTTTGCGCTCGATTATATGAGTAACTCTACCCTCTAGTTTGCCTTGCCTGTTGGAGCCAGTTATTTCTACTTCTACCAAATCATCATCTAGAGCTTGCAGCATATCATCCTCCCGCACATATACATCTTCTGTATCGGCGGGGTCTTCTGATATTACGAAGCCAAATCGTGGATTTACATAGTCCACTCTACCGACGAAAGCTTTAGGTTTTTCAGAAGATTTTATCCTTCCATTTCCAACTCTTGTAGCTTTGCCATCATCTACCAATTGATTTATGACAGTATTTAAGGCTTGTTTTAGGCTATTTCCTTTTATATCAAGTTTTCGGTAAATCTGTCCAGCAGTAAAAGCTTTGGAGCGATGTCTTTTTAAAAATACTTCTAATCGACTGATTAGTTTTTGAAGTTCCGCATTATCGGAATTCTTGCTTTGTTTCTTCGCCATGGGCGTTCTATAAAAATGTTATTATGTAAAGATACCAAAAAGAAAATGGTTCGAGGTAGTACCTTTTATTATCGATTAATTAATCCATCATCAAGCAATTATTGCACCTTGTTGATTTAAATTTGCTCCGATACTAATTTCATAGAATTGAAAAGGATAATTTCATTCATCGTTTTTACTCTTTTGCTAAGTAGTCATCTACTGGTTTCTGCTCAAACGGAATCGGATGAGCGATCTTTACTTGATGTAGATGATGGTATTAGTTTTTCCAAAGATGATCTTTTTAAGCTGAATCTGCGCTTTCGGATGCAAAACCGAGTAGGGCTATATAGTCGTGCAGGCGACGATTTGGGAATAGAGCGGGTGGAAGCTATGGTTCGTCGCCTACGCCTACGATTCGATGGATATGTACTTTCGCCTAAAATATCATACTATATTCAATTGTCCTTTTCCAAAGGTGACCAAGACCTAGAAACTGGTGTGGTGCCTCAAACAGTACGTGACGCAATTCTCTATTATACATTCAATAAGAACTTCTACATTGGTTTTGGACAAAGCAAATTGCCAGGCAATAGACAAAGGGTAATTTCGTCTGGTAATCAGCAATTTGCCGAGCGATCATTCGCTAATGCTAGAATGACTATCGACCGGGATTTTGGTCTCTTTGGCTATTATACTTTAAGGCCTGCTGATAATTTTATTGTGAATTTGAAGGGAGCTATCACTACAGGAGATGGTCGCAATGCTTCAATCAGCAACAATGGAATGGCATATACTGGTAGGCTTGAATTATTGCCTTTTGGGAATTTTATGGATAATGGTGATTATTCAGAAGGGGACTTAAACTTCGAGCCGACTCCGAAATTATCCATTGCAGTAAGTAATAGCCTTAACAAAAGAGCGATGCGTACTGGCGGGCAAGTAGGCAGAGAATTATTTTCAGAAAGAGATATAAAAACGCTAATCGTCGATGGCGTATTCAAATACGATGGATGGGCAGCTACTGGAGAGTACTTTAGAAGAACCACACCAAATAATTCGGCTATTACAGACAACCTATTAGGAAACAGCCGTCATGTTACCACTGGACAAGCTATTAATTTTCAGGGAAGTAGGATGCTTTCAAAGAAAACCGAATTAGCTATGCGTTACACCTTTTTGGACACTGATGAGGAAATTTCTGCGCTTGAGCCGGATAGAAAAACAGTATTACTTGGATCATCAAGATACCTAAATGGGCATAGAATTAAGCTACAATCCTTCTTAGGTTATGAATGGCTTCCGGAGAAGGTAATATCAAGTAAAAAGGATGATTTTTGGGTACTGATGTTTCAAGTAGAGTTTGGCATATAAATGAAAAAAGGTCGGCAAAACCGACCTTTCAAATCCTAATCCCTCCCGCATTTTCTATTCGGGCATCAATCTTATAATCATGCCTGGGCCTTCCGTAGCGACATAAATATAGCCATCAGGTCCTTGCTCGACGGCTCTTACTCTACCAATTTGGTCTAGCAACTTTTCTTCCTCAACGAATTTATCTCCATTTACTACAACTCTTGCTAAATAGCGGAATGAAAGTGCGCCTACAAATAAATTGCCTTTCCACTCAGGAAACTGATCTCCCGTATAATGTGCCATGCCGCAAGGAGCGATAGATGGAGTCCATTGGTGAACTGGTTGCTCCATACCTTCTTTTTCTTGGTATTCGGTAAGGATAGTTCCGTTATAATTGATCCCATAGGAAATTTCCGGCCAACCATAATTTTTTCCTTTCTCCACAATGTTCAGTTCATCACCTCCTCGTGGCCCATGCTCGTGCGCCCAAATGGTGCCTGTACTAGCATCACGGATCATTCCTTGAGGGTTGCGGTGGCCATAAGACCAAATTGATGGCATTGCAGCATCCTTACCTACAAAAGGGTTATCAGAAGGTACGCGACCATCATCATGTAAGCGGTGAATTTTACCGCTATGATTACCAAGATTTTGAGCATTTTCCATTTCGCCACGCTCTCCTACTGAGAAAAACATAAAGCCATTGTCATCAAAAACAATCCTTGAGCCGTAATGCTGACCTCTTGTAGAGTATGGAGTTGCTTGAAAAAGCTTCTCTTGATTTACAAAAGAATTTCCTTCCAGCTTGGCACGCATTATGGCCGTGTTCGCGCCATCGCCATCCGGATTAGGCGATGAGTAGGATATGTAGATCCACCCATTTTCGGCATAATTAGGATGTAGTTTTATATCTAACAAGCCACCCTGACCACGAGCATAAACCTCGGGCACGCCAGAAATGCGGTCTTCTGTGAGTTTGCCATCTTTTACTACTCTAATTTCGCCCGATCTTTCGGTAAAGAGCATTCGGCCATCTGGCAACCAAGCCATCCCCCATGGGTTTTTTAGATCAGTGGCAATTGTATCCACTTTGAAAGATTGAGTTTTATTTGCAGCCTCTGGATTTTGTGTTCCTAAATCTATGGCATCGGTACAGGCCAAAATTATCGGAATGGCTATGATCAAAAATATGAGTCCTTTTATATGATTTCGCATAATTTAAAATGTATAGTTTGTTTTTTAAAACGACAGAGACATTAGAATGTTAGAAAGCAAGATACTCAAAAAGGAGTTGATACACCCCTAGTTTTTGATAAGTAAATTAATCAGTGACCATTAAAATGAAATATGACACTTCAGTATATTTTTCACTGGTAAAGGTTTATACATAAAGCATCTTTGCGAGGTGAATATGCGCAAACTCCTAGGGTATAAAATTCAACTAATAATTTTGCTATACTTTGGCTTTAGTTCTGTGCTATTCGGCCAAAATCAAAAAGTAATCACTGCCTATCAAATGCAAGAGGGTGAAACACTCAAGTTGGATGGGTATGTGGATGATGAAGTTTGGAAAAAGGCGATGGTGATCACAGACTTTTTAATGCAAGAGCCTGTGGAAGGTGGTGCGCCAACTGAAAAAACCGAGATTCGAATCGCATATGATGCTGATAATTTATACATCAGTGCCATTCTTTTTGACTCAGACCCCGACGGCATAAAAGGTTTCCAGCGAAAATGGGATCAATCCTTGGCTACAGACGACCGTTTCATGTGGATTCTCGATACCTACAACGATCAACGTAATGCTTACTTTTTTGAGATTAATCCATTGGGCTTGATGGGCGATGGCTTGGTGAAAACAGGCCAAGGAGTATCCATCAATAAATCTTGGAACGGAATATGGCGCACTTGGGTGAAAAAAGGCCCTTATGGTTGGTCTGCTGAGATTAGAATTCCATTCCGCACACTAAATTTTAATCCGGAAAATGAAACCTGGGGCATTAATTTCCAACGAACTATCCGCAGGAAAAACGAAGAGTTAATGTGGGCTGGCCATCAACGAAACCAAGGATTGTTTAGACCACAAAATGCGGGCAAACTTACAGGACTTTTCAAACCCTCGCAAGGTTTGGGTTTAGAAGTAATTCCATATGCTATTGGCACGCGTAATGTCCAGTCAACTAGCGAAGGAAAAAAAACTAGCTTTAGTGGGAATGCTGGCTTTGACATGAACTACAGCATTACTCCAAACTTGCGGGCCGGTGTTACATATAATACCGATTTCGCTGAAACAGAAGTGGACAATAGACAGGTAAACCTTACACGCTTTCCGCTTTTCTTTCCTGAGCGAAGAGCCTTTTTCCTTGAAGGAGCTTCGGTGTTTTCGTTTGCGCCATCAAGTGGGCCAAATCCATTTTTCAGTCGCCGGATTGGTTTGGAAGGTGGGCAGCCTATCCCAATTCTCGGCGGAGCGAGATTGATTGGCCGAGTAGGCAAACAGGACGTTGGCGTAATCCATATGCGAACTAGAGAAAGTGAAAGTGGCGCTCCCGCGGAGGATTTTTCTGTAGCTAGAGTGTCCAGAAACATATTTCAAGAAAGCTCCGTCGGGCTAATCTATACTCGCCGATCCACAGATGGAGATTCCTTGGTGGATAGGCATACAATCGGTGCCGATATGGAGCTAAGTACCTCCCGCTTTCTTGGCAATAAGAATCTCCAGTTTCAAGCATTTGCAGTTTATCACAACGATGCCTTACCCGAACTTAATGAATCAAGCTTTTGGGATCGGAGCACAAGAGGCTTAAGAATTAATTTCCCAAATCAGCCTTGGAATGCCCATGTATCTTATCGAGAATTTGGCGAAAGTTATAATCCAGCGGTAGGTTTTGCGCCAAGGGTTGGGTTCAAAAGATTGCAGCCTACCATTACTTATAGTCCATTAATTAGCAAAAGCTCGGTAATCCGTGAATTAAGCTGGCAATACTTTTTCGAATATTTGATGGATATGGATTATAGTCCGCTTACAGTTAACCATAACATTACGCCATTCAATATGCGATTGGAAACGGGTGACAGATTACAAATGGAGCTTAACCATAATTACGAAAGACTCGATTTTGTATTTGACATATTGAGAAATGGAGAATATGTGATTCCAATTGGTGATTACTATAATTTGGGCTATAATGTGAATTTAAGCACGGCATCTTGGCGGAGAGTAGTAGCAAATCTTACTTATTCCAATATGGGTTTTTGGACAGGAAGGCGGGAGGATTATTCCGCTAACTTCACTGTTAGACCATTTATAGGTGTAAACCTAAGTGCTAATTGGATCTTCAATAGCGTGCAATTAGACGAGGGCAATTTCGATACGCAAATTTATCGTGTGCTAAGTAGTGTGGATTTATCGCCTTGGTTATCAATCAATATGAACGTGCAATACGACAATGTGAGTAAACTTATGGGCATGAACAATCGCCTAATTTGGATCCTCAATCCAGGCAACAATATATTCTTGGTGTATAATAACAACTGGAGATATTTCGAACAGCAAGGTCTTATCTCATTAGAAAGCCAAACCAATTTCAAAATTAACTACACCCACCGCTTTTAAGGCAATAGGTTCAATTCAAGCTTATTTTTTGGAATAATTGAACAGCTTTTCCTTTTCAGCTTTGGAAAGACTCTCATAGCCCGACTCAGATATTTTGTCGAGTATTGTATCAATCTCATCTTGTGTTACAGCCGCTTTGGAATCCTTCTTGGGAGCGCTAGAAAATGGTGGATAATTGGTTCTGCTACTCTGATATTCCTTCTCGTTGCTACGGTAGCTTACTTTAATTTTATTACGATTGAAAAGTTTGCCAACACCTTCGATAAATTGCGTGACCCATAAACCCAAGTCCAATCCATTTTGTAATCCTTTGATATAAAGGAAGCCCATCAATGCACCACCAAGGTGTGCTAAATTTCCTCCCGCGTTTGCTCCGATTGAACCCAGGAGCGAAAAAAAGATATATACAGCCACGATGTATTTAATTCGGACAGGACCAAAGAACAAAAGATGTATGGTATAGTTTGGCATTTGAGTAGCAATGGCAACTGCAACTGCATAAACTGCTGCAGATGCTCCTATCATACCAGGAAAAGTGCCTATTTTTTCTGAGTAAAAGGGAACAAAATTGAATGCTAAAAGGTAAATAACACCTCCAGCTAAAGCACCTAGTACGTACACGGAAACCACTCTATCACTTCCTAAAAACTCCACGAAAATTCTACCAAACCAATAAAGAATTAGCATGTTGAAAAGTATATGGAAGAACCCACTAAAGCTGTGCATAAACGCATAAGTGATAAGCGTCCACGGTCTAAAGATAAATTCGCTAAAAGCGGGAGGAATAATAAACTGTTTCTCCAGCATCTGAAATACCTCTTCGAAACCTAGCAATGTGGAAAAGACCAATAAAATCCCTGTAATGACAAACACCACTATGTTTATGACAATTAGTTGTATCAGGCCATTATTAGGTCTATTGAATGCATTTTTTAATTCGTCGAATATCCCGCCAGTCATTTAATAAAATTTAGTTCTATCTCTTCTCCACAATCTAATCATAATAAAGGCAATAAGGGCCCCAGCCAAGTGAGCCAAATGGGCTACGTTGTCCCCAGGCGCTCTGTTGAATTCCTGGTATATCTCATACAACAAATAAAACCCAACAAAGTATTTGGCCTTGATAGGAAATGGAAAAAATAGCAGAAAAAGTTCGGTATTTGGAAAAAGTAAGGCAAATGCCATTAATAAACCGAAAATAGCGCCAGATGCTCCTACCATTGGTATATTGGAATACCTGTCGTACACAGCTGAAACGATTTCTTTGGTTTCTCTTTTCAAAGATTCGCTTTGTGGATTTTTTTCGAAATCATCAATAATATCGTAGAAATTGCCATAAAAGCGTGTGGCATGAGAAGAAACAAACTTGCTGAAATCGTCTGGATTGGGATTGTACATGTAGGTTTGTGCATCGTTGCGCATTCCTTGCATATCCCAGTAATTGACGCCAGCATATACCACACCTGCGCCAATACCTGTAACAAGATAAAAAATCAGAAAGCGATTGGATCCCCAAAATTGCTCGAGCAATGGGCCGAAAATAAAAAGAGCGAACATATTGCCGAATAAGTGACCAAGGCCGCCATGAATAAACATGTAGGTAAAAAACTGCCAAGGCTGAAATTCAGAAGAAATAGGATTTCTCAAGCCAGCAAGCATAGCTAAGTCAATACTGAGGAAGCCACCTATAATGTGTGCTAGAACAGTAATAAGGAGTAAATTTTTAACAACCGGAGTTAAATTTCTAAACATGCTGTCTAATTAAATAAGCTTTGTAGCTTTTGAACATCTAAAAGTACGAAAGTACGTGCTCCTTCTGGTGAAAAGTTGGGATTTTTGCAAGCGAATAGTTTGTCTATCAATCCTCTCATCTCTTCTTGTGATAGAGCCTTTCCTTCCTTCCAAGTACTGCGCTTTGCTAGTGAGCGAGCCAAATTCTCAGATTTATTCAACGACAAGTTGGCTTTGAATGATTTGAATTGCTCTATAAGTCCTTCAAAAATTTCCTTCGCACCAATGCCCGACACATCGGCTGGTGCGCCATGTATTTGAAG
>CAZRBW010000029.1:22018-35747 GCA_964598395.1 uncultured Roseivirgaceae bacterium
AGAATGTATTTACGATGCAACTGCATCAATATTTCGTTGCCAGTGATATTCTCATCTACTAATGCCAATTCATTTGCTGCACTTTCGAAAGTGACTTCCTTGGTAGCGCGATCGCTATATCTGTCGGCAGCGAAAGTATTTCCAATCTGTGTCCCTTCAAATAGCTTTTTCCAATCTTGGTTGCCCGACGTTGGTAATTTATGAAAGCTCCTTTCTTGGTTGCCAAAACTTGAAGACCTTTCATCGGATGAATTAGCTTGAACCGGACGAGCATCTGTCATTAGTCTGCCAAAATTAACATCCGAATCGAAATCTATGCTTGGACTTATATTGAATTTGCCTAATGCTTGTCGAATGGCAGACTGCACTACGGCATAAACTGATCGCTCGTCGTCGAATTTGATTTCCGTCTTAGTTGGGTGCACATTTATATCGATATGCACGGGATCAATTTCTAGATTGAGCACATAAAAAGGGAATTGGTCTGCTGCTATCAGTCCATGAAATGCATTGACCACAGCATGGTGCAAATAGCTGTTTTTAATAAATCGATTATTAGCGAAGAAGAATTGTTCGCCACGTGATTTCTTGGCAAAGGCTGGTGTACCCACATAGCCTGTCACGCGCAATAGACTCGTTTCCTCGGAGCAAGGGACTAATTGCTCGCGATAGTTATTTCCAAATAGCCCAGTGATTCTTTGGCTAAGTTTACCCGGTGAAAGTCGGTAGGTTTCCAAGTCATTTTGCAACAATGCAAAGCCAATTTCTGGATAAGCCAACGCTACTCGCTGAAATTCATCTATGATATGCTTGGTCTCTACCGGATTGGACTTTAAGAAATTCCGACGGGCTGGAACATTGTAAAATAAATTTTTTACAGCTATAGAAGTCCCTTTTGGACAAGCTACCGCCTCGTTAGTTTTCAGTTCGCTTCCTTCTATTTCAATCAGTATTCCTGTTTCGTCATCTTCTTGGCGAGTTTTTAATTCCACTTGCGCAACGGCAGCAATGGAGGCCATTGCCTCACCTCGAAAGCCCATTGTACGAATAGTAAAAAGATCAGCCGCTTCCTTAATTTTGGAAGTAGCATGGCGTTCAAAGCAAAGTCGGGCATCGGTTTCGCTCATACCGCTACCATTATCCATTACTTGGACTAAACTTTTACCTGCCTCTTTGATGATTACTTTAATTTCACTTGCTCCTGCATCCACTGCATTTTCCATGAGTTCTTTCACTACAGAAGCAGGACGCTGTACTACCTCACCGGCAGCAATTTGATTAGCAATAGCATCAGGCAACAACCTGATTGAATCGGGCATATTAGGAACGTTTGAATAAATCTCTAAGTCTGAAAATTAAATAACCTGGCACAAATAAGCCCAATGCATAAAAGGCTTGTGGGCCAATATAAATGTAGCCGAAAAGGAATCCGAAGAATACCAAAAATAATAGCATTCGGATCATTGTAGAAGAAAGGTCTTCGCTTTGACGTTTTCTAGCAAAAGCTCCTCGAAAGTCGGCTTGATATTGAAAAATTCCTTGACTTCTGTCAGATTCAATATTTCTTTTGATTCTGTTTGTTCTTTGTTCGATATCCTCCTTGATGGGATCATAATATCTTGGAACGACAGTATATCGTTGATACTTAGCGGTTGGAAACAAGGATGGAAGTTTCATAATTCTATAGTTTAATTTTTAAGGAGAACATAGATTGATTTTTGCTTGGAATATCTTTTGTCAAAAGGCATTAATTTTTTTAATGGCTCTTGATTTGTTAATAAAAAAAACGAATTTTCAGTTGAAAATTTTAGATATCAATAAGCTTAGGTAAATTCGGCTATGTCCCTTAAAACAAAGTTAACGCCTCCTAAGGCGGATACCAAAGGAAACGATTCGCATCTTAAAAAAGTTTTTGCCCTTGCGATAGCTAGTTTCCTTATTTTTTCATTCACTTTTAATGATTCTGGATATCCTCCCGCATCAAGGCTTAATAAGCAGCAATGGGTTGATAGTGTATTCAATAGCCTCTCAGAAGATCAGCGATTGGGACAGCTATTTATGGTTGCCGCATATTCCAACAAAGACGAAACACATTACAGAGAGATAGACAAATTGGTGCGCGAACAGCATATTGGTGGGCTTATTTTCTTTCAGGGTGGCCCTGGCAGACAGGCTGTATTGACAAATCGTTACCAAAAAGCTGCAAAAGTTCCCCTGATTATTGGGATGGACTTGGAATGGGGATTACAAATGCGCCTAGATAGTACCATTCAATATCCAAAGGCCATGACGCTCGGCGCAATCAGAGAAAATAGCTATATCTATGAAATGGGGAAAGAAATAGCTCGCCAATGTAAAGAGCTTGGTGTGCATATCAATTTCGCTCCAGTAGTGGATGTGAATAGCAATCCGCAGAATCCAGTGATAGGGTACCGATCATTTGGAGAAGATAAAATCAACGTTTCAGAAAAAAGTATTGCCTATATGAAAGGCATGCAAGACAATGGCGTATTGGCAAGTGCAAAGCATTTTCCTGGCCATGGCGACACCGATTCTGACTCCCATTACACCTTGCCGGTAATCAAGCATTCGCGGGCGCGCTTGGATACTTTGGAGCTTTATCCTTTCCGCGAATTGATCAAAGCTGGCGTCAAAAGTATAATGGTCGCGCATTTGGCTGTACCTGCTCTCGACGATCGAAAAAATATGCCCACGACGCTTTCGCACAATGTGGTTACAAAGCTATTGAAAGAAGAAATGGGCTTTGAGGGACTGATCTTTACGGATGCGTTGAATATGAAAGGAGTGGCAGATTTTTATAAACCTGGGGTAGTAGATTTAATGGCGTTGAAAGCTGGAAATGACGTGCTGTTATTCGCACAAGATGTTCCTGAAGGCTTGAGACTGATTAAAGCTGCCCTAGCCAATGGGGAACTAAAGCGGGAGGATATAAACAAAAGCGTGAAAAAGATATTGGCAGCTAAATATGATGTAGGCTTAGCCAATTACAAGCCACTGAAAGTTCAAGGAATTGTAAAGCGAATAAACACTCCAGAAGCTGAAATTCTTAAAAAGAAGCTTTTAGAGAAGGCAGTAACTATCATAGAAAATCAAGATAACATATTACCATTTAATAATTTGGAGAGATATGCCTTTGCTTCGTTGACAATTGGTCTAGGCAGAGGCAACACCTTCCAGACCTATTTAGGAAAATATGCTCCATTTAACCATCACCAACTCACCAGCTGGAACAATAGCCTACAAGACTTAAATGCCATGAAAGAGCGGCTAAAAAAGTACAACATGGTGGTAGTGGGTTTGCATGGTGTAACAAATGCATCAAGGAACAATCACGGCATTTCTGCTGCAGAAATAGCCATGCTTAGAGAACTTCAAGAAACCACTAAAGTGGTTGTGGTGGTATTTGGAAACCCTTATAGCATCAGATATACACTTGGAATAGAACATCTGGTGTGTGCATATGAAGACAATGAAACCTCCCGCCAATTAGTCCCTCAAATATTGTTTGGCGCTATGCCAGCTTATGGCAAATTGCCAGTGAGCCCTAGTCCAGTATATCCTGTTGGCTGGGGCAACGATACCGCTTTTTTAGGCCGCCTTTTCTATACATTACCAGAAGAAGCTGGCATGGATAGTAACATTCTAAATAAAATTGATGATATAGTAGAAGGAGCCATACGAGATAGAGCTACGCCGGGAGCACAAGTAATTGTTGCCCGAAAAGGTGCCGTAGTGTATGCCAAAAACTTTGGCCACACCGACTACGAAAAAAAAAGAGAGGTAACGGATGAAACCATTTATGATGTAGCTTCATTGACAAAAGTCTTGGGTACTTTACAAGGAATAATGTTTCTCCATGAAAGAGAGCTAATTTCCCTCAATGGCCGGATGCACGATTACCTTCCAGAGTTGCGAACTACGAATAAAGGCTCTCTGGTAATTAAAGACATCCTAACCCATCAAGCTGGATTAGTCGCCTTTATTCCTCATTGGCAAAAGACGGTGAAAAGTGCAACCCCACTCCCTGAATTTTACAGTAGCTTATCAACTCCAAAGTTTAACCACAAAATAACTGAAGGCCTTTTTGCATCTACTACCTTAAGAGATTCCATTTGGCGTTGGACCATCGAGTCGGATTTGATTGCCAATAATTTTAAGCGTGGCTCTCATTATATTTATCGATACAGTGACCTCGGCTTCTACCTAATGCATGGGTTATTAGAAAGACTTACCAATCAACGGATGGATGAATTTCTCAACAATGTATTCTATAGTAGATTAGGACTTACCACACTTTCCTTCCATCCTTTAGAGAAATTTCCAAAAGAACAGATTGCTCCCACTGAGCAGGATAAATATTTTCGCAACCAATTGGTTTGGGGTACAGTACATGACCAAGGTGCAGCCATGTACGGTGGAGTTGCTGGCCATGCGGGTATTTTCTCCAATGCCAATGATGTAGCCATCCTTATGCAAATGAATCTGCAAAGCGGGTTTTATGGAGGACAAACCTACCTCCTGCCAGAAACCATTCAGACCTTCACTTCTAAACTACCTGGCGATAACCGAAGAGGCCTTGGGTGGGACAAACCAGTAGTCAAAGGCGATGGTGGTCCAACTTCTAATAAAGCATCACAAAAAACATTTGGCCATACTGGTTTTACTGGCACCGCAGCGTGGGCAGACCCAGAAAGTGATTTGATTTACATATTCCTTTCAAATAGAGTACATCCCGTTGCTGAAAATAATAAATTAATCACTTCAAATGTTCGCACCAAAATTCAAGATGTGCTGTATGAATCCATAGTGGTCTATGAAAAATCAATTCAGAATACACAGCGCTGAAACCTTTTGTAGCGAAAATCAATTTACACTACAATGGTTTTGAAAATCCTCATGCCATTACAACAAACAAAACCATGAAAATAGGAATCGTCTGTTATCCTACCTTTGGAGGCAGTGGCGTTGTAGCTACAGAACTTGGAAAAGCACTTGCCAAAAAAGGTCACAAAATTCATTTCATTACTTACTCGCAGCCTACTCGTCTCGATTTTTTTAATGAGAATTTATTCTATCACGAGGTAGATATCAGTCCTTACCCACTCTTCCAGTATCCTCCATACGAATCAGCACTTGCAAGCAAAATGGTAGATGTGGTAAAATACGAAAAGCTTGATTTACTGCACGTTCATTATGCAATTCCACATGCCGCAGCAGCCTATATGGCCAAAATGATTTTGCAGTCGGAAGGTATATTTGTGCCAGTAATCACCACTTTGCATGGTACAGATATCACATTGGTTGGCAAGGATAAATCGTACGAACCTGTAGTTGCTTTTAGCATCAACAAATCCGACGGCGTTACAGCGGTGTCACATGATTTGCGAAAAGATACTTACGAGCATTTCAAAATTGAAAATGAAATTGAAGTAATCCCAAACTTTATTGATTTGGAGAAATTCAAAAAACAGAAAAAGGATCACTTCAAGAAAGCCATTTGTCCCAACGATGAAAAATTAATTGTTCACACCTCAAATTTTCGTAAAGTAAAGCGGGTGGAAGATGTGGTCAAAACCTTTAAAGGTATTTTGGACGTAATTCCCGCGAAGCTTTTATTAGTGGGTGATGGGCCAGAAAGAACCAAAATAGAAGCCCTTTGCAGAGAAATTGGCGCTTGTGATGATGTTCGCTTTTTAGGTAAACTTGAATCTGTAGAAGAAGTATTGTCTGTCGCAGATTTGTTCCTGATGCCATCTGAGAAAGAAAGTTTTGGCTTGGCGGCACTCGAAGCAATGGCCTGCGAAGTACCTGTTGTATCCACGAATGCGGGCGGTATTCCCGAATTGAATTTGGATGGAATTACAGGATTTGCCTGCGAAATTGGCGATGTTCCTGATATGATAAAAAAATCTCTTTACGTATTGAGTGAAGAGAATTTACCGAGATTTAAAGCTGCTGCTTTAGCCAGAGCTAAAGAATTCGATAGCAATAATATTGTTCCACATTATGAAGAGTACTATCTTAAGGTCTTGGAACAAGCAAAGAAACCAATTGTATAGCCTAAATTTGAAAACATAAGGTTTTTTAACCGTTTATGTCCTAAATTTGTACATCAAGAAAAACAAATGGAAGTAAGTTACCACAAGGAAATAAAGCCTAGACCAAAAGGCACAAAACAGCTTTTCGACAATCCAATTTTAGAAAAGCTTTCAAGGACAAACATCGCAATACCGCTTACATTGTACGGGATCATCAGTATAGCATTCCTTTATTTTGGTATTGCGCAAGTAGGAATGACCATAAGCGGAACAATAGGATTGTTTTTCGTTGGACTAATTTCATTCACCCTTGCAGAATACCTCATGCATAGATATTTATATCATCATGAGCCTACTACAGAAAAAGGCAAAAAATTTATTTACACCGTACACGGTGTTCACCACGAATTCCCAAAAGATAAAGACCGGCTAGCAATGCCTCCTTTATTGGCAGTTATCCTAATCACTGTTTTGTACTTCATTTTTGAATTTTTTATGGGTGCAAGTGTTTATGCATTCCTTCCTGGATTCATCACAGGCTACTCTTTGTACTTGTTTGTACATTATGCGGTGCATGCTTATCAGCCACCAAAGAATTTCCTGAAAGTGCTGTGGGTAAACCATGGCATACATCACTACAAAGAGCCTGACAGGGCTTACGGTGTATCTTCCCCACTTTGGGATGTGATATTCAGAACGTTACCAGAATCCAAAAAGTAAAAATATCAAGCCGGTTTTCGCCGGCTTTTTTATTATGATCAAATCCATAAGTATTATTGGTTGCGGTTGGCTAGGTTGGCCAATGGCTCAAGCACTCATCAGTGAAGATTTTACAGTAAAAGGTAGCACCACTTCTACAGAGAAATTGCCCCGATTGCAGCAAGAAGGCATCGAAGCTTATTGCCTTAATTTTCCTACAAGCGATCCTACAACTGCCAATAAATTGCTGGATGCGGATCTGCTTTTCATCAATATCCCACCTTCGGGTTTTGGCCAAAGAGAAAACTACCCAAAGGCAATTGCTAACCTAATGTCATTTGTAAAGCCCAATCAAAAAATCATTTTCATCAGCTCCACCTCCATATATCCTGACCTCAACAGACTGGTAGTTGAAAATGATGTTGATGCTAATTCATTCGGAAAAGATGAAATTGGCGAAGCAGAGCTAGAAGTTCTCAAAACCCATCGCGCTAGCAGCACCATCCTCCGCTGTAGTGGATTGATGGGCAAAAGTCGGATCCCAGGGAAATATTTTGCAGGGAAAAAAGGCTTAGATAATGGCCTTATATTACTGAATTTGGTTCATTTGGAAGATATAATTGGCGTGGTAAAAGAAATTATCAAGCAAGAGGCATTTGGCCATATTTGGAATCTCACTGCACCTATTCCAAGAAAGCGGGAGGAAATTTATACACATAATGCGGCTAAATTTGGATTTGCACCTGCGGAGTTTGCTGAGCCAAATCTGCAATTACCCTTCAAAGTAATTAGCCCCAACAAATTAATTTCCGAGCTCAATTACACTTTTAAATATCCAGACATTTTAGATTTCGAATACGACTACCCGCATTCGAACTAAATTGTATGAAGGCACAAACCATTTCAAAATACTCTTGAACAGCTGATTATTAGGCAAAAATTGTAAATTGAAAGCCAATAAAACCAATTAACAATCCATGAAATCAATCATCTTATTTATTTGTATCGCACTCACTGTATCAGCTTGTCAAAATCCTCCCGCCGAAGAAACTGTCGATATTAGCTCTATCAATAAGCAAGCATTAGCAGATTCGGTGAAGCAGGAATTTCTGCATGCTTGGAATGGCTACAAAACTCACGCTTGGGGCTACGATGCACTTCTTCCTCTTTCCAAAACTGGTCGTAATTGGTACGACGAAAGCCTATTAATGACACCAGTGGATGCATTCTCTACCATGAAATTGATGGGACTTGAAGCGGAGGCCGAAGAAGCCAAAACACTGATTTTCGCTGAACTTGATTTTAACAAAGACTTTTATGTTCAAACCTTCGAAGTGACCATTCGATTGCTAGGTGGTCTTATTTCAGCTTATCAATTAGATGGCCATCCTGAATTTTTACGTTTGGCCAAAGACCTTGGCGATAGATTAATGCCAGGCTTCGAAACCGCTACGGGAATGCCTTATGTGAGAGTTCATTTACAAAATGGCGAAAAGAGAGAACAAATAAATAACCCTGCGGAGATTGGTACTTTGCTTTTGGAATTTGGCCAATTGAGTAAACTTACGGGTGATCCTAAATATTATGAAGTAGCCAAAAAGGCCATTACAGAAGTATATAATCGTCGTTCGGATATTGGCTTAGTAGGAACCACTATTGATGTAGAAAGTGGCGAATGGGAAAATACTTCAAGTCATATAAGCGGGAGGATAGACTCCTACTATGAGTACTTCTACAAAGGCTGGTTGCTATTTGGCGATGAAGATTTGAAGAAAATGTGGGATGAGAGTATTCCAGCAGTGAATCAATACCTATGGGACGAAACTGAAAATGGTGCTTGGTATGGCTATGCAGATATGTACACAGGCGAGCGAACTGCCACCAACTTTGGTGCGCTCGATGCTTTTATGCCTGGCTTATTGGCGCTCAGTGGTGATTTAGAAAGAGCCAAAGCACTGCAAGAAAGCTGTTTTGCAATGTGGACTATGCACGGTATAGAACCTGAATCGCTTGATTATTCTACTATGGAAGTGAATAGTCCTGGCTATGTATTGCGACCAGAAAATATTGAATCAGCCTTTTATCTTTACCGATTTACAAAAGATGAAAAATACCTTGAAATGGGTAGAGAGATGTTTCAATCGCTGGTAACTCATTGCCGTACAGACGATGCTTATGCTGCGCTTCAAAGCGTAATCACTAAAGAAAAAAGGGATGATATGGAAAGCTTTTTCTTAGCTGAAACACTCAAATATGCATACTTACTTTTTGCAGATGAAAGCACGCTGTCCTTAGAAGAATTTGTTTTTAATACAGAAGCACATCCATTTCGGATAATAAGGCAAGAAAATTGATGGGCGGAATTCGAACAGAAACAAAAGAAATTCGTTCTACTTCCGACAACAACCAAACATTTACATTATGAAAAGATTTTTATTCATGGCGGCAATAGGCCTGCTATTTTTAGTAACCAACGCCGAAGCTCAAACCTTTGCTGGCGTGGATAGAAGCCCATTAGATTTAGCTTATTATCCAAACAACCTTCCGCAATTAAACCTGAGAAATGATTATCAGGAACCAATGGCAAGATTGATTTACAGCCGTCCTGCTAAAAATGGACGTGAGATTTTCGGTACTAACTTGGCAGAGTATGGAAAGGTTTGGAGATTAGGGGCAAATGAAAACACTGAGCTTACGCTTTACAGAAATGCAACTATCGGTGGCGTGGAAGTACCTGCTGGGACATACTCCTTGGCTGCCATTCCTAGTGAAAACAATTGGGTAATCATCATCAACAAAGCATTACACAACTGGGGTGCTTATAGGTACAACGAAGAAGCTGATGTGGTAAGAGTAGAAGTTGCTTTAGGAGCAAATGAAGAGGTAATAGAAAACTTCTCAGCCATATTTACGGGTGAAGGCGATTCGGCTTCATTGCATTTTGCTTGGGATAAAGTAAAAGCAAGTTTGCCGATACAATTCAAATAAAGGATAATCCTTACAGGAATTTAGAAGCCCAAGTTTGCAAAGACTTGGGTTTTTTTTATTCACCCACCACACTCATTACATTCAGGGCGATTTCATCATTCTCATTCAAGAAGGAATACATTTTCCCATTTAGAATAAATAGAAATTGCGCAGGAAAATCATCAGGTAAATCACCAATGTCATGGAGGTGATTAAGGTTTTGATCGAAAATGGATAAAAAGTATCGGAGCTTTCTCTGATCACCTTCCAGCCCATTGGACATGTAGGAAATACGATAGAACAGCTTATTCAGGTCGTCAAAATAAAATTGACCAAATGTGATTTGAGCATTTAATAAAGCAAGAGCACTTAAATCATCGCGAGTTACCTCAATTATTGGGCTGCCATGTTTTGCCACTTTTTCATTAGGCATTATTGAGCTTGTAAATTTTCTATGCGTACGAGTATCATTCAACAAATCATAAATAATGACCTCATTGTAAGAATCACAGCTCAAAATAGCCATATCATTTAATACGTTCATTCGAAATTCCGGCCCTTGAGGAATCCTCATGTCATCTAATTGCAACATAAATCGCAGTTCAGAAGCTTTATCAAATTCGGGAGTTAAATCCTTTCGGATTTCCTGTTTATCGAAATTCAGAAATAAAACACCCTGATAAATAAAATCCTTCGAAGAAGTGGTGATAAACTGATCCTTATAGAATCCACCTCCAGGCATTACTCTTTCATTCACTTGCAAAGTATCTCCATCAAAAGTTGGAATATCTTTTAAGTCAATCTTGAAAAGTCGCTCGCCCTTGAGAGTGTACTTTGCAAAAAAGTTGATATCGAAAATATAAATATCATCTTCACTGAGTACTTGAAAACCCGTAATATATCTCCCAACTGCATTTGGCCCATCGTTTTCGAAAGGGTGCCTTGCCACAAATTCTTCATTATCAATATCTAAAACTTCAATGCCATAATTTTTGAGATTGAAATTATAGAGTTTGTCTGTGCTTGACAAATAACTAGAAGTGCCCAATGAATTATTGACAAACAGCAATTCATCTTTTGAGTCAATTCTCAAGGTGTCCTCAAATACTATTCGATAATTTATCTGCTCTTGGATGCTTTGATCTACATTTTGGCTACAAGAGAATAAGAGTAAAATGGCAATTGGAGTTAGAAGGAAATATCTCATTGCGAGTTGTTTATTATTTGGTCGAAGGTAAATAATAACGGAAAAATTATAAATATATTAGTCTAACATCGACAATCTATAGACAGAAAGCCTTAAATCAATAGGCAAGAAAGCGGGAGGAATAAAACTAGGGTCGCCAAATAGCAGACACCATTCTATCCTTGCCATTTATATCTTGGTGAACTTCTACTTTTGTGAGCGCATTTTGTAGAAAGCATTGCTTGACTTCTTCACCAAAATCATCATGAATTTCAACATAAATTCTACCTCCCGCTGTCATAATATCAGGTGCGAGCTCAGCAATTCTTTGGTAAAATATTAGCGGCTCATCTACAAACAAAGCCAAATGTGGCTCATGCTTGGTCACATTATCTTGCAGCTGTTCCAGATTGTTTTGAGGAATATAAGGTGGGTTGCTTACTAATATCTGATAGAAATCAAACTTTGGCATTTTATCCAAAAAGTCCAGCAAATCGAATTGTACAGAAGCTCCTAGCATTTCATTGTTTAGCTTGGCTACTTGTAATGCTGCCTCGCTCACATCAATGGCAAAAACTTTCGCTTCAGGTAACTCCAAGCCTAGTGAAATAGCAATACAGCCTGTTCCTGTACCTACATCCAGTATTTTGCCTGCGAAGTCTATACCCTCCCGCTTCACAATCATATTTACTAGCTCTTCCGTTTCAGGTCTTGGGATAAGGGTGCTAGTATTTACTTTAAATTCTCTTCCATAAAACCACGATTTTCCAATCACATATTGTACGGGTTCGCCGGTTTCCAATCGCTTCAACATCCCATCAAATTCCTCAAAATCAATTTGACCTATTTGTCTATTGGCCAAAACCTGCGACTGAGTGAGCCCGAAACACTGCTCAATAAATAGAAAAGCAATACTTGCTGCCTCATTTGCATCATATCGAGCCAAAACGCTCTGCTTGATGGTTTGAAAGATTTCTTGTGAACTTGCTGACATTTATCTCCAAAAATAGAAAATTGTAGCAGAAAAATTCCTGCATTGTATATTGCGACTGTGAATGAAGTGAATCCTCTAATGATGCAACGCGCCATGCAATTGGCAATGAATGGTTTGGGCAAAGTGAGTCCAAATCCATTGGTGGGCTGTGTAATTGATCATGACGGAAAAATCATTGGCGAAGGCTGGCATCAGCAATATGGTGGGCATCATGCCGAGGTGAATGCGCTCCGGGAGGTAAAAGATGAAAGTTTGCTTCCAGAGAGTACTTTGTATGTGAACTTAGAACCTTGCTCACACTATGGCAAAACTCCCCCTTGCGCTGATTTGATTATTGAAAAGAAAGTCGGCCGAGTGGTAATCGCCAATAGCGACCCGAACCCGAAAGTGGCTGGACGTGGTATTAAAAAACTGCGGGAGGCTGGGATCGAAGTGATCGAAGATATTTTGTTTGTAGAAGGGCAAAGTTTAAATCGTCGATTTTTCACCCAAATGGAGCGAAATAGGCCATACATTATCTTAAAATGGGCGCAAACTGCTGATGGATTTATTGCTCGGCCAGACGGATCATCCAAATGGATAAGTAATGAAATATCACGCTCACTTGTACACAAATGGAGAACTGAGGAAGATGCGGTTTTGGTAGGTACTCAAACTGCCCTATTGGACAATCCAAGATTGACCGTAAGAGAATGGCAAGGCCGAAATCCAAAGCGAATCGTGATAGATAGGAATTTGCGCTTACCTGCTGATTTACATTTGTTCGACCAATCAGTGGAAACGCTTGTTTACACATTGCGAGATAAGCCATCAACTGAAAATTGCCAATTTATAAAGCTGCCTGAATCATTCCAAATTGAAACTATTTTGGAAGATTTACTAGGCAGAAATATCCAGTCCATAATCGTAGAAGGAGGCACTGCCACCTTGAATCAATTCATAGCCAAAGGATTATGGGATGAAGCGCGAGTTTTCACGGCAGGTCATTTATTCAACGTTGGTATTGCAGGTCCTCAATTACCTGTGCATTTGATAAAAGATACTATGCAAATCGAAAACGATACGATAGACTTTTATGTTAACTCAAACGAAAAATAGATTAAGATTATAAAACCCACCAATATGTCTGAAACCCTGATTTTACCTGAAAGCAAAGAAAAAGAAGCTATATACCAAGCCATCCTCCCGCAAATCGAAGCCTTACTATTTGGCGAGGAAGATGAATATGCAAACATGGCAAATATGGCTGCTGCACTCAAAGAGGCCTTCGATTTCTTTTGGGTAGGTTTTTATATTGTGAAAAAGGATCAATTGGTTTTGGGTCCGTTTCAGGGGCCAATTGCATGCACTAGAATCAATTTAGGCAAAGGTGTTTGTGGTACTTCATGGCAAAAAAAGGAAACATTAATAGTGGCAGATGTTGATGCATTTCCAGGTCATATTGCTTGTAATTCTGCCTCAAAATCTGAAATAGTTGTACCTGGAATTCAGAATAATGAAGTGAAATTTGTGCTGGATGTGGATAGCGATCAGCTGAACGATTTTGATAATATTGATCAGCAGTATCTAGAGCAATTGGTGAGGCTACTTTTGAAATAGCATCTTTGCTAGCATAGAAAATTGATTGTTAATAGGTTAAAATATTGAATTAAAATAAATAACAAATGGCATGCTCAAGCCAATCAAAGGTATAGGGCTATTCTAATACAAAGAGTTGCTTATGTATTTCATTAAGCCATTGAAATTCAATGATATTTGGAAGTTTTCTTTTTTCTTTTTGTCATTGCCACAAAAAGAAACAAAAAAGTCTAGACAAAAAGAAGC
>CAZRBW010000030.1:0-1724 GCA_964598395.1 uncultured Roseivirgaceae bacterium
GCAATTTGTGGCCATTGCTTCATAAATTATACTGCTAGAAGGCACAATTGCCAAATCACTTTGGCTCATTAATGCATACATCTTTTCAGCATCAATTGAATGAAAATGCTCAATATTTTGCTGGCTATTATGGATTAAATCTTCCAGTTCAGAATGGAATTGATAGGCTGCGCCAGTTACTACAGTACATTTCTCAAATTTGGGAAATGAGGATAATACCTCTAATGATTTAAGACTTAAATTCAACGGATCGGCACCACCAAAGCATATAAAAACGGAATTCGCTATTTTATCTAGCAGCTGAGTTTGAAAAAATATGGGACGCAAAAGGGCAAAGTCTGCTCCCAGTAAAAAGCGGGTGGAGAAAGAAGTTTGGTAATCAATCGCTTGTATTCCCGGCGCTTGGTTGAGTATAATGTCTGCAAATGGATTGCCCGCTTTGAAATCGCTAACCCAAATAATACGCGCTCGACTTTTCTTGATTCTTGCTTGATATTCCAAGCCAAATTCATAGCCATCTAAAATCACTATTGAGTTGGTATTCAGCAGGTTTACAAACTCATCCTCCCGCTTAATTTTCTCGACTATGAATCCCACGGAAGTAATTTCTTCAGCTAATTGCGCTGGGATTTCTTTGCAAAAGAATCGAATTTCAAAATCATCATTTATCATTTGAGCCAATGCAAAACATCGCATCACATGGCCAAGCCCTATTTTTTCGCTTGCATCCGCTCTTATGAATACTGTTCTTTTCAAGCTTTCACTTTTTCCATCAAAAACCAAGTGATATCATCGGCTGGGAATACCGGATCTTTATGATATTGAAAACCATAATCCACCAAGCGTAAATCCGCAAAAGTATTTAGCATTTCACCAGCAAAATCCCTTTTGAAAAGTCGGTCTGAATGTCCGCGGTAATTAATCTCAACTGGCGAAGGATTATAATACTCAGCCACCAAAATATAGCGGGAGGATGAATCATAAAGCTTTTGATAAACCTGAGACAGTTCAGCTGGATTTATGTGAATCAACACTCCTTTTATCAGTACCAAATCATACCTTTGCTGGGTCTCGAATTCCAATATTGATTGATTGTGCACTGCAACTCCAGGCATCAAATTTAGCAATTGCTCGCAAGCCGTATTGTTGATTTCGATAGCCGATAAAGTTGCATTTGGAAGTAGCGTTTCTAGCGCCTGTAGGTTCATCCCGATATTTGCACCAAATTCAATAATCGTATCGGGTTTGGCGGTTTTCAACATCTTGGTAAATAAAGCCAAATTAGCCGCTAGCAATTCCTTGCTTTGGTTACGCTTAATATATTCCTCCCCAAAACTACCCGCCCAAAATTCTTCTTGCTCTGTTCTATATGATTTGTTCATTCGAATTTAATCTTGTTTGTTTATCAAGGTATACTTCATTTCCGCAAGTTTCCAATCCACTTCATTATCAATATCTTGAGCGGCCAATTCAGAAATAATCATTGCACCAGTTTTAGCCAACAATAAGCTTTTTGATTTCAGAAATGCATCTACTTTGAAGAAGTAAAATTGTCCTGCATCCATATAGGCTTTTTGTAAATCTTGCGAGCGAGCATTGGCAAATTCTGGATTAATGAAGCCCAATCTGCCATCATTTATTCTCAAAGCTCTTTGAATGGGATAGGAAAACGGAACAACTGGATAAATACTATCCAATTCCTCGTCAATCATTCTGGAATGAGC
>CAZRBW010000030.1:1824-33432 GCA_964598395.1 uncultured Roseivirgaceae bacterium
ATCTGAGTAAGAATTCCATGGGATCGTAAGAAGTCGTAAAGCTCCTTTCGCTTCTCTACTTGGATCACATATAAGTGATATGCATGACCTTCCACATTGCCAGATTGATGTTTTATTTCCTTCACATCAGCAAAGACATTTGCATACTTAGCTGCGATTTCTCTACGTTTTTGCAAATTGGGAACAGCTCTTTGCAATTGGCTATTTCCCAATGCAGCTTGAAAATCGGTAAATCGATAATTGTAGCCAAGTTCCTGCATTTCGTAATACCAGCCACCATCATTTTGGCTCATTTCTGCAGGATCTTTGGTAATTCCGTGTGTTCGGTACAATCTCGCTTTACGCGCCAATTCAGGATCGTTTGTGGTAATCATTCCGCCTTCGCCACAAGCAATATGCTTCACAGGATGAAAGGAAAATATGGCCATCTCAGCCAAATTCCCATCTCCACATTGGTATTGTTTTCCTTCCGCATCATTGTAAAATCCACCTGGAGCATGGCAAGCATCTTCGATTATCCATAGGCCATATTCATCCGCTATTTCTCGCAAGGCTGGCAAATCTGCTGGCCGACCCGTTAAGTCCACTGGGATAATACCCACAATATTTTCGGCATCTGCTTCAAGGATTTCCCTCACTTTTATAGGGTCGATCGTATAAGTTTCGGGATCCACATCTGCAAAAATCACTTCGCCACCACAGTATCTCACGCAATTGGCTGAAGCTACAAAGGTAAGCGGACTGGTAATCACTTTTTGACCAGTTTTCACATCCAATGCCATAGCGCATAAATGCAAAGCGGCTGTTCCATTTGCCACCGCAATGGCATATTTGGCTCCTACATATTCGGCAAAAGCATTTTCAAATTCGGCAATTCGAGGGCCTTGGGTGATAAAATCACTTTCTAATGCCTCGATTACGGCCTGCTTATCTGCTTCCGTAATGTGATGCTTGCCGTGAGGAATTATGTGCATATTAGGCTAATTCAGATTGAAGGTGAGTTTGAATAAGCTCGCGAATTTGCTCTACAGATAGAAAGTCCGCATTCTTACCCGAATTATAATTGAAGCCTTCTGCAACAGGATGCGCATCGAAATGCCTGATGTATTTCTCCAAATTGAAATTCGGTTGTTGCGGGAGGATACTGTAGTATTTTCCCAAATCGTAAGTTGTATACGAGTCAGCTTCAGTAATCATTTCTTCATGTACCTTTTCGCCAGGACGGATACCTACGATCTTTTGAGTAGCTTCAGGAGCAATTGCTGTTGCCACATCCGTAATTCTGTACGATGGTATTTTAGGAACTAGGATTTCTCCTCCCCAGTGATTTTCCAATGCCCAAAGTACCATATCAACTCCTTCTTGTAAAGTGATATTGAAGCGCGTCATGCGTGTGTCGGTAATCGGTAACTCACCCTCCCTCTTTTTCTTCATAAAGAATGGAATCACAGAACCTCGCGAGCCCATTACGTTTCCATATCTCACTACCGAATATTTCAAATCTCTTGTTCCTCTTATATTATTCGCCGCTACAAAAAGCTTATCCGAACATAATTTTGTCGCACCATATAAATTTATAGGAGCAGCAGCTTTATCAGTAGAAAGGGCTACAACATCTTTTACTCCGCAATCCATTGCGGCATTAATTACATTTTCGGCACCCATTATATTAGTCATAATACATTCCATCGGATTATATTCTGCAGTAGGTACTTGCTTGAGAGCGGCAGCATGAACAATTATATCTATCCCTTCGCAGGCTCTTTTTATTCGATCTTTGTCTCGCACATCACCGATGAAAAATCTCAGCTGCTTATATTTATTGAGATCATATTCTTGAGCCATTTCAAATTGCTTCAATTCGTCTCTAGAGAATACGACAAGGCGTTTAATATCAGGGTATTTTTGTAGCACTGTTTTCACAAATTGCTTCCCAAATGAACCTGTACCACCTGTAATTAAAATCTTTTTTCCGTCAAGCATAATCTTAAATCTAAGAATACGAAGGTAATATATATATGGATAAATTGATGTCAATAGGCATTATTGCGTACAATTGATGGCCAATTTTGCCATCTGAGGAAAAAATTAAAGCAAGTCGTAAAAATTTATTTTAATTACCTTCTATTATCTTTGACCTTCAAATAGATTAGTCGGTAAATCAATTCTATGAAGTTATTCAAGTTTCTCCTCTCCCTAGCTCTAACTGTTGCATTAGTTTTTGTATTAGAAACCAAATTTGGTTCGGTTCCGCCATTAGGGAAATTCCTAAATCCGGTAGGTGGCTTTTGGCAAAATACTGAAAAAACCGAAAATCAATTTATTGATATTGGCATTGGAGCTAGCGTAAATGAGCAGGTGCAAATCTTATTTGACGAAAACCTCATTCCGCATATTTATGCAAACAACGATTATGACCTTTACTTTGCCCAAGGCTATGTAATGGCGCAATTCCGTCTTTGGCAAATGGAATTTCAAACTATGGCTGCAGCAGGTCGCCTATCAGAAATCATTGGCCCTGATGCAATAAACTTTGATCGACTGCAAAGAAGAAAAGGAATGGGTTTCGCAGCAGAGAACTCCCTAAGAGGAGGAGAAAATGATGGTCAGTTTACCTCGATTATGCAGGCTTATTCCGATGGTGCTAATCACTACATCAATAGCCTAGACTACGCAACTTTACCGATTGAATACAAACTATTAGGCTACGAGCCAGAAGAATGGTCGCCTTACAAATCGGCATTATTTCTAAAATATATGGCTGATATGCTGTCTTCTAGCGAGACTGATTTGGAAAACACCAATTTCGTTGAGCTTTTTGGTAAAGAGCGTTACGACTTCCTATTCCCAGAGATTTTAGACAACCCTGATCCGATTATTCCAAATTCCAAGGTGTATGATTTCACTCCAATTGTAGTGAAAGAGCCGCTAGTAAAAGGCTTCCCTTGGTCGAATACTGATGAAATATATGAGAAGCCTGATCCACTAAATGGCAGTAACAACTGGGCTGTAGCTGGTTCCAAAACTAGAAGCGGAAAGCCAATATTGGCTGGCGATCCCCACTTAGGACTGAATTTACCTTCAATTTGGTATTCATTGCACTTAAACGCGCCTGGTGTAAATGTAATGGGCGCTGGTCTGCCAGGTGCGCCTGGTGTTATCATCGGCTTCAACGACAATATAGCTTGGAGTGTGACCAATGCCCAAAGGGACGCGGTAGATTGGTATAAGATTCAATTTAGAGACGATTCACGTCAAGAATATTTCTTCAATAATACTTGGCTCAAAACTCAAATGAGAATTGAAGAAGTCAAGGTATTGGGTGGCGAAACTTACTTAGATACGGTTATTTATACACATCATGGGCCTGTAGTTTACGATCACACTTTCAACCAAAAGGAGCAGTTAACTGGCTATGCAATGCGTTGGATTGCGCACCAAGGATCCAAAGAAGTAATTGCATTCCATCAACTAAATAGAGCCAAAAACTATACTGAATATACTGAGGCGCTGAAAAATTACGGTAGCCCAGCTCAGAACTTTGTGTTTGCATCAAACCAAGGCGACATCGCTTTGTGGGTACAGGGAAAGTTCCCAATCAAATGGGAAGGGCAAGGTAAATTTCTGATGGATGGCTCTCAACTCGATCATGACTGGCAAGGCTTTATTCCAATGGAGCAAAATGCACATGTGCTCAATCCTGAGCGCGGATTTGTAAGCTCAGCAAACCAACAACCTCACGACTCTACTTATCCATACTGGAGTTTCGATAGCAATTTCGAAGCTTGGCGAAATAGACGAATCAATAGCAGGCTAACTGAAATGAATAATATTTCAGTGTCGGAAATAATGGCGTTACAAAATGATAATTACAATTTGAAAGCTGCCGAAACCCTCCCGCTATTAATTCAAATGACAGAGGGAATGAACCTGAATATTGAACAAAGTGACGTGCTAAACTTAGCAAAAAACTGGAATTTCTTCAACGATATCGATTCCAAAGGAGCTTCGGTTTGGGAAATATGGTGGGATAAGATTCTTAAAATGGGTAATGCAAAATTCAGAAACGCTTCAAAACCAATCAAAACAGTTGGCGAGCGTAGATTCCAGGAGTTACTTGCTGAATATCCAGAAGATGAAATCTTTGATTTGCCAGAAACTTCTCAAAAAGAAACAGCTAAGGAAATAGTGCAGCAGGCATTATTAAGCGCAATCGACTCATTGCAAAACTGGTCTGCAGCAAATGATGGAAAAGAATACTCTTGGGCTAATTTCAAAAACACAACTGTACAGCATTTATTGCCACCTCTTACGCCATTCACCGTTTCTGGCGTACAGGTTGGCGGCAACAGAAGCATTATAAATGCAACTGGCCCTCGTCACGGGGCTTCGTGGCGAATGGTGGTTGAGCTTGGCACAACTCCTTCTGCTTTTGGCGTATATCCTGGCGGACAATCTGGAAATCCAGGTTCCAAATTTTATGACAATATGATTGAGATTTGGGCCAAAGGTGAATATCTGAATTTGAAAGCCTTGCCGATTGAAAAGATGCAACAAGAAAATCTCCTCTTCACACAAATTATTAATCCTCGCAACGATTAAGTCATATGAAATTTTTAGTAAAAACAATCATTATTGCTGCCATTGCCTACTTTGCCAGTCAATCACTTCCTTGGTACTCGGTGGTAATTGCTGCATTTATTGGCTCCTTACTTATTCGTACTTCGGGATTAGTTTCTTTTGTTAGCGGATTTTTAGCAATTGGCTTATTGTGGTTCACCTTGGCTTGGTTGATAGATTTTGAATCAGGTTCCTTATTAACGAAAAAAGTTGCTGCCATCTTCCAGCTCTCAGCACCACTTTTATTGGTATTAGTTACTGGCCTAGTTGGTGGATTAGCGGGAGGATTTGGCGCATTGTCAGGCACAACCCTCCGCCAAATATTCGAGCAAAAACGTAGATCGGGCGGGTATTACAGATAATAAGACAATTCGGTTTTTACTTATTGATTTTGAAATCTATATTTAAGTATTGGTTACTAAAGCATTTTAAATACTTTTTCAAAATCAATCATTCGGTAAAACATGAGTAGCTTATTCAAAATAGTGCCGACTGATTTACTTCCTTCCTATCTCGATCAAATTGATTCTGAATTGAAGAATCATTTTGAAGCATTACATGAAGCTGAATTGTCATCTGAAAACTTCAGCTTTTACACTTCTGTTTCTTCCGTTTTTAGCAGCAAAATTGAGGGCGCTAACATTGAGCTAGATAGTTACATCAAGCATAAAAAATTTGGCGTAGAATTCCAGGCTGACTACACCCAAAAAATAGACGATCTATACGACGCATATATTTTCGCTAAAGGCAATGAGCTTAACAGAGATAATATAGCCATTGCGCATAAGCTCCTCAGCAAAAATATATTACCCAAAAGTAACCAAGGTATTTTCCGCACTACAAATATGTATGTGACTACCGATGACGGTCGGATAGAATATGTTGCCGCATCGCCATTTGAAGTAGCTAAGGAGATGGACAAATTCTATCATGATCTAGCGCTTCTGCTAAAAATGGAGCTTAGTTTAGAAAAAAGCTTTTTTTACGCTTCGATGATTCATTTAATATTTGTGAAAATCCACCCTTGGAGTGATGGAAATGGACGCTGTGGCCGCTTGCTAGAAAAGTGGTTTTTGGGAACTAAACTCGGCGAAAAAGCATGGTTCCTACAAAGCGAGAAGCACTACTATCAACAGCACCAAACCTATTACCAAAACCTCCGCAGATTAGGACTAGAATATGCTGAATTGGATTATGGACAAGCATTACCGTTTTTGAAGATGTTGGTTGGGGCGGTTGTGGACTAAAAATAATTAAAGCCTAAAAATTCGCTGGCAATACCTCTCAATACAAGCCATCTGTCCCATTAGGGACAGCCTAATGCTAGAATAAACATAGCAAAAACCGCTTATGCCTTTGGTACAAAATATATCCGATAGCTGTTCACGCTCCAATTTCATATAGGCCGTACCCAAAGGCACGGAAATTTGATTCGCCTCTAATTTCTACCCATAGTTTGTCCCTGAGGGACAAGGGTAGTTTTAAAAAGACCTGATAGAGAAAAGGTGTCAAAATAAATCCAACCACCAACTGTTCCACATTTGAAATGTCGTTCTACGGATAAAGAGGATTTCTAATCCGATTTCAATAACGCCCAGTAGAGACAGGGCATGCCCTGTCTCTACAATGCGATAAATTCCAAATCCAACATTAACTCTCCAACTGTTCGACATTTGAAATGTCGAACTACGGATTAACAGGATTTGTAATCCGATAATTATTCAAAAACAAATAATATACAGTTATCGCTATTGTCTGAACTATCCCGCCTCCATGGACGGGCAGGGATTTTTTTGATTAAATGAAAGACTTTGATCTTTTCCCAAAACCAAAAAACTGATTAAATGCCAAGCCAATGGAGCTTATGAATATATATATAAAAGCCCATACATCTACTGCATGGGCTTTTCAAATCACAAAGATCAATTTAATTTCTATCTCTCCACCCCTCCGGTCTTTTCCATCGGATTGGTGGCGCAGGTTCGCCTTTGAGGTCGATTGCTTGCAGAGGGATTAGTCGCATGGCTTCTTTTACTGCGGCTTCCAATTGGGTATCGATACCTTTGATTAGCTGAGCTGGTTCGTAGAAAACCTCAATATCTGGAGCTACACCGTCGGCTTCCACGGCCCATTCACCATCGGTATCGAAGAATCCACCTCGTGGGGCAACCATCCTCCCGCCATCGATAAAGGGTGGCGTATCCCAAGTCCCTACTAGGCCTCCCCAAGTTCGCGTACCTACTAATGGCCCAATTTCCATTTCACGGAACATGTATGGCAGCAAATCTCCACCGGAACCTGCATTTTCATTTATAATCATCACTTTTGGTCCCCAAATACCCGCCATCGGAGTAGTAAAAGGTTTATTGTCATTTGCCCGGCTATTGAAATATCCTAGCAATTGGCGATTCATAATATCAACCATATAATCCGCCGCCGAACCACCACCATTATTACGTTCGTCGATAATCGCACCTTTGCGATCTTGCTGGGCGAAATAGTAGCGATTGAAATAGGTATAGCCAGGATTGCTGGTATTCGGCACATATACATAAGCCAATTGCCCATTGGACATTTCATCCACCTTGCGGCGATTGTCCTCCACCCAAGCACGAGAGCGAAGTCCACCATCATTGCCTAAAGGAACGACCACTTGTACTCGAGAGCCTTCCATTGTTGGGCTTGAGTTTACACGGATTTTCACTTGGCGATTAGCTGTAGCCTCGAATAGGCTAAATAAATTCATATCAGCAGTAAGCGCTTGGCCATTTACCTCGAGCAGATAGTCACCTTCATTCACATTAATACCTGGGCCGGAAAGTGGTGAGCGCAATTCAGGATTCCAGTTTTCACCTGTATAAATTCGCTTGATTCTGTAATAGCCACTTGCCTTCTCATAATCCGCACCTAGTAAACCACCCGATACATTTTCCACACTTGGAAAATCTCCACCACTTGTATAGGAATGCCCAACAGCAATTTCGCCACCGAGTATATCGATGATGTAATTCATATCCGAACGGTGGCGCACATGATCGACCCAAGGCTTGTACCATTCATAAACTTCGTCCCAAGGTGCTCCATGTGTATTGTCAACATAAAGGAAATCACGCTGATAACGCCAAGCCTCCTTATACATTTGCTGATATTCTTCTTTTGGATCAACTTTGATACGGATATTACCAGTTTCAATCTTACCGTCTCCTGATTTGATGGCAGCACCAGCAGGATTTACAATTCCCCAATTCGCTCCTGAGCGGTAAAGTAAATTTTTTCGATCATTGCTAATCGTTGCATAGGTGACACCCGAAAGAAATTCAACAGATTTTTGATCCTTCAAACTGTAGCGGTGAAGCTTCGCTGGCTGCCCTGCTGTATTTTCTATGTAGAAAATATGATCTGCTGGAGCGCCAACTGTACCAGTGTAATTTCGAAGCGGCACATCCACAGCAATAATACGCTGATCAATGTCTTCAAAATCAATTTTCACAACCACATCCCCATTTTTACTCTCTTCCTTCTTTTCTTCTTTGGCGGGAAGTTCTTCATCACTTTTGGGCATAAATGGCGATGGCGTATCATTTGCCAGCACTGCCATATACAAGCCTCTATTGATTGGCATATTATAACTACTCATATCGAGCCAGCCAGTATTCAATCCAAAATCTGTACTAGCAAGGAAATAGAGGTATTTGCCATTAGCATCCCATTGCGGATCGATGGCATCAGACAAACCATCTGTAAGTTGAAAACTCTGATCTTGATCCATACTATACACTTTCACAGATTTGAACATATTGTCCATTTGCCTCACATAGGCAATCCACTTGCTATCAGGCGACCAAACTGGATTCAACGTGCGATCCGGATGTGCATAGCGGTCGGTATCTACCAGTTTTAGCGCGCCATTGCTCAAATTGATGTGCCATAGATTGTAATCTGTATCCGTAAAGGCAATGTACTTTCCATCTGGCGACCATGCGGGACGGAAGTAAAATTTCTGATTGGGAATTGGATAAGCCTTTGGGGTAGTCAAACCTTCTTGATCGCTTATCATCAATTGGTATTCACCGCTTGCATCCGAAAACCAAGCAATTTGCTGACCATCTGGCGACCATACTGGCGCACGATCGGCAGCAGTTGAGCTATTGGTAATATTTCTCCAATCTCCATTTTCTTTGGGCACGGTAATAATCTCACCACGATATTCGAATACAGCTCGCTTGCCTGTAGGCGAAAGAGCTGCATTGGTCAATTGCGCCGAACTCACACTATTGAACCTCGCTCTAGACCAATTCAAATCTCCTTTTACATGGATTTCCAATTGGGTAGATTCACCAGTTGTAGGATTGAGTCTGTGTAAATATCCACCTTGCTCATAAACAATATTCCCACCTCCCGCAGCTAGGTTTTTTGCATCGAAAACTTTGTGAAAAGTCAGCTGCTTATCTGTACCAGTGGCCATGTCAAACATCCAAACATTGTTGGCATAATCCCTCTCCGATAGATAATAAAGCTTGTTGCCAAGCCAAGCTGGGCTGGTATGTCTTTCCATATCTAACTGAGGAGTTTTTATCAGTTCATGGCTTTGCATATCAAAAATCCAAATCGGCTGGGCTTGTCCACCACGGTAATTTCTCCATTCAGGATCCCAAAAGCGATAAGGCTGATAGGCCATATATTTGCCATCACTCGATAAATCTCCCACATGGCCAAAAGGCACAATCAGAGCTTCGGGCATTCCGCCATTTACCGAAACTTGGAAGAACTTAGTGTTGGCAGTTGGGTAACCCTCCCGCCCCGACGTGAAGATTACATGCTTGCCATCGGGTGTCCAACCTTGGCTCACATCTGCACCTGGATGCCAAGTTAATCTTATCGGATTCCCACCTTCAATTGGCACAATAAACACATCTGTATTGCCATCATACTGACCCGTAAAAGCCACCCAATTTCCATCAGGACTAATTTTTGGCGATGTTTCCGCACCCACCGCAGTTGTTAACCTGCGAGCGTCGCCACCATTAATTCCTACCACCCAAAGGTCGTTGGCATTTACGAAGACAATATGGTCGGCACTCACGCTTGGTTCCCGTAGCAGCATGGTGCCCTGGGCATTTACCTGTACTATTCCTAGAAAAAGGATTAGCTTGTAAAATAATAATCTTTTCATAATTATGGGTTGGTTTACTAAAGTTGCGATTTGAATGAATGAATTTCTAAATAGATAATCTAAGCTAAGTATTTTTTTTAATTTCTATAAATGATTTAGAATGTTGAAGATGAATTAATTGAGCTCAATAATTTCTAATAGAAGGATTGAAAAATTAGCTCTTTGGGAATTATAAATTGGAACATCGCATTTTAAAATGGTTAGTATAAGAAAGCGGGAGGATAAAGAATGACTGAGAAACTAGATGTATTAATTATTGGAGCAGGGCCAATCGGCTTGGCATGTGGAATAGAGGCTAAGAGAGCAGGGCTAAATTACCTGATTGTGGAGAAAGGCTGCATCGTAAACTCACTATACAATTACCCGATGAATATGACCTTTTTTTCCACTTCAGAGAAGCTAGAAATTGGTCAGGTTCCATTCGTTTCGGACAGTTCCAGACCCAAGCGACACGAAGCTTTGGAATACTATAGGCGCATTGCCACAAGTTTCAAATTGAATATCCACCTCAATGAATTGGTACAGCAGATAGACGGCAATTTCCCTGAGTATAGCGTCCAAACGGATAAAAATACCTACCAAGCAAAGCAAATAATCATCGCTACGGGCTTTTATGATATTCCTAATTTGTTGAATGTGCCAGGCGAAGAACTACCCAAAGTGAAGCATTATTTCAACGATCCGCATTTCTATGCCATGCAAAAAGTGATTGTGGTAGGAGCGAATAATTCATCAGTAGATGTGGCTTTGGAAACTTACCGAAAAGGTGCGGAGGTGACCATGGTAATCCGCGAAGGTGAAATAGGTAAGCGGGTGAAATATTGGGTGAAACCAGATGTAGAAAATCGCATTAAAGAAGGAAGCATAAAAGCATACTTCAATTCCCAAATTGTAGAAATAAGAGAGCGGGAGGTGGATATACAAACTCCTGAGGGAGTGATAACCCTAGCCAATGATTATGTGCTTGCCATGACTGGCTATCAGCCAAACTTTGCCATGCTCCAAAAATTTGGAATCCAGCTAAGTGAGGATGAAAAACGACAACCCAGCCATAATCCTGACACAATGGAAACAAATAAAAAGGGAATATACCTAGCTGGAGTAGTATGTGGTGGCATGGATACACACACTTGGTTTATCGAAAACTCAAGGGAACATGCAGGTAAAATATTCGAACATATCCTTCACACAGAAAGTCTTCGTGTTACTTAAATGGCTCCAAATTTTAAATAAAAGATGGGAGAAATTCTAAAAATTCTTTCATCACCCATTTTTATAGTTTAATTTTATTATATATTAATATTATTTAAAAAAACATGAAAAAATTACTGGCTTGCATTTTTGTCTTAGTTATTGGCTACCAAGCAAATGCCCAAGAGCAAACCAAAATTGGACTTAACTTACTCATAGAAAAAAACGATGGTGAATTTTACTTCGGCCCTGGAATTGGGCTTTCTGTTGAGAGACAATTGACAAAAAGAAGTGGTATTGAGTCAGGATTATATTACCGCACAAGCGAGCGTTCTATTTCTGTATTTTTCGATCAAACAACTTCTAATAGAAGAGTATCTGTAGATTTATCTGAGCGCTACCTTTCTTTACCGATTCTTTATAAATTTCACTCTAAAATCATCAATTTCTCAGTCGGCCCTACATTAGATTACTTCGTTGGCTGGAATCAAGTAAGTGGCAGAAATGAAGCAGAAATAAATGAATATAGTATCAGTCCCGATTTATCGATAGGTGCGATGCTCAAACTAAGTAAAACCATTCGTCTAGGCGAGAGAGCTAGTTTGGAACCAGAATTAAGACTCAATCCTAACATCACTTATGGGGTAGCATATTATGGTTTTGGTATTCCATTAAAATTTATAATTGATTGATTTTGAAATTATTAACAACATAAAACAGAAAATGCGACTTATAATAGGTCGCATTTCTGTTTATAATTTACTGTTAAATCCTCTATATTTTCTGCAGCAAAATTGCCCAAGCTTCTTGAACTTTATTGTCGGCAAGGCGGAGTTTGGCTGCCATATGCAAATGATCTAGCAGCGATTCAGGATGATGCTTCATTCGTAGAATCAATTCTTGCACTTCTGCATCCTCCCGCATTTTTTCTATTTCATCTTCTGTTGGCAAAGCTTCTACATTGCCCAGTTTACCCAGATCATTTCCCGACAAAATAGTTGAATTTCGAATAGCATCTGGAAAGGCATCTACACCAATACCCATTGTTCGTACTGGTTTGGCTATTTCAAATAAGGATTCGCCATTTGCTCGCGTGTACCAATCTCCACCCATTCTGCCCACCAAATCTATTTTGAAAGGGTCTATTTTATCATCATCATCGAAAATACCATCACTAAAATGAGCTAAAACTACTTCGCAAATCACCAAATGACCAGCTCCACCTTCTTGACCCAACTCTATGATATCTTTCACTTTACATTCAAATGCTGCTGGTGACTCTTTCACTCTTGGCGGTTTCACATTCGTAGAAGCCACTTCGGTTAATCCTGCTTTCACAAACTCATTAACCCCTTTGGGATATTCCGTACTACTCAACGACATCTGCTCAACAATAGGGAAATTCACGATATTGATAACCACTTCTGGCACCTCCCGCATATTATCCAGAGTGTGTTTCATAGTATTATCGCGTACTCGTCTGGCAGGCGAAAAAACCATAATCGGTGGATTCGCCGAAAAGCAATTGAAAAAGCTATAAGGACTCAAGTTTACATTGCCATCTTTATCTATCGTGCTAGCAAATGCAATGGGTCTTGGTGCCACAGTCCCAAGCATCAAATAGTGAAATCTACCTACCGAAACTTCCTTTGGATTGACAGTCCTCATAAAATTAAATTGCTGGTGATACTCTTGTACTTACTTCTCCAAAACCCACTCTTACGCCGTCTTTCTCCGCATATCCACGCATAATTACCGTATCGCCATCTTCGATAAATACTCGACTTTTATTATTCGCCAATTGCAATGGTTTGGTGCCTTTCCATGCAAGCTCGAGCATGCTGCCATAAGAATCTGGCGTAGGGCCGCTTATAGTGCCCGAAGCATACATATCGCCAACTTGCAGATTACATCCATTCACAGTTTGATGCGCCAATTGCTGGTTTATATTCCAATACATGTGTTTGAAATTCGATTTACAAACGGTGGTAGCTTCATCACCTTCTGGTTTAATATCTACTTCTAAGGTTATGTCAAAATTTCGTGGACCATCAGCTTTCAAATAGGGTAAAACCTCTGGCTCTTGTTTTGGACCTTGAACTCGAAATTGCTCCAACGCTTCGATGGACACTATCCACGGAGAGATGGAAGAGGCAAAGCTCTTTGCCAAAAAGGGCCCAAGAGGCACATACTCCCATTGTTGTATATCTCTTGCAGACCAGTCATTAAATAGCACGAAACCAAAAATAAATTCCTCTGCTCTATCTGCGGGTACACTTTGGCCTAATTCGGTGCTTCTTCCAGTGATAAAGGCCATTTCCAACTCGAAATCTAAGCGGGTGGATGGTCCAAATTCCGGAGCATCTTTATTGGGATCTTTTCTCTGTCCCTTTGGCCGATGAATACTCACTCCAGATGGAATAATCGACGATGCTCTGCCATGATAGCCTACCGGAATATGTTTCCAATTTGGCAGTAGCGCATTTTCTGGATCGCGAAACATGGTGCCTACATTCGTTGCATGCTCCATACTGCTATAAAAATCCGTATAGTTCGGCACTTTCACAGGCATATACATCTGCACATGATTGCGCTTTTTGAATATATGTGAAATGTACTCTTGATTACCCTGAATCTCATCATTACCAACCGACATTAATTCTTGTACTCTAAGTCGTAGCGCATTGGTAATCTCTTTGCCCAAGCCGATATAGTCATTTAGAGAATCTTTTTTGAAAATACCTTGTGGCAAATCAATCTCTTCAAAAAAGCTAGCTTCATGCATCGCGTTCAAGTCCAATACGAAATTGCCAAGAGCCATTCCTGCTCGTTTCACACCTACACTTTCACAAAATATTCCGATTGGTAAATTATAAATACTAAAATCTGAATCTGCGGGTATATCTACCCAACTCTCTATTTTATTGATCATTATCTTTAATTATTTATTCAAGTATAAAAGGTCTTCATGGTAAATGGGATATAATTCAATTCTTGATTTGAATAGCCCTCCCACACAAATATAAATTTAAAGGCAGCCATTCCCAATCTAATTACAGAATCCTTCCTCCCGCTGAAGAAAATTTACTTAATTTTGCCATAGAAAATTTTGTATATTTTATGAGTATTGCGAGCAAGTACAATCCTGCAGAAGTAGAAGACAAATGGTATAAGCATTGGATGGATCAGAAATTTTTCCATGCCCAAGTAAATCCAGAAAAAGAACCATACACTATTGTGATTCCTCCGCCAAATGTCACTGGCGTACTGCATATGGGACACATGCTCAATAATACCATACAAGATGTACTTATCCGCAAAGCGCGAATGGAAGGCAAAGAAGCTTGCTGGGTACCCGGTACGGATCATGCTTCCATTGCTACCGAAGCCAAAGTGGTAGCCATGCTTCGCGAAAAAGGCATTAAAAAAAGCGAAATCGGTAGAGATGAATTTCTGAAATATGCTTGGGAGTGGAAAGAAAAATATGGGGGAATTATCCTTGAGCAATTAAAAAAATTGGGTGCTTCCTGCGATTGGGACAGAACGAGCTTCACCATGGACGAAGGCTATTATAAAGCTGTAGTTCAAGTGTTTGTGGATTTATATCGCAAGGGTTATATCTATCGCGATTTGCGTATGATCAATTGGGACTGCGAAGCCAAAACTGCGCTGTCCAACGAAGAGGTAATGTATAAGGAGGACGGCGAAAAGTCGGTTCTCTACCATATCCGCTATCAAATCAAAGATTCCAAGGAATTTGTAGTAATTGCCACGCAGCGTCCAGAAACAATCATGGGCGATACAGGTATTGCGGTGAATCCAAAAGATCCTCGCTTTACCCATTTGATTGGCAAAAAAGCCATCGTTCCATTTATCAACCGTGAAATTCCAATCATCGCCGATGAATATGTGGAGCTAGATTTTGGTTCCGGTTGCTTAAAAATCACTCCGGCACATGATCCAAATGATTATGAATTGGGCAAAAAGCACAATTTGGAAGTGATTGACACCATCAATTTGGATGGTACTCTCAACGAGAGATGTGAAATGCCAGAATATGTTGGTAAAGATCGCTTTATCGTTCGCAAAATGATTGTGAAGAAAATGCGGGAGGCTGAGCTATTGGTGAAGGAGGAAGATTTTATCACCAAAATTGGGCGTTCTGAGCGTACCAATACGGTGGTTGAGCCGAAACTTTCCCTTCAGTGGTTCATCAAAATGAAGGAAATTTCTCGAACTGCACTCAAAGCTGTGGAGGAAGATGAGATACAACTCCACCCGCCGAAATTCAAAAATACCTATCGCCATTGGATGGAAAATGTAAAGGATTGGTGTATTTCTCGCCAGCTTTGGTGGGGACATCGAATCCCTGCCTGGTTCCTTCCCGATGGTGATTTTGTGGTTGCAAATACAGAAGAAGAAGCATTAAAATTAGCGCAAGAAAAATCTCCAAATATCACTTTGGCAGATTTGAAACAAGATGAAGATGTATTGGATACTTGGGCTTCGTCGTGGCTGTGGCCAATGGCGGTTTTCAATGGCTTCGAAAACTTCGATGAAAAAAGCGGGAGGATAGACCAACCTAACGCTGAACTGGCCTACTTCTACCCTACCAAAGTATTGGTAACAGCACCAGAAATATTGTTCTTCTGGGTGGCGCGAATGATTATCGCAGGGTATGAATATATGGGTGAAATGCCCTTCAAAGATGTATATCTTACAGGTATTGTGCGCGATAAGCAAGGCCGTAAAATGTCCAAATCACTTGGCAACTCGCCCGATCCTATTGAGCTAATGCAGAAATATGGAGCGGATGGCGTGCGTACAGGTATGCTATTTAGTTCTCCTGCTGGCAATGATTTGCCATTCGATGAGAAGCTTTGTGAGCAAGGTCGTAATTTCTCCAACAAAATTTGGAATGCTTTCCGCCTACTCAAAGGCTTGGAACTAGTACAAACTCCTTCATCAGATGCCGACAAAGTAGCTATCCAATGGATGGAGAATCGCTTGAATCAAGCGCTTGTTGAAATTGAAGATCATTATGGTAAGTACCGCATTTCAGATGCGCTAATGGGTACATACAAGCTTATTTGGGATGACTACTGTGCGTGGTTCTTGGAAATGATAAAGCCTGCCTACGGCGATCCGATTTCTGAAGAAACGCTAAACAGCAGTATTGCCATTTTCGAAAAGCTTCTAAAGGTATTGCACCCTTTTATGCCATTTATTACTGAAGAGCTGTGGCATAGTATGGGCACTAGAACTGAGAAAGATTGCTTGATTGTAGCTGAATGGCCAAAAGCAGAGTCCTACGACAAAGGAATAATCGACGCTGCTTCCTTGGCATTCGAGCTTATTTCTCAGATTAGAAATATTCGCAGTAGCAAGGGAATTTCGCCAAAAGAACCTCTTGAGCTCATTATCAAGACTGAAAAGCCGGAAGCTTATAGCCAATTCCAACAGTTAATAGAGAAATTGGGCAATTTGACTAGCATTCAATTCAATGGAAATGCAGCTGAAATGTCCTTTAGCTTTATTATCAATTCGGATGAATGCGCCATCCCAGCTGGCAATAATGTGGACTTGGAAAAAGAGAAGGCTGAAATGCTGAAAGAATTGGAATATGCCAGAGGCTTCCTGAACTCAGTAATGAAGAAACTTGGAAACGAACGTTTTGTAAATAATGCACCCGCGGAAGTGCTCCAGAATGAGCAAAATAAAAAAGTAGATGCAGAGGCTAAAATCAAAACCTTAGAGGAGAGTTTAGCTAAAATGGGTTAGATAGATTTTCAATTTCTTTGCCACTTTGGAGCAAATGTTTTGGGTTCTACTCAACGTGTATCAGCGTAATCTGCGGGAGAATATTGCCCGCTGATCTCGCAGATTGGCGCAGATGGTTGCACAATGAATTACCTACTCTGCGTTCTTCGCGTCTTCACTTGGCGCATCTTTGCGTTTAAATTCTTCCTTTTTATTTACCGCGGAGGGCGCGGAGATTTACGCAAAGATTCGCAAAGGATTTAATTTCTTCTCCGCGTTTATCAGCGTAATCTGCGGGAAAATATATTGCCCGCTGATCTCGCAGATTTGCGCAGATGGCCGCCTTTGAGGATTTTTCTTATGGTTCATTTGTTTTACTCAAATAAAATAACCTCTTCACTCCCTCATTATCATCTCCATCTCAAGCGGAACCACTTTTCCGTCTATCCACACACCTTCAACTTTGAGTTCTTTCAATTTGTCTGCTGGTGTATCCAATGGATTTTGGTTCACTATCACAAAGTCTGCCTTTTTGCCTTTGCTGATGGAGCCGGTTTCATCTTCCATAAATGCTGCATAAGCTCCAGTAATAGTCATGGCTTGCAAAGCTTCCATTACCGTAAATGCTTGCTCAGGATACCAGCCTCCCGCCGGATTTCCATCCAAGTTTTTGCGGGTAACGGCGAAGTATAGCGTTTCCACAGGAGTCCACGGCTCTCCCGGCAAATCAGAGATCAGAATAATTGGCGC
Organism: uncultured Roseivirgaceae bacterium; assembly: GCA_964598395.1. Lineage (GTDB taxonomy): Bacteria > Bacteroidota > Bacteroidia > Cytophagales > Cyclobacteriaceae > CAXBDP01. The sequence continues at coordinate 19,319 of CAZRBW010000030.1, forward strand.
ACCTGCATCCATGATACTTCTCCAAGCATAGGCCAGTTTTATTCTTTCATTCCCAACCCTATCTTCCGCCCATTTGCTATCGCCCACCGCATGGCTCGATTGCACACTGGAAATATACTTTCCTTTAGCTGCTCTTTCGAAAAAGCTCGGCAATACAACCTGAGCATGCTCCATCCGCCAGCGATGGTCTATATTTTCATAGCCCGCCAATGCCTCCTCATACAAATCGAGTACTCGGCGGTTGGCTTCATCACCTATACTATGCACCGCCATTTGAAAACCATTTGCAGCAGCCTTTTTACCTAATTCACGCACCTTGTCGGGGCGAATTCGCTCAGTCATTTGCGCTGCTTTGGGATTGTCCGAATAGACCGCGGCCATCAAGGCAGTACGCGAACCGAGTGAGCCATCGTAAAACACCTTAATAGATCGCACAAATAAATAGCCATTTGGGTCGGAAAACTGTCCTCTCTCAAACCACTCACTCATAAGCTCATCATCATTTCCATTGAGCATTGCATATACTCGGATGGGCAATTTCTTTGCTTCAGCCAATTCCATATATGCTTGCAAGACAGTAGGCGAAACTCCCGCTTCGTGCACAGTGGTAACACCCGCTTGCAATAGAGCTTCGGCACCTAGCAATATCGCTTCTTTAGCTTCCTCTACCGTTTCTGCAGGAATATGCTGATTCACTAATTGCTGGGCTAGTGTTTCCATCACTCCCGTAGGCGTACCATCTTCGCGGCGCATTATTCTACCAACTTCAGGATCGGGCGTGTTTGCATCAATTCCGGCAATTTCCAATGCTTTGCCATTGTAAAATCCACCAAAGCCATGCAGGGATTGCAATCGCACAGGATTATCAGGAAAAGCTTCATCCAATAATTCACGATCGGGATATCCCTTAGAAGCCCAAACACCTTCGTCCCAACCCTGACCAATAAGCCATTGTCCAGGCTGCGGGTTTGGAAAGAATCGTTTTAATTCCTCCACCATTTCTTCTACAGAAAGCAAACCTTCAATATTTGCTTTGCGCTTTTGCTGGCCAAACTCGTGAATGTGCGTGTGCGAATCTACAAAGCCTGGCAATACCGTTTTGCCTCGCAAATCATATTTCTGAGCATTTGGAAATGCTGCTTCCAAATTGGTGAAATCACCCACCTCCAAAATGACATTGCCTTCAATTACAAAGGCGCTTACTTCCCCATTATCCATCGTAAGAATGCTGCCGTTATGAAACAAAATCGCATTTGAATCTGCCTCTGGAGCTTTGCAGGAGGAAAGAAAGATTAAGCCGAAAAGAATAATAAAATAGGCCTTAAGTAATTTACAATTCATGGGAGAAAAGGGATTTATAAGAAACATATCCAAAAATGGAAAAATTATTCGAATTAAAGATGCCAAGCCAATGAAATCGGGCTTTCACCGTTTCATTAATTATTATATTTGCCACAATGAGAATAGGAATTTTTTTTGGTGGTAGATCTCGCGAACGTGAAGTTTCTTTTGCGGGAGGTCGCACCGTTTATGATAATCTAAATAAAAGTCTCTTTACACCTGTACCCATATTTGTAGATAGCTGCGGAAATTTCATCCAGCTCGATTGGCAATATGTGTACAAAGGCACTATTCGAGATTTTTACCCTCCCGCCAATTTTATTCCTGATACTGATAAGAATTTCCAAATCTATATCGAATCTCTTCAACACTTGAGCGAGACAGATTGGGAACTTTTGATTTCTCAAGTCGGCAAGCAAATCGAGCCCAAAGATTTCTCCAAACTCATTGATTTTGCATTTCTCACTCTTCATGGTCCTTATGGCGAAGATGGAAGTCTGCAAGGCTTGCTAGAGTGGTACGACATTCCCTACAGTGGTTCTGGAATTTTGCCTTCTGCTATTGGCATTTCCAAAACTGCCCAGAAGCAGCTCTTTGGCCGAATGGGTTTTGATACACCCAATTGGACAGTAATTAAAAAATCAGATTACGATCAAAATTCTGATAAACAATCACTTCTGAATGACCTTGTAACACAACTTGGCTTGCCAATGGTCTTCAAAGCACCGCATCAGGGTTCGTCCATTGGAGTGAGCATATTAGAGCAAAATGATGTTCAGTCATTTGAATTGGCGATTGCCAAAGCATTTTTCCAGCGGAAATTTAATGCTTCAGAATGGATCAATTTGACGGATGATGAAAAGGTATTTGTAATTGCTCAGCTTGCCGATATACGCGAAGGTTTGGGTATGCCGTTGCTTGCAGATGGAAATCTTTTGCACCATCCGCAAGAACTATTTGACACATTCGAGCGGGAATTTGCGGGAGGGATAGATTCGATCTTACTAGAAAGTCCGGATGCTGAAAGCGCCATTTTAGCCGAGTCATTTATCGAGGGTAAGGAATTTTCCTGCATTGTAGTAGAAGATGAAAACGGCGATGCACTAGCCTTGCCTCCTACCCAGATTTTGAAGAAAAGCAATTTCTTCGATTACAAAGCCAAATATCTGCCTGGCATCAGCCGAAAAATAACACCCATAAAAGTGCCTACGGAGCAAATCCAAGACATTCGAAAGGCTTGCGAAGAGTTGTACAAAGCCATGGGCGGCGAAGTGTATGCGCGTATTGATGGCTTTATTCAAGAAGATGGAAAAGTATTTCTGAACGACCCAAATACGACTTCAGGCATGCTTCCATCATCATTCTTTTTCCACCAAGCTGCAGAAATTGGACTGAATCCAAGCCAGTTTTTGACCTATATTATCCGCACCTCACTTGCTTGTCGTATGTCGTGTGGCAAGGCTGCCAAGGCTATTGCTAGCCATCTATCAGACTTAGATTTGCGGGTAAGCGAACTGCAAGATCAATTGCATGAAAAGCTAAAAGTGGCGGTAATAATGGGTGGTTTTTCGTCGGAAAGACATATCTCTGTAGAAAGTGGCAGAAACATTTATGAAAAACTTGCCAGCTCCACCAAATATCTTCCCATTCCGATTTTCCTTAGTGGAAAAGAAGGAGCACATGAATTGCATCAAATTCCAGTGAATATTTTGCTAAAGGATAATGCAGACGATATTTATGATAAGATTCACAGTTTCCAAGCAGATAGAGAGCATCCTGTGCTTTTATCGATCCGCGAAGAAGCGGGAGGATTAAGCAGCCGATATGCTACCAAAGGGAGTTTGGCTTTGCATAAATTGAGCTATGCAGCCTTAGCGGAAATTTGCGATGTGGTATTCATTGCCCTGCATGGCCGACCAGGCGAAGATGGCGCTGTGCAAGTAGAGCTAGAAAAAGTTGGGCTCCCATACAATGGCTCGGGTGTAGAAAGCTCCCAAATCACCATCAACAAATACGAAACTAACCAAATATTGCGCAAGCATGGCATTTTGGTAGCAGGTCACGCCTTGGTTTATCAGCAAGATTGGGAACAAGATACGAACAGAGTAATTGCCCAATTGGAGGAGCAATTCCAATATCCGATTATAGCCAAGCCTGCCGATGATGGCTGTAGCTCGGCAGTGAAGAAAATAAAAAACCGAGAAGAGTTGATTGCTTATGCTCGAATTGCATTTCGCAGTCAAATAGCATTTCCAGAAGCTGAAAGCAAGATTTTGAAATTGAAGCCTACAGAGGAATTTCCACAGAAGAATTACTTCCTTGTCGAAGATTTGATTTCGGCCAATGGCGCCGCTCGTTTCTTAGAAGTAACTGGCGGTTTGCTCACCAATGTAGGCACTGATGGTGAAATTGAATATACTGTTTTCGAAGCATCAGAAGCTTTGGCGCAAGGGGAAGTGTTGAGCTTGGAGGAGAAATTCCTCGCTGGTGAGGGACAAAATATTACGCCGGCTCGTTATGCAAAAGACAAGACTGAAAATCAGCGAATTTCCAATGAAGTGAAATCCACTTTAAGTAAGGTTGCCAAAATATTAAACATCGAAGGATACGCGCGCATTGATGCTTTCGTTAGAATATTTGCTGATGGCAAAATAGAAACCATTATCATTGAGGTAAATTCATTACCGGGAATGACGCCAGCTACTTGTATATTTCATCAAGCAGCCATTGAAGATTATAAACCATTTGAATTTATCGACGCCATACTCAATTATGGCATACACAAATTAGATTTAAGCAAAAGCTCATGACCAAGTCGCTTACCAAAATATTACTTAATCTGGCCATTATTGGTGGAATTATAATCGTATCATCCCTGATTTTCTTCTACTGGTATTTACCTAGCACTACCAATCATGGTGATTCTATTACCGTGCCCGACTTACGCGGTATCACCTTTGATAAATTAGACGAGGTCGTAACCGCCCGTGACCTTCGTTATGAAATAACAGAAGACTCAACCTATACTACTGATTACCCAAAAATGTCAGTAGTGAAACAATATCCTCAGGTGGGAGAGAAAGTAAAGCGTGACAGAAAGATTTACATAACACTTAATCAGAACACTCCTCCATCTATGCCAATGCCAGATTTGGTGGATGTATCGGTGAAGAATGCTCAGTTGATTTTACAAAGCTCTGGATTAATCCTCGGTGAGATTACCTACAAACCAGATTTAGCGCAAAATGCTGTTTTGGAACAATGGTATCAAGGTAGAAAAATCAAACCAGGTGAGCCGTTAGTCAAAGGATCAAGAATTGATTTGGTGGTTGGCGATGGCTTGGGCAATCAGACCTTTGAGGTTCCATATTTTATCACAATGAAATTGGATGAAGCTGAATTCTACCTGATTGGAATTGGCTTGCGATTAGGCAGTGTTATTTACACTCAAGTAGATTCACTACCGCCAGGTTCGATTGTAAGACAGCAACCCGCATTCGGAGAGGAAATTAGAATCGGCGACATAGTAGATTTGTGGGTGGCAGATGATGAATTCAATACCTACAGAAATAGAAAAAGAGAGGATGAATCCTAACTCTAATGCGTATCCAAATTAGATACATTCTACTTTTTAGTATTTGGCTAAGTGTGGGCATTGCAATTGGCTACGCTCAACTTGTGACGTACCCAATTTCCACAAAACCTGACAATTCGAAACTTCAATTATTCTCATACCAAGAAAGCCAAGCAGGAGATACCATTTCTTTGCCATTTTTGGACGACTTCTCATCACCTAGTAGGCAATTGAATCTGGCTTGGTGGCAGGCAAGTAGCAAGGTATGGGTTAATAATAGTATGGGCCTGAATCCGCCAAGCATCGGTGTGGCAACCTTTGATGGCAACGATCCAAACGGAAGGCCTTATGTGCGTAGCGGTGAAGCTTCTGGCTTTGGAGACAGCCTAGTTTCCTTACCCATAAATATGGCTGCCGTGCCATCAAATAAGCGCAATACAGTAGTTTTGAGCTTTTATTGGCAAAAGAAAGGATTGGGCGAAGAGCCTGATCAAGAGGATGTTTTCCAGCTATTATTCAAGAACAATCAAGGTACTTGGAATGTGATTTGGGAAGTGAATGGCTTGGTAGATGTACCTACAGATAGCTTCCAATTCAAATCAATTGCAATAGAATCAGATCAATATTTTCACTCAGGTTTTCAATTTGCTTTTCGATCGTCAGCCAATCTCACTGGCCCATTCGACACTTGGAATTTGGATTATGTATGGCTCGATCAAGACCGGAAATTGAATAATCGGGCAGTGAAAGATCGGGCATTAAGTTCTTTGCTGAAACAGGGTCTTTTTGGGAATTACTCACAAGTTCCAGCCGAAATGGCTCGCAATTTCCCAAGCGAATTTATTGACACTACTTTTGTTGAATTCAATAATTTGGACTCTCTTCTACAGCCAATTGAATACAGCACTTTTATCCGTGATGCAAGAACTGGCAACATTGTTCAGCAAATGAATAATCGCAGTATTCTCAATCCCATTCCAGAAGGCTTTGAGCGAAGAAACATGCAGGTATTTCCTCTAAACCCAAGTCAATTACCTGAAGGAGATAGCCTTGCATTGGAGTTTCACTTTCAGCTTATCAGTGGCGATACTCTTTACCGCAGACCGCCAAGTAGCTATTTTCAGTCTATTGATTTCCGTTCAAACGACAGCTTTACCCTCCCGCTTTTACTGCATGAGAGCTTAGCATACGACGATGGTACTGCTGAATTTGCTGTAGGAATTAACCAAAATGGTGGTAGAGTTGCTTATCAATATTGGGTACCTGAAATGGATATTATTACCGCCATAGATGTGAATTTTCCATTTATTCCAGGCGGTCAAGAAGGTCGAACTATAGAGCTATTAATTTTAAAATCATTAGGTCGCAGCCAAGAGGATGTTCTTCAAAGGCAAACTATAAGTATTCCAGCTTTTGCAGGTAGGGATTCACTCAGTCGAATCACTTTGGAAAGACCAACAGTTGTTCAGGACACTTTTTATATTGGTTGGAGGCATATTGGCATTTTTCCAATTGCAGTAGGCTTAGATAAAGATTACGATACTTCAGATATGCTATTTGCAAACGTAACAGGAATATGGGAGCCAGTGAGGAATATAGTGGGTTCGTTGATGTTTAGACCGGTATTCAATAAAGGAATAGCCGTTGGCATTTTGGATAAGCCAAGCGACGCGCAAATCCAATTGTACCCTAATCCGGCGGGAGGATGGGTGAATGTGATCTCTCCTTATGAAAATTATCAATTGATGGACATGACTGGGCGGATGGTATTGCAAGGCAAATGGGAGCAAGCAGGGCAACATCAGTTAAATATTGAGAGACTTAGGCCAGGAATTTACGTTTTTCGCTCTTTTTCGGGTAAATTTGCTCAGCAGAAAAAACTCATAATTCGATAAGCACCATGAATCTAATCACTGCAGAAGAACTTTATCAAAAACTATCCTCAGGCGAAAAAATTGAGGTAATAGACGTCCGCGAGAGATGGGAGTACGAGGAGGAAAATATTGGCGCCGTGAATATTCCGCTGTATGACTTGCCTAAGCAACTGGATAAGGTGAAAACATATTGTGATTGTGAAATTGTGCTTCACTGCAAAACTGGTGCAAGAAGCGAAAAAGCTAGAAAGTACTTAGCCTCCGTAGGCATCAATACCTGTAAAAGCCTTTGCAACGGAATGGAGGAATTTAGAAATACTTATGGCTCCATTAGTGCTGTTGCCTCCTCGAATATAAATGGCTGAGGGCTAAAGCAAAGGACAAAAATCAATAGCGCAATCCATCCAATAATTTGGCGCTTTCTATCCAATTTCTGCTCGAATAATACTCTTGGATGATGCACTCCCATAAACCTGCCAATTAGCAAGCAATACAATAACCAACCTGTGTAGCCTTGAAAATCTGGCCAAAACCATTGGCAGGCAAACTGAATGGTGAATATCAAAAATGCCACTGCAATTCTATCGAATGGACTGCGAATAAGCCGGCTGAGGCAGATAAACAAAAAGCCAATATATAGTGGAATGCTCCACATCAAATCCATTGCAGGCTCCATTGGTGATATCAATCCCAAACCAGAATAAAACAGAAATATCAAGAAAACTGCCGAACTGATATAGCCATGTTTGCGGCTTCCGAAAAGCCCAAATACCACGTGCCCTCCATCTAATTGGCCAATTGGTAGCAGATTAAGCGCAGTAAAGAATAAGGCCAAATAAGAAGCAAATAGCCAAGGAAAATGAATGATCTCATAATAATTCGGCATTCTTGCGGGATCGGCTACGTAAATTTCGAAAAGCCAGAAAAGGATATTCGGCCCCAATTTGAATTGTAACAAATTCGCATTTTCCTGATTATTTGGATCGTAAACATGGTCTGCATAATCCAACCCATATTGCTCATATTCAGGATGTATTTCGAAAATAAAATCGGCGGGAGGTAAATTGGTGAATGCATAGAACATCACCATAATGGCAATCACAAAACCAGCTAATGGCCCGGCAACACCTACATCGAAATACTCCTTGGTGCTTTGGATAGCACCTTTGATCCGGATTACGGCACCAAAAGTGCCAATACTAGGCGAACCCATAAAGCCTAGCCAACCAGGTATGTAATAGGGCAAGGTAACAGGAATGCTATACTTACGAGCCATAAAATAATGGCCAAATTCATGGAAAGTAAGTATGCCCAAAAATGGAATTGAGAACTCAAACCCAGCCAAAAAGTCGCTCCAAGTCATTGCAAATTCACCTCCCGCCAAAATAGACTTGCCAGTAAGCCACTCAGCGCCTGACATGGTGGTGCAAGCTAAGGTGATTACAAATAAGCCTAGATGTTTGAGGTAATTCTTGGGTTCTTTCTCCAATTCCATTAAAAAACAGTCAAAATTTCGTTAGGATGCGAAATTAGCTTTGTTTGGATACCTAAACTATTTGCTGCACGAATATTTTCCGCATTGTCATCCAAAAAGTAAACCTCATTGGCATGGCTTTGTTCTCGCTCCAAAACCATTTGATAAATCTCTATTGATGGTTTCCGAACGCCCATTTGGAAGGAAAAATAGATTTCATCAAACCAATGGGAAAAATCATCCAATCCAGTCTTTTCTTTCAGTATGGCATTGAAACCCTTCATATGCAGATAGTTGGTATTGCTGAGCAACACCAATCTGTAGTTTTCACGAAGCCTTTCAAGCAAGTTCAACTTCTCCATCGAAATATCAATCAGCATGGTATTCCATAAATCAATCAGTTGCTGATCAGTGATTTGAGGATTATTCATTATACTTCGTAGCTCATCCAGAAAGGAGGAATTAGCCAATAATCCCATTTCATAATCTTTGAAAAGCTGATACTCTAACCCTTGCTGCCAAGCGGGATGATCCATAGAAATGGCATTTTCTTGAAATCGTTTGAAACAGCCAGCAGGATCTATATCAATGATAACACCACCTAAATCGAAAATCAATGTATGAATAGCGGGAGGAAGCATAAATCGTATGTCGGATAAAAATGAATGCCGAAATTATAGCAGATTGCTAGCATTAAAAAATAAGAGCTAAAGAATTAGCAGATCGACAAGCTAAAATGAAATGCGAAATCAATCAAAAATTTAGCAAAAGCCGTAATTGAATATTGCTTATTCCCGTCGCATCCATTATTATTGCACTCCGTTTTGGAGGCTGTATTCATTCATTGAATTCAAATTCAAAACAAGGGCCTATAGCTCAGTTGGTTAGAGCACCTGACTCATAATCAGGTGGTCCCTGGTTCGAGCCCAGGTGGGCCCACAAACACATTCAAGGGTTTACGATTCAAATTCGTAAGCCCTTTTTTATTGCAATTTGAATTATTTTACCTCAACTTCCTCCCACCCAAATAAATAATTGCCTCATCCCACAAAGCAACGCTCTTTCCAAAAAGCCTTTTATCTTTGAAAGAAAAAAATCATGATCAATTGGAACGGTGTTTTTCCTGCTATCACGACCAAATTCACAGCTGATGGCGGTTTAGATTTAGACTTATTTCTGCACAATATCGATGCGCAGTTAGCGGCAGGAGTGCATGGACTTATTCTTGGCGGCACACTTGGAGAATCTGCCACGCTCACTGAAGAAGAAAAAATCACCATTACAAAAGCTTGTTTAAACCATGTAAATGGCAAAGTACCTGTAATTCTAAATATAGCCGAAGCGAGTACTTCCATAGCTTGTGAATGGGCTCGCAAAGCGGAAAAACTGGGCGTGCAAGGTCTAATGCTCCTCCCTCCTATGCGCTACAATGCCGATCATCGTGAGGTGGTGGCTTTTTTCAAGGCAATTGCAAAGAGTACTTCATTGCCGATAATGATTTACAACAACCCCGTAGATTATAAAATTGAGGTGACACTTGAAATGTTCGATGAGCTAATAGAGCTTGAAAATATCCAAGCCGTAAAAGAATCCACCCGCGACATTTCCAACATCACACGCATGATCAATCGCTATGGAGATAGGATTAAAATTCTCTGTGGAGTGGATACTTTGGCCATGGAATGCCTGCTAATGGGTGCGCATGGCTGGGTGGCAGGTTTGGTTTGCGCTTTTCCGAGAGAAACAGTGGTAATATATGAGCTAATAAAGCAAGGAAGAATTGCCGAGGCACTTGAAATCTATAGATGGTTCTTACCTTTATTGGAATTAGACATCCATCCAAAATTGGTGCAGTACATCAAGCTTGCCGAAGAAGCAGTTGGCATCGGAAGCGAACATGTACGCGCGCCAAGATTAGCATTAATCGGAAAAGAGCGGGAGGATGTATTAGCCGTAATTGCAAATGGACTGAAAAACAGACCCATTTTGCCAAAAATCTAAGTGTATGAATGATATTATTGATAAAGCTCTCCAAAACTCCATCCAAGCATTTGAATCTTACAAAATGCTTTCTGGGCATAAGAGAGCTGCTTTTTTGGAAAGTATAGCAGATGAAATTGAAGCGATTGGCGATCCACTATTAGAAGTAGCATCCGCAGAAAGTAATCTGCCTTTGGCAAGATTCAAAGGTGAGCGAGGCCGCACGTGTGGGCAGTTGCGGATGTTTGCCAAACTATTGCGAGAAGGCAGCTGTTGCGAAGCTACCATCGATAAAGCTTTGCCAGATAGAACTCCAATGCCACGAGTAGATCTACGTCGTATGCTAATCCCAATTGGGCCTGTGGCTGTATTCGGAGCAAGTAATTTCCCACTTGCCTTTTCAACTGCTGGTGGTGATACTGCTTCTGCACTCGCTAGTGGTTGTACTGTGGTTTACAAGGAGCATCCAGCCCATCCCGCTACTTCCAAAATGGTAGCTGAGGCGATTGAAAGAGCCATACAAAAGCATGAATTAACGCCTGGTGTTTTCCAGCATATCTCTGGTGGAATTGAAATCGGCAAGGAGCTGGTGACGCACCCTAACTTAAAAGCTGTGGCATTTACTGGCTCTTATGCAGGTGGCAAAAGCATTTTCGATGCAGCATCCTCCCGCCCTATTCCAATTCCTGTTTTTGCAGAAATGGGCAGTATTAATCCGGTATTTATTTTTCCAAAAAAAATTGAGCAAGAGCAGGAAGAGTTGGCTAAGCAAATTGCTTCATCTGTAAGTTTGGGTGTTGGTCAATTTTGCACGAATCCCGGACTTATTCTAATTCCAGAAATCAGCGCCAATGAGTTTCTCATTTCTATCAAATCTGAATTTGAAAAGCTAGAGCCGGCGCAAATGCTACATCAAGGCATAGCGGATAATTACCGTAAAAAATTAGATGCTCAAATGGCACAAAAAGGCGTGTCCTTGATATACATTAACCAAAATGGAAATTCGCTTTCCGCAGCACCAGCCATTGCCAAAGTAGATGCAGAAACTTGGCTTCAAAATCCACAATTACATGAGGAAGTTTTTGGGCCATCTACATTGGCTGTAATTTATAAAAATGAAGCTCAACTCGCTGAAATTGCCGGCAAATTGCAAGGCCAGCTTACATGCAGTATTTGGGCTACCAATGATGAGTTGATTGCAAATGCCCAGCTGGCAAATATCTTGAGAGAAAAATGTGGGAGGTTATTATTTGCTGGTGCTCCCACAGGCGTGGAAGTGGGATTTGCCATGACACATGGCGGACCTTTTCCATCAACCACAGATAGCCGAAGTACCTCTGTGGGCACTTATGCAATTAAGCGATTTGCTAGACCAGTGACTTGGCAATCGTGCCCACAAGAATTGTTGCCAGAGGAATTGAAAGATACTAATACCTTGAAAATCTGGCGAACCGTGGAAGGCGAATTAAGCAAGGAGGATATCTGATTTATGGCCAGAAAATCCTTTTTCTGCATTGATGCGCATACTTGCGGCAATCCAGTACGGTTAGTGGCTGGTGGAGGGCCTATTCTGATAGGCAATTCCATGAGCGAAAAGAGACTTCACTTCCTCCGCGAATTCGATTGGATTCGCAAGGGTTTGATGTTCGAACCGCGTGGGCATGATATGATGTCGGGCAGCATTCTCTATCCGCCGACAAATCCTGAAAATGATATGGCAGTGCTGTTTATCGAAACAAGTGGCTGCCTACCAATGTGCGGCCATGGCACCATCGGGACGGTCACCATCGCTATTGAAGAAGGGTTGATTGTGCCTAAAATTCCAGGCAGATTAAGACTTGAAACTCCAGCTGGCTTGGTGACTATTGAATACCAGCAAACTGGCAATAAAGTAGAATCAGTGAAACTGACGAATGTTCCATCATACTTAGCTGCTGAAAACATACAAGTCGAATGTCCAGAGTTAGGTGTTCTGACTTTTGATGTGGCTTATGGTGGAAACTTCTATGCGATCATCGATGCGCAGGAGAATTTTGCAGGCCTAGAAAATTACTCCGCTGATAAATTGATTTCTTGGAGTCGTGAGATACGGTCGAGGATAAATGCCGTTCATAAATTTGTTCATCCAATGGATTCGTCCATTTCTGGTCTATCGCATATCTTATGGACAGGCAAAGTAATTGATCCAAATTCAACCGCTCGAAATGCCGTATTCTATGGCGATAAAGCAATAGATCGCTCACCTTGTGGCACAGGAACTTCCGCACGAATGGCACAATGGCATGCAAAGGGCTTATTGAAAAAGGGAGACAAATTCATCCACGAAAGCATAATCGGTTCAATATTTATTGGCCGAATTGAAGAAGAAACCACGCTGGCAGACAAAAAAGCGATTGTTCCAAGTATAGAAGGTTGGGCAAGAGTGACTGGATACAATACTATATTTTTGGATGATGAAGATCCATACAAAGAAGGCTTTCAGGTAATATAATATGGCAAAAACGGTAATAGTTGGCGGTGGGATTATTGGCTTATTTTCGGCCTATTATCTAATGCGGGAGGGTAAGGAAGTTTGTATTATCGACAAAAGCGACTTGAAAAGCACCTGCTCTACAGGTAATGCTGGAATGATTGTACCAAGCCATATTATTCCACTAGCATCCCCGGGTGCAGTTGGCAAGGGCATCAAATGGCTCTTCTCTCGCAAAAGTCCTTTTTACATTCATCCCAAGCTTGACAAAAAGCTGTTGGATTGGTGTTTACTATTCTTCCGCTCGTCCAATGTAGGCCATGTAGAGCGCAGCATTCCCTATCTCAAAACATTGAGTATTTTGAGCAAGGCGCTATATCTTGATTTCGATGCCGAGCATAAAGACTCCGAGATAGGATTGCAGCAAAAAGGCCTTTTGATGCTCTATCTTGGCCATAGAGCGGGTATTGAAGAAATCGAAGCTGCGCATTTGGCTCAGCATCATGGCTTGGAAGCTGAGATTCTGGATAGTTCTGAAATAGAAAGTTTGGAGCCGAATGTAAAAACTGCTGCAATGGGAGGTGTTTATTACCCTGGCGATGCTCATTTAAGGCCCGCAGTTTTGCAGCAATTTTTGCTTCAATACTTAAAGGATAATGGAGCTGAAATCCTTACTGAAACTACAGTCACAGATTTCAAGATCGAAAATGGCAAAATCGCAAAAGTGATTACGAATAAAGGTGAGATAATCCCAAATGAGCTCATTATTTGCGGTGGTGCTTGGTCAGGCCTGATTGCTGATAAATTGAAATTAAAACTCCCAATGATGGGAGGCAAAGGTTATACATTTTGGCAGGATAATCAGCCTGAATTAAAGCAAGCGACTATCTTGACCGAAGCTAGAGTTTCTGTGAGTCCATATGGCGAAAAAGTGCGTTTTGGTGGCACAATGGAAATCACCGGAACAGATGAAAGTGTAAATCTACGTAGAGTGCAGGGCATTTTTGAATCCATCAATCGTTATTATCCAAGCTTCGAAAGTAAGGCTTCGGATGTAAAGGATATTTGGAGTGGTTTGCGTCCTTGCTCACCAGATGGACTGCCCTATATAGGCCAAAGTTCGAAATATGAGAATCTATTTTTCGGCACCGGACATAGCATGATGGGCATTAGTTTAGCGCCAGCCACAGGCAAAATATTGACTGAATTAATTATCAATAAACAAGCGCCAATTCCATTGGAAGGGTTCTCTCCTGAGAGGTTTTCAAGGAGATAGGGAGGAAGTGAAATTGAAATTCAATGGCTATTAAGTCCATAAGCTGGCGCACGCGTGTCGCGTGTGACTCCAGTAAATAACCGTTGATAATCAATTACTTAATGAAGATAATTAACAACAATTTG
>CAZRBW010000031.1:0-32999 GCA_964598395.1 uncultured Roseivirgaceae bacterium
CGTTAAGAAATATGAGGAATAAATAGGCTTTCTAGAGCCAAAGACTGTTTGAGCGCAGCGTTTTCTTTGGGTCGCCTATTTATGGAACATATTTTAGGGAAAAGATCCTCAGCCCTGACTGCCGTCAGGCAGGCTTGATTTTTTGGTTCTTTGGCATCAAGGCAAAAGAACGTAAAAGATGGGTTTAGCTCATCAATTTTTAATTATGCATTGCGCTCTTTTCGATACAAATAGTTGTTAACAAACCTATTAGGTCATTGAATTCCAGTCTATAAAGCCATTAATCACACTCGGAACGTGTGCGCAAACGTAAAAATTACAGAAAGCAAAATCAATTGAATTTTACTATTGATTTCCCTTAATGAACATAACTCCCTGCATTAATATCGATGGTGCAACCCGTTGCGTGATCCATCATGCCTGATGCGATAAAGGCGATTGTTGGTGCGATATCTTTTGGTTCGGTGAGTTCATTTAGCGCAATGTCATTTAGAGCATATTCTTCGCCGTATTGATCCATAAAGTCCTGCGCCATATCGGTGCGAGTGAAGCCTGGAGCAATGATGAAAGCCTTAATATTTTGCTTGCCATAGGCACGAGCGATGGAACGAGTAAGTGCCACTATTGCGCCTTTGGAAGCTGCATAAGCCAGATAATCTGCCGTATCGCCACGGAATGCTGCTCTGGATGAAATGTTGATTATCCTCCCGCCTCCATTGGCTGAGAAATGCTGCACGGCCATTTTGCCAAGCAATGCACTTGCTTCTACATTTACCCGCATCGTCAATTGCCAGTCGGCTAGCCACTGATCATTTTCTCCAGCATCATCGCTGCTAATCGCTATTCCTGCATTGTTTACCAGCACATCCAAACCGCCCAATTGCTGAGTAGCTTTTGCAAATAGCTGCATTACTTCTTGTGGATTGGCTAAATCTGCTTGTATAGCAAAGCTCCCATTATTGAGCTCTTTCGCCAATTTCTCAGCCGAATCGGCACTTTTTCCATAGTGAATGGCCACTTTGGCGCCAGCTTGCCCAAGCAATTGTGCAGCTGCCAAACCAATACCACGGGAGGCGCCCGTAATCAAAATTCGTTTTCCAGTAAGGTCTATGTTCATGTGGCTAATTTAATAAAGGAATTTACTAAATTTAAAAATTACAAATACAGTGAAATGCATCCGGAAATAAAAGCGCAATGGGATAAGGCTGAGAATGCTCGGCAAAAAATGCTTCAGTTAATTGCTAATGCCACAGAAACCCAAAGGGAATATGTGCCTGGCGAGGATAAATGGAATATGCTAAATGTAGCCCAACATCTGATACAGGCTGAAGAAGGTGTGCTTCAGCAATTGGAAAAATTTGGTGATGGCAGAGGAAAAAAAGCCAATATAATGGCTGGCGTTAGAAGTATGCTTACAACCTTATTCATGAAATCACCTGCCAAAATCAAAATCCCAAAGAAAGCGCGGGAGGGTTTTAGGCCTTTTGAAAAACAAGATTACGAAAGCGTAAAAAACGAATGGGATGCCCTACGAAATCAAATAGAAACTTGGGCCGAAAACTACCCTGAGGCAAAAGCCAATCGCTATGTATTTAAGCATCCCGTGTCAGGCTTGCTTACACCTACTCAGACCTTCCGCTTCCTCAAAGACCATATAGATCATCATATTAAGCAAATAGAAAGGATTAGAAATGCGGAGAGTTTTCCAAAACAATAGCACAGCCAAACTTCATCAGAATCCTTCTCAATTCCTTGGTTGGAATACACTGCGAAAACTACTCTACTAAGAAAAGAATGAACAAACTGCCACCAACCAAAAAATAACCATAGCTAATTTCACTATTGTAGCTTACTTCATTTTAATTGGTTTGGTAAATTTCCTTAAGGTTGATTATATATTAATTGAGGTATTTAGAGAAATACTGTGACCTTACCAATTCTAATAGCCCAAGTAGTTTTTCTAATTATTGGAGTAAGACATTTAATGAACACAAAAAAAAAGTATAATTTTCACAGTAGGTGTATCATTATTAGCATTTTGTGTAATATTAACAATTAGGATCTTCTTCTAATGAATTTAACTAGCTGGTCTTTTCAAAGTATGATTAATTTATAATAGGCTTTGGATACTTCCTTCCGTTGTGGCTTGGAATAATAGTCCCTATTAAAAAAAACATCTCTAATCCCTACCTAAGGCAGGCAAGATTGTTCATACAATTGCGGTGAATCTTTGGAATGATTAGATTGAAATGTTTCCTACATCCATTATTAGCGAATCTCTCCCAAGAGGAGAAAAGGAAATGAGTATTTTGAATAGAATAAATACACAAATCAATGAATTCGATCTGACAAATGAAGATTTAGCCCTCGAAATTAGGAAGAAAAATAACTTGAAAAATTCGATTTGACTATTTGGCCTAGCTTTTATATTTTATTAGGCTGAAGAAGGTAATAACTAACATCTTAAATAAATTAAAAATGGAAAATAACCGCGAAACGAATCGAATGGAGAATGGGAAAAACCATTACACAAAATTTGCATTGATGTTGCTCTTTTCCTTTGTAGCAATGTATATAACAATGTACTTCAATACTTACGAGATAGACCACGTTTATTTCAGTCTTACTAGGTTTTATATGGCGTGTTTGGGTATATCTGCAATGGCAGTAATTATGCTACTTTTTATGAAAGGCATGTATAGAAACAAGATGAAAAATATTGCTGTACTATTAAGCAGTCTAATTCTTTTTGTCAGTGCTTTAACTTTAGTAAGAACACAAACTCCAGTTGATGATGTAATCTATATGAAAGCTATGATTCCACATCATTCAATAGCGATTTTGACAAGTAAAAATGCAGACATAAAAGACCCAGAAGTAAGGAAATTGGCAGATGAAATCATCAAAGCACAAGAAAGGGAAATTGCCGAAATGAAAACCCTTATTAAAAGATTGCAGTCCAACTAATCATTGTTTTGAGGTAGAAATACGCTATTAAAACAACATAGGATTAAAATGTAGGCAGATAATTGAGGGCCATAAATAAGCTCAAAGGGTAATCTCTTTAACTGGCAACGCCTTATATGTTTTTTCAGGACGATAGGATTAGACAATCATTATTTGGTTATCCTTTTCGCAACTCTATTAAAATAACTTCTCCTGTTATATGACCTGGGCCAACACCAGTTTTTTTGACAACAATATTACAATTACCCGTTCCATTTACTATTTGAGTGGCTGTAACATCAACAAAACCTCTATAATAGCTTGTAAAGCTAATTTCACCATTCTGATAAACAATTAATGTAGCTTTATTTTTGAGGTCTATATACGAAAGTTGAGGGAATAAATCTTTAACAATACTTGAATCCAATCCCTTTTCATAAAGTTCTTCCGAAGTAATGCCTTTTTCTGAAAGAACTAAAATTGTAAAGGGTGCCTTACTATCTTTTGATTCATATTCAATAATAAATTCACTTCCATTTTCTTGGGCTTTAAGTTCTTTGGAAGCGGTTTCTAATTCGTAAGCAAGTTTAGTCGAGTTATCAGTTAGTAGGGAACAACCGCTGCAAAAGGAAATTACAAGAACTATTATAGGTAATTTTTGAATAACCGAGATTTGAAATATTTTTAAAAAATCAATCATATTTTGTTTAATTTTAAAAATTATCATGAAAGATATACCATTTTAATTGTTAATCCTATTAAAAATTAACTGTTAAAAAAATTGAAACTGCTACCAACAATGCTCCCCAGCGGGTCAGGACATTCAAACTTATAAAGCAGCAACTTAGAAGTAAGGTTAAAGGCTGGACTCGTTCTAATAATGTTTACGTTATATGGATTATCGTATTTCAACAGTTGTTCAAACTGTCGCGCTTTTGCAAAGCGTGATTAATCTATTTTAAGATTTCCTCTCAATCTCATTGAACATCTTAAAAAGAGAATTTATTCATAATGAAACTCCCCAAACTCACTCTTAATAGTGAGTTTTTTTATTGCACTGGCTTCTACTCTACCTACTACTTTAGCATCAATCTGAAAACTCTCTGATATGGCAATGATCTCCTTAGCTGTTTCCATGTCAGTGTAAATTTCCATCCTATGACCCATATTGAAGACTTTATACATTTCCTTCCAGTCGGTTTTGCTTTGGGCTTGAATCAGCTTAAAGAGTGGAGGCAATTCAAATAAATTGTCTTTGATGATATGATGCTCATCCACAAAATGCAATACTTTGGTTTGTGCTCCACCACTGCAATGCACCATGCCATGAATGGCTGCACGGTGTTTCTCAAGTACCTTTTTGATCACTGGAGCATAAGTTCTAGTTGGCGATAATACTAATTGGCCAGCATTGATTGGTGAACCTTCTACAGCATCAAGCAATGTTTTACCTCCCGCATATACCAACTCGCTAGGGACTTGCGGGTCGAAACTCTCAGGGTACTTTTCGGCTAATATTTTGGAGAAAACATCATGCCTTGCAGATGTCAGTCCATTGCTTCCCATTCCACCATTATAGGCATCCTCATAGCTAGCTTGTCCAAAAGAAGCCAATCCTACAATCACATCTCCCGGCTGGATATTGTCATTAGAGATCACTTCATCTTTGCGCATTCTAGCCACAATAGTGCTGTCCACGATGATAGTACGTACCAAATCGCCTACGTCCGCAGTTTCGCCTCCAGTGCTAATGATATCCACTCCGTGATTGCGTAGCATTTGGAGCACTTCCTCCGTACCGTTGATAATCGCACTAATCACCTCTCCCGGCACCAAGTTCTTATTTCGGCCAATGGTGGACGATAACAAAACAGGCCCAGTACAACCCACGCAAAGCAGGTCGTCGGTATTCATAATCACAGCATCCTGCGCAATTCCTTTCCATACGGACAAATCACCCGTTTCCTTCCAATACAAATAGGCAAGCGAAGATTTGGTGCCTGCGCCATCGGCATGCATTACAATGCAATGCTCATCCGATCCGCTGAGCGTGTCGGGCACTATTTTGCAAAAAGCCTTAGGAAATAAGCCTTTGTCAATATTCTTAATCGCAGCATGTACATCTTCTTTGGAGGCGGAAACACCTCTTTGCATGTATTTGTCAGTCATGATAGGAATGAGATTTTGACAAAACTAAAAAGAATTGAAATAGGATAGGGAAAATAATTGATGCTTATGAAAAAGCGGGAGGAAATGGGAACGCCTTTCCTTCTTTGCGTCCTTGCGGCTTTGCGAGAAAATTTCTCTCGCTAAGGCGCCAAGACGCAAAGAATTTGGTTTCTTCTCTGCGATCTTCGCGTCTTCCACCTTCCCTAGTTCAAGCGTCCGCTTGGACTGTTTATGACATATAAATCATTAATTTTCAATGAATTAAAAAAAAAGAAAAGTCAAAACCGAGTAGCAACCACGATAGTTTCCTTAAAAGATCGCAGTCGTCCTTCCATATCATAAATCTCAAAAAAGACGATATAATAACCAATTCTGGCTTTTCGGCCAGTTTGGTCAGTGCCATCCCAAGTGAAAAAACCCTCAGTACCCAATAATTCATTTTGAGCTACTTTCTTAATCTCCCTACCTAGCACATCGTAAATGGTGATATTGGCGACATTGCCTTGATTAGCAAATTGATAGGAAATAGTCGCAAAATTTGGTGTTCCTGGATCATCTGGAGCAAAGCTCTTAGGCTCAATGCTAAAGTTCTCGGCAATTCCATCCACTTGCAATCTTTGGGCGTTTTGATAGCCTGGCGTAGCATATCCTTCTGACTGCACACCCGAAGTCCAATTTTCTCTGTTCTCAGTTGGTGTTTTTACAGAAATCCGCTCCAGCGAAACTCCTTTATAGTCGCGCACCAATGGATGATGGAGTCTTTCGTCATAATTGAGCTGATCGAGTATAGTCACATTGCCATCGATCAATATTACACTTCCGCCAGATTGTGGATAGCTGGGCAAAGTCATTTGGAGAAATCGCTCGCTTTTTCCCTTTGGATATTCTTTTGCCAAAACACTAGAATTATCCGTAAAAACCAGGTATTCTCTTGGGCCAAGCAGAAATACGTCTGTAGTGATAGTTCTAAAATTTGCAGGATCGCCAGCTGAATTCCTGTTTGCCAATCGCCAATTTTGTAAGTTCAAGATCTTATCTGATGCATTATAAATTTCCACAAATTTTGCTCCTCCCGTTCGTGGATTTGGGAGTATTTCGTTTATCACCACATCCATTGGTACGGCTGGAGATGGAAGTCCAAAATTACTGCTATTGGCAGTTTCGCTAATTAGGTTCCCGCTACAATCTCGAATTCCATTCACTTCTATGGAGTAATAGATTCCTTCCACAGCTTCCTCATTTAGCCGAACAATTACCTCCCGCATTGAGGGCTCCACTATTCCAATACTTTCGATTGCGAGCGTTGGCTCAATTTGGATAGTGGCATTAAGCGCCGAAATAGGATCTAATTTTTCATTAAAAATTAGTCTGAGCTGCCTAGTATTATCTATTGTAACTCTTTGCAAGATTGGTCCTACATTATCTGGATTAGCCGCCAATACACTGTTTTCTCTGCCTGGCGTCCCTCCGCTGGGATCGTCCGATGCGCGCCAATTTGCTCGCTCTACACAAGGGTAGTTTAGGTCAATCATTTCTAGACTGTAGCCGCCATCAGCTTTGATATTATCCCTATACCAAGTGTCGCTATAGCTAATCGTAAAAATCAATTCGCCATTTGGCCCTTTCAGGCTAAGGTCGTCACCTCCTACATTCAATGTTGGCCAAGGACTAAGCCCAATGATTTTGAAATTAGTGTAATCAGCCCAAAGGGAGCGTCTTGTAGCAGGCACTAAAATCAAGTATTCACCTGCTCCGATGGTTACATCCGGCAAAGGCACTGCGCGAGTAGCATCGCTAAAAGTGAAATTTCTTAAGGAAATAGCCGTAGAGCCAGGATTGTGGATTTCCGCATATTCGGAGTCTGGTAATTGGGTACGCGTAGATGGGCGTGCCATTATTTCTGTGATCAACAAGTCGTTGAAAGAATATAATTGAGCTTGCACTCCAATGCTGCAAAAGCATAAAAAAACTCCAAAAAGAAACCGTTCCATAATTTCCCTTTGGAGCTAAAATACGATTATTGTATAATAATTACTAGCTTAAATTTGAATTTTTCAGACGCCAAAGCGACGGGCGATCAATTCCAAGAATTCACCAACCTGCTCAGAGTCAAGATTCCAGTTATATTTATCTACATATTTGGAGCTTAGTAAGCCTTCTGCTTCATCGTAATTGGCGCATGCATCGAAGGCATCGAGTGCTTTGATAAATTCCTCCCTATTACCATCGAACAGCTCATTGGTAAACATGAATTTCTGATTGATCGTCATGATTTTGCTCAAGCTCTCAATCTTTTTGTGGCTATGGATATCGGCTAAAGTTCTTTTGGAATCAACGGCAATTGTATCATAAAAAGTCTTGGATTTACTTCCTCCCGCTTCTTCTTTCTTTGGTTGATTGGCAGGCGAGTTTGAAGACACCTTTTCTCTAATTTGATCTTTGACCGAATGGCCCACATTATTTGAATATAATATATCTAAATCTGGCGCTGATACTTCCGACAAGGCTTTGATATGCGGGAGGGTATCGTCTAACTCTTCTTCCATTTCATCCCATACTTGCTTCAGAAATTCCTGGGCTTCTAGCACCCCTACTGTTCGCCCAGCTATCTTCTCATCCAATCCCGAAATCAATCCCACATTAGTTTTAATGAACTTTTTGAAAGAAGCTATCTCTTCATTGCCCACATTTTGCAATTTGCCAATAGCACGGTGGATCCACGTAAATGGGTCGAAAATCAATGTAATGGCATCTTTAACAGCCTCTTCCAACAAAGGTTTGAAATCCTTTTCGCTGACAGAGATATTTCTAGAAAGCACATTCATCAGCTCATCCATTTGCTCTTGAACCTCCTTTGAGCTAAAATTGAAGTACGGCGACATCAACTGCCGGCGTTCTTCATTCCATCGATTAAAGAGATTCATAACAATAAGCAGATTTACTTGCTTACTTTGCTTAAGATTGAGAATATCTGGCCCACTTAGTTTTTTGGTGTTTTTAAATAAATCCGCACAAAATACTTTTACATAATCCTTGCTGTATTTGCTTAGTGAGGCTTGATTGAGCTTGTTCTCCATAACTGAATTTCTTTCTTTTGTAAAGCTAAAAAATATGCTTGAGTTAGTCATCCAAAATTTCCATAATAAGAGCTTCGAATCGTCAAGTGAATCTCAAACCTTGCTAAAGCTTGCTCAAGACCATTATATGGACTGGATGCATGCTTGTGGTGGCAAAGGACGATGCACAACTTGCCGAGTGGAAGTTATAAATGGCTCCGCAAACTTAGAACCGATTACTGAGGCAGAGCAAAGATTTTTTGATTTGAACAAACTTAAGCCCAACGAAAGGTTGGCTTGTCAGGCAATTTTAAAGGGAAAAGTAGTCGTAAAAATCCCTGATAGTTGTAAATTTCCACATCTAGACTATTCCGAGTAGTGTCATTATTTATCGAACCCAACTTCAGGAGCTTTCGCTCCGACAATAAAAATCGCACTGGCTGTATTGAGGTCATTTGTGGATCTATGTTTTCCGGCAAAACGGAAGAACTTATCCGCAGGCTCAATAGGGCGAAAATCGCTCGTCAAAAAGTGGAGATTTTCAAACCTAGCATTGACACGCGCTATCATGAGGAGGAGGTAGTTTCGCACAATGAGAATAGCATTCGCTCCACTCCCGTTCAATTTGCAAATGACATCATGCTACTTGCAGGCGATTGCGATATTGTGGGTGTAGATGAAGCCCAATTTTTTGATGAGGAAATCGTGAAAGTGGCTTCTAATTTGGCCGATGCTGGCAAAAGAGTGATCCTGGCTGGCTTAGATATGGACTTCGCAGGCAAGCCATTTGGCTCAATGCCTGCATTGATGGCCATTGCAGAATATGTAACTAAGGTGCATGCCATTTGCATGGTTTGTGGCGATATAGCCGCATATTCCTACCGACTGAAAGCATCGGAACAGCAAGTGTTGCTAGGCGAAAAAGAAGCATACGAAGCCCGCTGTCGAAAATGCTTCAAACAAGGGATGAGCAATAAATAAGGAGAAAAGCCATGCGCTACAAAACGTACGGAATTGTGCTCAGCAATATCAAATACCGTGAAACGTCCATCATTGTGCGCATCCTAACAGAGAAATTTGGCTTGCAAACCTATATTGTAAATGGCGTGCGCTCTGCCAAAGCCAAAGGGAAAATATCTTTATATCAACCGCTCACTTTGCTCGATTTGGTGGTGTATCATAAAGGCGATGGCCGAATGAGTAGAATTTCTGAGCTGCATTGTGCGCATCCCTATCAGAGCATTCCTTATGCCTTTAAGAAAACCACAATTGCGATTTTCCTTTCAGAGGTTTTAGAAAAAGTAGTGCGGGAGGAAGAAGAAAATAATGAGCAGTTTCAATTCCTTTACTCTGCACTCAGGATGTTTGACGAAAAGCGGGAGGGTTTCGAGAATTTCCACCTTCAGCTATTACTCAAGCTCACCCAATACTTGGGCATTTATCCTGATTCACCTGAAGATTTCTATCGAGATACCAATACTTCATTGAGAGGCAATGAAGAAATTGCTAGGCATATTTCTCAACTGATAGAACAAGATTTTGATTTCACTTTTCAGATTAGTGGTGCCCATAGAAAGGCTCTTTTGATGCAAACATTGGAGTTTTACAAAACCCATATTGATGGATTCGGCGAGCTCCGCTCTTTGGAGATTCTGCAAGAAATTATGCATTAAAAAAGCCGAAATTAATTCGGCTTTTTTATGAGAAATTTATGCTATTTCAAATTGATCTTAACTCATTCTTGCAGCAACCTCATTGTAATTCACTAGGTTCCACCAGTTTTTCACATAGTCACCTCTAAGGTTTTGGTAGTTCAGATAATAGGCATGTTCCCATACATCTAAGCCTAAAAGTGGTGTGCCTTTCAATTCGGATACATCCATCAAAGGATTATCTTGGTTTGGCGTGCTGCCTATCATTAGTTTGCCATTCGACTCTACTAACCAAGCCCATCCTGAGCCAAATCTACCTGTAGCCGCTTTCGAGAATTCTTCTTTGAATGAATCCATAGATCCAAATGAAGCATTAATGGCTTCACTCAATTTGCCAGGAACTTCATTGCCACCTGGCTTCATGATATTCCAAAACAGATCGTGGTTGTAGTGCCCTCCCGCATTGTTGCGGATAGCTGTTGGATGAGTAGATACATTGGCCAATAACTCCTCGACATTTGCAGCAGTAATGTTATTTTCTGCTAATGCATTATTCAGATTGCTTACATAGCCAGCATGGTGTTTTCCATAGTGAATTTCCATGGTCATAGTATCGATATGCGGCTCAAGTGCGTCAAATGCATAGGGCAAGGCTGCCTGAGCGAAACTCAGTGGCACTTGCTCTACGGAATCTTCGTTTTCATCACCTCCCGCTCCATCGGCACATGAGCTTAGCATAGGAATCCCTGCTCCCACCAAAATCGATGCTTGAAGGCTCTTTTTTATAAATACTCTTCTGTTTGATCTCATAATATGATAGCTATCTGTTCAATACAATTTTACTAAAATTACGTACTTTTGTAGTCAACATCAATAAAAATTACAAAAGCTTAACCTTATGGCTGATAAACTGTTTGAAGAGATCCCGTCGCTAGACCTTAATGATTTCACAAAAGGTACTCCTGTACAAAAAGCTGAATTTGTGCGCAAGCTTGGCGAAGCCTACACGAGCATAGGCTTTATAGCTGTGAAAAATCATGGTCTTTCAGATGAGCTGAGAGATAAGCTTTATGAGAATATCATCAAGTTTTTTCAGCTTCCAGACGATGTGAAGAAGAAATATGAGGATGCGGAATTGGCAGGCCAACGTGGCTATACTGGCAAAGGAAAAGAGCATGCAAAGGGTAGATCTACTGGCGATTTGAAGGAGTTCTATCAAATTGGCCAAATAGTAGAAGATGGCGACCCAGTAAAAGCGGAATATCCAGATAATATTTGGCCTAAAGAAATCGCTGAAATGGAAGCTACGTGTACCGAAGCTTACAAAACCTTGGAAAAAGCAGGTTTTCAAATTCTAAAAGCTGTGGCTAGTTATCTAGGATTGGAAGAAACGTATTTTGATAGTAAAGTGAAAAATGGAAATAGCATTTTGCGTTGCATTCACTACTTCCCAATTGAGAATCCTGATGAAGTGCCTGCCGATGCAGTGCGAGCGGCGGAGCATGGCGATATCAATCTGATTACGCTCCTTATGGGTGCAAGTGCCGATGGCTTGCAAGTGTTGCGTCGTGATGGCAAATGGATTCCAATTACGGCATTGCCAGAACAAATAGTGGTGAATATTGGGGATATGCTTGCCCGCCACACAAATGACAAATTGAAATCGACTATCCACCGAGTAGTGAATCCACCAAAAGAAAAAATGAATGCATCACGCTATTCAATTCCATTCTTTATGCACCCTAAATCCAATATGGATTTGGCATGCCTAGACAGCTGTGTGGATGAGCAAAACCCTAAGCAGTTCGAGGATATTACTGCTGGTGAATTTCTGGATGAAAGACTTCGAGAAATTGGTTTGAAGAAATAAATAGAAAAGCCGGCTAAATGTCGGCTTTTTTGATGCTTTGCTTTATCCGTTCTATTGCTTATTTTTCAAGATAATAAAGTCAATTGATAAGGAAAGTTCGCTATCTCATCTTTCTTAAGGACATTCTAATTTTGTCTGTTACTTGCTTTGGTGGAGCGCAAGCACATTTGGCGTTTTTCCTTGAGCGTTTGGTCAAGAAGAGAGCTTACTTGACCGAAGATGATTTGTTGGAGCTTACCGCACTCACCTCTATCCTGCCAGGCCCAGCTTCTACACAAATACTTACCTCACTTGGGTTTAAAATTGGCGGACCAAACCTCGCTTATCTCACGCTGCTAGTGTGGATAATGCCTGGAGTTATTTTAATGACAACATTGGGTATTTTCATCAATTACCTGAATGCTAATGATTTGGACTTAAGCTTCACCAAATTTATTCAGCCTATGGCCGTGGGATTTGTAAGCTATGCAGCTTTGATGATTAGCACCAAATTGGTGAAAACTAAAGACGCATTGGCGATTATGGTTGTGAGTATTATTGTGACGTATTACGTTAGCTCTCCGTATTTATTTCCAGTATTACTACTAATGGCTGGATCACTTACTGCCTTCAAATACGATCGCCAATCCATCGAAGTAAAGGAAAAGATAAATATCAAATGGGCAAATTTTCTGCTGTGGGGTGGTGTCTTCATCGCTGCGGCTGTCACTGGAGCTATTACCCAATGGAAGGGAATGTTGATCTTCGAGAATTTCTACAGGAATGGCTCTTTAATTTTTGGTGGCGGACAAGTGCTTATTCCTCTTATTTATACCGAATTCGTGGAATTTAAGGCCTTTTTAAGTTCTGAAGAATTCTTAATCGGCTACGGATTAGCTCAAGGCTTGCCTGGCCCTACTTTCGCTTTCAGCGCATTTGTAGGTGCGCTTTCGATGCGTGAAATGGGCATTGGAGGTGAAATTGGTGGAGGTATATTAGCAGCACTTGGTATTTTTCTTCCAGGTACATTTTTAATCTTTTTTGTGATTCGAATTTGGGAAGGACTCAAGAAATACCGAGTAGTTCGCGCTTCATTAGAAGGTATTAATGCAGCTTCGGCGGGAATGGTAGCGGCCACAGCCATTATTCTCTTCGACCCAATTGATGGTAGCTTCCTGAATATTTTCGTGATTGTAGGTACCTTTTGTACGCTGTATTTCACTAAGATTCCGGCACCATTTATCATACTTGCCGGTCTTGTTGCTGGGCTTATTTTTTGAAAGCTAGGTAAGCGATATTTTCAATCACCTTGATATCAGCTTGTGCTCCCATAATTACTGGATAGTGTGGAAATTCATGTCCTGATGGAAATCCAAAAAAGACTGGAAGTTTATATTCCTTTACCAAATTCAAGATTAGTTCTTCTAAACTTTCGGAATAATCTTTCTGCTCAGAAATGTTAGTAAAATAGCCCAAAAGCAAGCCATTCAAATTCTCAAACGCCCCAGCTCTTTTCAGCTGCCAAAGCATTCGATCTATCTTGTACAAAGGTTCGCCCACTTCTTCGATCAATAGTAAGCTTCCATTGGGTAAATAAAAATCTTTGGTACCGATAAGATGAGTGATTAGGGAAAGATTACCTCCTACAATTTGCCCACTGGTATTTTGAGGAAGATCATATTTGGTGATTGGAAAGCTCCATTCGGCATTGGTTCCAAATAAGAAACTTCGAAGAAGCGGGAGGGATGTCAGCGCATCTTCTTTGCCAAGCGCAGCCGTCATCATGGCATGTATTGAAGCGACTCCCTGTTTTTGAACAGCGAAATGCAATGCAGTTAGGTCGCTATATCCGATGATCCACTTTGGGTTTTTTAAAAAGCCACTCCAATCGATACGATCTAATAAATGACTAATGCCAAAGCCTCCTCTGTTGCAGAAAATAGCCTTAATTTTCGGATCATCGAGTGCTGATTGCAGGTCGGCTAATCTCTGCGATGGAGTTCCAGCAAACCTCCCGCTATTTATCAAGGCATGCTTACCGAGCTTCACTTTCAATTCCCAGCTCTTCAATATTTCAACTCCGGTGGAAAGTGCTTTTTCTTCAACACATCCTGAGGGAGAAATAGCTGCTACAAAATCGCCTTTACGTAAGTACGGAGGAAAAATCATTTAATTGTATTTGCCTTCAATTAAAGCAATTGGTTGAACATAAAAAAACCCTGCTTTTTAAGAAAAGCAGGGCTTATAATATTTTTGATTGAAATATTAATTGTCAATCATTGAGCTTTTACTCTCTTCGCCATCAGCTGGAGGGGTGATTCCTAACTTAGCAAAAACTAAATTAGTGATATTATCTTGCTCTGGAGCTACAAGTAAAATTGCACCGTTCCCATCACTGAATACGTAGTTATATCCTTTTTCCTTAGCCACTTCTTCAATAGCTTTTTGAGCTTTATCATATGCTGGCTGTAGTAATTCATTTCTTTTTCTAGAAAGTGATTGCTGAGCCTCTGTTTGGAATTGCTGTAAGCCATTGTACATTTCTTCCAATTCTGATTGAAGGGCAATCAATTGCACCTCAGTAAGATTAGCTGCAGTTTCCTGAGCTGTTTGTTGTTTGGCTTGAAATTCTTGCTGTTTGGCTTGGAACTGTTGACCTAGTTTAGTTTCGAAAGAAGTGAATTCATTTTCAGCTGCTCTAGTTTCTGGTAATTGGCTTACAATTAAATCAATATTAGTATAGCCAACTTTTAGTTGAGCTTGAGCTGCAAAACTCATTGAGGCTACTAATGCAACCAGGATGAAAATTTTCGATTTCATGAGAGTGTTTGTTTAATTATTAATTTTTTTATTTTCCAGGATTATTTGGATTGTTAAGTCCAAGTTCTTCTAACACAAAGTCCGTATAGTCATGCCTAGGATTTGTAAAGAGCATCACCATCTCACCTGATTTATCAAACAAAAAGTCAAGCCGTTGTTTTCTACAAACTGTTTCTATGGCTTCGTACACTTTGTCGTGTATAGGTCGAGTTAGTTCCTGCTGTCTTACAAAGAAGGTGCCATTTGGTCCAAAGATAGAGGATTGAAAATTTTCTACCTCTTGTTCTTTAAATTTTATGGATGCTAAGCGCTCATCCTTCATTTCTTTTGTCAACAATACTTCTTCTGCTTGTAAGGCATCGTATAAGCCTTGCACCTCTATTCGCAAATTCTGTACCTCTTTTCTCCAGCCTGCGGCAAGGTCGTCTAACTGCTTTTGTGCAGCCGCGTATTCAGGCATTTTACTCAGCACATACTCTGAGTCAATGTACCCAAATTTCTGTGCATTCGCAGAAAACTGTGTAGATAAAAGTATGACTACAAAAGTACAAAACTGTTTCATTATTACCTGAATTGTTGTCCGATCGTAAAGTGAACTTGACTACCACTTGGTACTGGACTGCCAGGTAGTCTATCGAAACCATAGCCCCAATCGACACCAAGAAGACCAAAAGCTGGCATAAATACCCTAGCACCTACTCCAGCAGAACGATAAAGGTTGAAAGGATTGTATTCTTGATAATTGTTGAAAGTATTACCTCCTTCAGCAAAGCCTAATAAAAATATAGAGGCTTGTGGGTTCAATGACACAGGATATCTTACTTCCATGGTGTACTTATTGTACATTACACCACCACGGAAATTAGTTTGCTGATCTATTGGTTGGATGGTATTATCATCATATCCTCTTAGAGCAATGATTTCTTGGGCTAGGATAAAGCCTTGCTGACCTGCCAATCCAGAGCCACCCATAATAAAACGCTCGAATGGACTAAAACCAGTTCTGCTGTTATACTGCCCAATAAATCCAAGATTAGTTTTGGCCATTAGGACAAACTTGGCTGGTAGCGGAATGAAGAAAGAGGCATCGAACATCCACTTATGATATTCAACCCATTTGAATTGCTCAGCAGGCTCCAAGTCTGAATAAACTCTATCCTTATTAAACATTGAATAAGGAGGAGTAAGGTTGGCTGTGAGCATTACTGTCCCTCCAAATTGAGGGAACCTTGGGTTGGCCACGCTATTTCTAGAAATCACTGTATTGAGTGTAATATTATTCGACAATCCATTGTCGAAACCAAGCAAACTACCAAAATTATTAACATCATACACCATGTAGGTGACGGAGTTTTGGATTTGGAAGAAGTTATCTGGCCATTTTACTCTTCTACCTAAACCAACGGTTGCACTGGAAACTTTGAAGGAACCAAATTGCTGATTTGTTAAGAAGTCAATATTTCTTTGAATGGATCTGTTGAGGTTGAATGAAAAAGCATTTGGCTTTTTGCCGCCCAACCAAGGCTCATTAAAATCGAAACTATAACTTTGAAATCTTCGTCCATTTGCTTGGATTCTAAGTCCTAGAGATTGCCCATCGCCAACGGGTAGTGGTCTCCATGTACTTGGCTTGGTAACATTCTTCATGGAGAAGTTATTGAATCGAAGACCTACGGTACCGACGAAGCCAAAGATACCACCCCAACCGCCTGATAATTCTATTTGATCACTTGGTGTTTCTTCAAGATCCCATGCTATATCAACCGTTCCATCATTTGGGTTAGGTAATGGTCTTGGGTTAATAGTTTCGGGGTTAAAATAGCCCAAAGCAGATAATTCACTTTGGGTTCTAATTATATCACTTCGACTGAATTTCTCACCCGGTCTAGTAAATAACTCACGCATTACCACGTGGTCGTTGGTACGATCATTTCCGGCAATTGTAACTCTATTAATGGTTGCCTGAGGGCCTTCCATTATTCTTATTTCTAAGTCAATGGTATCGTTCTCTACTTTTACTTCTGCAGGATTAGCTTGAAAAAACAAATAGCCATTGTCCATGTAAAGAGAAGCCACATCTTCTTGAGGATCAAAATTTAGTTTTCTCTTTAACAAATCTTGATTGTAGATATCTCCGCGCTGAACACCCAAAATACCTGCAAGTTTTTCATCGGGATGCACATAGTTGCCGACCCATTTTATATCTCCAAAATAGTATCTATTCCCCTCGTCTATCCTCAACAAAATATCTAAAGTGCTTTCGCCAGACTTGTAAACTGAATCTTGTACAATTGCAGCGTCTCGAAAACCTCTTGCATTGTAGAAGGCAATAAGCTTTTCTTTATCTTCTCTAAACTTACTTATTACAAATTTTGAGCCGCCGAATATATTAAGCTTCACATTATCATAGAGGTAATTCTTTGCATCTTCAACCTCCATCTTTTCACGGTTCAAGAGTAAATCGGCAAACTTCTTCGGAGTAAGTTGAGTGATTCCTTTCAAAATATCACTTACCAGATGAAATCTAACTCTTTCATTCGTTCCTTTTAGTTGGCCTTTTAATCTTCTGCTATCAAATTCCTCATTTCCAACAATATGTATATCTTTGATATTTACCTTTTGCTTCTTGTCAACAATAAATGTAAGTCGATCCCTAGAGCGCATTATGGTATCTCGCTCAAGTTCTGTTCGTATTGAAGCATTTAAAAAGCCCTTTTCATCAAAATGCTTTTTTATTATCAATTCAGAATTTTTGATGAGGGAGTTGGT
The DNA here is from genome assembly GCA_964598395.1 of uncultured Roseivirgaceae bacterium. GTDB lineage: Bacteria > Bacteroidota > Bacteroidia > Cytophagales > Cyclobacteriaceae > CAXBDP01. The sequence continues at coordinate 17,262 of CAZRBW010000031.1, forward strand.
AGGTACTTTACCTATCAAATTGACCTTCTCACTTAGTTCGGTTTGCTCTGTTCTGGTGACTCCAACCCAATTTACCCTATTTACTGTTCCTCTTTCAGCGATATAAATTATTAGGGAAACCTTATCTCCAATTACATCCGTAACATATATCCCTACGTCATCTAGGAATCCCTGATCCCATAGTTTTTTGGTAGCTCTAGAAATTTGCTCACCTGGGATGGTGATTTTATCACCTACATTTAGGCCGGATAGATTTCCAAGAATGGCTGAATCTAGGATATTTGCTCCTACAACGCCTATGGATTCTATCTCGTAGGTTTTGGGATTGGTATAGGAAAGATCGATAATATTGATCTCCTCTGGTTTTTGCTCTTGGGACCTCACTCCATATCTAATCTGTGCTTGCAGACTAAAAATGGTTATTAAAAATAATGAGGTAAGTATAATTTTCTTCATGCCAACCACTACGATTTCACTTGTTCACTAATTTTGCCAAATCTTCTTTCTCTTTGTTGATAAGCATAGATTGCATCGTATAAATGCTCTTTGCGAAAATCTGGCCAAAGCACTTCTGTAAAATACAATTCACAGTAAGCTAATTGCCACAAAAGGAAATTACTAATTCTCATTTCTCCGCTTGTTCTTATCAATAATTCTGGATCAGGAAACTGATTCGTATTAAGATGCTCAGAAATAGTATTTTGGCTTATTTCATCAGCAGAAATTTCACCTTTTTTTACTTTTTCGGAAATAATCTTCATTGCCTCCGTAATTTCCCATCTTCCAGAATAGCTCAAGGCCAATATTAAATTGAGGCCTGTGTTATTACTTGTCTCCCTTATTGCTTCCTCAAGCTCTCCTTGACACCCTTTAGGAAGGGAACTTAAATCACCAATAGAGTGCAATCTTACATTATTTTTGGTTAGCACACGTAGCTCTTTTCGGATTGTTGATACCAATAAGCTCATTAGCGCATCTACTTCCTCCCGCGGTCTTCCCCAGTTTTCAGTTGAGAAAGCATACAAGGTCAAGTAATTCACACCCAACTCCGCACAACTTTCTGTTACCTCTCTCACTGATTTAATGGCGTTTTTGTGCCCAAAAATACGCTGAGCACCTTTTTGCTTAGCCCATCTGCCATTTCCATCCATGATCACCGCTATATGCGACGGAAGTTTATTTTTATCAAGCTTTTCCAGCATGCCTGCTATTGTCCCAAATTTAAGGCTACAAAATTGGCTATTTATTTTTAATAAATCGAATCAAGAACAAAATCCTTTAGAAATAAGGGTTTGTTGGACAACTGGAACGGAAAATTGTGTAGGTGAAATGAACCCCAAGGTAGTAATACCAATCTCTTTTGTAGGGACTCCCTCCAGTGTATTTCGAAGTACTTGCCGCTTCACTTAAATTGTCCAATGTATAAGAATATGCCTTTCTAGCACTGAACTCAACATCCATTGTCCATTTATAATTGATAGGGAATCTAAGGCCTACGCCAATAGGTATAGAAGGATTAAATTCTGAGTAATTAACTTCATCTTGATCTTCAGCGGATAAGTAATAACCTGCTAAGCCTGCAAAAACATAAGGGCTGAAACCATAAGGGCCAAACTTGTCAGTGAAATCAAAAAACTGATATTCCAATAAAGCCGATCCTTCAAAAATAATTCCTTTAAAGAAGTTTGCTCGGTTGAGACTATAAATATCTCGCTGATCGTCTTCACCTTTGATTCCTCCTACTGTTCCTGCAATTCGTAAGCTGAAAGGTTTCGCCAAATGCTTTTTGTAAAAGATTGTACCAGCGATTCTATTCTGATCAATAGCATAGCCTTGTTGTAAATCACCTGTATAGCTGATGCCGCCTAGCCCAAAGCCAATAGCAGAATCTTGGCCTTGCACAGAGGCAGAGCACAATATCCCGAAGGCTAATGAAATTAAATAGGGAAGTATTCGAGCGGAAAATAGTTGTTTCAAAAAAATCATTTGCATCTAAACGCTAAACTCAATTTTATTATATAAGATAGCCTTAATTTCTGGCGTCTAGTCCCCAATTTAATTTTTGTCTAAGGGTATCGAAGAAGCTATATCCATCAAATTTTACCAGTTTCGCGGAGAAATTTTCTTTTCGCACAGCCAAAGGAGTACTTATATCAACTACTTGCGAACGCGAATCTACAGAAATCATTGCATTCCCTACTCTGCATTCTACTTCAAAAGAAATGACACTGGCATCAGACACAACCATCGGGCGCACTGTTAAATTATGCGGACTTACTGGTGTGATCACAAAATTGCTAGACTGAGGCAAAACTAATGGCCCACCACAACTTAGACTATATCCAGTAGAGCCAGTTGGTGTAGCGATGATAAGGCCATCAGCCCAATATGAATTAAGATACTCTCCATTGATATATGTATGCACTGTGATCATCGATGAAGTATCCGTTTTCAATATCGTTACTTCGTTTAGACCGAAATTAATCCCGCCAAAAAGCTCTCTATCTGATTCCAACTTTATTAACGCTCGCTTGTCGATGCTGTAGGCGTTGTTAAATAAATCATTAATTGCTTTATTGGCTTGATCGCGTGGAGTAGTTGCTAAAAATCCAAGGCGACCGGTATTTATTCCCACGATAGGAATTTCTAACTCACGTACATGGGTAATAGAATCGAGCAAAGTACCATCGCCACCAAGGCTGAAAAAGAAAGAAACTTTATGTAGATCATTACTATCATGGTAAATCTTGGCATCACCAATATTAAGGTCCTCATGACCAAGTAACTGTTCGTGAAAAGATTCACTTATTAAAATCTGAACTTTGCGTTGATGCAGTTCATTAAAAAGACCCTGAACGTAATTCAGCGATTCGCTTTTCAAACTTCTGCCATGAATTGCAATTTTCATTTATAATTAGTTAGCTTGGTGGTTTTGTGGCGGGAGGTTGATAAGCGTCAAATGCTTAAGTATTTCATTAACAAATCCCATCGATTTTTATCGTCAGATTCGGTAACAGCATCTTGAAAGCGCCCAATGATTTTGTAACCAAATCGCTCCAATGTCGCAATTATATGAGATAAGTTGGACTTATTAATCTTGAGCGTTAGTTTGATTTTTGAAGCATCAAGATGGTCATCTGTAACACAACAACTCAAAATTTTAGCTTCATTCTCTTCAATCAATCGGCTAATTGCAGATAATGAGTAGTCTATCTGATTCATTGAAAGTACTATAATGGCACCAGGACTTTGCACAGAAGCAGTTTGAGCAAATGCCGTAATGGTATCTTCAATAGTAATTACTCCATCGTATTCGTTGAGATTGTTCAGTACTGCCACCATTTTTACATGATGTTCAGAGGCCATTTTTAGCACATTATAAAAATGGACATCATCTTTCACCCAGCAATCTTTCCCTATCAACGGAAAATTCTTGATTTCCAATTCAGCATTATTGGATTCGAAGATAATGTCTTCACTTATAAAACCTATGAACTTTCCATCTTCCAAAACAGGGATTTCGGAAATGCGCATTTCTTCCATCCAAGAAATCGCCTTTGAGGCAAGATCAGTCGGCTTCAGAGGCGGAATCATTTGGTTTACAAGCTCTCCTGCAATCATACAGTTACGTGTTCTTCTAGTAAAAAAGCCTCCAATAATTCATTGAATTTTTCAGGTTGTTCCATCATTGGTGCATGACAACACTTATCTATAAACCTAAGTTTAGAATTTTTGATTAATCTATTGAATTCGTATCCTACTAAAGGCGGGGTAATGGTATCATTCAGTCCCCATACTAATAAGGTTGGTTTATCAATTTTCACAATCTCCTCCGCCATATTATGTCTTTGAGCAGACTTAGCTATTGCAACTATTCTTAAGCATTTTGGAATACTCGTAGTGATTTCAAAAATCTCATCCACAAATTCCTTCGAAATGATTTTTGGATCATAGAAAGTGTATTCTACCCTATCCTTTATATAATCGTAGCTTCCTCTGCGTGGGAAAGATCCTCCCATGGAATTTTCGAAAAGGCCAGAAGAGCCTGTTAACACCAGATTCTTTACCTTTTCAGGATGACTAAGTGTGTACATCAAAGCGATATGCCCACCTAGTGAATTGCCCATTAGTGTTATCTGATCAAGATTTTGTTCCATTACAAATTCATGAACAAACTCTTCAAGATTATCCAATCCTGCTTTGCGTAGAGGCATTTCATAAATCGGTAGCATAGGGATAATTACCCGATGCGTTTTAGAAAATTTGTTTACTACTCCCTCCCAATTACTTAAGGCACCAAATAAGCCGTGTAATAATAGCAAAATCTCACCTTCACCTTCATCGATGAAGTCAAATTTTCCTTTATGTTTAATTTTTAAGGTCATATAAATAAAGCTTTAAAGCAATATACTCAAAATCTATTTAAGACAGCAAGATATCATCAAGCCAGTTTTTAATCAAAGCTAAACCATTTTGGGTAAGCACGGCTTCTGGATGGTATTGAACACCACATATTGGCAAACTAACATGCCGCATCGACATCAACTCAGCTTCGTGACTTATAGCAGTTTGCACAAGATCAGCTGGTAAATTATCTAATACAAGCGAATGGTAGCGAACCACATCAAAGTGATTCGGCAGGTCCTTATATAATCCCTCCTTCTCCAAAATCTGGATGGTAGAAATTTTACCATGCATTGGTTTTAGCCCTTTTTTCAACTTAGCACCAAAAAATTCACCGATGGCCTGATGACCTAGGCAAATTCCAAACATTGGAAGCTTATCATGAAAATGCTCAACAAATTGCATGAGATTTCCTGCCTTCTGAGGGCTCTCTGGCCCTGGCGACAATACTAACGCATCTACTTGTAATTGCTTCAATTGGTCTAGCGTTGTATCGTTCCGGACTACTTGTAATTGCACTCCACACCGGTAAAAATAATCAACCAGATTCCAGGTGAAGGAATCATAATTATCAATAAGAACAATTTTAGGTGCCATCGAGCAAGGCTCTTAGCATGGTATCAAAGTTTTCGACAATTGAGAAATGGCTAACCATATAGGAATATGCATTTTCGGAATACGGCTGTATAACCTTTAATACTTTGGATTCCTCCCGCTCTTCTGTCAAAAATCCAAACTGGCTTGAAACCCAAAAGAATACAGAAATAAATAGCGTAATTTTAATAAGACCCAAAGCAGCTCCAGCAATACCATCTACTTTCTTTAGAAACAAAGCTTTCAATATCGTTCTCAAGAATTCAGCAACCATTGAAAACACAACCATCACTACAATAAAAATAATTAGGGCTATAATTATTGGCAAATATTCCGATTCGCTCACTCCCATCGACATAAGAAGTCCTACTAAACCATTGGATAAAGTAAGCGCAGCGACCACACCGATTATTATTCCAAGTACATCTAACAGACCTTTCACAAAGCCTGTACGGTACCCTGATGAAATACCGAGGATCAGCACTATTACCAATATGATATCAACAAGTGCCATTTGAAACTAGGTGAGTTTGCTTTTCACCAATACAGAAATTGCTTTTCCATCTGCTTTACCAGCAAGTTTTTGGCTAGCAATACCCATTACTTTGCCCATATCCTTCATCCCTGAGGCTCCCGTTTCTTGTATTATTGCGTCAACCTCGGCTTCTAATTCTGCTTCTGTAAGCATTTTTGGCAGGTAACGGTTAATCACTTCAATCTCACCTTCTTCTACTGCAGCCAAATCCTCCCGCCCTTGAGCTTTGTAGGTTTCAGCAGATTCTTTTCTTTGCTTTACAGCCTTGCTTAGCAATTTCAACTCATCAGCCTCTTCTAATTCTTCTTTGGCTCCAGTCTCTGTTTCGGCAAGTAATATCATCGATTTGATAGCGCGCAATGCACGCAACTCATCCTTCTCTTTTGCCAACATCGCCTTTTTGATGTCTCCATCTATTGTTTGCTTTAAGCTCATATCTGTACGATTATTTTTTATAATTTCGATTCAAAATTAAGAAAAGGAATTGATACCATCATTTTTGGGTTACAGTTCAATGAATTTCTGTTTGGTAATTCTATATATTAAGGTGTTGTAAATAACGATAAATTTTTAGAAATGACACGATTAAGCGTCAATATCAATAAAATAGCTACTCTGAGAAATGCGAGAGGTGGCAATAATCCAGATGTACTAAAAACCGCCATGGATTGTGAAGCTTACGGTGCGGAGGGAATTACCGTGCATCCAAGGCCTGACGAAAGACATATCAGATACTCCGATGTGATTGCTCTCAAAGATAGAGTGACTACAGAATTTAACATTGAAGGCTATCCTGATGAGCGTTTTTTCGAGTTGGTAGAAATTGCCAAACCTGCGCAAGCGACCCTCGTTCCAGACGGCCCAGATGTACTTACTTCCAATGCGGGGTGGGATACCGTGAGAAATAAGGATTTTTTGAAAGATGTTATCGAGAGGCTAAAAGGCTTGGGCACTCGAGTAAGCGTATTTGTGGATCCTACCATCGAAATGGTAGAAGGCGCCAAAGCAATTGGAGCCGATCGCATCGAGCTATATACCGAACCTTATGCAAGCCAATATACTATTGATAAAGAAGCTGCAGTAAGACCTTATACACTTGCCGCCCAGAAGGCCACAGAAATTGGCTTAGGGGTAAATGCAGGCCACGATTTGAGCTTAGAAAACCTAGCCTATTTCATAAAGATGGTGCCCAATGTAGATGAAGTTTCCATTGGCCACGCACTTATTTGTGACGCAATTTACTATGGGCTTGAAAATACGATAGGACTTTACTTGAATCAGATTAAGAATGGAACTCAACTTTAAGAAATTAGGCTCTGGCCAGCCCATGGTCATTTTGCATGGCTTGCTTGGCACTTTAGATAATTGGATTACGCTTGGCCGACAGTTTTCAGAAAACTTCACAGTTTACCTAGTGGATTTGCGCAATCATGGGCTTTCGCCTCATTCGGAGGAGTTCACTTACGATGCTATGATGGAGGATGTATTGGAGCTTTTCGATTCAGAAGGAATCAAAAAGCCGATATTATTAGGCCATTCGATGGGAGGCAAAGTCGCAATGAACCTCGCATTGAACTCTCCCGAAAGTATCGAAAAACTGATAGTAGCAGATATTGACGCCAAAGCCTATCACGTACAACATGAGCAGATTCTAGCAGGCCTAAATGCACTCCCAATAGATAAAATAAATTCACGCAAAGATGCCGATGATGAACTCGCCAAATATGTGGATGAGTTTGGAATTCGCCAGTTTCTACTCAAAAATCTGGACAGAACCTCTGATGGATTTTCATGGAAGATGAACCTATCGGTAATTACCAGAGACATAGAAAAAGTGGGAATTGAAATTGGAAAAGGCCAAAGTGTGGATTTGCCCACTTTATTTATCCGAGGAGCAAACAGCAATTACATAAAAGATGAAAACTGGGATGCTCTCAAAGAAAAATTCCCTAAAGCAGAACTCAAAACTATCGAGAATGCTGGCCATTGGCTACATGCCGAGAAGCCTGAGGAGTTTTACAAAATTGTAATGGACTTCGTTAAATAGCGTATTTGCTAATTCATTATCTACCTTCACAAATAAATTTAGATTTTGACTAAAGCTGAAACACAAAAAGGACGTCTATTTTTAATTCCTTCCTTACTTTCGGTAGGAGAGATTGATAAAACCATTCCAAACGGCACTATCGACAGCTGCCGTAATCTTCGGTATTTCCTCATGGAAAATCCGCGGGAGGGAAGACGATTTCTCAGCAAATTGCAAATGCCTGTTCCTATACAAGAACTGCATGTTCAGCAATTGGATAAAAATACTTCTGCGGAGTCCATTGGAGAATTGCTATCGCCACTAAGCGATGGTCATGATGTGGGCGTAATATCCGATGCGGGCTGCCCTGGAGTGGCTGATCCTGGCAGTATGGCTGTGGCATTTGCTCATAAAATGGGCTTCACGGTAATTCCACTTGTTGGGCCATCTTCCTTTTTGCTAGCATTAATGGCTTCTGGCTTTAGCGGACAGTCATTTGCCTTCCATGGCTATATTCCCATTGATAAGCGTGAGCGGAATACTTACTTAAAGCAAATGGAGGAACAATCTTTCCGCCAAAAGGAAACACAAATATTTATGGAAACTCCTTATCGAAATAATAGTATGCTTGAAAGCCTGCTAAGTAGCTGCAGAGGAAATACCCAATTGTGCATAGCCGCTGATATCACAGGCGAAGGTGAATATATTCGTACCCTCCCGCTTTCTTCATGGAAAAAGGAAAAACCAGATTTGCATAAAATACCGGCGGTTTTTCTCCTATTTTGTGAATAACAAAAAGAAGCTTTTTCCTTTTTCAAAATTCTTCTATTTTTGACCCTTTATACAATTCTATCTTTGAAACTTAACTAATTCATAATGTCATATTTATTTACATCAGAATCCGTATCAGAAGGCCATCCGGATAAAGTTGCCGATCAGATTTCTGATTCATTAATTGATCATTTTTTAGCTTTTGATAAAGACTCTAAAGTTGCTTGCGAAACACTCGTAACAACTGGTCAAGTAATTCTTGCAGGCGAAGTAAAATCCAATACCTATTTGGATGTGCAGGAAATTGCAAGAGAGGTAATTCGTAAGATTGGATATACTAAAAGTGAATATATGTTTGAGGCTAATTCATGCGGTGTGCTGTCGGCCATCCATGAGCAAAGTCCAGATATAAACCAGGGTGTAGAAAGAGCGAATATCGAAGACCAGGGTGCAGGTGACCAAGGAATGATGTTCGGCTATGCATGCAGAGAAACAGACAATTACATGCCGCTTCCATTGGAGCTTTCTCATTTGTTGCTTTCGGAATTGGCTGCCCTTCGTAAGGAAGGTAAGAAAATGAAATACCTCCGCCCAGATTCAAAAAGCCAAGTAACTATTGAATATAGCGATAAAGGCAAACCACTAAGAATTGATACAATTGTAATTTCCACACAGCATGATGAGTTTGTTTTGCCTAATGGAAATAAGACAAAAGAAGTCGCTGAAGCAGAAATGTTGGCGGTTATTAAAAGAGATGTGGAGCAAGTGTTATTGCCTAGAGTGAAAAAACTATTGCCACAGCGCGTAAAAAGGCTATTTGGCGATGATGTGCAATTATTGGTAAACCCAACTGGCAAATTCGTAATTGGTGGGCCACATGGCGATACTGGTTTGACAGGTCGTAAAATCATTGTAGATACATATGGCGGTAAAGGCGCTCACGGTGGTGGCGCATTTAGTGGAAAGGATCCATCAAAAGTAGATCGCTCGGCAGCATATGCTACTCGCCATATTGCTAAAAATATGGTAGCTGCGGGCATTTGCGATGAGGTAACTGTACAAGTAGCTTATGCCATTGGTGTAGCCCAGCCTGTAAGTTTATTTGTGAACACCAACAAATCCGCCAAAGTGAAAATGACCGATGGAGAAATCTCTGCTAAAATAAAGGAGATATTCGATATGCGTCCATTTGCTATCGAAAACAGATTTAAGTTGAGAACTCCGATATATGCTGAAACAGCTGCTTACGGCCACATGGGCAGAAAGCCAGCGATTGTGGAGAAATCATTTAAGGACGGATCTGGAAAAATCAAAACCATGAAAGTGGAGCTTTTCCCTTGGGAGAAGGAAGATTACACAGATCAGCTGAAAAAAGCATTTGGCTTATAAATAAAAAGGGCTTCGAAAATTCGAAGCCCTTTTTATTTATCCATTTATTGCAATTAATGTGCAATTACTTTCTCTTTATGCTTTTTGATTTGTCGTCTGAGTGCTTCTATTGCATCGTCTGTAGCTGCTTCAAATGAGGCTGACCTCCCTCCAGCAAATAATTGCTTTCCAGGAATGTTCAATTTTATTTCAGTGATTTTATTTTCGTTGACATCACTTTTATCAAGTTTCAAAAAAACCTCTCCATCGATAATTCTATCATAAAAGGTTTCAAGCTTATCTGCTTTCTTCTGAATAAAGTCCAGTAATTTGACGTCGGCGTCAAAACGGATAGAGTGAATTTGCAGCTTCATAATCATTAGTTTTTGTGTTTAAAAATTCATTAAGCTTTTGGGTGAGCCTTTTCAAATACTGCTTTTAGCTTTTCCATGCTATTGTGTGTATACACCTGAGTGGCAGCAAGATTGGCATGTCCCAATAGATCCTTTATGGCATTGATATCTGCGCCATGATTTAGTAGATGTGTTGCATAGGTATGTCTTAATAAATGTGGACTAGAATTTCCTCTCTGAATATATTTGCGAACTATCCTTTGGATCATCACCGGATAGGCTTGCTCGCCCTTACTATTTACGAAAAACCAAGCTAAATCTTTGCCATTAAAGGCAAGTTTTTTTTCAATGGTATAGGTTTTAATTAATTCGATAAGTTGAGGCAAAATGGGAATTATTCTTTGCTTGTTGCGCTTACCGGTCACTTTCAATGTGTTGGCAAACAAATTTACATCCTCATCCTTCAAATTTAGCAGTTCTGAAAGACGAATACCTGTACCATAAAATAACTCTAAAATGAGTCGGTCGCGATAGCCTTCATAGTTTTGAGGGAAATTTACTTCATCAAGAAATTGATTCAACTCTTGCTCTCGCAAAAAGTCGGGCAATTTCTTCCCTGTCTTTAGGCTTTTCAATCGAAGGGCAGGATTATCTGAGCGATAATTTTCCTTTTGGAGATAATTGAAAAAGGAATGTAGTGTCGCGATTTTCCGGTTGACGGAGCGAGAGGTAATACCTTGCTCCATCAAAAAAACAACCCAAGACCTCAAAATGCTAAAGTCAGCATCTGCGGCTTGGGTATTAATATGATCATTTGACAGGTGTTCAGTAAATTGAGCTAAGTCGTTTTCATAAGCCACAATAGTGTGCTTACTATACCTTTTCTCAAATTCTAAAAACTGTAAAAACGATTTTATCATCGGTCGAAACTATTTAGCTTCAACTTAGCGAAAATCGTTGAGAATACCTGTTCTTAATTAAATATTATCTGCGTCCTGCATTTTCTGACGGTAAGCAGCACGAATTTTCTCGTGTCTTCTTACTACAGAAGGTTTTTCGAACTGCATTCTGCTGCGAAGTTCTTTCAAAACACCTGTACGCTCGAATTTCTTTTTGAAACGCTTAAGAGCCTTATCTATAGACTCGTTTTCTTTTACGTTAACTATAATCATTTCTTTCCTTTGATTTCAAATTGGGATGCAAAGTTAAGGATAGATTTTAATCTTCCCAATATAGCTGATGAAAGTTTTAGAGATTTGCCTTATAAATAAGCATTTAGAACGAAGGAAATTCAAAGTAGTGCCACCCTACTCAAGCATTACTAATAAATCATCAATATAATCTCTATTATTACTCAGCCTAGGTACTTTATTCTGCCCACCTAATTTTCCTCTACTTTTCATCCATTTATAAAATGTGCCCTCTGGTGCCATATATACTTTTGGCATTTCTAAGGCAATATCTTTGTAGCGCTTAGCATCATAGTCAGAGTTAATTTCTCTGAGCTTCTGATCCATCAAGCGAGTGAATAAGTCTAAGTCCTCAGGTTGCTGATCAAATTCTATTACCCATTCATGGCTAGCTCTTTTACCTTCCGAAAAATACTTTGGCGCTGCGGTAAAGTTAGCTATGCTTGCCTTGGTTTCCGTAGCAGCGTGGGTTACTGCTTGCTCTGCATTTTCCACAATCACCTCCTCACCAAAGGCATTCATGAAATGCTTAGTGCGACCTGATATTTTGATTCTGAAAGGCTCTAATGAGGTAAACTTTATTGTATCTCCGATTGAGTACCGCCAAAGCCCAGCATTGGTACTAATAAGCATTGCGTAGTTTTTGCCAATCTCAACTTCGTGCAACGCAATTACTTTTGGGTTGTCACTTCCATTTTCTTCTGCTGGCATGAATTCATAAAAAATTCCATAGTCCAGCATCAAGAGCATTTCGTCTGAATTAGGTTGATCTTGAATACCAAAAAATCCTTCTGATGCATTGTATGTTTCCAAATAACGCATTTTGGTGGAAGGGATTAATTTTTTGAAAACGCTTTTGTATGGCCCAAAAGCCACAGCGCCATGCACAAATACCTCTAAATTTGGCCAAACCTCATGAATGTGGGATTTGCCTGTCAATTCCAGAATTCGCTCAAGCAAAATAATAGTCCAGGTAGGTACTCCAGCCAAATTGGTCACATTCTCTTTGGAAGTAATTTGCGCCATTTTATCGATTTTGCTTTCCCACTCATCCATTAGCGCTACATCCAAACTTGGCGTGCGAGTGATTTGTACCCAAAATGGTAAGTTCTGCATTATCACTGCCGACACATCTCCATAATAGGATTCACCTTGTTTGTCGAACTGATTGATTTGATGACTGCCGCCGATTCCTAAACCCTTGCCTGCAAATAGCTTCGTTTCTGGATAATTATTCACATAGATAGAAAGTAAATCTTTCCCTCCTTTGAAGTGACAATCTTCCAAAGCTGATGTGGTAACTGGAATAAATTTACTTCGAGCATTTGTGGTTCCCGATGACTTTGCAAACCACTTAACTTCTGTAGGCCAAAGGAGCTTTTGTTCTCCTTTCATTAATCTTTCAATATAAGGGAAAAGCTCTTCGTAATTTACAATAGGTACCTGCTGGGTGAATTCTTGTCTGTTTCTAATATAAGAAAATCCATACTTTCGCCCATATTCAGTGTTTCTAGCCGTAAGCAAAAGGTTATTGAGAATACCTTCCTGCACTTCTATAGGATTGTTTTTAAAATGATTGATCTGATCAATCCTGCGCTTCATTGCCCAAGTAATTATGGAATTAAGTATTTCCATTTGTGGCGACTTTTTATAGTTTTCTTTTCAGTTCGAAATGTTTGCCTAAATATACTCTTCTTACTTGTTCATCCGCTGCTAATTCTTCAGCAGTTCCTGCTTTTAGTAAATTTCCTTCGAACATCAAATAAGCCCTGTCGGTAATGGAAAGGGTTTCGTTTACATTGTGATCGGTAATAAGTATGCCGATATTCTTTTGCTTCAGCTGACCTACTATGGTTTGAATCTCTTCCACGGCTATTGGATCTACTCCAGCAAAAGGCTCATCTAGCAATACAAATTTTGGATCCACAGCCAATGCACGAGCTATCTCTGTTCTACGTCGCTCACCGCCCGAAAGTACCATACCCAAATTTTTGCGCACATGGGTTAGGCTAAACTCTTCAAGCAAATTTTCCACCCGCTCCTTCCTCTCATTTTTGGGCATTTTAGTCATTTCAAGTACTGCCATGATATTATCTTCTACAGATAACTTTCTAAATACCGAGGCTTCTTGAGCTAAATAGCCGATTCCCAGTTTTGCCCGTCTATACATAGGCAATCCTGTAATTTCTTCATTATCAAGGAATATTTTGCCGTCGTTAGGCTTTATCAAACCCACAATCATGTAAAATGTGGTGGTTTTACCCGCTCCATTCGGGCCAAGCAATCCCACAATTTCCCCCTGACCTACTTCTACAGAGATATTATTGACAACGGGCTTGCCTTTATACTTTTTGATTAAATTCTCAGCTCTTAATTTTATCATCTATTCAAATTTGATATCCTTCAGCATGGCTTGAAGTGTGGTGGTTCCTCGAAACTCGTTCTCTTCCAAATTGTAGGCCATACTAAGCTGCATTCCGCTTTTTATCATTTCGGCGTAGGCGGCAAAGCCAAATCCTATCACCGTGATCTCTGCATCGCTTCCCTCTTCGGTGGCTATAAATTTGATATGCTCTTCCTTCATCACTCGTAAGCTATCTGCTTTGGCACGAATACCAGATGATGTAAAAACAGGCATCATATTACCGGGACCAAAAGGCGCCATCTGATTTAAAATTCGGTAAAACTTATCATTAATTCGCTTTAATGGAATTTCATGATCAACATTTACCACGGGAATCAACATTTCATCTGTAATTTGGCGACTTACTACTTCCTCAAATTTACTTCGGAAAGCCTCGATATTTTCCAGCTCTAAAGTAAGACCTGCTGCATATCGGTGTCCACCAAATTGCTCTAGCAAATCGGAACATTCTTCTATGGCATTATATACATCAAAACCAGGAACAGAACGCGCCGAGCCAGTTGCCATATTATTACTTTCGGTCAATATGATGGTAGGCCTATAGAATCTATCGATACAGCGGGAGGCAACAATACCGATTACGCCTTTATGCCAACTGTTTTTGAATAGAACGGTACTCTTGGCTTGCATCAAATGCTCATCACCTTCTATCATATCCAAAGCCTCTTTGGTGATGTTTGCATCAAAACCTCTTCGTGCCTCATTGTTTTCGTTGATCAATGCGGCCAAGTCTCGCGCCATCGTTTCGTCTTCGGTCACTAGCAAATCCACTGAAGCGCGTGCATGAGCAATTCTACCTGCTGCATTTATTCTCGGGCCAATGGTAAATACGATTTTGGACACATCCAATTCGCCACGTAAAGCCGAAATATCCATCAAAGCTCGTAAGCCAGGTCTTGGGTCGGTGTTTAACTTCTCTAATCCGAAATAGGCAAAAACACGGTTTTCATCTTCTATGGGTACTATATCCGCTGCTATACTTACGACTAACAAATCTAAAAACTCATAGAGCTCTTCCATTGGCCAGCCTTGATGCATGCTTAAGGCTTGCAGAAATTTAAAACCTACTCCACATCCCGAAAGCTCCTTGAATGGATAAGCACAATCCTCCCGCTTTGGATCTAGCACAGCTACAGCGGGAGGAATTACTGCTCCCGGTCTATGGTGATCGCAAATGATAAAATCTACTCCCAGTTTTGTTGCATCAGCTACTTTTTCCACTGCCTTTATTCCGCAATCTAAACTTATAATCAAGCTAAATCCATTTGCATGCGCATATTCTATACCCTGACTTGAAATGCCATAGCCTTCGGCATATCTATCTGGAATATAGTAATCTAGCAATGAATATCTGCGGCTCAGGAAAGAAAAGAAAAGACTTACAGCTGTAGTACCATCCACATCATAATCGCCATAAATCAAGATTTTCTCTCGATTTGCCATGGCAGCCAACAGGCGATTTACGGCTTTGTCCATATCCTTCATGCGGAATGGATCATAAAGATTGCCTAAGGAAGGGCGGAAAAAATATAGCGCCTCCTCATAGGTGTTTATGCCTCTTTGCAAAAGCAATAGGGAAATATCCTTGCTCACACCCAAACTAGTGCATAAAGCTTCAATAGCTTCTGGTTCGGGTCTGACATTATAATTCCATCGTTTCTGCATTTAGCAAAAGTACAAATAATTGAGGCTTGATTTTTTTTATAAGCTATGCAAGATTAAAATTAGCCAACAACAAATCGATATTTACACAAAAAATGAAAAACCGATAGGTAATTTTCTTTGGAAATTTGCTTTCTAAAATGGTAGCTTACTTTATTTAAAACTTTCCATAGTGTTTCTGTTAACGCAGAAATTATATTTGGCTTTGACCTATTGTTTTTTGTGTCCAATGAAAGGTAAGGAATAGCCTTGCTTATAAAGTTATACTAATGATTTGAAATACTTTTTAATACAAATAGCAGATAAATTATCTGCTTAAATCATTGATTTTCAATACTATTTGGAAGTTTTCTTCTTACTTTTTGTCATTGCCACAAAACGTAACCAAAAAAGTCTAGACAAAAAGAAGC